>JAZKHB010000020.1:0-16528 GCA_040385585.1 Pseudomonadota bacterium | reverse complement strand
GATGATGCACACCGAGGCCGCGCAACAGTCCGGGGCCGAGCATGCCGCCGATCACCCCGGTGATCAACACGAACACCGCGGCCAGGGCCGCGATGCCGCCGATCTGATCGGCCACCAACATGGCAATCGGCGACGTCACGGACTTGGGCGCCATGCTCATCAGCATCTGCGGCTCGGCGCCAAACCACCAGGCCAGGGCCACGCCCAAGGCCGTGGCCAAGGTCCCACCTATGAGCAGGGTCAGCATGATCGGCCAGAACAACTGGCGAATGCGTCGCAGGTTGAGGTACAGCGGCACCGCCAGGGCCACGGTCGCCGGACCGAGAAACACCGTCAGCACTTCAGCGCTTTCCCGGTACTCGGCATAACTCAAGCCGCAGACCAGCAGCACGGCGATCACCATCAGCATGGACAGCAGCACCGGCTGCAGAAATACCCAGCGCGTGCGCTCGTAGGCAACCAGGGCCAGCTGATAAGCGCCCAGGGTGATGCCCACGCCGAACAGCGGATGGTGAATCAGTGCCTGCCAGGCGGCTTGCCAATCCAGCATCAGCGCTTCTCCCGGGCGCGCGACTGGCGCTCGATCAGCGCCTGCATCAGCCAACCGACAAACGCCAGGGACAGCAGAAGGGAGAGCACCAGGGCCCCGACCACCGCCCAGAAATCCGCGGCGATGGCCTGGGCATAGGCCATGATCCCCACGGCGGCGGGCACCAGCAGCAAAGGCAGGTAGCGCAGCAAGCCGCTGGAGGCGGCCATCAGCGGCTCGCCCACCTCGCCACGCAGCAGCAGAAACAGGAACAGCAAGACCAGGCCGATGATCGGACCGGGCAGCATGGGCAACAGCAGCACGGTCAGCGCACTGCCGAGCAACTGGAACAGCACCAGCCAGGTCAGGCCACGTAGCAGCATGAACGATTCTCCAGGTAAATAGAGGCGTGAACGCGCGAGCGCTGCTGCGCAGCCGGCGCCACCCGCGGAGCGCGCGAAGTCTCGGGCTGTATTATAAGCAGGCTAAGCACTGGCTATAACCCGTCATTCGGCCTGGCAATCCAGGCTTGACCACCGCCGCCGCGCATGATGATCTAGGGATTGCGAAGTTATGCACAAAAATAACAAATCCCGCTTTATCAAGGAGAAATTATGCCCTTCGTACCCGCTGCAGAACTCAAGGACTATGTAGGCAAGGACCTGGGTCACTCGGACTGGATCACCATCGACCAGGCGCGCATCAACCAATTCGCCGAATGCACGGGCGATCATCAGTTCATCCACGTCGACCCCGAGAAGGCCAAGCTGACCCCCTTTGGCGGCACCATCGCTCACGGTTTCCTCTCGCTGTCGCTGATTCCCAAACTCACCGAAACCCTGATGGTCATGCCCAAGGGCATGAAGATGGGCGTGAATTATGGCCTGGACAGCGTGCGCTTCATCCAGCCGGTCAAGGTCGATTCGCGCGTGCGCCTGGCCTTGACCTTGCTCGAAGTCACCGAAAAAAAGCCTGGGCAATGGTTGCTCAAAGCCAAGGCGGTACTGGAGATCGAAGGCGAGGAAAAGCCGGCGTATATCGCCGAGTCCCTGAGCCTGTTTTTCGTCTGAATCAGCCTGATCGCGGTTACGCTGTGTCAGCAACGGGGCGCTTCGGCGCCCCGTTTCCATGGCAACCGAGCGCTTTTCCAGCCTGACTTTGCGGCATACTGCGCCCCGTTGCCTCTGCCCGGATGTTCGTGATGCGCGCTCTTCTCGCCCCCCTGACCTTCGCCCTGCTCCTTGTCGCCTGCGGCACGGGCGAGCCCCTGACGCCGCCCAATGCCGTACTGCCAGACGGCGGCCGCTACCGCGGCGAAGTGGTCGACGGCCTGTTGCAGGGCCAGGGCCGGGTGGACTACGCCGATGGCAGCTGGTACGCCGGACGCTTCGAAGATGGGCAACCGGAAGGCACCGGGGAGTGGCACGACCCCAATGGCGGCAGCACCTACCAGGGCGACTTCCACCTGGGCCTGTTCCATGGCCAGGGCATGCTGACCCACCGCGACGGCAGCCGCTACGAAGGCGCCTTCAAACTGGGCCGCATGCACGGCGCAGGTGATCTGCAACGCGCCGGCACCCGCTATCGCGGGGAGTTCCAGAACGACCAGTACCATGGCCTGGGCGAGTTGCAATGGCCCGAGGGACAGCGCTTCCAAGGCCGCTTCAAGGACGGTCAGCCGAACGGCGAAGGCCTGCGCAGCGATGCCGAGGGCAACCGTTTCAGCGGCCATTTCAAGCAGGGTCTGCTCAATGGCGAAGGTAGCTTCGCCGCCGAAGACGGCAGCCATTACAGCGGTGGGTTTCGCAACGACCGTTTTCACGGCAAGGGCCGTTACGAAGACAGCGAAGGCCAGGTCTGGCTCGGTCAATTCGAGGACGGCGCGCTGCACGGCGACGGGGAGTTCAACGATGGCCAGGGCAGCCGTTACCAGGGCGGCTTTCGCACCTGGCGTTACCACGGCGAGGGCCGCCTGAGTCTGGCCGACGGCAGCGTCTATGCGGGCCACTTCGCCCAGGGCCGCTATGCCGGCGCCGGTACCCTGACCGAGGCCGGCGGCCGCGTGCTGACCGGCACCTGGCAACACGGCGAACGGGTGCGCGATGCCGCCGGCCAGGCCTTGCCCGATGCCCTGGAGGTAGGCCTGCTGGAGCAGGGACGGCTGCTGGAACAGGCCATCGCCGCGCTGCCCGCCTCCACGCCGACCCGCGAACTCTATGCCTTGACCTTGGCCGGCGACGGCAAGCAAAGCGTCTTTATGCGCGAGGCCGACTATGTCGGCACGCTGCTGCAGACGCGATTCGGCGCCCATGGCCTTATCACCCTGGTCAACCACCGCGACCACCTGGCCGACCGCCCCCTGGCCACCCGCGAAAGCCTGACCCGGGCGGTCCGCGCCATGGCCGAGCGCAGCGGCGAGGAAGACCTGATCTTTATCTACCTGACCAGTCACGGCTCGGCCGAACACGAACTCAACCTGGATCAGCCGCGCCTGCAGTTGGCCGACCTGCCCGCCGCCGACCTGGCCGCGCTGCTGCAGCCGCTCAAGGACCGGCACAAGGTGGTGGTGATTTCCGCCTGCTATGCCGGCGGCTTTATCCCGCTGCTCAAGGACGACAAGACCCTGATCATGACCGCCGCCCGGGCCGACCGGGTGTCGTTCGGCTGCTCGGAGGAAAACGACTTCACCTACTTCGGCCGCGCGCTGTTCGCCGAAGCCTTGAGCGAAACCGACGACCTGGAACGCGCCTTCGAGCAGGCCAGGGCGAGGGTCGCCGAACGCGAGGAAGCCGATGGCTTCGAGCCCTCCGAACCGCAGATCTGGGCCCCCAAGGCCGTGCTTAAGCACTGGCGCCTGTTGCGCGACAGCCAGGCAGCGCCAGCGCAAGGCGCCGAGACCCTCTAGACTGCCGGTAACCGCGGAGAACTTTATGTACCTGACCCCACAACATGTGCTGTTGACCGGCGCCAGCGGCCTGACCGGCGAACACCTGCTCGACCGCCTGCTCAACGAGCCTACGGTGGAGCGGGTCCTGGCCCCCAGCCGCCGCCCCCTGGCCGAGCACCCCCGCCTGGAGAATCCTCTGGGAGAGCTGCAAGGCCTGCTGCCAGGGCTGTCCGGCCCGCTGCACACAGCCTTCTGCTGCCTGGGCACCACGCTGAAACAGGCCGGCTCCCAGGACGCCTTTCGGGCCGTCGACCATGACCTGGTACTGGCCGTCGGGCAACGCGCCCGCGAACTGGGCGCCCGGCACTTTCTGGTGGTCAGCGCCCTGGGTGCCGATCCGACCTCCTCGGTGTTCTACAACCGGGTCAAGGGTGAGATGGAGCAGGCCCTGAAAGCTCAGGGCTGGCCACAACTGACCCTGGTACGCCCTTCCCTGCTGCTCGGCCCGCGCCGGGAATTCCGCTTGGGCGAACGCCTGGCCGCCCCGCTGATGCGGCTGTTGCCGGGCAAGTACCGCGGCATCGACGCCAGTGTACTGGCCCGCGCCCTCTGGCGCCTGGCGCTGGAGGAGCAGGACGGCGTACGGGTGATCGAGTCCGATCAATTGCGCCGGCTCGGGCGCTAGTGGCCTGTTTGGCAAATTTACTGAGTCAATGTCGGCGCCTAAGGCCCCGATACGGCGTTGCTGATCCTCGCCATAGCGGGCTACGACTCCTCACAGCGCCTTGTCTCAGAACCCCAGGCATCCGAACTTGAGTTAACCCACTTACCAAACAGGCCACTAGGCTCGGCCATCCTGGCTGTTTTTCGTCTTTTCTCGTGAGTACCCCACCATGAACCACCCCACCCTGCTTCAGGCCCTCGCGTGCGCCGACATGCTGGAAGTCGACGGGCTGCATGCCTGGCAGTTCAGCCTGGATAAAGACCTGCTGGCCCAGGTCGGCAACGGCTCGGCCGGCCCCGATGCACAGGCGCAAGCCGTGCTGAGCATCGAATGCATAGACGGGCGCGCGCCACGCCGCTGGCAGTTTTCCCTGGCCACGGTAACGGCCGCGCGGTTCGACGCGGCGAGTGACAGCTGGCAGCTGACGAGCGAGGGCACTGCCCACCGCATCAGCTGTTTCGCCGCCATCAGCGGCGACAATGCCAACGCCGACGATGAGGCCGATGAGACCGATCCGCTGTGAGCCTCTGACAGCACCGGCAGCACGTCCCGGCAAACGCCGACGCTGCGTTACACCGCCGCAATAGCTGATAGCAGTCTAATATCCCATGCACCGTTGCTACGACGTGCAATCGGATCGAAGTGGGTAAGTCATGCAGGCAGTGTCATCCTTCTCCCTGACTGTCAGCGCCCTGATCCTGGCGATAAGCGCCACCCTGGCAACGCCTGTCTGGGCCCAAACACGCGAGGTGCGCGTGGGGGTCTATGCCAATGCACCGAAAATCCTGCTCGGCGCCAACGGGCAGATTTCGGGCATTCTCGGCGACCTGCTTGGGGAAATCGCCCGCCTGGAAAACTGGCAGCTGCGTCCCGTACCCTGTGAGTGGCAGGCCTGCTTGCACCTGGCGGAAAGCGGCGAGATCGACCTGCTACCCGACGTCGCCAAAAACGACGCCCGTGCCCAGGTGCTGGACTTTCATCGACGCCCCTCGCTCTTCAGCTGGTCGCAGCTCTACAGCCCCGAGTCGGTCGTACTGGACTCCATCCTCGACCTGAAAGGACGGCGCATCGCCGTGCTGGCCGGCAGCATCCAGCAGGACTACCTCGAGTCCCTGCTCGACAGCTTCGGCCTGCAGGCCGAGTTGGTTCCGGTGCAGAGCCTGGAGCAGGGCTTCGAGCTGGTGGCCAGCGGGCAGGCCGAGGCGGCCGTGGCCAACCAGCGCTTCGGCGACTTTAATGCCCGGCACCATGGGCTGCGCGCCAGACCCGTGATGTTCCTGCCGGCGCAATTGTTCTATGCCACACGCAAGGGCCATAACGCCGACCTGCTGAGCACCATCGACCGCCACCTGGAAGGCTGGCAGGGCAGCGAACACTCCTTCTACTACCAGACCCTGCGGCGCTGGGGCGGCGAACCACCTCGCCTCTTGACCCCCGGCATCGTCTGGTGGGGCCTGATCGTCCTGGTCCTGCTGTTGTTGGCCACCTTGGCCGGGGTCCTGCTGTTGCGCCGGCGGGTGGCCGTGCGCACCCGCGACCTCGAGGCCAGCGAGCAGCGCCTGAACACCATCCTCGACAGCGTCGAAGCCTTTATCTATATCAAGGACCCGCAACTCAGGTACCAGTACGCCAACCGCAAGGTCTGCGAACTGTTCGGCCGCCCCCTGGAGCAGGTGATCGGATGCCGCGACGAGGATTTCTTCGATGCCGCCACGGCCGCCAACCTGCACGAAAACGACCGCCGGGTGCTGGACCTGGGCGAACGGGTGGAACGCGAGGAAATCAACCGTAACCTGGAGAACGGTTCGCGCCACACCTACCTCTCGGTCAAACTGCCGCTGCGCCAGCCCGACGGCCGCATCTACGCCCTGTGCGGCATTTCCACCGACATCAGTGAACACAAGAAGAACCTCGAGCAGATCCATCGTCTGGCCTTCTACGACCCCCTGACCGGACTGCCCAACCGCCGCCTGCTGATCGAGCGGGTTCATCAGTCCCTGTCGCTCTGCGCGCGCGAGCCCCAGGACAGCGCGCTGTTGTTTATCGACTTGGACAATTTCAAGGACCTCAACGACACCCTGGGTCACGACATGGGCGACCGGTTGTTGCAGCAGGTGTCCCAGCGCCTGGGTCGCCACCTGCACGAGAGCGACACCCTGGCGCGCCTGGGTGGCGATGAATTCGTGCTGTTGCTCAATAGCCTGAGCCTGGAGCCCGGCGCCGCCCTGGTGCAACTGGAAAGCCTGGCCGCCCAGCTGATTCGAGAGCTGGGCATGCCCTACAGCCTGCAGGAACACAGCCTTAGCAGCACGGCGAGCATCGGCATCGCGCTGTTTTCCGAGACCCCGGGCACGGTGGAGGAGTTACTCAAGCGCGCCGACCTGGCCATGTACCGGGCCAAAGCGGCCGGGCGCAATACCCTGAGGTTTTTCGACCCGCAGATGCAGACCGACGTCAGCGACCGCGCCAGCCTGGAAGCCGACCTGCGCCAGAGCCTGCGCGAGCGTCATTTTGTCCTGCACTACCAGCCCCAGGTAGACGTGCGCGGCCGCCTGCTCGGCGCCGAGGCCCTGGTGCGGTGGCAGCATCCCAGCCGCGGCCTGGTGGCCCCCGGCGCGTTTATCCCGCTGGCGGAAAGCACCGGGTTGATACTGCCCCTGGGCCGCTGGATTCTGCACAGCGCCTGCCTGCAGTTGGTGGCCTGGGCGCAGCGGCCGCAGATGCGCCGGCTGACCCTGGCCATCAATGTCAGCGCACGGCAGTTCCATCACCCGGATTTCGTCGAGGACGTGCTGGCCACCCTGGCCGAAACCGGGGCCAGGCCCGAATGCCTGGAATTGGAGCTGACCGAAAGCCAGCTGGTGGAAGACGTCGAAGCCATGATCGTCAAGATGACCCGGCTCAAAGCCCATGGCGTGCGCCTGTCCCTGGACGACTTCGGCACCGGTTATTCATCGCTCAACTACCTCAAGCGCTTGCCCCTGGATCAGCTGAAGATCGACCAGTCCTTTGTCCGCGACCTGCTCGATCACCCGAGCGATGCGGCCATCGTGCGCACCATCCTGATGCTCGGCGACAACCTGGGATTGGCGGTCACCGCCGAGGGCGTGGAAACCCCGGAGCAGCGGGACGCGCTGCTGCGCCTGGGTTGCCGCAAGTTCCAGGGTTACCTATTCGCCCGACCGGGTCCCGCCCAGGGTCTGGAGCAGTGGCCGGCGGAAGGACGGGGCTTCGACAGCTGATCAGGCCGCTTCGCGGGCGAAGACGCGGTCCATGATCAGCTTGATCACCCGCTGCGCCGCGCTGATCTCGCGATCATCGCCCTTGTCGTTGATGCACAGGCTGAGCTTGCGGCCCAGCACATCGCTTTCGATAAACGCCGCCACCTGCTGCGGCGAGGTTTCCAGGTCGTCGGTAAAGAGGTAGGCGCACTGGTTGCGACGCACCTCGCCCCGTCCCTGGGTCAGGCACCAGTCGCCGTAGAGATTGGCCAGAATGCTTTGCCCTTTGAGCTGGCGGAATTTCTCTTGGCGCACCTCGCGGAAAATTGCCGGGTGCAGCCCTTCCAGCTGCGCCATCCAGCTGGTGCGGATGCCCTTGGGCGAGTGCTCGCCGATCGCATCGATGGACGAGCGCCCGTAGTGCGCCAGCATCCAGCGCCGGGCGTTCAGCGCATCGTTATGCCCGGAGAGCGTCCGGCCGTCGCCACACGCGGGCAGCGGCTCGTCCGTAAGGTAGACCACGCAGCCACGGCGGCCGAAAAAATCCTCGAAACCGGCCGGACGCATCAGAAACACGTCGTCGTTGAAGGCCACGAAGTGCTCGGCGATACCCGGAATACGGTGCAGCCAGGCCTCGATGGCCCGCGACGAGAAGGTCGGCAGGCAGTCGGCCGGAATAAAGTCCCGGTGATCGACCGGCACCACCTCGGGAAATTCGGCCAGAAAGGCCGGGCGCTGGCCGTCGGTCACCAGGAAGACCCGGCCCAGATCACGGCAGAAGGTGCGCAGCGAATACAGCAGGTAGCGCAGTTCGCCATTATCGCGAAAGCGCCCCTCCACATTGGAGGTGGCCAAGGTGGCGCCTGCAATGATCGCGCCCTGGTGCGCCGCCCGGCTGGCCCGCCAGCGCGGGTCCGCGCCATCGACCCAGGTGATCACCACGTCGAATGACGCGGTCCTGGTCTTGAAATGCCCATCCATAACCGTTGTTGCTCGCTCGAACCCGTGACAGTCGCGCCTACTCCGTGACGCTGGCAAACCCACGAGACAAGCGCTCGGTTCGTTTACAGGACCTTTTGATTGGTGACTCGCCTTGGTTCCCGCGCCAGCGATCCGCGCAACGCCCAGGGCGTGTATCGCGGGTCGAGACAGTGCCCACAACGGACCTGGAGGGATCCGGATCGTCGGCAGTCGGGAAAAAGCGGCGGGCAGGATAGCAAAAACCCGGAATAGATAACATCAATTTGACATCCGTCGGCCCGTCGGCGAGACGCCGCGACCCGGTCCACGGCCGCGGCCATCGCGGTTTTCACTCCAGGCAGACGCCATGAAACGCGGCCCGGATAAGCGCAGCTGAGTAGGGTGGATGACGTCTTGCTCATCCACCATCGCGATGGGGTGGATGGCTAAAACACCAGCGATGCGGATTACAGCCCGCCGCTGACGTTCAGTTGCAATCCCAGCACCCTGGCCAGGGACAGCGGCAACAGCAGGCTGTCCAGCAGCAGGCTGGCCGGCAGGTCCAGGCCCGGGTAGGTCGGGGCCGGGGCGCCAAAGCGCTGCTCGGCGCAGCAGCCGCCTTGCAGGGCATACAGGTCCAGTCGGGTGCCGGCATAGACCAGCGGCGCGCCCGGCTTGGCCGCATCCAGGGTGCGCACGCTGGCACAGCCGCACAGACCGGAGCCCAGTACCAGCAGCACCAGCAGCAAGCCCCTAGTCATGGCTGCCCAGGTGGTGCTCGCCCCAGCGCGGCAGCATGTCCTGGGGAATATTCAACACATTGAGGATGCGCGCCACGACGAAGTCGATCAGGTCGTCGATGGTCTGCGGCTGGTGGTAGAAGCCCGGCGCGGCGGGCAGGATGACCGCGCCCAGGTTCGACAGCTTGAGCATGTTTTCCAGGTGGATACTGGAAAACGGTGCCTCGCGCGGCACCAGGATCAGCTGGCGGCGCTCCTTGAGGGCCACGTCGGCGGCGCGCTCGATCAGGTTGTTGCAGGCACCGTGGGCGATGGCCGACAGGCTGCCGGTGGAACAGGGCACCACCACCATGGCGGTCGGCGCCCCTGAACCTGAGGCCGCCGGGGCCATCCAGTCCTCCTTGCCGTAGACGCGAATCTGCCCGGCCACCGCGCCGGTGTATTCGGTGAGGAAGGTCTGCATGGCCTGGGGCTTGGCCGGCAGGGTCACGTCGGTCTCGGTGGCCAGCACCAGCTGCGCGGCCTTGGAGATCAGAAAATGCACCTCGCGGTCCTCGCGCACCAGGCAGTCGAGCAGGCGCAGGCCGTACTGGGCGCCGGAAGCGCCGGTCATGGCTAAGGTAATTCGTTCTGGTCCGCTCATGACTGTTCCTTCACAGAGGGCAAGGCTCGGGCTTGCAGCAGGGCGCCCAGCAGTGCGAAGAGATTAATTCCTACCAGTACGCAGCCAACCACGAAATCAGGGGCCTGCATGCCCCAGCTTCGAAGTAATTTGCTCATTAGCCACAGGACTAGCAGCGCCTGGAGGCCGAGCCAGACGCCGAGGTGACGACGAGAGCCCCAGCGAAGCAGACAGAAGCACAGCAAGGGCGCATAAAAAATCAGCGCAGTCACCAAGCCTCGCGGTTGCAGCAGGCTGGCTGGGTTGCTCATCAACAAAACAGCCGTAGCCATCAGCAATAGCAGGGCAAACAGGTAGTTGGGCACCAGATACAACACGTGCAGCCGGTTTTCTGCAGTCTTATTTTGCAGAAGACGCGCCTTCGGCGCTCGGTAGGGATTGAATTGATCCACTTCACCTGCCTTTACTAAACCGTCCTTCGGCACAGCGACTCCTATTCGATCGTCAGACTATCGCCAGGGCTGCCGCCAGCTTGCCGTGCAGGCCGCCGAAACCGCCGTTGCTCATGATCACCACCCGGGTGCCCGGCGCCGCCTGGGCCTTGACCCCGGCGATGATGGCGTCCAGGGAATCGCAGACCCGGGTCGGTACCGGGCAGTCGGCCACGGCCGCCGCCAGGTCCCAACCGAGGTTGGCCGGCGCGTACCAGTACACCGCGTCGGCCTGGGCCACGGACTGCGCCAGGCCGTCGCGGTGGGCGCCGAGCTTCATGGAGTTGGAGCGCGGCTCGACGATGGCGATCAGCTGGGCGGCGCCTATCTGCCGGCGCAAGCCGTCCAGGGTGGTGGCAATGGCGGTGGGATGGTGGGCGAAGTCGTCGTAGACCGTGATGCCCCGCACCTCGGCGACCTTTTCCATGCGCCGCTTAGCGTTGATAAAGCTGCAGAGCGCGGCGACGCCCTGCTCCGGCACCACGCCCACATGGCGGGCCGCGGCGAGCACGGCCAGGGCATTGGCGACGTTGTGCCGGCCGGTCAGCTGCCAATCCACGGTACCGGCGACCTTGCCCTCGAAGCTCACCTCGAAACGTGCGCCGTCCTCGCCGAGCAGGCGGGCCTGCCACTGGCCGCCCTCGCCGGTGGTCTGCACCGGCGTCCAGCAGCCCATGTCGATTACCCGCGCCAGGGCGCATTCCGCCGCCGGATGGATAATCAGGCCATCGCCGGGAATGGTCCGCACCAGGTGGTGGAACTGCCGTTCGATGGCCGCCAGGTCGGGAAAGATATCCGCGTGGTCGAACTCCAGGTTATTCAGGATGGCGGTGCGCGGACGGTAGTGGACGAACTTGCTGCGCTTGTCGAAGAAGGCGCTGTCGTACTCGTCGGCCTCGACCACGAAGAACGGCGTATCCCCCAGGCGCGCGGAAATGCCGAAGTTCTGCGGCACCCCGCCGATCAGGAAACCCGGGCTCATGCCGGCCTGCTCCAGCACCCAGGCCAGCATGCTGCTGCTGCTGGTCTTGCCATGGGTGCCGGCCACCGCCAGTACCCAGCGGCCCTGCAGCACATGATCGGCCAGCCACTGCGGACCGCTGACATAGGGCAGCCCCTGGTTCAGCACGTATTCCACCGCCGGGTTGCCGCGCGACAGGGCATTGCCGATCACCACCAGGTCCGGCGCCGGGTCGAGCTGCGCCGGGTCGTAGCCCTGGGTTAGCTCGATACCCTGGGCCTGCAGCTGGGTGCTCATGGGCGGGTATACATTGGCGTCGGAGCCGGTGACGCGATGGCCCAGCGCCTTGGCGAGAACGGCCAGCGACCCCATAAAGGTGCCGCAGATGCCGAGGATATGAAGGTGCATAGGGACCTCTGAGCGGGCCACGCGGGCCGGGAAACATGGCGCGCAGATTAGCACAGCCCCTGGGGCCCAGGCCTTAGGATGGGCTGGCACCCACGCGCCATGCCCCGGTCGGGGCAAGGGCTGAGCGGTGAGCACAAACCCCCGCCATCCCATGGCCTGAGGCTATTGAATCAACTGGTCTCTACCCGCGGCCTTTCAGACAGTGCGGCGGATGCCGTGTTTGCGCAACTTGCGATAGAGGGTATTGCGGCTGATGCCCAACTGTTCGGCGCAGCGCGTCATCTGCCAGCGCTGGCTGTCCAGCACGGCCAGCAGGGCATTGCGCTCCGCCTCGTCGAGCGGGGCGCACGGCCCACTGGCACTGGTCTCGACCGCGACCAGGGCGTTGCGGATTTCGGCGGGCAGTTCGGCATAGCCGATGACGTCGCCCTCGCACAACGCCGCCTGGGTGCGCAGCACATTGCGTAGCTGACGCACATTGCCCGGCCAGCGATAGTCGAGCAGTGCCTGGCGCGCGGACCCGTCCAGGCGCAGGGGCCGGCCACGGGTCTCCTCGCCCAGCAGGTACTCGATCAGTTGCGCCTTGTCGCTGCGCCCCCGCAAAGGCGGCAGTTCCAGCACCAGGCCATTGAGGCGGTAATACAGGTCCTCGCGGAACTGCCCGCTGGCGACCCGCTCGCCGAGGTCGCGATGGCTGGCGCTGATCACCCGTACGTCGATGGCCTGGGCTTCGCCACCTATGGGTTCGATCTGCCGCTCTTCCAGCACGCGCAACAGGCGGGTTTGCAGCGCCAATGGCATATCACCGATCTCGTCGAGAAACAGGGTGCCACCGTCGGCCTGCTGCAACTTGCCGCGCATGCCTTCCTTGCGCGCGCCAGTGAAGCTGCCACCGCGGTAGCCGAACAATTCGCTCTCGATCAGGCTTTCGGGAATGGCCGCGCAGTTAAGCGCGACAAAGGGCTTGCCGCCGCGCGAGCTGACCTGATGCAGGGCCTTGGCGAAGACCTCCTTGCCAGTGCCGGTCTCGCCGCCTATCAGCAGCGGCACGTCGCGCTCGTACACCCGTAGCGCCCGGCGAAAATCCGCCTGCAAGGCCGGGTCGGCCAGGCACAGACCGGGGGTGGTCAGGGCCGCAGCGCCTATGGCCTGGGCACGGCGCGGCGCCTGGCCGCGCAGCATCGCGAACAGCAACTGACCCTTTTGCGTGTACAACGGCCAGCTGGCCGCCGGCTGCGGCGAGGCACGGCCGAGCAGGTCGTCCAGGTGGCAGTCGAAAATCTCCAGCAGGGTGCGACCGAGCAGGCGCCGGCGCGGCAAGCCGAGCAGGTTGATCGCGCTCTGGTTCACCGCACTGATCCGCCCGTCGCCGTCGAAGGCCAGCAGGCCCTCGCTGAACTGGCCGATGTATTCGGCCTGGGCATGGAAGCGCAGCAGCCATTCGCCTTCGTAGCTGCGCATAAAGTGGCAGCCTTCGATGACCTTGGCCGACAGGTTGACCAGGGCCATGGTGTGGAACTGGCTTTGCCGGGAGACATCGTGGCGCGCCGAAGACACGTCGAGCACCGCCAGAAGTTCGCCATGAGGGTCGAACACCGGGCTGGCCGAGCAGGTCAGGCCGGTGTGCCGGCTACGGAAGTGTTCATTCTGGTGGATGGTCAGGGACTGGCGCTCGACCAGGCAGGTGCCGATGCCGTTGGTGCCCTCGCAGGCCTCGCTCCAGTCGGCGCCCAGCCAGAGACCGGCCTGTTCGAAGGTACGTTTTTCCGCCTGCTGGGTGACGGTGTTGAGAATCACCCCGCGGGCATCGGTGAGCAGCACCGCGTGGCCGGAACCGGCCAGCTGACGGTGCAGGCTGTTCATCTCATTGCTGGAAATCTCCAGCACCTGCTGCAGCTGCTCGCGGCGCTCGAGCATGCGCGCGTACTCCAGCACCGCCGGGGCCGAGGCATGGGCCGGATCGAGGTGATACTGCTCCAGGCAACGCAACCAGGAGCGCGCCACCGAGGGGTCGGCCGCCGGACCGGCGGCGGGGCTGCCGCCGTGCGCCACGGTCAGCACCTGCTGGGCATGACGACTTGCAGGGTTGTGCATTCTTATTGTTCTCCGCTCTGGAGCCGCACCTGTTCGAACTTCGCCTTCGCGCGCCAGCATCCACCAGGCGCAAATCCATTGCAAGGCGAGCTGACCCGCTGGTCACGGCGCCGTGTCAGGACAGGTACAGACTGTCACCCGCGCTGCACCGTCGGCGTTACGCCGCGCCGCGCGGCAGGTCCCCTCGAAAGCCGTTACAACCCTCTAGAACGGACCTTCCCGCTACCTGGCCCAGGCCTTGCTCTACACTTGGCAAGCGCCACCGCGCGCCCTCCCTAACAAGCATAAAAGCCAGGAGATCCTCAGCATGATTTACGCGCAACCCGGTACCGCAGGCGCCGTCCTGTCGCTCAAGCCGCGTTACGGCAACTTTATCGGCGGGGCGTTCGTGCCGCCGGTCAAGGGCCAGTACTTCGTCAACACCTCGCCGGTCAACGGCCAGGTCATCGGCGAATTCCCGCGCTCCGATGCCGCCGATATCGACAAGGCCCTGGACGCAGCCCATGCCGCCGCCGACGCCTGGGGCAAGACCTCGGCCCAGGACCGTGCCCTGGTGCTGCTGAAGATCGCCGACCGCATCGAGGCCAACCTCGAACTGCTGGCCGTGGCCGAAACCTGGGACAACGGCAAGGCCGTGCGCGAAACCCTGAACGCCGACGTGCCCCTGGCCGCCGACCACTTCCGCTACTTCGCCGGCTGCATCCGCGCCCAGGAAGGCAGCGCCGCCGAGATCAACGAACTGACCGCGGCCTACCACTTCCACGAGCCCCTGGGCGTGGTCGGGCAGATCATTCCCTGGAACTTCCCGCTGCTGATGGCCGCCTGGAAACTCGCCCCGGCCCTGGCCGCCGGCAACTGCGTGGTGCTCAAACCCGCCGAGCAGACCCCGCTGTCCATCACCCTGTTCGCCGAACTGGTCGGCGATCTGCTGCCGCCGGGCGTGTTGAACATCGTCCAGGGCTACGGTCGCGAAGCCGGCGAGGCCCTGGCCACCAGCACGCGCATCGCCAAGATCGCCTTCACCGGCTCCACCCCCATCGGCGCGCACATCATGAAATGCGCCGCCCAGAACATCATCCCCTCCACCGTGGAGCTGGGCGGCAAGTCGCCGAACATTTTCTTCGAAGACATCATGCAGGCCGAGCCGGCCTTTATCGAAAAGGCCGCCGAGGGCTTGGTGCTGGCCTTCTTCAACCAGGGCGAGGTCTGCACCTGCCCCTCCCGGGCCCTGGTGCAGGAATCGATCTACGACGCCTTCATGGCCGAGGTGATGAAGAAGGTCGCCAGCATCAAGCGTGGCGACCCGCTGGACACCGAGACCATGGTCGGCGCCCAGGCCTCCGAGCAGCAGTTCGACAAGATCCTTTCTTACCTGGAAATCGCCAAGCAGGAAGGCGCCGAGCTGCTCACCGGCGGTAAGGTGGAGAAACTCGCCGGCAGCCTGGGCGGCGGCTATTACATCCAGCCGACCCTGCTCAAGGGCCACAACAAGATGCGCGTGTTCCAGGAGGAGATCTTCGGACCGGTGGTCAGCGTCACCACCTTCAAGGACGAGGCTGAAGCCCTGGCCATCGCCAACGACAGCGAATTCGGCCTCGGTGCAGGGCTCTGGACCCGCGACATCAACCGCGCCTACCGCATGGGCCGGGCGATCAAGGCTGGGCGGGTGTGGACCAACTGCTACCACCTTTACCCGGCCCATGCCGCGTTCGGCGGCTACAAGAAGTCAGGGGTCGGCCGCGAGACCCACAAGATGATGCTCGACCACTACCAGCAGACCAAGAACCTGCTGATCAGCTACGACATCAACCCCATGGGCTTCTTCTAGGCCGCGGGCCCGAGGCGGGTTCACCCGCCTCGGCGATCGCCTGCTGCGCACCCGCAGCACGACGCCGACAGGGCCTTCCGCAAAGCTAAAGCGCTCCCTTGGGCCGCCGCACCCTGTTGCGGCGGGCAGGGCGTTGCGTCCATTCGCAAGTCTCTTGGTCTGTTCCACTTTTAGGGCGGCTACTCAATGACTTCTACGACACAACTCAAACCCACGCTCGGCACCCTGCATTTATGGGGCATCGCCGTCGGCCTGGTGATTTCCGGGGAATATTTCGGCTGGAGCTACGGTTGGGGCAGCGCCGGCACCCTGGGCTTTCTGGTCACCACCCTGATGGTGGCGGCGATGTACACCTGCTTTATCTTCAGCTTCACCGAACTGACCACGGCCATTCCCCATGCCGGTGGGCCGTTCGCCTACAGCCGCCGCGCGTTCGGCGAAAAGGGCGGGCTGATCGCCGGGCTCGCCACGCTGATCGAGTTCGTCTTCGCGCCACCGGCGATTGCCATGGCCATCGGTGCCTACCTCAACGTGCAGTTCCCCGGACTGGACCCCAAGCACGCGGCGGTCGGCGCCTACTTCGTGTTTATGACCCTGAACATCCTCGGCGTCAGTATCGCCGCCACCTTCGAGCTGGTGGTCACGGTACTGGCGGTCGGTGAGCTGCTGGTATTTATGGGCGTGGTCGCGCCGGGTTTCAGCTTCAGTGCGTTCGCCCTCAACGGCTGGGCCGGCGCGGACAGCTTCAGCACCGCCTCCATTGCCGGGATGTTCGCGGCCATTCCCTTTGCCATCTGGTTCTTCCTGGCCATCGAAGGCGCGGCCATGGCCGCCGAAGAAGCCAAGGACCCCAAGCGCACCATTCCCAGGGCCTACCTCAGCGGCATCCTGACCCTGGTATTCCTGGCCATTGGGGTAATGATCATGGCCGGCGGCGTGGGCGACTGGCGCCAGCTGGCCAATATCAACGACCCGCTGCCCCAGGCCATGAAAGCGGTGGTCGGCGAGAACTCCGGCTGGATGCACATGCTGGTGTGGATCGGCCTGTTCGGCCTGGTGGCCA
>JAZKHB010000019.1:89392-119636 GCA_040385585.1 Pseudomonadota bacterium | reverse complement strand
TCCGGCCCCAACAGCCGCAAGCTGCTGGCCGAGGTCACCGACATCGACCTGGACAAGGACGCCTTCCCCTTTATGAGCTGGAAGGAAGGCCGGGTCGGCGGCGTGCCGGCGCGGGTGTTCCGCATCTCCTTTACCGGGGAGCTGAGCTACGAGGTCAACGTGCAGGCCGACTATGCCCTGGGCGTTTGGGAAAAACTGATCGAGGCCGGTAAGCCCTACAACCTGACCCCCTACGGCACCGAGACCATGCATGTCTTGCGGGCCGAGAAGGGCTTTATCATCGTCGGCCAGGACACCGACGGTTCGGTGACCCCGGACGACCTGAACATGGGCTGGTGCGTCGGTCGCACCAAGCCGTTCTCCTGGCTTGGTTGGCGCGGCATGAACCGCGAGGATTGCCTGCGCGAGGGCCGCAAGCAGCTGGTTGGCCTCAAGCCTCTCGACCCGCAGTATGTGCTGCCCGAGGGCGCTCAACTGGTGTTCGACCCCAAGCAGGCCATTCCCATGACCATGGTCGGCCACGTCACCTCCAGTTATTTCAGCGCGAATCTGGGCCACAGTTTCGCCCTGGCCCTGGTCCAGGGCGGGCTCAAGCGCCTGGGCGAAAAGGTTTTCGCGCCCTTGGCGGACGGTCACCTGATCGAGGCCGAGATCGTCAGCACGCTGTTCTACGACCCGCAAGGCGAGCGGCAGAACGGCTAGCACGCGTTACGGCTTACAGACCCTCTTCCCCGCGCAGGCGGGGATCCCGTGAATCCTGCCCTGAGGTCCCCATGAGCACTGTCAACAGCTACAGGCAACGCCCGGACGCGGCCCACGCGGAGTCGCCGCTGTTCCATGCCGGCCTCGACGCGCTGGCCGGCAAGAGCCGCGCCGGCGCCGGCATCCGCTTGCGCGAGAAGCAGCTGCTGGGCCATCTGATTTTGCGCGGCGGTGGCCAGGATCCGCTCTTTGTCCACGCGGTGCAGCAGGCCACCGGCCTGGAACTGCCTTCGGCCCTGCAGCTGGTCAGCCAGGATGATCGCTCGCTGCAATGGCTGGGGCCCGACGAGTGGCTGCTGGTCGTGCCCCGTGGCGAGGAGCTGGTCGCCGAGCAACGGCTGCGCGCGGCCCTGGGCGCGCTGCATCACCAGGTGGTCAATGTCAGCGGCGGACAGACCCTGCTGGAGCTGAGCGGCCCCAAGGTGCTCGAGTTGCTGATGAAGTCCACGCCCTACGACGTGCACCCGAGCCATTTCCCGGTGGGCAAGGCGGTGGGCACGGTATTCGCCAAGTCGCACCTGGTGCTGCGCCACACCGGTGAAAACCGCTGGGAGCTGCTGGTGCGCCGCAGCTTCGCCGATTACTACTGGCTGTGGCTGCAGGACGCCAGCGCCGAATACGGCCTGGCGATCGAGGCATAGCCAGCGTCGGCCGACCGCAAGTGGCGGCCCCCCGGATGGCGCTGCGCGTATCGTCATACCCGCCAAGGCGGGTATCCAGAACGCTCGCCGCAACTGGGTTCCCGCCCGCACAGGAACGACGGCGGGGTGTCTGAGCGCGGGCGTTTCCTGCGCCCTACTGAATCTCGATTACCCGTCATACCCGCGAAGTGTCTGCCGCACCGATGCCACTGCCACCCTGGGGCTCGCCTGCGCGGGAACGACGGAGCCCCCCGGTTTGCATCCGGGCAACTAACGCTTTTGTGGGCATAATGAGCTTCGTATCCTAAAGCTGAGGCAGGCCTTTTCTCAAAGGCGCTGACGGATCCGGACCTCCAACGCCGAAGGATAAAACCATGATCTCTCACGTCTTCCTGGGCATTACCGATTTCCAGCGGGCCCTGGGCTTTTATTCGGCGCTGATGGAGAGCTTGGGGCTGCAGCTGAAGTTCTGCGACCCCCAGCAGCCCTGGGCCGGCTGGATGTCGCCGGATCAGGCGCGGCCTTTGTTCGTGATCGGGTTGCCGCATAACGGCGAGGCGGCCACGGCGGGTAACGGCCAGATGACTGCGCTGCTCGCATCCACCCGGGCAATGGTTGAGCATGCCTACCGGGTGGCACTCGCCAACGGCGGACAGTGCGAAGGGCCGCCGGGGCTGCGCCCGCAGTATCATCCCGATTACTACGGGGCCTATTTTCGTGACCCCGATGGCAATAAACTTTGCGTCTGCTGCCACACGGCGCCGCTCCAGGCGGCCGGTGCATAACAAATGAGGAGTGGGAGCCGTGTCGCTGTTTTATGATGGGATTTTCCTGGCCCTGGGCCTGGCTCTGGCGGTGCTCTCGCGCCAGTCTCTGCGAGACCCGAAGAGCCATGGCTTCTATCGGCTGTTCGCCTTCGAGGCGATAGTCTTTCTGCTCTGGTGCAACCTGCCGTTCTGGTTCGAGGACCGCTTCTCACCCACTCAGCTGCTGTCCTGGGCGCTGCTGTTCAGCGCGCTCTATCTGTTACTGCACAGCTTGTACCTGTTGCGCGTGCGCGGTGGTCATGCGCCGGAGCGTGCGAGCGATGCGGCCAATTTCCGTTTCGAGAACACCGCTCGCCTGGTGGACAGCGGGATCTATGGCTATATCCGCCATCCGCTGTACAGCTCCTTGCTGCTGTTGGCCTGGGGGCTGTTCTTCAAGCAGCCGGCCCTGGCCGAAGGCGGCGCTGCGCTGCTGGCCAGCCTGGCCCTGATCGCCACCGCCAAGGTGGAGGAGGACGAAAACCTGCGCACCTTCGGTGCGGCATATGGCGACTATTGCCGCCGCACCCGACGCTTTTTGCCCTTTGTGCTGTAGGGTTGGGCGCGGCGGGGCAAGTCGAGAAAAGCTGTCGTTGATAGCGCTGTGCTATTAGTGCGAATCGACTATTCTGATCAGACTCCCTAACGCCGCGACGGTGTCTCCCGTGCTCAAACGTATCGCCCTTACCGAGCTGTGCAAGGGCATGTACATCCAGGAGTTTTGTGGCTCCTGGATGGACCATCCGTTCTGGAAGACCAAGTTTCTGTTGACCAGCGCCGAGGACCTGCAGCGTATCCGCGACAGCGGCATTGGCGAACTGTGGATCGACACCAGCAAGGGGCTCGATCTACCCGGTGGCCAGAGCGTGCGGGAGGTCGCGGTGCAGACCGAGGCCCGGCTGCTGGCCGCCGAGACCGTGCCCCGGCTCGTGTCCCGGCAAGCCACGCTGGACGAGGAGATCGATCGCGCGCTCAAGCTCTGTGCTCACTCCAAGGCCGCGGTGGCGGCCATGTTCGGCGACGCGCGCATGGGCCATGCCATCGAGACCGCCGAAATGGTCACGCTGGTGGAAAATATTTCGGCCTCGGTACTGCGCCATCCCAATGCGCTGATCAGCCTGGCGCGGCTGAAACATGCCGACGAATACACCTATATGCACTCGGTGGCGGTGTGCGCCCTGATGATCGCCCTGGCACGCCAGCTCGGCCTGGACGAAGACCAGGTGCGCGAAGCGGGGATGGCCGGGCTGCTGCACGATATCGGTAAAATGGCCGTGCCCCTGACGGTGCTGAACAAGCCGAGCACCCTGACCGAGGCCGAGTTCGGCGTGATGCGCGGTCATCCCCAGGCCGGTACGGACATGCTGCTCCAGAGCAGGCAGGTCAGTGCGCTGGTGCTGGACGTATGCCTGCACCACCACGAAAAGGTCGACGGCAGCGGCTATCCCCACCGCCTGGCCGGCGAGCAGATCAGCCTGTTCGCGCGAATGGGTGCGGTCTGCGACGTGTACGACGCCATCACCTCGGATCGCCCCTACAAGAAGGGTTGGGATCCGGCCGAGGCAATTCGCCGAATGGCCGAATGGACCACCGGGCATTTCGACGAGACGGTGTTCCAGGCTTTCGTCAAATGCGTGGGCATCTATCCGGCCGGCTCCCTGGTGCGCCTGCAGAGCGGACGCCTGGGCGTGGTGCTGGAACAGCACGGGCAATCCCTGCTGACGCCCAGGGTACGGGTGTTCTTTTCAGCCAAGTCCCGCGCACCCATCCCCCAGGAAGTACTCGACCTGGCCAAACTGGTGGGCCGCGAGCGCATCGTCGGTCGCGAATCGGCCAGCGTCTGGGGCTTTCGCAACCTGGAAGAGCTCTGGTCCGGGCTGGCGGCCAGGCCCGGCTCGCATTTCGATGCCTGATCGCGGTGTTGACGCAACCGAACGATCCGAGAGCAGGCCAGTCCCATGCCCACTGCACCCTTGATAGGAGAACTCCCGTTGAAATCCACCCTGCTGCTGCTGTCCCTGCTGGCTTTGCCGGCTGCCGCCGCCCAAGAGCCGACCCTCTATGGCCGCTATGAGTTCATCAAGGTGATGGATATCGGCAAGACCCTGAAAGCCAAGATGGACACCGGGGCCTTGACCGCTTCGCTGTCGGCCAAGGATATCGAGCGTTTCAGCCGAGACGGCGAGGACTGGGTGCGTTTTCGCCTGGCCGCCGAAGGCGCCGACAAGACCCTGTACGAGCACAAGCTGGCGCGCATCAGCAAGATCAAGAGCCGCGCCGAGGAAGGCGATGACGAAGACGACGATCCGACCCGGCGTCCGGTGGTGGAACTGATGCTTTGCCTGGGTGGCGAGAAACGCACCGTGGAGGTCAACCTGGCCGATCGCAGCCGCTTCAACTACCCCCTGTTGATCGGCGCCCAGGCCTTGGAAAAATTCGACGCGGCGATCAACCCGGCGCGCAAGTTCACCGCCGACAAACCCTCGTGCTGAGATCGGCTAGAGCCTGTTGACATTATCCTCGCGAGTTGCGATGCCGCGAAGAAGGGTCCCAGGCAAGGCGCGGAACGCCGGCAATGGTCATTCCCTTGCCCAGTTTCTCAACGCCGAATGGGGCACCTATTCGCGCAACCCGCAGGGCCGGGTCTATTTTGATGGGATAAAAATTACTCGCCGTTCCTTCGAAATACCCGGCGGCGCGTTTCATGCCCTGTGTCGTTTCAAAACCAGATGCGGCGCGGCCGTGCGGTTAGTCTCAACAGGCTCTAGACTAATGGCAAAACAGCATTGGGCTGGTCGATGCCCGTCGGGTACTAGCGGCGCATATCTTGCTTGATGCTGAGTTCTACCACGCCCTGCCAGGGGCGGGTTCAGCCTTGATCGAGGTATCGCATGACCGGAGTACTCAGCCCAGGTGTTCGGCTGCTGGAGCGGTTCAGCTTCACGCGCAAATTCCAACTGCTGTTTTTGCTGTTCGTTTTGCCGCTGGGTTATGGCTTGTGGATCATCAGCAGCACCTACCTGCAGCAGCTCGGCCTGGTCGACCGCGAGCTGGGCGGCATGCGCAGCGTCCAGGCCCTGGGGGTCGTGCAGCAAGCGCTGGTGGATCAGCGCACCCTGCTGGCCCGCTGGAAGGGTACCGAGCAGGAGGCCTTGCCGCTGCTGCAACAGAGCGCCGGGGTTCTGGACCAGGCGTTGGAGCAGGTCGCCAGCCAGCTCGACAGCCAGCCCTTGAGCGAGCAGGCGCGCCAGCAACTTGACGCGTTGCGCAGCGCGCGGGCCGATCTGGGTGCTGAAGTGTTGCGCAAAGTACCTCTGCCCGACGCCTTGGAGCGTTACCAAAAGACCCTGTTGCTCTTGCTGACCCTGCGCGAGCAGATCGCCACCGACAGCGGGCTGATCCTCGATCCGCACCTGGACACCTACCTGATGATGGAACAGCTGACCTTTACCCTGCCGCGTCTGGTGGAGCAGGTCGGAGCGTTCGCCAGCCAGGGCCATGGCGCGGTCCTGTCCCAGCATTTCACCTTGCAGAGCCGGGTGCTGGTGCGCGACCTGCGCCGTGCCCTGGACGAGTCCCGCGCGCATCTGCACAAGGCCCAAAGCACCCTGAACCTGGAAGCGCCGGCGGCCATGGTGCAGCTGCAGGCGCCCTTCGCCCAGGCCCAGGAGGGGCTGGACAGCTTCCTGGCGGATATCGACCGCGACATGTTCGAGGCCTCGCCCATGAGCCTGACCCCGACCGAATTCATCCAGCGTATCGAGGCCCTTCAGGCCCAGTTGCAAGGCCTGCAGTCGGCCCAGTACGCGCAGTTCGCCCAGAGCCTGGGGGCTTATCGCCAGGAATCGCTGAACAGCATGCTCCAGGTGATCAGCGCTTTCTCCCTGCTCACCCTGCTGGCGCTCTATGTGCTGCTGTGCCTGAACGCCTCTATCCGCCGCAGCACGACCAGCATCATCCAGGCGGCCGCCGGGCTGCGCGACGGTGACCTGCGGGTCAAGATGGACGTGCACGGGCAGGACGATCTGGCGCAGATCGCCGAGTCGCTGAATGCCGCCGTGCTGCAGTTGCGTGATTCGTTGCAGGGCGTCAACCACGAAAGCCAGCAGCTGGGCGGCACCGTGCAGCTGCTCACCACCCAGGCCCAGAGCGCCCTGGACGCGGTGGAGCAGCAACAGCTGCAGATGACCCAGATTGCCACGGCCGCCACCGAAATGGCCGCCACTGCCCAGAGCGTGGCGCAAAGCTGCGAAGAAGCCGCCCAGGATGCCGGGCACACCCGCGAAATCGCCATGCAGAGCAACCAGCGCAGCACCCGCACCAGCGCCAGCATGCGTCAGCTCAGCGCCCGCCTGGGCGACACCTCGGCGACCCTGCAGCAGTTGCGTGACCAGACCCAGCAGATCACCCGTATCGTCGACGTGATCAAGGGCATCGCCGAACAGACCAATTTGCTGGCCCTGAACGCCGCCATCGAGGCCGCCCGCGCCGGCGAGCAGGGCCGCGGTTTCGCCGTGGTCGCCGACGAGGTACGCAGCCTGTCCAAGCGCACCCAGGATTCGACCCAGGAAATCGCCCAGACCGTGGAAGACCTGCAGAAGGTCGTGGGCCAGGCCGTGAGCATGATGGAAGAAGCCTTCCGCCAGGCCGACGGCGATGTCGGTAGCGTGCTGGCCATGGGCGAAGACCTGGAAGGGATCGCCGAATCGGTGCAGCGGGTCAGCGACCGCCTGGCGCAGATCGCCACCGCCGCCGAGCAGCAGGCGGCCACCGCCGACGAGGTCAGCGGCAATATCCAGCAGGTCGACCAAGGGGCCAGCCATTTGCTGGACGGCGCCAAGGCCGTGAGCACCGCCGCCGAGCAACTGCGTCGCGGCAGCCAGGGGCTGGAGCGCAATACCGGGCGTTTCCAGCTGGGTTGAGCCCGTCGTTGCCGGGCAGGCGGGGGTGGGTTGGTTTGAGCGAAGCGATAAGCTCAGGTAACTTCCCGCCGCTCGCCGGGCACGCCGGGTTTATACGCCTGTCTTGACGCTGCGCCCCACCTGCCGCAGGCTCCTGGCCCAGTCCGTTCAGCCCCGGGGCGCCCATGCCGCACATTTTGATCGTCGAAGATGAAGCCGCCATCGCCGACACCCTGATCTTCGCCCTGCAGAGCGAGGGCTTTACCACCACCTGGCTAAGCCTGGCCGGCGAAGCCCTGGCCCTGCTGGAACGCCAGCCGGCTGACCTGGTGATACTCGACGTGGGTCTGCCGGATATCAGTGGCTTCGAGGCCTGCAAGCGCCTACGGCGGTTTTCCGAGGTACCAGTGATTTTTCTCACGGCCCGGGATGCCGAAATCGACCGGGTGGTGGGCCTGGAGATCGGCGCCGATGACTATGTGATCAAGCCCTTCAGCCCGCGGGAGGTGGCGGCCCGGGTCAAGGCCATTCTCAAACGCATGGCGCCGCGTCCGGCGGCGAGCGCAGCGGGTGCCGCGCGCGGCCCCTTCCAGCTGGACAGCGAGCGGGTACAGATCCACTACCGCGGCCAGCTGCTGGGTCTGACCCGCCACGAGTTCCGCCTGTTACAGCACCTGCTTGCCCAGCCGGAACGGGTATTCAGCCGCGAGCAGCTGCTGGACGGCCTGGGCGTGCCGGCCGAGGCCGGCTACGAGCGCAGCATCGACAGCCATATCAAGAGCCTGCGCGCCAAGCTGCGCCTGGTGGCTGCCGACGCCGAACCGATCCAGACCCACCGCGGCCTGGGCTACAGCCTGAGGCTGGTGTGAGTCCGTTCGAGGAGCGCGGCTGATGCCCTTGGGCGTGCGGATATTTCTGGTGTATTTCCTGTTCGTCGGCCTGGCCGGCTGGTTCGTCCTCAGCACCGTCATGGACGAGATCCGCCCTGGGGTTCGCCAGTCCACCGAGGAAACCCTGGTGGACACGGTCAACCTGCTGGCCGAGCTGCTGCGCGAGGACCTCAAGGCCGGCACCCTGAGCCAGAGCCGCCTGCCCGAACTGTTCGAGGCCTACGGCAGGCGCCAGCCCCAGGCGGATATCTGGGGCGTGCAGAAGACCGCGGTCAATCACCGCATCTATGTCACCGACGAGCGCGGTATCGTCCTGCTGGACTCCAGCGGCCTGGACGTGGGGCGCGACTATTCGCGCTGGAACGATGTCCACCTGACCCTGCAGGGCCAGTACGGCGCGCGCTCGACCCGGGAAGACCCCGACGATCCGGAGTCCTCGGTGATGTACGTGGCTGCGCCGATCAAGGACGGCGAGCGGATCGTCGGCGTGGTTTCGGTCTCCAAACCCAGCCGCACGCTGCAGCCCTATATCGACCGTTCGCAGCAGCGCCTGGGCTGGTTGGGCAGCGGTCTGATCGTGCTGGGGCTGTTGAGCGGCGGCTTGCTGTCCTGGTGGCTCAGTGCCTCGCTGCGTCGGCTGACCCACTACGCCCAGGCGGTCAGCGCGGGGCAGCGCGCCGAGTTGCCACGGCTGCGTGGCGGCGAACTGGCGCAGCTGGCCACGGCGGTCGAGCGCATGCGTACCGAGCTGGAGGGCAAGGCCTATGTCGAGCGCTATGTGCACACCCTGACCCACGAGCTGAAGAGTCCCCTGGCGGCCATACGCGGCGCGGCGGAACTGCTGCAGGGGCCGATGCCCGAGGCCCAGCGCGTGCGCTTCGTGGACAATATCGACAGTGAAAGCGCGCGCCTGCAGCAGCTGATCGAGCGGCTGCTGAACCTGGCCCAGGTCGAGCAGCGCCAAGGCCTGGAGGAGCGGGTCGCGGTACCGCTGCAGGCCCTGGTCGAGGACCTGCTGCAGGCCCAGGCGGCACGCATCCAGCGGGCCGGCCTGGCCGTCGAGAATGCCATTGGCGAACAGCAGATCGTCCACGGCGAGCGCTTTCTGCTGCGCCAGGCCCTGGCCAATCTGCTGGACAACGCCCTGGACTTCACGCCACCCGGTGGACACCTGCGGTTCAGCGTCGAGGCCCGCTCCGGGCAGATCGAACTGCAGCTTTTCAATCAGGGGCCGGCTATTCCCGATTACGCCCTGACGCGCCTGACCGAGCGCTTCTATTCCCTGCCTCGTCCGGGCACCGGGCGCAAGAGCACCGGTCTGGGCCTGAACTTCGTCCATGAAGTGGCGCAGCTGCACGGCGGTGGGTTGCGGGTGGTCAATGTCGAGGGGGGCGTGCGGGTCAGCCTGAGCCTGCCCGATGCTTGAGAAGAGTGTTGCGAGGCTGAAGTTTTCGCCCTGTTGCGCTCGTGAAATACCCCAAGTGCTGCTACAACAGAAAAGCCAATCGGGAGGAAGAGCATGAAATCAGTCGCGGAAATTCTCAGATCCAAACCCCACTCCTTCGTCCACAGCGTCGCCCCCGATGACTCGGTGCTCGATGCGGTCAAGTTGATGGCCGAGAAGGGCATCGGTGCCTTGGTGGTGCTGCAAAACGGACGTCTGGTGGGCATCGTCAGCGAGCGTGACTACGCGCGCAAGGTCGCCCTGCTGGAGCGTTCGGCCTTCGGCGCCAAGGTCAGCGAAATCATGACGGCCGATGTGATCACGGTGGGGCCACGGCACACGACCAAGCAGTGCATGCAAATGATGACCGATCGTCATCTGCGCCACTTGCCGGTGCTGGCCGAAGGCGAGCTGATCGGCCTGCTGTCGATCGGGGATCTGGTCAAGCAGACCATCACCGAGCAGGAAGATCTGATCCAGCAGCTGGAGCAATATATTCGCGGCGAATAGCGACTCCCTGGGCATGGGGCCTGTCCCCGTGCTGACTTTGCGCCTCGCCTGGAGTCGTTTCAGGTGATGCGCGATGGAAGTTATCCGTCATTCCCCGTCATTCCTGCGAAGGCGGGAAGAAGGCGGGAACCCAGGTGCGGCGAGCTCGCTGAATACCTGCCCACGCGGGTATGGCGGTGTAAGACGAATCAGCGCGCCCGGATCAGCGCGGCGCAGTCCGGGACGCCGCGGTCCCGCACGGCACCAAGGCTTGTCTGGGCTAGCAGCACGGGCCAAAAAGAGCTGTAAACGCCCTGGGTCGCGGCGGTTGCGACCGGGAGGCCAGGTTGCTGCAGGGGCGAATGAATTCGTCCCCTACACACAATCTCCATTCAGTCTCCATCTTCCGTCCATCTAGGCCCCTTGGGCATGCGTCACGCTTCTGGTCATTCAAACCAGGAGATCTCCCCATGAACCGCAACCTGTTGCTCAAACTCGGCGCCATCGCGCTGTTGATCCTGCTGCTGATGATCCCGATCCTGCTGATCGACGGGGTGATCGAGGAGCGTCAGGGCCTGCGCGATCAGGTCCTGCAGGATATCGCCCGCAGCTCCAGCTACAGCCAGCAATTGACCGGCCCTCTAATCGTGGTGCCTTACCGCAAGACGGTGCGCGAGTGGACCTTCGACAAGGCCTCCCAGCAGCGCGTGCTGGAAGAAAAACAGCTGAGCGGCCGGCTGTATTTCCTCCCGGAAAGCTTCGTGCTCAACGGCGACGTCAGCACCGAGGTGCGCAGCCGCGGCATCTACCAGGCACGGCTGTACCACGCCAATAGCGCGATCAGCGGGCATTTCGAACTGCCACAGCAGCTGGGCATCAGCGAGGACTTCGCCGACTACCGGTTCGACCAGCCCCTGCTGGCCTTCGGCATCAGCGATATTCGCGGCATCGGCAACGCCCTCAAGCTGCGCCTGAACGGCCAGAGCCTGAATTTCCAGCCCGGTACCCAGGTGAGCCTCTTGGGCAACGGCGTGCATGCGCCCCTGCCCGTGCTCGATGGCCTGGCGCCGGTGCGCCTGGACTATGCCTTCGACCTGAACCTGCAAGGCAGCGAGCAGCTGAACATCACCCCGGTGGGTCGCGACAGCCAGGTGGCGCTCAAATCCGCCTGGCCACACCCCAGCTTCAGCGGCGAGTTCCTGCCGGTCGAGCGCGAGATCGGCGCCCAGGGTTTTACCGCACGCTGGCAGACCAGCTTCTTCGCCACCAACCTGGAAGAGGCGCTGCAGGAGTGCGTCGACAGCCAGGCGTGCGCGGCATTCGGCGATCGCACCTTCGGCGTGAGTTTTATCGACCCGGTAGACCAGTACCTGAAAAGCGACCGGGCGATCAAATACGCCCTGCTGTTTATCGCCCTGACCTTTGCCGGCTTTTTCCTGTTCGAGGTGCTCAAGCGCCTGGCCGTGCACCCGATCCAGTACGGCCTGGTGGGCCTGTCCCTGGCGCTGTTCTACCTGTTGCTGCTGTCCCTGGCCGAGCACCTGGGGTTCGGCCTGGCCTATGGGCTGTCGGCCGGTGCCTGCGTGCTGCTGATCGGTTTCTACGTCAGCCATGTGCTGCATAGCTGGGCCCGTGGCCTGGGCTTTACCACGGCACTGGCGGCGCTCTATGGCCTGCTCTACGGCCTGCTCAGCGCCGAGGATTATGCCCTGCTGATGGGCTCGCTGCTGGTCTTCGGCCTGCTGAGTTGCGTGATGGTGCTGACCCGCAAACTGGACTGGTACGGCATCGGCAAGGCCGATGGCGCCGCCAGTGATCCCTCGGTCTGATGCGCCCCGTACCCCATGGAGAATGCGAACATGCCTATGCCAATCAAGACGCTGCTGCAATTGACCGCCTGCCTGGCGCTGGCGGGCGTGATCACCCTGCTGGTGCTGGTAGGCCTGATGTTCGGCCAGGCCTTCGGCGTGATCGAAGCCTGGATGCTGACCGGTCAGCCCCTGGCCTGGCTAGCCCTGAGCAGCTTGCCCGAGGCGTTCTGGCAGGGACTGACCGGCATGCCCGACGCCGCGCAGAGTTTCATGGTGCGGTCTTTTCTGCAGCTCTGCGCGGCCCTGGGGCAATTCGCCCTGCTGCTGGCGGCGGGGCTGTTCCGTTGGTGCTGCTGGCGATGAGTGGCCTGCGCGAGGAGCGCTTGCTGGGCCGCGTCCTGGCGGCCTGGATCGGCGGGCTGTTTGCGCCCCCGCTCGCCGTACCGGCGAGTCCGGTCGCTCCATCAAAGCGGCGGCTGGGTAGCCCGCCAGGAGGGCCGCTGCTCGATCTCCGCATACCAGGCGGCCAGCTGCGGGCAACGCTGGCGCCAGCCGAGTTCGGGCTGGCGGAAATCCAAGTAACCCAGGGCACAGGCCACGCCGATGGCAGCAATATCGAAGTGGCTGCTCAACTCGGCCACGGCCTGTTGTTCCAGCTGCGTCAGGGCGCGCTCGATCTTGTCCTGCTGCGCGGCTAGCCAGTCGCCCCAGCGCTTGTCGACAGGGCGCAGAAAGGTCTCGTAGCGGATCAGCACCGCGGCATCGAGCATGGCGTCGGCCAGGGACGCCAGGGTCAGGCGGCGCCAACGTGACGGGCCGTCGAGCGGGATCAGCGGCTCGCCGACATGCTGGCGGTCGAGGTAGTCGAGGATCACCCGGCTGTCATGCAGCACGCTGCCATCGGCCAGGCACAAGGCCGGGAGTTTACCGGCCGGGTTGCCGGCGTTGACCTCGGCGCTGGGCGCAATCGGGCTGAGCTGCACCGCTTCGAGTCGTACTCGATCGAGCTGGCCGGTCTCGTGCAGCAGCACCATGACCTTGCGTACGAAGGGTGAGGTGGGGGAGTGGAACAGGGTCATGCTCGGGGTGGACATGAAAAACTCCTAAAAACGGGAGGCAAGGGGGTCAGTCAGTTTAGTGGCCTGTCTGGTCAGTTCGCTTAGCGTCCGTCGCGACCCTTGCCGAATCGCTCGCGATAGGCAGCGGGAGGCAGGCCCACACCACTGCGGAAGGCCACGCGGAAACTGTCCACCGAACGAAAGCCGCAGCGCTCGGCAATGGACTCATGAGGGTCGCCCGTACTTTCCAGCAGCTCACGGGCCCGTGCCAAGCGCTCATGCTGCAACCAAGCCTTGGGGGTCATGCCGGTCGCCTCGCGAAAGCGCCGCAAGAACGTGCGTTCACTCATCGCCACGCGACTGGCCAGCTGGCTCACTTCCAGCGGCTGGTGCAAGCGCAGCCGGGCCCATTCCAGCAGGGGGGCGAGATCCCCGCGCGGGGACGGCGCCAGCGGGGTGGGGATGAACTGCGCCTGGCCACCGGCACGCTGGGGGGCGGTCACCAGGCGGCGGGCCACGCTGTTGGCCACCTGGGTGCCATAATCCCGGGCCACCAGGTGCAGGCAGGCGTCGATACCCGCGGCGCTGCCTGCCGAGGTGATGAGCTGGCCGGCATCCACGTAGAGCACCGCCGGGTCGACCTCGATGGCCGGGAAGCGTCGCGCCAACTCGGCGCTGTGGCGCCAATGGGTGGTCGCTCGGCACCCGTCCAGCACACCGCTGGCCGCCAGCACGAATACCCCTGAACAGATCGACAGCAGCCGTGCACCGCGTCCCTGGGCGTTGCGCAAGGCGACCAGCAGGGCCTCGGGCGGGGTTTCATCCCGGTCTCGCCAGCCGGGAATCACGATGGTGTGCGCGTCGTCCAATGCCTCCAGGCCACGTTCTGCCAGCACCTGGATACCGCCCAGTGCCCGCATCGGCCCGGGCTCCAGGCCGACGATGCAGTGGCGGTACCAGGGGAAATCGAACTCCGGGCGCGGCAAGCCGAACACTTCCACGGCGATGCCGAACTCAAAGGTGCAGAGTCCGTCGTAGGCGAGTATGGCGACCAACCCGGGGTCTTTTGGCATTTGGCGGAAAACTTCCAGTAACTGTCTTGGCCGCCACTGTAGCCCACCGCACGCGACCGATACAGTGGCGGCCACACCCACCGCTAAGGAGTCACCCCATGCCCAGCCTGGTCAGCCATTTCCCTGCCGCCGCCAGCGAGCTTGCCCTCCACCATTTCAGCGCGCGCCTGGCCTTCGAAACCGATTGCTCTGACGTCAATGCCAGCCAGCAGGCCGATGAAGTCGACTACCTGCTGGTCGACGTGCGCGGCCCCACTGCTTACGCCCAGGGCCATGTACCGGGCGCGCTGAACATACCTCACCGTTTGATGACGGCCGACTATCTGGCGCGCTTCCCTCGCGACAGCCTGTTCGTGGTCTATTGCGCCGGCCCCCACTGCAACGGCGTGCACCGCGCGGCCCTGCGCCTGGCGAGCCTGGGTTACGCGGTCAAGGAGATGATCGGTGGTGTCACCGGTTGGCTCGATGAGGGGCTGAGCCTGGTTACGCCAGTGGGCGAGTCGCTCGCCAGCGGCGCGGGTATTTCATGCGACTGCTGAACGTTACAGCGCAGGTCCGCCTGGCCGAGCCGGCGGACGTACCGGCCCTGCTGATGCTGATGCGCGAGCTGGCGTCGTTTGAGGACTATCTACAGCACTTTGCCGTGGACGAGTCGGCACTGCTCGAACGGGCCTTCGGGCCCCAGGCCCAATGCCAGGTATTCGTCGCCGCGTCAGTCGACGGCCTCTGTGGTTATGCCGTGGTACTGGAGATTCCCTTCACCTATGACCTGCGTCCCCGGGTCGTGCTCAAGGAGCTGTACGTCGCCCCTCAAGCGCGTGGCACCGGGCTGGGAACAAGCCTGCTGCGTGAGGTCGCGCGCTGGTCCAGCAGCCGTGGCGCGGGGCAGTTGTCCTGGTTGGTGCTCAAGGGCAATCGGCGCGCGGAGACCTTCTATCGCCGCCTGGGCGGGGTGCCCGACAGCAAATGGATCGCCTATGAGATGGATGGGACCCGCCTGGCCGCGCTGACCGAGCAGGCCGAGCAGGCCTGAGGTAGCTGGGCGCGTTCGCGCCTGTTTCCCACATCGGTCAGGCATAAAAAAACCGGTGCTGCTGCACCGGCTTTTCAACGGACCGAGGCGGGTGGATCAGGGCAGGGTGAACAGCACCTTGACCTGGTCGGTGACCGCGGCGGCGTCAACGTAGCCTATGGCATCGACCTCGGCGGCCACCTTGGCGACCACCGCCGCGTCGTCCGCGACGCTGGGCAGGGGCTGGCCCTTGCCGGTGAAGACCAGGCCCGACCAGTAGGACTTGAGCTGCGACTCGTTCTTGTTGGTCACGGTGCTGTAGAACTTGTCCTTGGTCGGGTTCCAGTCTTTCTGGTCGACGCCCTTGAGGGACTTGTCCTTGCCCAGAAAGATGTTCGATACTTCGGACTGGGTCGGCGCCTTGGCCGCGGCGGGATTGACGATCACGGCGACTTCCGCCTGGACCAGGCTGCAGAACGCCAACAGGGCGCTGGCGCCGAGGGCGCGGGTAGAGAGTTTCATCAAGGCGCTCCTCAGAATACGAAATCGACGCCGACGCTGACGATATCGCCATCGTAGTTGCGTGCGGGGCTACCGGCCGCGCCGTTGAAAGCGGCGTGGATGGCATTGTCGAAGCTTTGCTGGGCGCCGCGGACGAACACGCCGTCGTAGCCACCGCTGGTTTCGACGCGCTTGTACTCGCTCTTGAGGGTCACGGTGGGGAGCAGGCTGTAATTCAAACCCAGGGTCCAGGAGTTCTGGCGGCCTTCGTCTTCGTCCAGCTGGGCGTAGGTGACGTGGGGCAGCAGATCGCCGAAGCGGCGGCCGGCCATCAGGTAGAAGGCTTCAACGCTGCCGGTGTTATCGGTTTCGATGACCCGGCGGGTCCATTCGCTGGCGGTCAGCCAGGTGCCGTTGTCGTACTGGTAGCCCAGGGAGGTGAACTTGCCCTTGTTGCCGTCCAGTTTGTTGAAGGTCTGGCGCAGCGGGGTACCGAAGGGGGTGATCACCGTGGCTTGGATCTCGGTGCTGAGATCGGCTTCGACGTAACCCAGGCGCAGGGTACCGAAGTCGTTGGTCGCCAGGCTGATATTGGCGGCCGCGACCTTTTTGTAATCGATGTCGTGCATGTCGTCGACCGCGAAAATGTCGCGATTCTCGGCCTGGCCGGCGGCGACCTGGAAGGTCATCGAACCGAAGGACAGCGGCAGGTTGTAGACCGCGTCGAAGCCTTCGTAATTGGACAGCTGGACCTGGCTGTAGACCTCGTCCGGCAGGCGCAGCCAGGGGTAGGTGAAGCCCACGTCGAGGGTTTCCGAGTACATGTACACCGGGGTGCGCAGGCGACCGGCGCGCAGCATCAGGTTGTCGTTGGCCTGGAACGACAGGTAGAACCACTCCAGGTTGGCTTCCCAGCTGTCCTGCGCCGCCTTGGCGGTTACCAGGGCGGTCAGGCCCAGGCGGTCGGTCAGGCCGTATTGCAGCTGGCCGCCGAGTTTGGACAACTGGTCGCCGCGCCAGGCGTCGGTGGTCTGGCCGTTGACCCCATAGCTGCGGCCAGCGTCTTCACCGCCCAGGTAGGTGACACCCAGGGTGCCGAACCCATTGAGGCGGTATTCGCCCTGGTCCAGGGCGAAGGCTGAAGTGGAGGCCAGGGACATGGCCAGTGCGAGCACTCGAAAAGTCGTCATCGAGAAGATCCTGTGGGCAGTTAAACGCGAAATTGAGCAGTGGCCGCGCGCAGGTGATCGCCTGTGCTGACCAGCTGTTTACCGAGGCGGGCAGTGGCTTCTGCCCCGTGTGCGGTTGCTTGCGCGTCCTGCTGCAACACTTGGGTATCTTGTTGAATCGAACTGGAGAGACCGATCTGCTCCTGGGTGAACTGGGCGATGCCGGCATTCAGCTGATCGATCTGCCCCACCGCCTGGGCGATGGCGTCGAGCACCTGGGTGGCCTCGACCGAGCGGGCGATGCTGGCCTGGGCCTTGGCGCCGTTGCCGGTCATCACCTCGAGCACGCCATTGGCGCTGCTCTGCAGGCGCTGGATGATCTGCTGGATTTCCGCGGTGGAGGCGGCGGTCTTCTGTGCCAGGTTGCGTACCTCGTCGGCCACCACGGCGAAGCCGCGTCCCTGTTCGCCGGCCCGTGCCGCCTCGATGGCGGCGTTGAGGGCCAGCAGGTTGGTCTGCTCGGCGATGCTGCGGATCACCGTCAGCACCGAGCCGACCTGCTGGGTTTCTTCCTCCAGTTGCTGCATGGCCTGCACCGCGCCCATCACGCTGCTGCCCAGGTCGCTGATGCTGGTGGACAGGTTAGCGATGCTCTGGCGCGCGGTGTCGGCCTGGCGGCTGGCCGCGCCCGCCTCGTCCGAGGCCTGGCGCGAGCGCTGGGCGACCTCCTGGATGCTGCTGGTCATGGTCTGGATATCGCGACCGATGGAGTCGGTGTGACCCTGCTGCGACTTGGCGTTTTCTTCGGCGCCCTGGGTCAGCCGGTACAGCTCGCTGGACACCTGTCCCAGGGGACTGGCGGCGTCGATGATCTCGCGTATGGTGCCCTGCAGCTTGTCGAGAAAGCCGTTGAACAGGCCGATCATGGCGCCGATCTCGTCGTTGGCTTCAACCGTTACCCGCTGGGTCAGGTCGCCGTCGCCGCGGGCGATGCCCTGCAGGGAATCAATCACGCCGTTGACGTTGCGCATGATGCCGCGGATCACCAGCCAGGAGGCGACGCTCACCAGCAGCACCAGCAGCACGCTGAAGATCATGCCCATGCGGGTGGTGGTGGCATTGTCGGTGCGGGTCAGTGCCAGGGTCTGCTGGAAGTCTTCGTAGGCGTGGGCGCGGAAGCTGTCGGCGGTCTGTTGGGCCTTCGTCAGGTCCTGGGCCATGCGGTCTAGGCTGGGGCGCAGGTCATCGAACGAGGCGCTGCCCTTGACCAGCTGCGCGGAGGCGTCCAGCGCATTGTCGGCATAGGTCTCGATGGCCGTGCGCCAGGCCTGCAGCTCCTCATTGCGGAGGGTGTTGTCGCGGGTCAGGACCTGCAATTCCTGCTGGCGGCTGGCGATCTCGCGCAGCACGCCACGGGTCTCGTCCAGGGTCGCCTCTTCGCCCGCGGCCACGGCGCTGTTGAGCAGGCCGGGAATGCGCGAGAACTGGAAAATCACCGCGTCGGCTTTCTCCAGCGTCGGGTAACTGTGGGTTTCCAGCATGACCAGGCGCGTGTCGTTGTGCGACAGCTGCAGCGAGGTGTAGCCCACGTACGACAGCAGGCCGAGCAGGGCCACGGCCGGCAGCAACGCCAGTTTGAGGGTCAGGGACAGATTCTTGAGCATGGGGGCTCCAACAGGGGCGCGTAGGGTATAGACAATCAGTAATGGCTAATAGCCATTTGTTGGTCTATCCCTGACCCTGATGGTGTAGATGCCTGTTCTTATCGGCTTGCGCCTTATTAGCTGTAGTACTAAATCCTCATAAATGCCTGAAAATGACGCACGGTCGTGGTTCGGTTGCCCATAAAAAAACCGCCCCGTGGGGCGGTTCCTTATGGCGCGCGGACGCTTACAGGCCGTTTTTCGCTTTGAATTCGCGACGGCGACGGTGCAGGACCGGCTCGGTGTAGCCGTTGGGCTGCTTGCCGCCTTCGATCACCAGCTCGACCGACGCCTGAAAGGCGATGTTGGCGTCGAAGTTCGGCGCCAGCGGACGGTACAGCGGATCGTTGGCGTTCTGCCGGTCGACCACCGGGGCCATGCGCTTGAGGCTTTCCAGCACCTGGGTCTCGCTCACCACGCCGTGACGCAGCCAGTTGGCGATGTGCTGGCTGGAGATGCGCAGGGTCGCGCGGTCCTCCATCAGGCCGACGTCGTGGATGTCCGGGACCTTGGAGCAGCCAACACCCTGGTCGATCCAGCGCACTACATAGCCAAGGATGCCCTGGGCGTTGTTGTCCAGTTCGTTCTGGATCTCCTCGGCCGACCAGTCGGTATTCGGCGCCAGGGGAATGCTCAGGATATCGTCCAGCGAGGCGGGGGTGCGCCGCGCCAGTTCGGCCTGACGGGCGAACACGTCGACCTGGTGGTAGTGCAGCACATGCAGGGCGGCGGCGGTGGGCGAGGGTACCCAGGCGGTGTTGGCGCCGCTCATGGGATGGGCGATCTTCTGTTCGAGCATGGCGGCCATCAGGTCGGGCATGGCCCACATGCCCTTGCCGATCTGCGCGCGGCCTTGCAGGCCGCAGGCCAGGCCGACGTCGACGTTGTTGTTCTCGTAGGAAGCGATCCACTTCTCGCTCTTCATGGCGGCTTTGCGCACCATGGCGCCGGCTTCCATGGAGGTGTGGATCTCGTCGCCGGTGCGGTCGAGGAAACCGGTGTTGATAAACACCACGCGCTCGCTGGCGGCCTGGATGCAGGCCTTGAGGTTGACCGTGGTGCGGCGTTCCTCGTCCATGATGCCGACCTTCAGGGTATTGCGCGCCAAGCCCAGTACGTCTTCAACGCGACTGAAGATCTCGGTGGTGAACGCCACTTCTTCCGGGCCGTGCATCTTTGGCTTGACGATATAGATGGAGCCGGTGCGGGTGTTCTTGCGGCTGGTATTGCCATTGAGGTTGTGCAGTGCCACCAGGCTGGTGAATAGCGCGTCTTGGATGCCCTCGGGGATTTCGTTGCCCTGGGCATCCAGGATCGCCGGGTTGGTCATCAGGTGACCGACGTTACGCACGAACAGCAGGCTGCGCCCGTGCAGGGTCAGCTCGCTGCCGTCGACCCGGGTGTAGACCCGGTCCGGGCTCATGGTGCGGGTAAAGGTGCTGCCGCCCTTGGCCACTTCCTCGGCCAGGTCGCCCTTCATCAGGCCCAGCCAGTTGCGGTAGATCAGGGTCTTGTCGTCGGCATCGACGGCGGCGACCGAGTCTTCGCAGTCCATGATGGTGGTCAGCGCGGCTTCCATCAGCAGGTCTTTGACGCCGGCGGCGTCGGTCTGGCCGACCGGGGTGCTGGCGTCGATTTGGATCTCGAAGTGCAGGCCGTTGTTCTTCAGCAGCACGGCGATGGGCGCGCTGGCGTCGCCCTGGAAGCCGATCAGCTGGGCATCGTCGCGCAGGCCGCTGTTGCTGCCGCCCTTGAGGCCGACCACCAGCTTGCCGCCTTCGATGCGGTAGCCCGTGGAGTCGACATGGGAGCCGGCGGCCAGGGGGGCGGCCTGGTCGAGGAAAGCGCGGGCGAAGGCGATGACCTTGTCGCCGCGGACCTTGTTGTAGCCGCGGCCCTTCTCGGCGCCGCCGGCTTCGCTGATGGCGTCGGTGCCGTAGAGGGCGTCGTAGAGCGAGCCCCAACGCGCATTCGAGGCGTTGAGGGCGAAGCGCGCGTTCATCACCGGCACTACCAGCTGCGGGCCGGCCAGACGGGCGATCTCCTCGTCGACGTTCTGGGTGCTGATCTGCACCTGGCCCGGTTCCGGCAACAGGTAGCCGATTTCCTGCAGAAAGGCCTTGTAGGCCACGGCGTCATGGGCCTGGCCGGCGCGGGACTGGTGCCAGGCGTCGATCTGCGCCTGGAGGGCGTCGCGCTTGGCGAGCAGGGCGCGGTTTTTCGGGGCCAGGTCGTTGATGACGCTGGCGGCACCGGCCCAGAACTGCTCGGCAGCGATGCCGGTACCGGGAATGGCTTCGTTGTTCACGAAGTCGAACAGGACTTTGGCGACCTGCAGGCCACCGACTTGAACGCGCTCAGTCATCACTTGCCTCACTCTGCTCTTTCGCTCGATATCCAGACTGCGTCGATCGGCGCCACGGGCGTGGCGGCGGCCGTCTTGTAGTCCAAGGCGCGGCATACTACCTCAACACCGGTGGAAAATCAGCGGGCAGGCGTCGCATCGCGACCGCCAGGCGCGTTGCAGTCAGGTCGGGACTGTCATCGCCCTGCAGGCGCCTGTGCCTATACTCCAGAGGTTTGCACCTTAATCAGGGGAAGTACGGCTATGACCATACAACCGGCCACGGCCGAGGACCTCGAACCGCTGATCCCCTTGTTCGCCGCCTACCTGGTGTTCTACGCCGTGCCCCGGCCGTTGCCGGCGATCCGCGCGTTTCTCGCGGCGCGTCTGGCCCGTAGTGACTCGGCGATTTTTCTGGCCCGCGACGGCGCCGGTCAGGTACAGGGTTTCGTCCAGCTCTACCCACTGTTCGCCTCCCTGGAGTTGGCGCCGACCTGGCTGGTCAGCGACCTCTATGTGGCCGAGCCGGCCCGCCGTCAGGGCCTGGGCGAGGCACTGATGCAGGCGGCGCGGGTCCATGGCGAGGCGACCGGCGCTTGCGGCCTGCTGCTGGAAACGGCCCGCACCAACCAGGCTGCTCAGGCGCTGTACGAGCGCCTGGGCTATGTCCGCGATACCCTGTACTACAGCTATTGGCTGAACCTGGCGCCCGCCTGAGCTGTGCCGCAGCCCTCGATCATTTTCAATCCTTCAAGGAGTTGTCCGTGAATCATCTGGTACTGACAGTCATCGCCCAGGATCAGCCCGGCCTGGTGGAACGCATCGCCCGCTGCATCGTCGAGCACGGCGGCAATTGGCTGGAAAGCCGCATGTCGCGCATGGCCGGGCAGTTCGCCGGGATCCTGCGGGTCGATGTGGTGGAAGACGCGCAGCCGGCCCTGATCGCCGCGCTGCAAGGGCTGGAAGCCCAGGGCATCCGCGTACTGCTGGCGCCCAGCGGGCAGGAGCCGCTGACGGCGGGCAAGCCGATCCTGCTGGATCTGGTGGGCAATGACCGGCCGGGCATCGTGCGTGACATTACCTGCCTGCTCACCGAACTGGGGATCAACGTGGAAAGCCTGTCCACCGAGGTGATGCCGGCGCCCATGAGCAGTGAGCTGCTGTTCCATGCCGAGGCCGTGCTGGCGGTACCGCCGACCTTGGCGCTGGACAAGCTGCAGCGCCACCTGGAAACCCTGGCCGACGAGCTGATGGTGGAGCTCAAGCTACGCAGCGACGCCTGACCGATAAAGCCTGTGTTTATCGGTCAGGCCCGCGTCGTTGGCGCTTTGTCTCTTCTCGACAGGGTGATGGTGGATGAAAAAGACGTCATCCACCCTACAGGCCCTGCTGCATCCCCGGGCTCGCCTTAGTCGGCCACGGGTGCGGCCGCGCGGCGCAGGTTGAACCAGGCATCGACGCTGTACAGCGCCAGGCCGATCCAGATCAGCACGAAGGTCATCAGGGTGCCCGGGGCCAGGTGTTCGTCGAACAGGAAGATCGCCTGCAACAGCACCAGGGTCGGCGCCAGGTACTGCAGAAAGCCCAGGGTGGTATAGGGCAGGTGCCGCGCCGCGGCGTTGAAGCACAGCAGCGGTACCAGGGTGATAGGCCCGGCGGCGGCCAGCCACAGCGCCTGGCTGGTGCTCCAAAAGCTCGCCTGGCTGCTGACCGCCGTCGGGTGCAGCAGCAACCAGCCCAGGGCGATGGGTAGCATCAACCAGGTTTCCACCACCAGACCGGGCAGCGCGGCGACCGGGGCCTGCTTGCGGATCAGCCCGTAGAAGCCGAAGGACAGCGCCAGCACCAAGGATACCCAGGGCAGGCTGCCGACCTGCCAGACCTGCTGGGCGACCCCGGCCGCGGCGCAGGCCACGGCCAGCCACTGCAGCGGACGCAGGCGTTCGCCGAGCAGCAGCATGCCCAGCAGCACGTTGAGCAGCGGATTGATGTAGTAGCCCAGGCTGGCCTCGAGCATGCGGCCGTTGTTCACCGCCCAGACATAGGTCAGCCAGTTCGCCGCGATCAGGGTGCCGCTGGCGGCAAGCACCGCCAGGCGCCGGGGGTTGTTGCGCAGCTCGCCCCACCAACCGGGGTGCTTCCAGAGCAGCAGCAGAAGCAGGCCGCACAAGGCCGACCAGAGCACCCGGTGGACGATGATTTCCAGGGCCGGCACGCTGGCGATGGCCTTGAAATAAAGCGGGAACAGGCCCCAGATGACATAGGCGGTAAGGCCCAACAGGTACCCGCGGCGCGGGTTGACGGCGTGCATGGAAGTCCTTGAGTCGACAGCTGACTGACAGTCCGACAGTCTAAGCGCGACGCCAGGTTCCCGTCCGACCGGACAGCTTTATTTTACCGCCTGGAAAGCCGTTTTTTGTAAGACCTGCGTTACGCGGCATCTCCGCTGCCAGCACGCCGTAGGGTGGATTGCGGCGCGTAGCTGACGTCTCGTTCATCCACCAGTGTGAGGTGGGAGAGGGATACCCGGTTCATCCTGCGAGACTAAAAAAGACGCAAGGGCTCTTCGTTCAGCGCCGCCAGCTGCTCGCGCAGGGCCAGCACCTGGTCGCCCCAGTAGCGTTCGCTGCCGAACCAGGGAAAGCTGTGGGGAAAGGCCGGGTCGTCCCAGCGCCGCGCCAGCCAGGCGCTGTAGTGCATCAGCCGCAGGGAGCGCAGGCCCTCGATCAGCGGCAGCTCGCGGGGGTTGAAGTCGTGGAACTCCTGGTAGCCGTCCATCAGTTCGGAGAGCTGGCCCAGGCGCTCCTGGCGATCGCCCGCCAGCATCATCCACAGATCCTGCACCGCCGGGCCCATGCGGCAATCGTCCAGGTCGACGATATGGAATACCTCGTCGCGGCACATCATGTTGCCGGGATGGCAATCACCGTGCAGGCGGATCGCCTTGTAGGGCGTGCGCGCATACAGCGCCCCGACACCCTTGAGCAGGTCGCGGGCCACCGACTCGTAGGCCGGCAGCAGGCTGCGCGGAATAAAGCCGCCGTCCAGCAGGGTCTCCAGGGAGTCGTGGCCGAAGTTCTTCACGCCCAGGGCCTCGCGGTGCTCGAAGGGCCTGGTCGCGCCCACGGCGTGCAGGCGTCCGAGCAGTTGGCCGAGGCGGTAGAGCTGGTCCAGGTTGCCCGGCTCCGGCGCGCGGCCGCCGCGGCGGGGGAACAGGGTGAAGCGAAAGCCGGCGTGTTCGAACAGGGTCGCGCCGTTGTGCTGCAGCGGCGCCACCACCGGCACCTCGCATTCGGCCAGCTCGGCGGTGAAGCGGTGTTCCTCGAGAATGGCGGCGTCGGTCCAGCGCTGGGGGCGGTAGAACTTGGCGATCAGTGGCTCGCCGTCTTCGATGCCCACCTGGTAGACGCGGTTCTCGTAGCTGTTCAGGGCCAGCACCCGGGCGTCGCTGATAAAACCGATGCTCTCGACGGCATCGAGTACCAGGTCGGGGGTCAGGGCGGCGAAGGGATGGGACATGGGGGACGGATCCTGACGGCAAGGCGCACCAGTGTACGCTCAGGCCCTGCCGGAAAACTGCCCGAGCGCGACGACTTCGTGCGGGATCGCGGGAGCGGCGCCGCCAGGCGACAAGATCCCCGGCTGCGTAACGCCGTGGCTAGCGGGTGCGCATCGGCGCGCTTCGGCGCGTATCGCCCAGGCCATAGACCAGCAGCAGTAGAACGAAGGACAAGCCCAGCAGGCCGGCGGCCAGGCGATGGGCCTCGGCGTAGCGCAGGGCCTCGACATGCTGGAACAGGGCAATGGACACCACCTGGGTTTCCCCGGGGATGCTGCCGCCCAGCATCAGTACCACGCCGAACTCGCCCAGGGTATGGGCGAAGCCCAGGGTGCCGGCCACCAGCAGGCCACGGCGCAGCAGCGGCAGCACCACCCGGCGCAGGCGCTCCCAGCGGCCGGCCCCCAGGCTGGCGGCGGCTTCCAGCAGGCTGCTGGGGATCTCGCGAAACGCCACGGTCAGGGGTTGCACCACGAACGGCAGTGAATAGATCACCGAGCCCAGCACCAGCCCGCTGAAGCTGAAGGCCAGCTGTTGCCCGGTCAGCCAGACCCAGGCCGAGCCCAGCCTGGTGTCCGGGGCGAAGGCCACCAGCAGGTAGAAGCCCAGCACGGTCGGCGGCAGCACCAGGGGCAGCGCCAGCACCGCGTCCAGCACCTGGCGCAGGCGCGTCTGCTTGCGCACCCGCCAGGCCGCCAGGGGCAGGCCGATGGCCAGAAGCAGGGCGGTGGACAGACCGGCCAACTGCAGGGTAATGCTCAGCGCCTCCCAGTCGCGGTCACTCAGCAGCACAGCCCACCTCGCCGGGCAGGGCATAGCCCGCCGCCTTCAACAGCGGCTGCTGCGCATCGAAGTAGGCGGCGAAGCGTTCGGCGGCGGCGCGCCGTTCGCCCTGGGCCAGGACGATGCGTTTCTGCACCAGGGGCGCATAGAGCGAGGCGTCGAGCCGCAGGTACTGGCTCGTGGGCGTGGCGGCGGCGAGCAGCTGGCTGAGGGCGATGAAGCCGCTGGGGGCGTTGCCGCTCTTGACGAACTGGAAGGCCTGGCCGACGTCCTGGGCGTAGACCAGGCGCGGGGTCAGGGCCGCCAGTTGGCCGCTGCGTTCGAGCACCTGCAGGGCGGCGCGGCCGTAGGGCGCGGTGTCCGGCTGGGCGAGGGCGATCTTGCCGGGTGGCAATTGCGCCAGCACTGGGCGGGCCACGGGCGTCCAGAGGGCCAGGCGCCCGCACAGGTAGGTCTGGGCCTTGCGTTCGGCGTCGGCCAGCTGTTCCGGGCGCTCGGCATCGGCCGAGTAGAACAGGTCGAAGGGCGCGCCGCGACGGATCTGCTCGAAGAAGGCGCCGCTGGAGCCGCCGGCGATCTGCAGGCTTACCCCCGTTTCGCGTTGGTAATCAATGGCGATGCGCTCCATGACCGGCAGCAGGTTGGCCGCCACGGCGATGCGCAGGTGCTCGACGGCCTGGCTCGGGCCGCTCAGGCAGAGCGCGAGCAGGGCCGCGCCGTACCGCCATGCGCGGCGTCCGCGCCGTACCGTGCTCATGGCTGAGTACCCAGCAACACCTGCCCGGCGTCGAACCGGGCGCGCACCGGCGCGCCCTCGTCCAGGCCGAGGGTCACCAATTGCCTAGGGTCGGCCAGTGCACAAAGGGTCTGGCCGTTGGGCAGGTCGATACGCACTTCGCTGGGGCCATTATCCATGGGCAGGACGCGGGCGATGCGGCCTTGCAGGTCATTGCGCGCCGGATCGGCCGGAGCGTCGGGCCGGTGCAGGCTCAGCCAGCCGGCCTTGATCAGCGCCACCACCGGGCCGCCAACGCTCAGCTCCAGGCGCTCGGTGCTGTCGCGGGTAATCTGCGCCCGGATGCGCGCGCCACCGGGCAGCGCCAGGTCCAGCAGGTCGTGATGGCCCTGGGGCGTGATGGCTTCGATCCGGGCACTGAGCTGGTTGCGCGCGCTGGTGCGCAGCATCAGCCGGCCGAGCAGGCGCAGGTCACCGTCATCGCCTTGCAGCACCTGGGCTTGCAACGCCTCCAGGCGCTGATAGAGCGCCAGCAGACGCTCGCCCTCTGCGGACAGCCGCGCGCCGCCGCCGCCGCGACCGCCGACGCTGCGCTCCACCAGGGGACTGTCCGCCAGGTTGTTCAGCTCGTCGATGGCGTCCCAGGCGGCCTTGTAGCTCAGGCCCGCGGCCTTGGCCGCGCGGGTGATCGAGCCTTGCTCGGCGATTTTCGCCAGCAGGGCCATGCGCTGTGGGCGGCGGGCGATATGTTGGGCCAAGGTGCCGAGGGAGGTCATAAAACGAGTCGCTATATGGTTTTGTATATAGCGCCAAGGCTGCGAGTATCCCGTGTCCGCGTCAAGCGCCTGCGGCTGCTTTATGGCGTCGCAGAGGATGCCGATCAGTCGCCGGGCTTGGGCGTGCGCGCCAGGCAATAGACCTCGACCCGGGCGGCACCGGCGCGTTTCAGCAGGCGTGCCAGCTGCTGCGCGGTCGCGCCGGTGGTCAGCACATCGTCGACCAGAGCCAGGTGCAGGCCCTCGACCGCCGCCTCGGGAGCCAGGGCGAAAGCCCGGCGCAGGTTGCGCGTGCGTGCGGCGGCGTCCAGCCCCTGCTGGGCCGGGGTGTCCCGGGTGCGCCGCAGCCAGGTTTCATTCAGTGGCAGGTGTAGGCCCCGGCTGAGCCAGCGGGCGAGCAGGGCGGCCTGGTTGAAGCCACGCTGGCGCAGGCGTCTGTCGGCCAGGGGCACCGGCAGCAGCAGGTCCGGTGGCGCCAGGCCCTCGTCATAGGCGTGGCGCAGGTGCCGGACCAGCAGCGCGCCCAGCAGATGCCCCAGGGGCCACTTGGCCTGGTGCTTGAAGCGGCTGATCAGGCTGTCGAGGGGAAAGGCGAAACGCCAGGGGGCCGTGACCCGGTCGAAGGCCGGCGGCTGCTTCAGACAGCCGCCGCACACCAGGCTCAGTTCGGACAGGGAGACCGGCAACGGCAGGGCGCAGACCGCGCAGTGCACGCCGAGCCAGGGCAGGTCGGCCTCGCACTGGCTGCACAGCGCCAGGGCGGTATCGCTGGTTTCGTCGCACAGCAAACAACCTTGTGTGTTTTTTAACCAGATGTAAACCGGTGCCTTGGGTCTGGGTTGACAGCGCATTGGCCTTCCTTAACTATGCTGGGCATCCCTGCCATGCCCGCAGACTCTAGCAGCCCGGGCGCCTCCCACAAGGAACCGCGAATGAGCGCCTCCCTCTCTCCCGTTCTGCGTCACGATTGGTCCCTGGCCGAAGTCCGCGCCCTGCTCGAACAACCCTTCAACGATCTGTTGTTCCAGGCCCAGACCGTGCACCGCGGGCATTTCGATGCCAACCGCGTGCAGGTCTCGACCCTGCTGTCGATCAAGACCGGCGCCTGCCCGGAGGACTGCAAGTACTGCCCGCAGTCCGGGCACTACAACACCGGGCTGGAAAAAGAGAAGCTGATGGAGGTGCAGAAAGTGCTGGATGAGGCGGCCAACGCCAAGGCCATTGGCGCGACCCGTTTCTGCATGGGCGCGGCCTGGAAGCACCCCTCGGCCAAGGACATGCCCTACGTGCTGCAGATGGTCCAGGGCGTCAAGGCCCTGGGCCTGGAGACCTGCATGACCCTGGGCAAGCTGGACAAGGAGCAGACCAGCGCCTTGGCCGAGGCGGGCCTGGATTATTACAACCACAACCTGGACACCTCGCCGGAGTTCTACGGCAGCATCATCACCACCCGTACCTACAGCGAGCGCCTGCAGACCCTGGCCTATGTGCGCGACTCGGGCATGAAGATCTGCTCGGGCGGCATCCTGGGCATGGGCGAGTCCCTGGACGACCGCGCCGGGCTGCTGATTCAGCTGGCCAACCTGCCGGAACACCCCGAGTCGGTACCGATCAACATGCTGGTCAAGGTCGCCGGAACGCCCCTGGAAAACGCCGAGGAGGTCGATCCCTTCGACTTTATCCGCATGCTCGCCGTGGCGCGGATCATGATGCCCAAGTCCCATGTGCGGCTGTCCGCCGGGCGCGAGTCGATGAATGAGCAGATGCAGGCCTTGGCCTTTTTCGCCGGCGCCAACTCGATCTTCTACGGCGACAAGCTGCTGACCACCGCCAACCCCCAGGCGGACAAGGACATGCTGCTGTTCAGCCGCCTGGGCATCCAGCCCGAAGCCCGCGAAGAGCATGCCGATGAGGTGCACCAGGCCGCCATCGAGCAGGCGTTGACCGAGCAGAAGAGCGGCGCGCTGTTCCACGACGCCACCGCGGTCTGACCTCGATCCCGAAAGCGCCGCCGACCGGCGATCCCCACGACGACGGATCGCCCGTCGGTACCGGGCGTCCTTCGCGCGTCCATCAAAGAAGCCCACTCGATGCCCTTCGACCTTGCCACCCGTCTTGCCGAGCGCCGCGCCGCGGACCTGTACCGCCAGCGGCCGCTGCTCGAAAGCCCCCAGGGCCCCGAGGTGGTGGTCGACGGTCAGGCGTTATTGGCGTTCTGCTCTAACGATTACCTGGGCCTGGCCAATCACCCCCAGGTGATCGAGGCCTGGCGCGCCGGTGCCGCGTGCTGGGGGGTGGGCGGAGGCGCCTCGCACCTGGTGGTCGGCCACAGCGGTCCGCACCATGCCCTGGAAGAGGCCCTGGCCGAATTCACCGGACGGCCGCGGGCGCTGTTGTTTTCCACCGGGTATATGGCCAACCTGGGCGCGGTCGCCGCCCTGGTCGGCCGGGGCGATACGGTGCTGGAAGACCGCCTCAATCACGCCTCCCTGCTGGATGCCGGCTTGCTGTCCGGCGCGCGGTTTTCCCGCTACCTGCACAACGATAGCCTGAGCCTGGCCAGTCGCTTGGGCACCTCGCGCGGCAATACCCTGGTGGTCACCGACGGCGTGTTCAGCATGGACGGCGACCTGGCCGACCTGCCGGGTCTGTGCGCCGCGGCGCGCGCCACGGGTGCCTGGGTGATGGTCGACGACGCCCATGGCTTCGGCCCCCTGGGCGCCACGGGCGGCGGGATCGTCGAGCAGTTCGGCCTGGGCATGGAGGACGTGCAGGTGCTGGTCGGCACCCTGGGCAAGGCCTTCGGCACGGCCGGCGCCTTCGTCGCCGGCAGCGAGGAACTGATCGAGACCCTGGTCCAGTTCGCCCGCCCCTATATCTACACCACCAGCCAGCCACCGGCCCTGGCCTGCGCCACCCTGGCCAGCCTGCAGCTGCTGCGCAGCGAGCACTGGCGGCGCGAGCACCTCAATGCGCTGATCGCGCGCTTTCGCCAGGGCGCGGCCGCCATCGGCCTGCAGCTGATGGACAGCGCCACGCCGATCCAGCCCATTCTGATCGGCGACAGCGCCAGGGCCCTGCAATTGTCCCGGCTGCTGCGCGCCCGGGGCCTGTTGGTCACCGCCATTCGCCCGCCCACGGTGCCGGCCGGCAGCGCGCGCCTGCGCGTGACCCTGTCCGCGGCCCACAGCCTGGCGCAACTGGAGCTGCTGCTCGAGGCCCTGGCCGAGTGCTGGCCCTTGCTGACGGCGGAGGGCGCTGAGCGTGAGTGAACGGCTGATTCTGTTGCCCGGTTGGGGCTTGGGCTGCGCGCCCCTGGAGCCCCTGGCCGCCGCTTTGAACGGCCCGCAGCTGCAAGTGACGATCGAGCCGCTGCCCGTGCTGGCGTCCTGTGACCCGGCTGACTGGCTGGAAGAACTGGATGCCCGGTTGCCCGCCGATTGCTGGCTGGGCGGTTGGTCCCTGGGTGGCATGCTCGCCACCGCGCTGGCCGCGCGCCGGGGCGCCCGCTGCTACGGCCTGCTGACCCTGGCCAGCAATGTCCGTTTTGTCGCCACGGCGGATTGGCCCGACGCCATGCCCGCCGAGACCTTTACCCAGTTCCGCCACGACTGCGCGGTCGATGCGTCAGCCACCCTCAAGCGCTTCGCCCTGCTCTGCGCCCGGGGCGCCGAGGAGGCACGCGGCCTGTCGCTGCAGCTGCTGGCGACCGCTCCCGCGGCAGTGCAGGAAAGCCTGCTGGCCGGCCTGGACGTGCTGGCCGCGCTGGACACCCGGGCGGCGCTG
>JAZKHB010000019.1:78034-89382 GCA_040385585.1 Pseudomonadota bacterium | reverse complement strand
GGCCTCGTAACGCAGCTCGAAGACCATGTCGATTTCGCCGGGCGGGATGCCCTGGTGCCTGTCCGTGTCGAACGGGCCCTGGGTGCGCTGCGCCCGGCCGGACAGGTTGCGCGGATCGAGGGCGCCAGCCATGGGTTCGTGCTGGAGCACCCGGTCGAGATCGCCGCGGCTATCCACGCCGTTATACGGGCGCGGCGATGAGCGCCCCGACTCAAGACGGGCAGAACGCTCTGCCGGACAAGCGCCAGGTGGCCGCGTCCTTTTCCCGCGCCGCTGGCAGCTACGACAGCGTGGCGGCCTTGCAGCGCGCGGTCGGCGACGAATTGCTGGCGCGTCTGCCGGTACTCGATGCCCGTCGCTGGCTCGACCTGGGCTGCGGTACCGGGCATTTCAGCCGCCTCCTGGGGCAGTGCTTTCCCGCGGCCCAAGGCGTGGCTCTGGATATCGCCGAGGGCATGCTGCGCCATGCCCGGCCCCTGGGCGGTGCGCAGCAGTTTGTCGTCGGCGATGCCGAGCGCTTGCCGCTGCGCGACGGCTGCTGCGACCTGCTGTTTTCCAGCCTGGCGCTGCAGTGGTGCGCGGATTTCGCGACGGTGCTCAGTGAGGCCGAACGGGTGCTGCGCCCCGGCGGTGTGCTGGCCTTCAGCAGCCTGTGCGTCGGCACCCTGCAGGAGCTGCGGGCCAGCTGGCAGGCGGTGGATGGCCAGGTGCACGTCAACCGCTTTCGCAAGTTCGAGGACTATCAGGCCCTCTGCGCGGCCAGCGGGTTGAAACCGCTGAGCCTGCAGGTGCAGCCGCGGGTGCTGCATTACCCTGACCTGCGCAGCCTGACCGGCGAACTCAAGGCCCTGGGCGCACACAACCTCAATCCGGGTCGCCCCGGCGGCTTGACCGGACGGGCGCGCATTCAGGCGCTGCTACAGGCCTACGAGCAGTTCCGCCAGCCCGTCGGGCTGCCGGCCAGCTATCAAGTGGTCTATGGCGTGCTGCAGAAACCCGGGGAATTGATTCGCCCGGCAAGCAACTCAAAGGAAGGAATGGCATGAGCGCATTTTTTATCGCGGGTACCGACACCGAGGTGGGCAAGACCACGGTCGCCAGCGGCCTGCTGCATGCCGCGCGGCTGGCCGGTCTGAGCACGGCGGCGGCCAAGCCGGTGGCGTCCGGCTGCCGCGCCACGGCCCATGGACTGCGCAATGAGGATGCCCTGGCGCTGCTGGCCGAGTGTTCCCTTGCGCTGGACTATGCCCAGGTCAACCCTTTTGCGTTCGCGCCGGCCATTGCCCCGCACCTGGCCGCGCGCGAGGCCGGTGTGCGGCTGGACCTCGAGGCGCTGCTCGAACCGGTGCGGCGCATCCTCGCGCTGGGCGCCGATTTCACCCTGGTGGAAGGCGCCGGAGGCTGGCGCGTGCCCCTGGCTGGCCAGGCCACTTTGTCGGATTTGCCGGTGGCGCTGGAACTGCCGGTAATCCTGGTGGTGGGGGTGCGCCTGGGCTGCATCAACCATGCGCTGTTGAGCGCCGAGGCCATCGCCCGCGACGGCTTGACCCTCGCCGGTTGGGTGGCGAATGTGGTCGACCCGCGTACCGCGCGATTGGACGACAACCTGGCGACCCTGGCCGAACGCTTGCCGGCCCCTTGCCTGGGGCATGTGCCGCGCATGGCCAAGGTCGGCCCGGCGGCGGTGGCGGCCTGCCTGAACCTGGCGTTACTCGGCTTGGCGGTATAAACATCGGTACGCCCATAGCCTTTTGGTTGTACTGTTTAGGTCAAGGCTCTGCTTTAATTGCCTTGTGCCATATGTCGCCATGTGCGGAGCGCAATCATGCAAATTTCACCCAGTCTTATTTCATCCGGGCTCAGCGGTCTGCAGTCGGGCCAGCGCCGTGTCGAACAGGCCGCTGGCGAGATCGCGGCCGCCGCACTGCCGCCGGCTCAGCGTGCCGCCGGCATCAACCCGCCGGCCGCGCCTGCGGCCGATCCAACGGCACGCGTCGAGTCGGCCGATCTGACCAGCAGCCTGGTGGCGCTGAATGTCGGCAAGGTCGAGGCCCAGGCCGGGGCCAAATTGATCGAAACCAGCGACGAGGTGCTGGGCACCCTGCTCGACACGAGCGCCTGACCTCGCGCCATCGTCCACCCTGCAGGCTCCGCGCCAGGAGACCCCGATGTTGATCGGCAGCGCCATGCCTTATGCCGCGCCTGCGCCGTCGGCCATGCCGGCGCGCCCCCTCTCGCCTGACGTTTCCCAGGACCTGCTGCGTGCCAACCAGGCGCCGGTGGCCGCAACCCAGGCTCAGGCCGACCCAGACGGCGCTTCGGCCCGTGAAGAAGCCGACCGTCCGGCAAGCGAAGTCGCGGACAAGGCACTGGGGCCACGGGCCGAACAGGCGGCGCAGCAGCGCCAGGAACAGCAAGTCATCAGCGATCTGGCCAGTCGCGACCGCAAGGTGCGCATCCATGAACAGGCCCATGCAGCCGTCGGCGGTGCCTATGCCGGCGCGCCGACCTACACCTTCAAGCGCGGACCCGACGGCAAGTCCTATGCTGTAGGGGGCGAAGTCAGTATCGATGCCAGTCCGGTGCCCAACGACCCCGCGGCTACCCTGCGTAAAATGGAGGTGGTGTTGCGCGCGGCCCTGGCGCCTGCCGAACCCTCGGCCCAGGATTTGCGGGTCGCCAGTCAGGCCCAGGGTCAGGCCAGCCAGGCCCGTGCCGACCTGGCTCAGCAGCAGCGTGAGGCCACGCAGGCGCAGGCCGCCGAACGGGCCGAGTCAGGGGAAAACCGCGAGGAGGACGATCCCGAGCAAGCGGCTGACGAGTCGCAGCCAGGCACACCGCGGCAGACGCGTTCGAGTGTGGCTGCGCTTGAACTGTATCAAGGTTTGACAGAATCGGCGGCGCCCGCGCCGCAAGTGAACCTGGTTGCCTGAGCAAGCCGTGGGAGGTGCTTGACAAGGGTGGGTCGTAAACGTATGTTTCAAACGCCTGTTTGACCGCTAGGCCGCATGTGGGCTGCTGAGCGGCTGGGAGTGATCCCGAAAGCGACCGCACAGACGGTCACCCTAATTTAGGAATTTACAGCAGAGGTTATTCGCTATGCCTGACTACAAGGCCCCCTTGCGTGATATTCGTTTCGTACGCGACGAACTGCTCGGCTACGAAGCGCATTATCAGAGTCTGCCGGCTTGCCAGGATGCTACTCCGGATATGGTCAACGCCATCCTCGAGGAAGGCGCCAAGTTTTGTGAGCAAGTGCTGTCGCCACTGAACCGTGTGGGTGATACCGAAGGCTGTACCTGGAGCGAGTCCGGCGTTAAAACCCCGACCGGCTTCAAAGAAGCCTACCAGCAGTTCGTCGAAGGCGGCTGGCCGAGCCTGGCTCACGACGTGGCGCACGGCGGCCAAGGCCTGCCCGAGTCCCTGGGTCTGGTGGTCAGCGAAATGGTCGGCACCTCCAACTGGTCCTGGGGCATGTACCCCGGTCTGTCCCACGGCGCGATGAACACCATCGCCGAGCACGGTACCGACGAGCAGAAGCACGACTACCTGACCAAGCTGGTATCCGGCGAGTGGACCGGCACCATGTGCCTGACCGAACCGCATTGCGGCACCGACCTGGGCATGCTGCGCACCAAGGCCGAGCCTCAGGCCGACGGTTCCTACAAAGTCTCCGGCACCAAGATCTTCATCTCGGCCGGTGAACACGACATGGCCGGTAACATCGTGCACATCGTGCTGGCACGCCTGCCCGATGCGCCGGCTGGCACCAAGGGTATTTCCCTGTTTATCGTGCCCAAGTTCCTGACCCAGGCCGATGGCACGGTAGGCGCGCGCAATGCCGTGACCTGCGGTTCGATCGAACACAAAATGGGTATCCACGGCAACGCCACCTGCGTGATGAACTTCGACGCGGCCACCGGCTACCTGATCGGCCCGGCCAACAAAGGCCTGAACTGCATGTTCACCTTTATGAACACCGCTCGCCTGGGTACAGCGCTGCAAGGCCTGGCCCACGCCGAGATCGGTTTCCAGGGTGGCCTGAAGTACGCTCGTGATCGCCTGCAGATGCGCTCGCTGACCGGTCCGAAATCACCGGAAAAAGCCGCCGACCCGATCATCGTGCATCCCGACGTGCGCCGCATGTTGCTGACCATGAAGGCGTTCGCCGAAGGCAATCGCGCCATGGTGTACTTCACCGCCAAGCTGGTGGACATCGTCAAGTACAGCCAGGACGAGGAGCAGAAGAAACAAGCCGACGCCCTGCTGGCCTTTATGACCCCGATCGCCAAGGCTTTTATGACCGAAGTGGGCTTCGAAGCGGCCAACCACGGCGTGCAGATCTACGGCGGCCACGGCTTTATCGCCGAGTGGGGCATGGAGCAGAACGTACGCGACAGCCGTATTTCCATGCTGTACGAAGGCACCACCGGTATCCAGGCGCTCGACCTGCTGGGCCGCAAGATCCTGATGACCCAGGGCGAGTCGCTCAAGGGTTTCACCAAGATCGTGCACAAGTTCTGCCAGACCCAGGAAGGCAACGCTGCCCTGCAAGAGTTCGTCACGCCCCTGGCCAAGCTGAACAAGGAGTGGGGCGATCTGACCATGAAGGTCGGCATGGCGGCCATGAAGGACCGTGAAGAAGTCGGTGCCGCCTCGGTGGACTTCGTCATGTACTCCGGTTATGCCTGCCTGGCTTACTTCTGGGCGGACATGGCCCGCGTAGCGACCGAGAAACTGGCCGAAGGCACTTCGGAAGAGGCGTTCTACAAGGCCAAGCTGCAGACCGCGCGCTTCTACTTCCAGCGCATCCTGCCGCGTACCCGCGCCCACGCCGAGACCATGCTGTCCGGCGCCAACAACCTGATGGACATGGACGAAGCCAACTTCGCCCTGGGCTACTGAGTTTCTCCCTAGCCTGACCTCGGGTCATAAAAAGAACCGCTTGCCTTAGGGCAGGCGGTTTTTTTTGGCCGGGCGGTACCCTTGCGCCTACCGCCGGGTACGGCCAGGGGTGCCTCGGGCGTTGCAAGCAGGCAGAATGCGGGCTGCTTTTTTATCCGCGTCGGAGCCTGCCGTGTCGCGCCTTGCCGCTGTTCGCCTCAGTCATTTCCTGCCCCCGGTGCTGTTGCTCGGTGGCGGGCTGCTGGCTGCCGAGCAGCCGAGCCTCAGCGAATTCTTCGTCTCCCTGTTCAATGTGCTGCCGACCCTGCTGCTGTTGCTCGGCGGTGCCTATTGCCTGGTGTACCGCCGCCAGCGTGAGCTGTCGCTGCTGGTGGCGGTGTACTTGGCGTATTTTCTGCTCGACGTTCAGGTCGATCACTACCGTACCCAGAGGCGCCTGCGAGACGATGCGGCCCTGACCTTTCACCTGTGCAGCCTGCTGCTACCCCTGCTGTATGGGCTGTACGCGGCCTGGCAGGAACGCAGCCACCTGGTGCAGGACCTGATTGCCCGCAGCGCGGTTTTGCTGGCGGTGTCGGCGCTGGCCTGGGCGCTTGCCCGACGCTATCCGGAGGCGCTGTTGGCCTGGCTGGACGAGGTCCATTGGCCGCTGCTGCATGCCGAGGGTCTAGGGCTGATCCAGGTGGCGTACCCGGTATTTATCCTGACCTTGATCCTGTTGCTGGTGCAGTACCTGCGCCAGCCCAGGCCCCTGCATGCCGCGTTCCTGGTCGGCCTGCTCGGTCTGCTGTGGGTGTTGCCCCGGGTGTTCAGCCATCCCTATGCCCTGCAGGTAATCAGCAGCCAGGTGATGCTGTTGCTGGTGGCGGCGGTGGCGCACGAGGCCTATCAAATGGCCTTTCGCGACGAGCTGACCGGCCTGCCGGGACGCCGCGCGCTGAATGAACGGCTGCAGCGTCTGGGGCGCAGCTATGTGATTGCCATGGTCGATATCGACCATTTCAAACGGTTCAACGACAGTCACGGCCACGATGTGGGCGATCAAGTACTGAAGGCGGTTGCCCAGCAGTTGCGCAAGATCGGTGGGGGCGGCAAGGCCTATCGGTATGGCGGCGAGGAATTCACCCTGGTCTTTCCCGGCAAGACCCTGGAGCAGTGCCTGCCGCACCTGGAGAAAGTGCGTCAAGCGGTGGAGCATTATCGGCTGCACTTGCGCGACAAGGGCCAGCGGCCGGCCGATGATCGGCATGGCCGGCAGCGGCGCGGCGGCGCGGCCGCCGGCAGTGTGTCGGTGACGATCAGCATCGGCGTGGCCGAGCGCCTGGTGCAGCAGCGTTCGGTAGAGGCGGTGCTCAAGGCCGCTGACCAGGCCCTCTACAGCGCCAAGGGCGCCGGGCGAAACCGTGTAGTGGCGCAGGGGCAGACTCGTCAAGGTGCGGTGCGCACCCGGGCAACGACTGGGAAAGCCGCCAAGAGCCCCAAGGCGAGCCCTGCGTTGACCGCCTTGCCAGAGGATGACTTCGAGCTCAGTGATGAGATCGAGGCGCCCGCGCGGGGTGGCAAACCGACCAAGCCCGATCGGTTGGTCGCCCGCCGCTGAGTTCGCGCCCTCGCCGCGTGCTGTCGCTTACCCGGGACTGCCGAGCGGCTACCTGCTTTGCCGTCGATCAGACGGGCTGCCATTGCCCATCGCCACATCATGCCGCCGGCTTTTAGCCCCCGTATAGCCCTCATCTCCCGAGATCGCTGGGCTGCAGCGCAAGCGGCTATGACACCTTTACGGAATTTTATGACTATTATTGGCTAATAGTCACGCAGTGACCCTATGTGTCTCAAAAGTTGTTCGAGTACACTGTGCGCCTGGCCTGTGGGCCGTTCCTAGACATTCTCACGAGGTTTGCCATGGCTGATTACAAAGCGCCCCTGCGCGATATGCGCTTCGTCCTCACTGAAGTGTTCGAGGCTGCCAAGCTCTGGGCCGACATGCCGGCCCTGGCCGAAGTGGTCGATGCCGAGACCGCCGATGCCATTCTCGAAGAAGCTGGCAAGCTTATGGCCAAGAGCATCGCGCCGCTGAACCGCAGCGGCGACGAGGAAGGCTGCCAGTGGCGCGACGGCGTGGTCAGCACCCCCGCCGGTTTCCCCGAGGCCTACCGGACCTACGTCGAAGGCGGTTGGGTCGGGGTCGGCGGCGACCCGGTGTACGGCGGCATGGGCATGCCCAAGGTCATCTCGGCCCAGGTGGAAGAGATGGTCAACTCGGCCAACCTGTCCTTCGGCCTTTACCCCATGCTGACCGCTGGTGCCTGCCTGTCGATCAACGCCCATGCCAGCGCCGAGCTTAAGCAGAAGTACCTGCCGAACATGTATTCCGGTCAATGGGCCGGCTCCATGTGCCTCACCGAGCCTCACGCCGGCACCGACCTCGGGATCATCCGCACCAAGGCCGAACCCCAGGCCGACGGCAGCTACCGGGTCACCGGCACCAAAATCTTTATCACCGGTGGCGAGCACGACCTGACCGAAAATATCATCCACCTGGTGCTGGCCAAGCTGCCGGACGCGCCGGCCGGTCCCAAGGGCATCTCGCTGTTGCTGGTGCCCAAGTTCATGGTCAATGCCGATGGCAGCCTGGGCGAGCGCAATGCCGCGACCTGTGGTTCGATCGAGCACAAGATGGGCATCAAGGGCTCGGCCACCTGCGTGATGAATTTCGACGGCGCCGTGGGCTACCTGGTCGGCGAGCCGAACAAGGGCCTGGCGGCCATGTTCACCATGATGAACTACGAGCGTCTGGGCGTGGGCATCCAGGGCCTGGCCACCGGGGAGCGCTCCTACCAGAGCGCCGTGGAATATGCCCGCGACCGCCTGCAGAGCCGCGCGCCCACCGGTCCCGAGGCCAAGGACAAGACCGCCGATCCGATCATCGTGCACCCGGATGTACGGCGCATGCTGCTGACCATGAAGGCGCTGAACGAAGGCGGCCGGGCGTTCTCCAGCTACGTGGCGTTGCAACTCGATTGCGCCAAATTCAGCGACGACTCGGTCGATCACCTGATGGCGGATGAGAAAGTCGCGCTGCTGACTCCGGTAGCCAAGGCCTTCCTCACTGACATGGGTCTGGAGACCTGCGTGCTGGGTCAACAGGTGTTCGGCGGCCATGGTTATATCCGCGAGTGGGGCCAGGAGCAGCTGGTGCGCGATTGCCGCATCACCCAGATCTACGAGGGCACCAATGGCATCCAGGCCTTGGACCTGATTGGACGCAAGGTGGTCGGCAGCGGCGGCAACTTCTACAAGCTGTTCTCCGATGAGATCAAGACTTTTGCCGGCTCCGCCGATGCCTCCCTGGCCGAGTTCATCGAACCGCTCAAGGCGGCGGTGCAGAACCTCGACGACTTGACGTTCTGGGTGATCGAGCAGGCCAAGTCCAACCCCAACGAGATCGGCGCTGCCTCGGTCGAATACCTGCATGTGTTCGGCTACACCGCCTACGCCTATATGTGGGCCCTGATGGCCAAGGCCGCCCTGGGCAAGGAAACCCAGGACGACTTCTATGCCAGCAAGCTGGGTACCGCGCGTTTCTACTTCGCCCGTATCCTGCCACGCATTCACTCCCTGACCGCCTCGATCAAGGCCGGCAGCGAGTCCTTGTATTTGCTGGACGCTGCGCAGTTCTAAACCCGCACCATAAAAAAACCCGCCGAGCGCGGGTTTTTTTATGCCTGGTATCCAGCCAGAACCCGCAGGTGCGGGCCCGAGCTTCTCCTACAACTGGACCTTGCGCAGGACGAACTGGGTCATGCTTTCCTGCCTGGCCGGCATGATATTCAGGCGAGGTATATAGAAATTGCCCTTGAAACCGACCTGCTGGGCTTTATCGCGCAACGCCCGGGCGTGGTAGGGGTGGTGGTAGAGGATGCTGATATTGCTCGGTCTGGTCACCGGTGCGCTCTGGTTGGCCACCCAGACTTCCGGATCGCTGCTGTCCATCAGGCCGAGCAGGTCCACATTCTGTCGGTACGCCACGATCCGCGGGCTGTACAGTTCCTGAAGTTGGCTGATGCCGTAGAACTTGGTCGCTGCGCTGGCGACGGACGCTACATTGAAGTTGTATTGGGCGAACACTTCTTCCCAGCGCACCATATCCATCGAGGACTGAGTTTCACTGGCGACCGCGCCCAGCACCCGGGTGGATTGTTGTTCTACCGGATCGCTGCTGTTGAGGTTGGCCATGTCGTCGTGGAAGGCCATCCACAACGAGGTACTGGCGCCAGCGGAACTGCCCATAAGAATGATTTTATCGGGCGCAATATTCAAACTGTTGCTGCTGTACTTGAGATATTGCACGGCGCGCTTGGCCCCATTGAGCGACTTGATCAACCCCTCTTTTTCATTACTCTCGAGCAAGGGATAATTGATCGAGACAAAGGCCACGCCTCGATTCAGCAGTTCGATGATCATCTTCTGGTTGCTGGAGCTGTAGGCCTGTTCTTTACTGCCCGAGGAAAACCCACCGCCATGGATAAACACCGCCACGGGGGTTTTGGTTTTGGTCTTGTAACTCGCCTTGGGCGCGAAAATATCGAACTTGTGTCGCGCCTGGGGGCCGTAAGCCACGTCTTTTACAAAATAGGCGGAATCCGAACCGAGGTTGAAGGGCGGCGTGCTGGGGGTAAGGCTTTGTGCCGAAGCCAGTGGCGAGGCGCTCAAGGCAAAGGCCGTGACGAACAACGACTCCCGCCATTTGCCTTGCAGTCGATGCCGGAGCTTGCTCCAGTTCGAGGCTAATGATGACGCGGGGGTTTCAGAGACGCTGGGATTTCGGGTGACAATAGCGATCATGACTGATCTCTCCAAGTGAGAACTGCTTCAGTCGGGAACATCTCATCCACGAGTTAGTAATTAATTACTCGGCATTCCAGCCAGAACACACGAACTAAAAGAGGAATTGAAACGCCGGACAAGTTATAGGGATGTTGTGCGTCGCGGCGGGCTGGATAGTGGACGGGGACAGTAAAATTGATAAGAGCCATTGGTCGATAGGCAGGTGTCAATAATCTGTTAAAACTTCACGTTGATATTAAGTAATACTTAAATATTGCATTTTGATATCGTTGATTATGTGAGCTCTGACACGTTGAAAGTCTATATTAGGGTGGAAGTGTCAATATTCCGTTATTAAACGGCGTGTTCGAGCTTCGCTTTAAAGTGCTTATCGGAATCGATATTCCGATAAGCGGTAGCTGATTTTCGGAGTTTGAACGCTGGGCTTATGTCCCTTGCGAGGCAGGAAAAAGGGATATCGCCAATATTTGCAGGCGTTAGGAGGGCTGTCTGTCGTGATTTGCTGACCCTGGGCCTTGGTTTTGGGGTTGGCAACGGTACACGTACGCATCGGCAAATAGGGCCTGACGACGGGACACCTTCCGATGAAATGGGGACTAGCGGCTTCGTTTGCCTGCCGGATATGTAGGCTATGGCTTACATGAGCTGCTCCCTCTGGCTGCTTCCAGGTGCGTAACCAGCGCGCTAACCTGCTGCTCCATGGACGTAGCGCAGGAAGCGCAGCCTATAAAAAGGACACGCTGGATTTCCGCCAGGAGGGTGGAAGGGATAAAGGATTTCAGGATTCAGTCTGCAAGGCCCCGCCTCGGCGGGGCTTTTCTTTTTCCATTGATCTCTATTATTTCGCCGCGTCTCCCGCTTGCCCCACCATCAGCGTCGCCATCCAGAATCCAGAGTTCAATTGACCTTGCGTTGATCTCTTTAAGTATCACTGCCAGTGCCCGCATGCCCGGGCGTAGCCAGTGCGGCATACCTGGCCCCGCCTCTCCATTACCCGGTTTCTCGGCCCCAGCTGCAAGCGGCCAGGCGAGTCCTATGGCCTCGCGAAGCGGAACTAATAGGGCTCTGTCGACACAGACAAAGAGACCAACCCACGCGTTCCACTGCCTGCACCACGACAGGCCTGGCGCCGCATTGTCCATTCGGAGGTCCTTGCACGATGGAAACCTGGGAAGCCCTGCTCAACCAAACCCTCTGGGTTAAAGCGGCTGTCGTGGTGACGGTCACCTTGTTCGGCTACTGGCTGCTGCGTACCCTGATCGGGGTCGTCAGCAATCGATTGCGCAGTTGGCACGCAGGACCACGCAGCAAGTTCTACGGGTTCGCCGTGGAGATGCTCAGCCGGACCAGCCGCCTGCTGATCTTCGTCTTCGCCTTGATGATCGGCGTCAAACTGGTGGGGCTGCCATCGCGCTGGGAAAGCACCCTGGCCCATGGCTGGTTCGTTATCCTGGCCTTTCAGGTGGCTCTGTGGCTGGACTGCGGGGTGCGGCTGTGGATGGAAAGCCTGCTCTTCGAACCCGGAAAAGCGCGCAATCCGGTCACCACCACCATTATCGGGGTCATGCTTCGGATAGTGGTGTGGACCATGATGC
>JAZKHB010000019.1:68340-78024 GCA_040385585.1 Pseudomonadota bacterium | reverse complement strand
CAGTTCAACGTGACGTTCGGCGAGCATCTCAGCGCCAACCTCGGTGTGGACATCACGGCGTTAGTGGCCAGCCTCGGCGTCGGCGGTATCGCCATCGCCCTTGCGGTGCAGACCTTGCTCAGTGATGTGTTTGCCTCACTGTCCATCGGCGTCGACAAGCCGTTTGAAATCGGTGATTTCATCGTTTTCGCCGATGTGGCCGGTTCGATCGAGCATATCGGTCTGAAAACCACGCGCATTCGCAGCCTGGGTGGTGAGCAGATCGTCTGCTCCAACGCCGACCTGCTCAAGCAGACCCTGCACAATTACAAGCGCATGGAGCAGCGGCGCATCGTCTTCAAGTTCGGTGTCACCTACAACACCCCGGCGCAGAAGGTGCGGCAGATAGGCGCGGTAGTGGCCGAAATCGTCAAGGGCATCGAGATGACCCGTTTCGACAGGGCCCACTTTCTGGCCTTCGACGACTACCAGCTGACCTTTGAGGTGGTGTATTTCGTCCTCAGCTCCGACTACAACCGCTACATGGACATCCAGCAGGAAATCAATCTGGGCTTGCTTGAGCGTTTCGCGGAAATGCAGGTGCAGTTCGCCTTCCCGACCCAGAGCCTGGAATTTATCGGCGGTACGCTACCGGAGCTCAAAGTGGCCGGCCAGCCGAAAATGCCGGCAGCCAACAGCGAGGTGGCGCGCACGCGACCCGCCTGAACCACCGCGTAATCAAGCTGAACTGTCTGCGCGTTTCGTGACTCTGAATAGTGCCCGATTGCAATCAAGACGTGGTCCCTGGCAAGGGGAGACAGACAGTCCGCCTTGTTGGCTCGAGTTCAGTAAGGAGCATCAATGCTAAATCCGACAGGAGACCAGCAACTGGTCGAGCGTGTACAGATTGGCGACAAGCGCGCCTTCGATCTGTTGGTGATGAAGTATCAGCATAAGATTTTTAGTCTGGTGGTGCGCTTCGTCCATGACCACCACGAGGCTCAGGATGTGGCTCAGGAGGCCTTTATCAAGGCTTACCGTGCCCTTGCCAATTTCCGCGGCGACAGCGCTTTCTACACCTGGCTGTACCGCATCGCCATCAACACCGCGAAGAACTACCTGGTCTCGCGCGGCCGCCGTCCCCCCGACACGGACGTGAACTCGGACGATGCGCAGTTCTACCCCGGCGATAACGGCCTCAAGGATATGGAGTCGCCCGAGCACCTGTTCCTGCGCGACGAAATGGAGGCCTCCGTGCACAGGAGTATTCAACGTTTGCCGGACGATTTGCGAACCGCGATAACTTTGCGTGAATTTGATGGTCTGAGCTATGAAGACATTGCGAGCGTCATGCAGTGTCCAGTGGGCACTGTGCGCTCCCGGATCTTCAGGGCGCGCGAGGCCATCGACAATGCGCTGCAACCTTTATTGCTCGCTTGAGTCAATGGCCATATCTGAGAGAGGAAATAGCTATGAGTCGTGAAGCCCTGAATGAATCCCTGTCAGCCCTCATGGACGGCGAGGCCAACGAGCTGGAAGTACGTCGAGTGTTGGGTGCACTCCAGGATGACGCTGTGCGCACGACGTGGTCGCGCTACCAGCTGGTGCGTGCCGTCATGCATAAAGAACTCCTCGACCCTCGCCTGGATATCGCCGCATCGATCAGCGCCGCGTTGTCGGACGAGCCGGTCAATACCGTCGCGCCTCCCGTAGGCAAGATCGCACTGGTTGGCCGCTGGCGCGGTATAGGTCGCCTGGCAGTGGCTGCCTCGGTCACCGTCGCCGTCCTGGCCGGCGTGCGCTTGTACAACCAAGACGAAACCACGGGCGCGCAGATGGCCGACCAGAGCAAGCAGCCCCCTCTGGTCATACCCAGTATGCCAAGCCAGGCGCAAGTCGCCAGCTACCCGCAGAGCCTGGAGCCTCAACAGCCCTTGATGCAGTCGCCCGCAGAGCATGCGCCTGTTGAGGCTGCCAAGCCCGTTCGCTGATCTCGATCGCATGCGCGAGCCGGGGCCCCGCTTGTCCGGCTGGATAGATCCTGACTGGATAGATAATGAGCCCCGATCGACTCCAGCCAGATTCTTCATCTGGCTGGAAACGTCGAGAACCTTGCCGAGCAAGGTCCCCACTCGGCACGGCTGAGCGACAGGGACTATTGCCTCACCGCGCGACGCTATCATCCCCTATCGGTCTGTCTCGACGGCCAGATCCCAGACGGAGTCTTCCATGGACCTGATTCGTATCCTGATCGCCATAGTGCTGCCCCCACTGGGGGTTTTCCTCCAGGTGGGTTTTGCGGGTGCCTTCTGGCTGAATATCCTGCTGACTCTGCTCGGCTATATCCCCGGCATCATCCATGCCGTCTGGATCATTGCCAAGCGCTAGCGTCGGTGCATCGACGATGCTCGGGTCTGGACTAAGAGCAGGATGCTCGGACCGCTAGACCGGCTGATCAGATACAAAAAAGGGTTATGCCGTCGGCATAACCCTTTTTTTGTTTCTTGGGTCCTGCGATCAACAGCGCAGCAAGCCTGTTCCAGGCCTGGCGTTTCATGGTCGAGCGCCGTCAGGACCGCAGCAACACGGTTCGCCGAGTGGCGTATCGCGCTCAGCCTCGGATCAGATCAGGTTGATCTCGACATCGATATTGCCGTGAGTCGCTTTGGAGTACGGGCAGGTGCTGTGCGCGGCATCCACCAGTGCCCGTGCGACGTCGGCCTCCATGCCGGGAAGGCTGACATTCAGGCGCGCCCGCAGAAAATAGGCGGTGCCACTGGTGCCCAGGTCGATTTCCGTCTCCACGGCCAGGTCGCTCGGCAGAGTCACTTTCCGCGCATTTGCCGCCAGGCCCATGGCGCCGATAAAGCAGGCGGACCAGCCGGCAGCCAGCAGCTGCTCGGGATTGGTGCCGCGGCCGGAGGAACCGGGCGGGGACAGCTTGATGTCCAGGCGCCCGTCCAAGCTGTGCGATTCACCGTTACGGCCTCCGGTGGTCCGGGTCTTGCCGGTGTACAGCACGTTCTCGATAGCGTTGATCATGGTGGTACCTCATGGGTTGGGACTGCGCCATTTCGTCACCCGCGTTATCGGGCGATGGCGTGAACCCGATAAGGCCCATCTTCCATCCGCATTGTAGTGCCCATGTGTCCAGCCACAGCTGTTATGCAAGCTTGTGTAAGTTTTGAGCCGGACATACAGAACGTTACACAGGTTGCTCGCGCCAAGCTCCGCCTGCCCCGCGGTGAAGCCGCGGATGGCCCAGGCCTGCTCCGACTTTTTATGGCCGCTGCCAGGGCGCCCTGATGCGATGCAATGAATCGACCTGGTCGGGTTTGCAGGCCCAGCGATCTGTCCATTCAGGTATCGCTTTGTATCCAGGGTGGAGGTCTTGGGTGTTGGCATACAAAAGGCACGGTACCCCGATACGTTGCGGACACATGGCGGGGGCCAAATGGCCTGGCCCGAAACAGACCCGCGTTGTCGAGACGGAAGCTCCGTCGCAATGCGCCTTATGCCGGGTTCCGCCCCTGCGTCATTTACCTGCGCGGTGAACCGCGCCAAGCATCTGGAGAACTCTTATGTCCCGTACCCAATTGAGCAACAAAAACCGTCTCGGCCTTATCGCTGTTGCGCTGGCCGGCAGCCTGAGCCTGGCCCAGGGCGTCTTTGCCGTGGAGCCGCTGTCCCAGGGCTACCAGCTGGCATCCGCCGAGAAGGCCGGTGAAGGCAAGTGCGGCGAAGGCAAATGCGGCTCCAGCGAGCCCGCCGCCAAGGTCAGCGACGCCGAGGGCAAGTGTGGTGAAGGCAAGTGCGGCGAGGGCAAATGCGGTGATGCATCGTTCGCCCGCACCGACACTGACGACGACGGCCTGGTGTCGCTCGCCGAGTTCCTGGCCGTGGCACCCACCCAGCAGGCCGAATTCGAGGCGATCGACACCAGCGACGACGGCCACCTGTCCGAAGCGGAAACCTACAAGTACCGCAGCAATCAGTACAGCTCCAACGGTAAGAAAGTACCCACGGAGCTGTTTACCCGTATGAGCCAAGCCAAGGGCTGAACCGACTTGGTCTGTCCCACCCTTCCTGGCTTCCGGCCAGGGAGGGTGTTTTGCGGTCCGGAGTATTTTCTTGGCGCGCTACGGAGTCTTATCGTGGTGTGAGCCGAATAGGGGGCGTATTCGGCTCATCGGCGAAGCGGATCGATGCTCTGGACCACGGAGCGGGTTGAACCGCTTTTCCCGCGCCCACAAAAAAACCGCGTACTGCGCGGCTTTGGCGTTGGTGGGCCCACACGGACTTGAGCCCTGGACCCAATGTCCTGGTGCCTGGAGAAGAGAGGAATGGATGCCGCCCAGGTGGAGTGGGGTGTCAGCGCCGCGTGGATTACGCTACTGCCACTCTATAAAGTCGTGCCCCGAGTTCCAGGTCGCGTGGGTTCGGCCGGGACAAAAGCAGGCTGCCGAGTTCCGCCGAACAACACTATCAGTGCCAGCAGCATCACCAGGGGGATGGCCCCGAACAGATACCTGAAGTCGGCGGCAATGGCCGTAGGCAGATAGGATGCATACATCATCAGCGTCGCAAAGGCGATCAACGCGCCAATGATCGACAGGCGTCTGGGCAGGCGTGCATAGGCCCCCCCGATAACGATCACGCCCAGCATCCCCAACCAGAAGACATGGCGATAGATCGGGGACGAAAAATGGTAGCGGGCAATGTCATAAAGCAGCTGGGTACGCTGGGTTCGTCCTGGCTCAATGCCCACCTGGTGCAAATAGGCTGCATTGCCCTCGATGCCAATATGGATAGGTAAAGTCCCTTCAAGCCCATCGAGGCCCATCAGTTTGGAAAAAGCGGCGAACCTGTGGGCCAGGTATGCCCTGGGGTTCTGCTCGAGCATGGCCCACCAGGCGCGCTGCATTTCGTCGTAGCTCAATCGTCCTGTCCAGGCCTGGACGAACGGGGTGTGGGAGAGCGTGTCGACCCGTTCCGGCGTGTAAACGGCTTTGATTGCGCTCAATTGCTCCGGGGTCAGTGGAAGCGCGTATTCATCGGCTGGCCGTGTCGAGTGGCTGACCATGCCTGCCAGGTCGAAGGTCATAAGGCTGCGCAGGCCCACGGCGCTGGCATCGGTCGCGGGCGGTTTTATCGCCCTGTCGACCCGGTGCTGCAGGGCTGTCAGCATGGCCAGGAACACCCCGATAACGGCGATGCTCATGCAGATGCCCTGGCGCCTAGACCCTGGCCATAACGCCGCTATCAGGGCCAGGACCATGATTGGCGCCATAAACACCCCCTGCTGCCGGGTCAGCAGCGCCGCGGCCAGCAGCATAAGCGCGGCCACCCCACAAAGAACGCGCCGATAGACCGAGCCCAGGCTGGCGGCGATGGTGAAGGCGCCGCCAGAGGTCAAGAGCGAGGCGAACAACACATCCTTCCAGACGATGCCGGCATACAGGAACACCAGGGGATTCAGGACCAGGGTCGCCGCCAGGACGACACGCCAGGCCGGTACATTGCCCAACCCGCGCTCTGTCCTCCATTGGGCCATTGAAAACGCCACCAGCGCGAAGCTGCCGTACAGCAGCCCCGTATTGATCAGCACCAGCAGCGCGGTGGCGACTGAGCCTCCACCCAGCCAGCGTAACAAGGCCGACATAAATGGCGGGTTGAAGCTGATGGACTGCCCAGTGAAGGCTTCATACAACTGGATGCTGCTGTCCATCGAAACCTGCCCGGGGGCCTGCAGCGCGATACTCAGGCACGCCAGGACGCAGGCGATCAGCGCAACAAGGCTGGCGGCCGCGCCTGGCGAGAGGCTGCTCCAGCGGCCCCTGCGCGGCATCAACGACCCCGCAAGTGCTCGCCCTGGCGCTGCATCCGGGTTCATTTCGAGACTCGTCTGAGGATACCGCCCACGCCCTCGGTGCGCAGGATTTCCCAGGCGCGCTTGGCCATTTTCAGGCCGTGCAGGGGGTTATCCAGGGCATTGCCCATATGCTCACGCATGCGGCTGCTACTGAGCATGGGCTTGCTGCCGCCTGCCTGGTAACCGGGCGTCAGTGCGCGACTGATGCGAATCATTTCTTCGGTCACCGTCTCTTCCTTGAACAAGCCCGGGTACTCGCAGCGCCCCTGTGATTCCCACCAAGCTTTGTAGCCCCCGCTCTCGCTGGCGAATGGATCGGGGAAGGCCCGTTGCAAGTCCAGGCGCTCGCGGTAGATGAGGCGTGCGGGTTTGGGGATCGCAGTGCCATCGTCGAAGCACGAGAAGGCCCAGGTCACCTGGCTGAGCGGATCCTTGCCCAGTTGCTCGATAAGCTCGCTGTACCCGCGTATCAACGCGTGGACAGCCTCCTGCTGGCCAGCGTTCTTGCTTGCCATGATGCGGTGATCACCACTGTCGAACCCGGTGAAGTGATAGAAGCCCAGGGGCTCACCGTCGACCATTATCTGATCCGGCAACTGACCGGTGATGGTCCTATTGGTCATGTTCCAGGGCGCGACGTTCAGGCGGGGCGTGCGCAGGATGCAGACACCTTCGAAAAACGCAGGCACCAGGTCGATCCAGCGCTGGTCGGTGAACAACCCATTGTGGGTTTCGGCACGGCAGAAGTAATACAGTCGCTCCGACCACCAGCTCGCGAACTGCTTGCCGATCTCGGTTGGCGCAACGGCCAGGAAACCCAGGTTGTAGATCCCGTGCTTGAGGCTCGCGATCTCGTTGTCCATCACCCCCGCAAGCGTGGGGTCGGGGAGGGTCAGGTGCGGCGTCAGCGCGATATTCGAGTGGCCGATGGCGTCCACGACATCCTGTAGCGGCGAGAACAGAACGGTGTCCGGATCGAGGTAGATCACCGCCGCGCAGTCGTCACGCGCCAGCAGCCGTGCCAGCAGGAAAGGTTTGATGGCTGTCGACAGCTCGACGATGCTGTGGCAGAACGCCCAACCGCGTGCATTGGCAATGCCCAGGCTGTCCAGTGGATGGATCTCGTCGAAGCAGTCGTTCGACAGGTCCAGCCCCGCCGGTATTTCGTCCGACAGCGCCAGGTGCACGACCCAGTCGGGATGGAAGCGCCTGATCGACTCGACCAGCGCGCGGGCCTTCGGCACATAATTACAGGCTGCGCTCGTATAGACATGGACCATTTTCAAATGAGTACCTTCAGGCGCAGAGGCTTAAGATGGCGATCGAACGCGATGAGCTCCTTGAGCAGCCCCGGCCCATCCTGGCGCGAGGAGACCCAGCCGGCCTGCTGACTGCGTGCCAGGTCGGCCTGGGCACCCAGGTCCAGGCACAGCAGCGGGAGCCCTAGCGAGACGATTTCATGGGCGACGAAAGAAAACGTTTCGGGGCAGATGGACGGCAGCAGGGCGATGTCGATCCGGTGCTTCTCGACCAGGTCCGGCAGTGCGTCGCGCCGGTACGGCCCGGTTTGCTCGACCACATCGGGCGGACAAGCGGCATCGATGCTGCCCACGACCACGATGCGGATGTTGGCGCCGGCCTCGACTATGGCGTTGGCCAGGTCGGCAACGACCTGGGCGCCCTTGTGTTGCAGAATCGAACCGATCACGCCCACTGTCAGGAATGCCTGCTCTCGCCACGACGTGCGCACCGGGCGCAAGGGATCGATCGGGTGTGGCCGCAGCGTCATCCGCTCGGCGATGAACGGATAGGCCCTGGCGAGCAGGTACCGGGTCGACTCGGAGAAACAGCGCACCTCGTCGGCAGCCTCGAGGACTTCGCCCCACATCCTGCGCCAACGTTCGATGGAACGTTCGCCCGCCAATGAGACGAAGCCGTCCTCATGCACGGGTAGGCAGCTATGGCAACGGTCCATCGAGGGCACGCCGCAGAACTGACCCTGGCTGTCGAGCAGGAAGGGTGAGGGGCAGACCAGGAAATATTCGTGCATCGCCACCACCAGGCGCCCCTCGAGGCGGCGCTTGAGGGACAGTACGAGTTGCTGGACTTCCTCTGCCCGGGGGAAGGAAACCGCACAGTTGAAGAATATTTCCGTCAGCGTTGCTCTCGCCAAAATACCGATTAGCTCGTCGAGCCGTTGCAGCGTCAGCACGAGACTGTTCGCGCGGTGGTGCACCTCGATAAAGGGCACCATTTGCGCAAGCCGAAAACTGAGCAGCACCACGGTGTCGCCCCCGGCCAGCCAGCGGGACACTATCCGCTCGCGGAACAGGTTGGCGCCGCCGCCCATGGAATGATCGATCACCAGGCGGCAGCGCCGCCCATTCAGCGCCGCCGCCAGCTGGCGGTCGTTCTCGCCGGCCGGCCGGGGGCGGGGAGGCATATGGCGCAAGGCCTTGTGGATCAGCTCGGCGATTCTGCCTTGGCGAAGGTGCGTCAGGGCCCGCCTGAGCAAGTAGCGACGCTCGGCCGAGTTCGCCGCTGGGGTGGGGCCGAACAGGTTCAGCGCCGTGCGTTGCAGGCTGCCATCGGCCCTCTCGAAGAGCAGTGCGGCCTTTTCAGGCGCATCCTCACCCCAGCCCGCCATGAACATGAAGCCGGCGTGGGCTGCCTGTGGACAGTCGGGGAACGCCGCCGCGACATCTTCCCTGGCGCGCTCCATCGATAGCCGCACGGAGCTGCGGCGACCATCAGCGAACTGCAGGTGCAGCGTGCCGCGAAGGATGATGCCGGTACGGTCCAACGCCCAGCCGAAACCGAAAATGGCATGGGCGTTGTGCACGGCAGTGTCGATCTGGCAGATAAAAGTGGGCGCCGAAAACGATGATTGCGGGGGATCGCCAGGCTGGTGGGTCATCGCGACTTGCTCGGTTTTTCCAGCTCGGCCAGACGCTCCAAGGCGAGCTGCTCGGCCCGAGCCAATGCTTCGGTCGTGCGTCTGAGCTGTTGGTCGAGTTCTTGAAGACCTTGTAGCCGTGCTTCGGCCAGGCCTTCGAGTTCGGAATATTCCTTGGCCCACGTCCTCTCTCGCTCGTCCATCGCCTGTTCCACCTGGCTCCAGCGCTTGCTGCGCTCCTGCAGTTCTCGATCCAGCGCCTCGACGTCGACCAGGCGCTGCAGGGCCAGCCTGTCTGCGACAGCCAGGGCGTCCGAAGTGCGTTTTAGTTGCGCGTCCAGCGCGGCAATCTGCTCGAGCCGCGCCAAGGCCAGCTGTTCGCTGTCTCTCGCGTTCTCCCGCTCAGCCAGACGCTCCAGGGCGAGCTGTTCGGTCCGAGCCAATGCCTCGGTCGTCTGCCTGAGCTGTTGGTCGAGTCCGTGAAGGACCTGTAGTCGTGCTTCGGCCAGGCCTTCGAGCTCGGAAAAGCGCTCGGCCCATGCCTGCTCACGCGCCTCCATCGCCTGTTGCACCTGCATCCAGCGCTGGCTGCGAAGCTTCAGTTCCCGATCCAGCGCCTCGACGTCGGCCAGGCGCTGCAGAGCCAGCCTGTCCGTGACAGCCAGGGCGTCCGCGGTGCGCTTCAATTGCGCGTCCAGGGCGGCGATCTGCTCCAGCCGTGCCAAGGCCAGCTGCTCGCTGTCGGCCAGTCCCTGGCTGATGGCCGTCAGCCTGGCGTCCGCCACCGAGGCTTGGCGATCGCCTGCGAAGAACCGCTGCACGGCGTCCAACTCGGGTCTTATGTCGCGCTCGAAGGCGTGTCGGATGGCCAGCCACTCGGGCGCCTGCAGCCATTGAGGCTCGAATGGCCGGTTGCACGCGGTGGTCGTGTTCGTAT
>JAZKHB010000019.1:0-68330 GCA_040385585.1 Pseudomonadota bacterium | reverse complement strand
AGTAGTGGTAGGCGCGCAGGATCAGGGGATCAAGGCAGGGCGCTTGGGCGCCTGCACCGTGGGCCAGCTGCGGGGCGATAAAGTCGTTGGCGAAGCGCTCGAGGTCGGCCTCGTCCCGTGAAAGTCCGAGCCAATCGCCCAGCGCGCCCAGTTGCCGAGCCGGCTCGCTGAGTAAATCGGCGAAGTCGATCAGCCGGCCGTCCGTGGCGGACTTCAGGTAGTCCAGTGCACCCAGCAGGTGGGTGAACCACAGCCAGCCCGCGCGCCGTGTGGCCATCCCGTCGCGGCGTGCCAGGGAGTCGGTGACCTCGGCCGGGTGACGCAGGACCAGGAGCATTCTGGGCCTGAGTCGCATCGCGGCGAAGACCGGCTGCCAGAACGGTGCCAGCAGGCACATCCGCGGGTCCTTGAAGCCCCAGACAAAGGTGCCCGCGAACAGCTCCTGGAGTAACGCCGCTGCCGCTTCGGCTTGCCCGCACCAGGCAGCTTGCAGTGCGGGGGCCGGCGGCAGGGGAGAGTCCCAGCGCAACCCCTGCAGGTCCAACAGGCGGTTGTTGAAGGCAACGATCCGACGCTCTTCGAAATAGCCCTTGGGATTCCACTTATCGGCCGGGACCAGCGCATCGCCCAAGTGCACGCCCAGCCGCTCCAGGCAGGCGGCCACGGCGCTGGTGCCGCTGCGATGCATGCCGAGCACCAGCACGCCATTGTCCTGCAGTGCGCACTCGCCGGTCATGGCTGAATGTCCTTCCAGGTCGAGAAGTCCCCGCCTAGCAGGCGGCCCAGTGCATCGATCCTGTCGGCATACAGCTCCAGCAGCACTTCTCGTAAAGCCGGGCGCAAGGCATAGCCAGGGCCTTCGAATACCGGTTTGGACAAGGTGCCGCGATCGGCCTCGGTGAAGCATGGCTGCAGGCCGATGTGGGCCAGCACCTGGTTAGCGAAGGCCACCGGCTCGCGGAACACCGCTTCGTAGCGGGCAATCAGGAACCGCTCCCTGGGGTACACCGAGAACCAGTTTTCCAGGCACTGCGCATAGTCCCCGCGCGCCAGGGAACCGGCGGACCGGAAGTGATCAATAAACCACTGATCCGAGGCTTCCTGGTAGCGCATTTCCGCCCGCAGTAGCGCCATTCGCGCGGCGGACCAGGCGCGCTCCAGGGGGTTGCGCATCAGGTAAATCAGCGGCAGCGACGGGAAAAGGGCGTGAACCTGGCGGATGACGTCCACCGGCAGGACCGCATAGGCCGGGGTGATATCGCCGTTGCAGCGGCTGTCGTCAGCGAACTGCGCCTGGTACCAGTCCTGCCCCTTGGCCAGCTGCGCATCCCAGTAATGGACTTCCTTGCCGCCGGGGAAGGCGATCGACGGATGGCGGCTCAAGGTCGCGTGGAGCCAGCTCGTGGCGCTTTTCTGCGCACCGATGCAGAGGAAGTTCAACATGGGTTACGCGTCCAACGACCAGTGCGGGTGGCAGGAAAAGTCCACGTTGCCGAGCCCGAAGCCCGCGTCGTCTGGATTGACTCGAAAGCACAGCGCATCCAGCACGCGGTGAAGGTGCTGGAAGCCCTCGCCGCAGTCACCCGATACACCGGCGTTGAGGAAGTAGACGCCTTCGTTCAAGCGGCAGGTAAAGCGGTATTCGACGCAAAGAACCGAACCGGCGGCAATGGCCGCAATGCCATTGGCGATCTGCTTGGCGGAGGTGGCACCGCCGAGCTCCACGCCCGTGGTGGTTTTCAGCAGCATGCCGAAACGGACATTGCGCGCGTCTCGCTGGAAATGAACGCGGTACCGGTAGCAGTAGGTGTCGCCGGTCTTCAGACAGTTCACCTTCTGGCCCTGGGCGTTGTACAGCTCGGGATCGGTGATGCGTGCACCGCGTGACTCGTAGGACAGCACCGTCCGGGAAACCAGATGCGGATCGAACCCGTCGTGCGACGATGGGCTGGCAAGCGGCCCAGTGGGGGCGGCCGACGTCGAATCGGCATCAAGGGCCACCATGCCCGAGAGGATCTGCTCACGCAAGAGCGCGGCCTTGTCCGCGGGGGCATTGAGCAAGCGCTGGTAGTGCGCGATCACCGTCTTGGGCGGGCCCTCGGCGAGTTTCCTGCCGCCATCCAGCAGGATGGCGCGGTCGCACAGGCCCAGGACGGTATTGCTGGCGTGGGAGACGAACAGAATGGTCGCGCCGCGGGCCTTGATGTCCTCGATCCGGGCGTAGCACTTGCGCTGGAACAGCTCGTCGCCCACCGCCAGCGCCTCGTCGACGATCAGGATCTGCGGGTCGACATGGATGGCGACGGCGAAGGCCAGGCGAACCAGCATGCCACTGGAATACAGCTTGACCGGTTGGTCGATGAATTCGCCGATGTCGGCGAATGCCTCGATGGCGGAAAAACGCTCGCTGGTTTGCGCATCGGCAAGGCCCAGCACGGACGCATTCATATAGACATTCTCGCGACCGCTGAACTCGGGTTTGAACCCCGCCCCCAGTTCGAGCAGCGCCGCGACTCGCCCGCTGACAAACACCTCGCCTGCGGAGGGCGTCAGGGTGCCGCAGATGATCTGCAGCAGCGTCGACTTGCCGCTGCCATTGCGTCCGACGATGCCGACCGTCTCGCCCTTTTGGACGACGAAGGAAACCCCTTCCAGGGCCGGGAATTCCGTGTACAGCGGCTTTTTGCGGAACAGCTGCAGCAGCCGCGCCCGGTGACTGTCGTAGATACGGAAACGCTTGCCGATGCCACTGACGCGGATGGCGACTTCAGAGCACATCGGCAAACCCCGTGCGTGATTTCTGGAAACAGGCGAACCCTGCCCAGCACACCAGCAAGGCCAGTGACCAATACACCAGCAGCCCGGCGAAGTCGGGCATCTGCGCCCAGATCAGCACGGCGCGGGCTTGCTCGATCACGAACGTCAGCGGGTTCGCCATGATCAGGGGACGCAGTGCCTGCGGAATGTTCTCGATGGGGTAGAACACCGGGGAGAGGAACAGCAGCACGGTGGTGACGATCGAGAGGGTCTGGCCCACATCGCGAAAATTGGCGCCCAGCGCCGCCAATGCCCAGCCCAGGCCGAGCGAAAGCAGCACCAAGGGCAATATGACCAACGGCAGGAACAGGGCATGCCAGTCCGGCAGCCCCACGCAGACCAGGTAAAAAAGCAGCCAGACCAGCAGGCTGACCAGGGCATGGAAAATCGCCGCGCCCGTGACCACCACGGGCAAGACTTCCAGGGGGAAGACCACTTTCTTCACATAGTTGACGTTGTCCGCAATCACTGTCGCCGAGCGATTGAGAATTTCAGAGAACAGGCCATGTACGATCATTCCGATGAGCAGGATGATGGCGAACATCATCTTGCTTTCGCCCTCGTGCAGCCCCCAGCGTGCCTTGAAAGCGATGGAAAAGACCAAGGTGTAGACGCTCAACATCAACAGGGGATGGACCAGGGACCAGCCCAGCCCGAGTACGGAGCCCTTGTAGCGGCCGACCACTTCGCTGCGGATCATGCGTCCGATCAGCTGGCGAGCGCGCCACAGGCTAAGCAGCAACGTAGCTAACGAAATCGAATGCCGCGCGTGAGGATTCATTCCTTGCTCCCTTATTGTAAGCAAGCGCGAACGCCTCCCCAGGCGCCCAGACTTCAGCAGCGCAGTAGTCTATGCCATCGGCACACACCCCTCAATCGAGCCGGCAGGGTCCGCAAAAGCAGTGCTGGGGACGATTCATTTTCTGGTTGCCGCGTCATCGTTCCAACCCTGGCCATCACCGATCCGTGGTGCGCAGGCTGTCAGCAGGTGGCAGGCGTTCGACCCGCAAGGCCTCAACCACCAGCGAAAATGCCTGGGACTGTTGCTTGCGGCTGGGGTAGTAAAGGTGAAAGCCACCGAAAGGCTCACACCAGTCTTCCAGCACCCGGACCAGCTGCCCGGCGGCCAGCTGGGGGGCGAATTCGTCCTCGGGCAGGTAGGCAATGCCCAGCCCATTGACCGCCGCATCGGCGATATGGGTGGTGGAGTTAAATACCAACTGGCCGTCTACCCGCACTTTCAGCTTCTTGCCTTGGCGCTCGAATTCCCAGGCATCCACGCCGTCATAGGTGGGGAAACGGATGTCGATGCAACGATGCGCTGCCAGGTTGCGAGGGTGTTCGGGGACGGGGTGTTGCAGGAAGTAATCAGGCGCCGCCACCACGGCCATGCGTAAGGGCGGGCCGATGGGCACGGCGATCATGTCTTGCGCCACCGTATCGCTGAAGCGTACGCCGGCATCGAAGCGGTCGGCGACGATATCGCGAAAGCCGTAGTTGATGTCGAACTCCAGCTTGATATCCGGATACGTCTGCAGCAGTGGTGCCAGCTTGGGTAGCAGGGTGGTCTTGATGATGTTGTCACCGCAGGTGATCCGCACCGTACCGGCTGGCTTGTCGCGCAACTCGGTCAGTGCGTCCACCTGCGCCTCGATTTCATCGAAGCAATGGCCTACCGCTTCCAGCAGGCGCTCGCCCGCCGCGGTCAAGGACACGCTGCGGGTCGTGCGCGTGAGCAGACGAATTTTCAGCCGAGCCTCCAGGCCTGAAACCGTCTGGCTGATGGCCGACTGGGTAATCCCCAATTGCACGGCTGCGCGGGTAAAGCTGCCGAGGCGCGCAACGGTAACGAAGCCCAGCAAATCGTTGTAGTTGGGTTTGGCCATGACGTGCCACCTCACTCATTGAGTAGCTGGGTTTATAGCCGCATTAACAATTCATTAGCTAATCAAAATCTCGGAAATCCACAAAAATAGTCGGCATCCCCGCTCCTCCGCATAACGAGGGGCGAGCCTGGCGCTAACCGCCTGTGTCGCGGTTAGCCCTCTTTCCGAACAGGACTCCCTTATGAAAAGACTTCTCGTGATGCTCGGGTTGTTGGTCAGTTCATTCACCGCGTCAGGAGCCGATATGTCCAACGGTGCAGATAATTTCTTCAAAAGCGACAGGGTGACCGTGCAGAAGGTCAGCTTCAAAAACCAGTACCAGTTCACTGTGGCCGGCAATCTGTTTATCCCTGAAGGCGTGGACCGCTCGGCCCGCAGCCCGGCCATTATCGTCGGCCACCCGATGGGGGCGGTAAAGGAGCAAAGCTCCAACCTCTATGCACAAAAACTGGCGGAGCAGGGTTTCGTGACCCTGGCGTTGGATTTGTCGTTCTGGGGCGAAAGCGAAGGCCAACCGCGTAACGCGGTACTGCCAGACATGTATGCGGAGGATTTCAGTGCCGCCGTGGATTATCTCGGCACGCGGCCCTTTATCGACCGCCAGCGCATTGGCGTGCTAGGGATCTGTGGCAGCGGCAGCTTTGTGATCAGCGCGGCCAAGATCGACCCGCGCATGAAGGCCATTGCCACTGTCAGCATGTATGACATGGGCGCTGCCAACCGCAACGGGCTCAAGCATTCGCAAACCCTCGAGCAGCGCAAACAGCTCATTGCCGCTGCCGCCGAGCAGCGTTATGTGGAATTCACCGGCGGCAAGACCGAATACACCGGCGGCACTGTGCAAGCGCTCACGGCCGACACCCACCCCATTCAGCGCGAGTTCTTCGATTTTTACCGCACACCACGCGGCGAATTCACCCCTGGAGCGTCCACGCCGCAACAGACCACCCGCCCGACCTTGAGCAGTAACAGCAAGTTCATGAATTTCTATCCGTTCGTGGATATCGAGACCATCTCACCGCGCCCGATGCTGTTTGTCGCCGGTGAAAATGCTCACTCCCGCGAGTTCAGCGAAGAGGCGTTCCGCCTCGCCGGCGAACCTAAAGAACGGGTCATTGTGCCCAATGCCGGCCATGTCGATCTTTACGACCGGGTCGACCTTATTCCTTTCGCCACGCTGACCCGGTTTTTTCAGGACCACCTGAAGTGACGATTGGGGTCCGGATACCTGCCTGCGCCGCTGGCGAAACAGCTGCCGGGCACTGGGGCGGTGTCTACGCGATGACACTTTGCGTCTTCGCGTTGATCGCCTCGGAATGTATGCCGGTCAGCTTGCTGACGCCCTTGGCCAACGACCTGTAGGTCAGCCAAGGCATGGCCGGCCAGGGGCTCGCCATCTCTGACGCGTTCGCGGTGCTCCCCGACCTCATCACTTGGAGACCTGTTGTGTGCCGGGGGTTGCCCGAATCCAGAACATGACGGACGACGTGGTCAGAGCGTTTGCGCCCGAAGCTCGATTGCCTGGCATTGCTCGAAGCACTCCAAGGCCTGGCCTTTTACATTCGCGCCATTGGTTCGCGGCGCAACAGCCAGAACCGACGCACTCGACTGATCGAGCACTTTGGTGAGACCGAGCAATCGCTGGAATGTCTATACGGGCCAATCGGCATCGACATCGGGAGCAAGACGCCGCCGGAGATCGCCGTCAGTGTGATGGCGCAAGTGCGGGCGGCCAAGAATGCAGTGGCACTCCCTCATGAGCTTTTCATCTCCCGAGCCAAGGACATCAGCGAGGTGCAGCGATGTGCGTAAGCTGGCCTGTCACTGGCGCAGTGCAGCCGGTGTATCCACATCCTGCAAGACACCCGGGTCATCGATCCTGACTCGCCGTACGGCTTCGGCATGTGTTTGCAGCACAGATTTTGCACCGGTATCGCCTGTCAGCAACAGCAGGTCGGGCCAGAAACGGCGCCCAATAATCACCGGATGACCTGGCTGCCCTTCATGCTCCGGCAGAACAATATGCTCAGGCGCTGCGACGGCAAACAGGCGGTCGAGCGTCGCGGCGGTGATCCAGGGCATGTCGCCCAGAAAAATCGCCACTGCATCCGCGCTGGAATCACGGGCAATGGCGCGCATTCCGCTGGCCAGGCTATGACCCAGCCCTCCCTCGGCAGCTTCGCTGCGAACTATTATCAGAGATGCAGGCAAACCTAACGCCTCAGCGTCATCTGAAGGCCGCAGCACCAACCAGGTGTCAGGTAGGCCGGCATGCACTGTGGCCACGCTGGTGCCCAGTAGCGTCAGGCCGTTGCTGAGCACGGCTCGGCGCTTGTCACTGCCGAACCGGCGAGCGAAACCGGCGGCTAAAACAAGGCCTGCAATGGAAGTCATCCGCTACTCCTGGCTGTGGCTGCATACTTTATCAGCAGAGCATGGTGCTCCGTCCGTACCCGGAGCGTCGTTCGTGCCGTACGTCAGTGACCCGCTCTAACCCGTTTCAGGCCATCGCCTGCGACTTCCCCCAGGCGAACCAACGCCGAGACGCTCCTATCGCCGCCCGCTTCGTGTCTGTTTCAGCATTCCGCAGACGTCGTACAGGCAGGGGCGCGATGGTTGAGCGTATCGCCCGGTCGGGCTCCTGCAGGGGCGTGCGCGGCGGCGGGGTGGGGTGAATAGCATTTGCCACGCCCACAAAAAAGCCGCGCACTGCGCGGCTTTGGAGGTGGTGGGCCCACACGGACTTGAACCGTGGACCAAAGGATTATGAGTCCTCTGCTCTGACCAACTGAGCTATAGGCCCTTTGAAGCGGGCGGATTATACCGGCGCCTGGGTCGTTGCGCCAATCGGATGCAGGGGCTGGAGAAAATCGCGGGCGAAGGCCTCGGCGGGCAGGGGGCGGCTGACCAGGTAGCCCTGGATGTGTTCGCAGCCCGCTTCGGCCAGAAACTGCTCCTGGGCGGCGGTCTCCACGCCCTCGGCGATCACCGTCAATTGCAGGCTGCGGCCCAGGGCGAGGATGGCGTGGGTGATGGCGGCATCATGGGCGTCTTGCGGCAGGCCCCGCACGAAGGACTTGTCGATCTTCAAGATATCCAGTGGCAGGCGCTTGAGGTAGCTCAGGGAGGAGTAGCCGGTACCGAAGTCATCAATGGCCAGTTGCAAGCCGAGGGCCTTCAACTGGTCGAGAATGACCAGGGCTTCTTCGGCCCGGTTCATGATGAAGTTCTCGGTGATCTCCAATTGCAGGCAGTGCGCCTCGAGGTTTTCCTGGCGCAGCAGGTCGGCGATGCGCGCCACCAGTTGCGGCTGGCGCAGTTGCGCGCCGGCGAGGTTGACCGACAGGGGACCGAACGCGGCATAAGCACTTTGCCATTCACCCATCTGCCGACAGGCCTGCTGCAATACCCAGTCGCCCAGCGGCAGGATCAGGCCGTTCTCTTCGGCCAGCGGGATAAAGCGGTCTGGCGCGATGTTGCCTAGGATCGGGTGTTTCCAACGTATCAGTGCTTCGGCGCCGACCAGGCTGTGGGTGCGCAGGCAGCGCTTGGGTTGATAGTGCAGGCTCAATTCGTTGCGCTCCAGGGCCCTGCGCAGCTCGTGCTCCAGGGTCATGCGCTCGCTGGCCTGGGTCGTCAGGTCGAGGGTATAGCGCTCGAAGCGGTTGCGGCCGCGGGCTTTGGAGCGGTACATGGCGGCATCGGCGTTTTTCACCAGGGTGGCGACATCCTCGCCATCCTCGGGATACAGGCAGAGGCCGATGCTGGCGCTGATAAAGAACTCGTGCTCGCCGGCCGCGAAAGGGGCGTTGAACGAGGCCAGCAGTTTGGCGGCAATCAACGCGGCATCGGTGTTCAGTTCGGGCAGCAACAGGATGAATTCGTCGCCGCCCAGGCGTGCCACGGTGTCGACATTGCGCAGTTGGGCCTGCAGGCGCGTGGCGATGCTGATCAGCAGCAGGTCGCCGACCGGATGACCGAGGCTGTCGTTGATATGCTTGAAGCGGTCGAGGTCGAGAAACAGCACCGCGCCCCCTCGGTGCTCGTTTTTCCGGGACAGGTCGAGGGCCTTTTTCAGGCGGCTCTCGAACAGCAGGCGGTTGGGAAGCCCGGTCAGGGGGTCGTGATGCGCCTGGTGATCGAGGCGCAACTGGGCTTCCTTGAGGCTGGAAATGTCGGCGAACACCCCCACGTAGTGGGTCACCTGGTCATCGACATTGCGCACGGCGCTGATGGTCATCCACTCCGGATAGAGCTCGCCATTCTTACGCCGGTTCCAGAGCTCACCCTGCCAATGGCCGGCGGCCTCGAGCTGCTGCCACAACTCGGTGAAGAAGGTCTTGTCGTGCTGCCCGGAGCCCAGCAGGCTGGGCCGCTGCCCCAGGGCTTCCTGCTCGCTGTAGCCGGTGATTTCGCTGAAAGCCCGGTTGACCGCGGTGATGCGTTGCAGCGGGTCGGTGATCATCACGCCCTCGGCCGTGCTTTCGAACACCGTGGCGGCTTGCAGCAATTTTTCCTGCATCTGCTGACGCTCGGTGATGTCGCGGGCAATGGTCAGGATGCAGGCTTCGTCGGCGATGGTGATGGTTTGCGCCGACAGTTCACACAGGCGAATCAAGCCCTCGCGAGTGCGGATGCGCACGCTCAGCTCGCGTGCGCTGCCCTGACGCGCCAGCAGATCGAGCATGTGCAGCCGATCGGACGGGTCGGCCCACAGGTCCAGCTCCAGGGTGGAATGTCCCGTGATCGCATCGGGTCCATAACCGGTGATGCGGCTGAGTCCATCATTGGCTTCGATGATCAGGCCGTCGCGCTGGCGGGTGATCAGCAGGCCGTCGGGCGAGGCGTGGAAGGCTGTGGCGAATTTTTCTTCTGAGGTTTGCAGCTGCTGCCGGGTCTCTTTCAGTTGTGTGATGTCGCGTATCGCCATGACCAGGGCGGGCGTTCCCCCCAGCTCGATATGTTCGGCCGAGACCAGGGCGGTGAACAGTTGCCCGTCGTGCCGGCGCAAGCTCAGCTCCAGGTTGCGCAGACCTTCCACCTGCAGGCGCTGCAACAGCTTGGGCCCCATGTCGGGCGCGGCCCACAGGTTGAGCTCGGTGGCGGTCTTGCCCAGCGCCTGGGCGGCGTCGATGCCGAACAGCTGCTCGAAGGTGCGGTTCAGGTCCAGCAGGCGACCATTGTCCCGGCGGGCGATGATCAGGGTGTCGGGGCAGTGGTGAAACACCGAGGCGAATTTCTGTTCGGACAGGCGCAGGGCCTGCTCGGTTTTCTTCGCGTCGGTGATATCGATCAACAGGCCGCGCAGCAGCGCCTCGCCACCGTGCTCGGCGAGGGTGGTGATGTCACGCACCCAGACGGTCCGCCCGTCCGCGGCGATCAGCCGATGGTCCAGGCCAGTCCGGTCGTCGCGCGCACAGAAGATGTCGGCCCGTTGCGCGTCGTCGGGGTGAAGGGTGCGCAGCCAGAAGCCGGGCTGGAGCCAGTCGGCCAGGGGGTAGCCGAGCAGTGTCTCGGCATGGGGCGAGACATAGGCGAAGGTGAAATCGCCGGGGCGTGCCTCCCAGGCGACGGCTGAGAGGCCTTCCAGCAGGCCGCGGTAATGCCGTTCGCTGCTGCGCAGTTCGTCTTCCAGGGCCTGGCGGCTGGTCATTTCCCGCTGCAGGCGGCGGTTGATCCGCAGAATCACCGCAAAGGTAATCATCAGCACCAGCAACGCTGGCACGCCATACAGCAGCAGCTCGCGCCAAGGGATGGGGGGTTCGAGCACGCCGCCGACCCAGGGTGCTTGCAGGGCCTGGATCTCGGAAGGGCTCAGTTCGGCAAACAGCTTGTCGAGAATATCTACCAGGATGGCCTGGTCGCGCGGCACGGCCATCGCCAGTTGATAGCGGTAGGGGGTTTCGCCGCTGATCAGCAAGTTGTCCAGTTGCCGTTGGCGCAGGCTCCAGGTGGTGGAAGCCAGGTCGCCGACGAAGGCATCGGCTTGACCGGCGGCCAGGGCCTGCAGGGCCGCGTTGACGCTCGGCAGTGGCAGCAGGTTGAGGTCCGGGTGGTTGCTGCGCAGCAGTTCATGGGGCGCGTAGTCCTGGATCACGGCCACTTTCAAGCCATACAGGTCGGCGAGGGTGCGTGGCTGCGGGCCGGCGTCGCGCGCCAGGATCACGATGGGGAAATCCAGATAGGGGCGGGTAAACGCCAGGTACTGCTGGCGCTCGGCCGTTGACATAATGCCCGGCAGCAGGTCGATGGTGCCGGCCTTGGCCTGCTCCAGCACTGCACTCCAGTTAAGCGGCTCGATCGGCTGCAGGGTCACGCCGAGGCGTTGTTCGATCAGCCTGCAGTAGTCGGCTGTCAGCCCCTGGTAGCGGCCCTGACCGTCCTGGAATTCGAACGGCGGCCACGAGGGGTCGACGCCCAGGCGCAGCTGCGGGTGAGCGTCCAGCCAGGCACGTTCTGTGGCGTTAAGGGTAAGGGCTTGCGTGGGCACGGTTGCCAGCATGGCCATGCACAACAGGAGGATGGCCGGCAGTCGTCGCATGGCGGGCTCGTATCGGGAATACACAGCCACCAGTGTAGACCGGCCTCATGTGCCGGGATATGCCCCGAACCTTGGGCGAAAGGCGCCTGTGCTCGCCGGTTGCCCGGACGGCACTTAGAAAAAACCCCCGGAGGGCCGGGGGTTTGGTCTGTTACTCGTCGAGAAAGGAGCGTAGATGCTCGCTTCGCGTCGGGTGGCGCAGCTTGCGCAGCGCCTTGGCTTCGATCTGCCGGATGCGCTCGCGGGTGACATCGAACTGCTTGCCGACTTCCTCGAGGGTGTGGTCGGTGTTCATGTCGATGCCAAAACGCATGCGCAGCACCTTGGCTTCACGGGCGGTGAGGCCGGCCAGGACTTCGCGGGTGGCTTCCTTGAGGCTTTCCACCGTGGCCACGTCGATCGGCGACTGCATGCTCGAGTCTTCGATGAAGTCGCCCAGGTGCGAGTCTTCGTCGTCACCGATCGGGGTTTCCATGGAGATCGGCTCTTTGGCGATCTTCAAGACCTTGCGGATCTTGTCCTCGGGCATTTCCATGCGCTCGCCCAGCTCTTCCGGGGTCGGTTCGCGACCCATTTCCTGCAACATCTGCCGGGAAATGCGGTTGAGCTTGTTGATCGTCTCGATCATGTGCACCGGGATACGGATAGTCCGCGCCTGGTCGGCAATGGAGCGAGTGATCGCCTGGCGAATCCACCAGGTGGCGTAGGTCGAGAACTTGTAGCCGCGACGGTATTCGAACTTGTCGACCGCCTTCATCAGGCCGATGTTGCCTTCCTGGATCAGGTCGAGGAACTGCAGGCCGCGGTTGGTGTACTTCTTGGCGATGGAGATCACCAGACGCAGGTTCGCCTCGACCATCTCTTTCTTCGCGCGACGGGCCTTGGCCTCGCCGATCGACATGCGACGGTTGATGTCCTTGATCTCGGCAAGCTTCAGGCCGGTCTCGGCCTCCAGGGCGACCAGCTTCTGCTGGCAACGCTGGATGTCGGGCTGCAGACGGCCAATGGCTTCGGCGTATTTGCTCTTGCCCTTGGCCAGCTTGTCGGTCCAGCTTTCGTCGATCTCGTTGCTGGGGAACTGGCGCAAGAAGTCGGCGCGCGGCATCCGCGCATCCCGAACGCACAGCTGCATGATGGCGCGTTCTTGGGCGCGCAAGCGCTCCAGGGCGTCGCGCACCCGCACCACAAGCGCATCGTACTGCTTGGGGATCAGCTTGATCGGCATGAACAGCAGGGCCAGCTCTTTCAGCTCGGCGATGCCTTGCTTGCTGTCGCGGCCATGCTTTTTCAGGGCTTTCTTGGTCTTTTCCAGCTGCTCGGCCACGGCGCCGAAGCGCACGCGGGCGACTTCCGGGTCGGGACCGCCATCGCCTTCTTCCTCGTCTTCGCTGTCGCCATCGGCGGCCTCGTCGTCGTCGGTGTCGGAGGCTTCACCTTCCTTGACCACTGGAATCGGGGCTTCGGCAGGCGCGGCAATGCCGTCATCCGGGTCGATATACCCGCTGATGACCTCGGCCAGGCGTCCGCCTTCGGTGGTCACGCGGGTGTACTCGGCCATGATGCTGTCGACCGTGCCGGGGAAGTGCGCAATAGCGCCCATCACCTCACGGATGCCTTCTTCGATGCGCTTGGCGATTTCGATTTCGCCTTCGCGCGTCAGCAGCTCCACCGTACCCATTTCGCGCATATACATGCGCACCGGGTCCGTGGTGCGGCCGATATCGGTCTCTACCGCGGCCAGGGCCGCGGCGGCTTCCTCGGCGGCGGCTTCGTCGGTATCGGCTTCCGCCAACAGCAAGGCGTCCGCATCCGGAGCACTCTCGAATACGTTGATCCCCATGTCGTTAATCATGCGGATGATGTCTTCCACCTGTTCCGGATCTGAAATATCCTCCGGCAGGTGGTCGTTGACCTCCGCGTAAGTCAGGTAACCCTGCTCACGACCAAGTGTGATCAACTCTTTGATACGAGACTGCTGTTGCGCTTTTCCGGACATAACACCCTATCCACTGAAGGTCTTGGCGGGCAAAAAACAAGCCGAGGATTATACCTGAGCTGCGACCTCAGACGCCAGTCGAGGTCGGGTCGATGGTGGAAACGGTGCGGCTGAGCAGGTCGCGCAGCTGCGCTTTTTCCTCGGCGGTCAACTCGCTTTGACGCGCCTTGCGCAGCAGATGTTCCAGGCTGCGCTCGCGTTGACGGGCCGCCAGGCTGGTTATGGTGTCGAAAAACTGTGCTTCAAGGTTGTCGGCCGAAATCAGCCATTCCTTTTCCGCCAGGGCGCGCAGCAGTCGACCCTGCTCGGTGCCGTGCCAGCGGGCAATCAATTGCAGCGAGCGCAGCTTGGGGTTTTTCTGCAAGGCGCCGAGCAGGGCCACCAGTAGCTGGGCATAGGTGTCGTCTTCTGCGGCAAAGTGACTGGCATCTTCGACTTTCTGGGCCAGTTCCGGATGATGCAGCAGGGTGCGCAGGGCGGTCAGGGTCGGTGGCTCGACGGGCGCCGCCACGCGCGGGCCGCGCGGCGCGAACTCCTGGCGTGGCCCCTTTTTCCAGGGTTTGTCCTTGCTCCAGGGCTTGTCGCCCTTCGGTTGCCAGGGCGCCTGCGCGCCGCGCTCACCATAGCCCTGGGGTTCGTCGTAGGCGGTGCTGGTGTCGTAATAGGCGTTGGCATCGTAGCTGGGGCCTTCGGCGGGCGGCGGCGCGCTCTGGGCCAATTGCCCCAGGGCTTCGCCGCTCAGGCCGGTGATTTCCGTCAGGCGTTGGCGCATCAGGGTGCGCAGATTGGCGCCTGGCACCTTGTCGATCAGCGGCGCGGCCAGTGTAGCCAGGTGAGCCTTGCCCTCCAGGGAGCGCGGGTCGGCTTCCTGGGTCAATTGCTGGAAGAAGTAATCGGCCAGGGGCTGGGCCTGTTGGTTGATACGCGCGCGGAAGGCATCCGTGCCCTCGCTGCGGACCAGGGTATCCGGGTCCTCGCCTTCGGGCAGAAACAAGAAGCGCGCGCGACGTCCGTCCTGCAAGCTCGGCAGGGTGGCTTCCAGGGCGCGCCAGGCGGCGTTGCGTCCGGCCTGGTCGCCGTCGAAGCAGAACAATACGCTGGGCACCACGCGAAACAGGCGCTTGAGGTGTTCCTCGCTGGTGGCGGTGCCCAGGGTGGCGACGGCGTTGCGCAGGCCCTGCTGGGCCAGGGCGATCACATCCATATAGCCCTCGACCACCATGATCTCGTCCAGGTCGCGGTTGCTTTTGCGCGCCTCGTACAGGCCGTAGAGTTCCTGGCCTTTATGGAAGACCGGCGTTTCCGGCGAGTTCAGGTATTTGGGCTTGTCGTCACCCAGCACCCGGCCGCCGAAGGCGATCACGCGGCCACGGCTGTCGCGGATAGGAAAGATCACCCGATCGCGGAAGCGATCGTAGCGCTTGCCCGTTTCGGCGTTCTCGATCAGTAGGCCTGCGTCGATCATGGCCTTTTGCTGCAGGCTGTCGCTGGCCAGGTGCTTGTTCAGGTTATCCCAGCCGGGCGGGGCGAAACCCAGGCCGAAGTCTCGGGCGATCTCGCCGGACAGCCCGCGGCCCTTCAGGTAATCCACCGCGGCTTTGCGGGTGGGGTGGCTTTTCAGGGCTTGGCGGTAGAAGTCGGCGGCGGCGGTCAATAAGGGGTAAAGCGGCGAGTCGGTGGGCTGGCGCGGTGCCTGGCGGCGTCCCGTGCTGTCTTCGCGGGGCACGTCCATGCCCGCGGCCTTGGCCAGCTCTTCCACGGCCTGGGGGAAGTCCAGGTTGTCGTGGTCCATGATAAAACCCAGGGCATTGCCGCCCGCGCCGCAGCCGAAACAGTAATAGAACTGTTTGTCCGGGCTGACGCTGAACGAGGGGGTTTTTTCTTTGTGGAAAGGGCAGCAGGCGCTGAAGTTCTTGCCGGTCTTTTTGAGCTGCACGCGCGAGCTGACCACGTCGACAATGTCGGTGCGGTTGAGCAGGTCGTCGATAAAACCCTGAGGGATAAGCCCGGCCATGGCGTTCTCGTGATCGGTCGAGTCACCAGCATAGCGACGGCTGAATCAGGAAGACAGGCTGGCTTTGAGTCGTTGACTGATCAGGGCCATGTCGGCACGACCTTGAACCTGGGGGCGCAGCACAGCCATGGCCTTGCCCATGTCCGACATGCCTTGGGCGCCGCTGTCGACAATGGCCTGTTCGATCAGATGACCGATTTCGGCTTCGCTCAGGGGGGTAGGCATGAAGTCCTGCAGGACAACGATTTCCGCTGCTTCTACATCTGCCAGGTCGTGACGGCTAGCATCACTGAACTGGCGCCAGGAATCTCGACGCTGCTTGATCATCTTGTCGATGATCTGCACCAGCCGCGCGTCGTCCACTTCGATGCGTTCGTCTATTTCGACGCGCTGCAGGTCGGAGAGGGCGAGACGCAATGTCATCAGGCGCGGTTTATCTTGGGCGCGCATGGCGTCCTTGATCGCGTCAGTCAGACGGGTCTTGAGGCTGGATTCGGTCATGCCGGCAACCCGGCGCACAGCCGGGCGTGGCAAAAGCTGACTGCGTGCGTCTGTAAATTAATACAGGCGTACGGCGCGGCGCTGTTCGCGCTGCACTTTCTTGGCGTGACGCTTAACTGCAGCAGCAGCCTTGCGCTTGCGCTCGGACGTGGGCTTCTCGTAGAACTCGCGGCTGCGCACTTCGGCCAGCACACCGGCCTTTTCGCAGGAGCGCTTGAAACGACGCAGAGCGACGTCGAAGGGTTCGTTCTCTTTAACTTTGACGGCTGGCATCCAAAACTACCTTCATTAATTACCGGTGGTGAACGTACTCCTGGCAAATAGGCACTGGAGGACGTCGGTTTTCAAGGGTTGCGGATGTTACCGCCTCGGTGACGGGAATGCAAAGCCCTTGATCGAAAAGCGCTGGTCGGGCTCCGGAGCCGCGCTTATCATGCGCGCCTTCGACTGGCCCCCGCTTTAAGGCGCGCACCCATGCTTGTACTGGGATTGGAAACTTCCTGCGATGAAACCGGCGTTGCGCTGTACGACAGCCAGCGCGGGCTGCTGGCCGACGCCTTGTTCAGCCAGATCGACCTGCACCGGGCCTACGGCGGGGTCGTGCCGGAGTTGGCGTCGCGCGATCATGTCAAGCGCATGCTGCCGCTAATCCGTCAGGTGCTGGACGAGGCCGGTTGCACGGCCCGGCAAATCGACGCCATCGCCTATACCGCAGGCCCGGGGCTGGTCGGTGCGCTGCTGGTGGGTGCCGCCTGTGCCCAGGCCATGGCCTTCGCCTGGGGTATTCCGGCCCTGGGCGTGCACCATATGGAAGGCCATCTGCTGGCGCCGATGCTGGAGGAGCAGCCGCCGGCATTTCCTTTCGTCGCCCTGCTGGTGTCCGGTGGGCACACCCAGTTGGTGCGGGTCGATGGCATCGGCCGCTACCAGCTGCTCGGCGAGTCCCTGGACGACGCCGCAGGCGAGGCCTTCGACAAAACCGCCAAGCTGATGGGCCTGCCCTACCCGGGCGGGCCGGAAATCGCCCGCCTGGCGCAACGCGGCACGCCTGGGCGCTTCGTTTTTCCGCGGCCGATGACCGATCGTCCCGGGCTGGAATTCAGCTTCAGCGGCCTCAAGACCTTTGCCTTGAACACCTGGCAGCGCTGCCAGGCCGCTGGCGACGAAGGCGAGCAGACCCGTTGCGATGTCGCCCTGGCTTTCGAGCAGGCGGTGGTGGACACCCTGACCATCAAGTGCAAACGCGCACTCAAGCAGACCGGGCTCAAGCGCCTGGTGATCGCCGGGGGCGTCAGCGCCAACCAGGCCCTGCGTCAATCTCTGGAAAAGATGCTCGGCGATATTCAAGGCCAGGTGTTCTATGCGCGTCCGGTCTTCTGCACCGACAACGGCGCGATGATCGCCTACGCCGGCTGCCAGCGCCTGCTGGCCGGCCAGCACGAAGGCCCCGGTAGTGCGGTTCAGGCGCGCTGGCCGATGGAAGAGTTGCCGGCGATTTCGGGCATTTTCACCTTATTGTTGTCCGCGTAACGGCTAGCCGCACGGCTAGCCGCACGGCTAGCCATACGGCTGGCGATTTTCGTAGCCCAGACAAGCCTTGGCGCAGTCCGGGGTCGCGGCGTCCCGGATGACGCTGCGCTTATCCGGGCTACCCGTGACGGCGATTTTTGTCGAAACACGGTGCCCCTGCCAAGACGGCGTCTGGCTCCCACCTATGGGTAAGCAGGGCTTTCCTGAAAAGCTAGAAGTGACGCTCGTGCCCGGCCAGCAGATCGCGCAAGTTCGCCCGGTGACGCCAGACGATCAGTCCGGTCAGTACGCTCATGGGCAGCAGTGCCGCCGGTTGCTGCCAGGCCAATAGCGGCAGGGTCAGGGGTGTGGCGATCAGTGCGGCCAACGAGCTGGTGCGGGTCAGGGCAAAGGTCAGCAGCCAGGCGCCGATCGCCAGCGCCGCCGCCGGCGGATACAACCCCAGCAGCATGCCGGCGGCCGTGGCCACCCCCTTGCCGCCCTGGAAACGGAAATAGAGCGGATACAGATGCCCCACCACGGCGGCCAGGCCGATCCAGGCCTGCTGTTGCAGCTCGAAGCCCAGCAGCTGTGCTGACCAGACTGCCAGCAGGCCTTTTAGCAGGTCGCCCAGCAGGGTCAGCAGTGCCAGCTTCCTGCCGGCGAGCCGCAGCATATTGGTTGCGCCGGGATTGCCCGAACCGCCGATGCGCGGGTCCGGTTGCCCGGCCAGGCGACTGAGTAGAATGGCGAAGGACAGCGAGCCAAGCAGGTAGGCGAGGGTCACCAGCAGCCAGAACATGGGAGGCATCCCGGGTAAAAGAGGGGGCGATTCTAGCAGGCGCTGGAAAGCCCTGACGAGCGGGGGCGGGCCGTGGTTTTGCGTCGGGCGTGGGCCTGTCGCCAGATTGCGCTGGGGCGCAGGGCAAAATCAGGCGAGAATGCGTGCCAAGATGAAAACCGAAACCTGTCCGCTTCACGGCGAGCCGGGCTCGGTGCCTATTTCAACCGCCTGTACCGGGCGCGTTGTGCCTTGCTGTACTGTGGAGAAGGCTGTTGGACAGAGTGTTTATCGAGGGTCTGGAAGTCGACACGGTGATCGGCGTCTACGACTGGGAGCGGGGCATTCGCCAATGCCTGCGTCTGGACCTGACCTTTGCTTGGGATAACCGCCCGGCTGCGGCGGGCGACGACCTGAGCCAGGCGCTGGACTATGCGGCGATAACGGCGCGGATCCAGGCTTTTGCCGACGAGGCGCAGTTTCTGCTGGTGGAAACCTTTGCCGAACGGCTGGCCGAGGCCCTGCTGGGCGAGTTCCAGATTCCTTGGTTGCGTCTGAAACTGACCAAGCCCGGCGCGGTGGCGGCCGCTAGCGGCGTGGGCGTGGAGATCGAGCGCGGATGCCGCTGACAGCGATAGTTCTCGGGCTGGGCAGCAACAGCGAACGCGAGCCCCACCTGCTGGCAGGGCTCGAGGCGCTGGCCGCCTTTCTGCCGAACCTGCGTTGCTCGCCTGTGTTCGAGAGTCAGGCCGTGGGCATCAAGAGCGGGCCGTTCTTCAACCTGGTGGTCTCGGCCCATACCGACCTGCCGTTGCTGGAGCTGGGGCGGCGCTTGAAGCTGATCGAAGCCGACAATGGCCGTTATGCGCCGGATCGCCGGGGCTTGCCGCTGGATATCGACGTGCTGTTGTATGGCGATCGGGTCGGCACGGTCGATGGCTTGCTGTTGCCGCGGGCGGAAATACTGACCAACGCCTTCGTGCTCTGGCCCTTGTCACTGCTGGCGCCGACCCTGCGCCATCCGGGTGTCGAGCGCACCTTTGCCGAGCTCTGGCAAAGCGCGCAGATCGACCAGCGGCTGTGGCCGGTCGCCTTCCAATGGCGTGGCGCCGAGCTGACCCCGGCGAGCTTGCTCGAAGCCTTCCCGGCCGCCTAGGTCTTACCCGCTTATGGTCCTGGCGCGATCCGCGGGGCCTTTACCGCATTTCACCACGATCGGCCTGCCCATGTGATAGTCGCTCCCCGTCATTCCTGCGAAGGCGGGAACCCAGGTGCGGCGAGGCCTCGGAGTACGCGCATGCGTGGGTACGGTGGACCCTCGAGGCGCCAGTCCATGGACAGGAAAAGGACGAAAATGCTCTAGCGGCAGCCCAGACAGGTTATCGGCAACGCCGTGAGTAAAGGCCGCGTTGCGCAAGCCTTGGCGGCGCGCTGTCGTTCCGGCAGGACCTGGGTCGAGCGCCCGCTCACCTAGCCGACACTCTGCTCGGCCTTGTAGGCTTTTAGCCTCTCCAGACGCGCCCGGTTCAGCGCCTCGCCCAGCTGCGGGCCTTTGAAACCCTGCGCCAACAAGGGCTGCACCGCGACGCTGCGCGACGCCTCGGCCGCGCCGCGCAAGTAGGTTGCCTGGGGGTAGGCGCGCCGTTCCAGGCCCAGGCGACCGCGGGCATCCATCTCGCAGGCGGCGATAAACGCCTCGAAGCGCTGGGGTCGACGGAAGACGTCGAATTGCTGCAGCAGCTTGAGCAGGGTTGAGGCCTTGAGCTCCAGGGCGCGATGGCCGTGGGTGTGGTATTCGCCGACCAGCAGGGCCAGCTCCTGGCATTCCCGGGGGGCCTTGAACCGCTGGTTGACCGCCTCGATCAGCGCCAGGCCGCTGTGCTCGTGGGCCAGGTGGCGCGGCCAGTCCTCAGACGGCGTCAGGCCCTTGCCCAGGTCGTGCAGCAGGCAGGCCCAACGGACACTCAGGGGCTGGTCGTGTTCGGCACACTGGCGCAGCACGCTCAGCACATGCACTCCGGTGTCGATCTCCGGGTGATGGTCCGGTGGCTGGGGTACGCCGAACAAAGCCTCGACTTCCGGCAGCAAGACCCCCAGGGCGCCGCAGTCGCGCAGCACCTGGATAAACACGTCCGGGCGCGGCTCGAGCAGGGCGCGGGCGATTTCCTTCCAGCTGCGCTCGGGGGTGAGCGCCAGCAGCTCGCCGGACTCGGCCAGTTGGCGCATCAGCGCCAGTGTGTCGGCAGCCACGCGAAAGCCCAGGGGGGCATAGCGGGCGGCGAAGCGGGCCACCCGCAGCACGCGCAGCGGGTCTTCGGCAAAGGCCGGGGCCACATGACGCAGCACGCGAGCCTCGAGGTCGCGCTGGCCGCCGTAGGGATCGGTCAGTTGGCCCTGATCGTCCTCGGCCATGGCATTGATGGTCAGGTCGCGGCGCAGCAGGTCTTCTTCCAGGGTCACCTCCGGGCTGGCATGGAAGGTAAAGCCGCCATAGCCGCGCCCGCTCTTGCGTTCGGTTCGGGCCAGGGCGTATTCCTCGCCGGTGTCGGGGTGCAGAAAGACCGGAAAGTCTTCGCCGACCGGGCGGTATCCCAGAGCCTGCATCTGCTCGGCACTGGCGCCGACCACCACCCAATCGATATCGCTGACCGGACGACCCAGCAGGCGGTCGCGCACGGCGCCGCCGACCTTGTAAATCCGCATGGTTTAGCCCTTCGTTAGCATTCCATTAGTGCGACAGGATAACCGCTGCGCGCTGAAAACGGCGGGTCATCGGGCCTTTGGCAGTTGCAGCAGCAGCGCCTCGACGGCGCGCTCCATGGCCTCGGCACTCTGGGTGCTGGGACTCAGGCCAGTGCTGACCAGACCCTCCCACAGTACCCGGTCGTGCACGTCGGTCAGGCGCAGACGCAGGGTGCCGGTTTCATCCTGAAGGCGGTGAATGGCCTGGTAAGGCCCCAGGGCCAGGGCGGCGGGCGGATCGACGTTATAGCTCAGCGGCTGCTGCGTCAGGGTCAGCCAGTAGGCTACGCGTAGCTGCGGGGGCGGACCGGCTTCATAGCCGCGGGCCTGCAGGCCTTTGCGCAACAGGCCCTCGAGCTGGGCGGTACGCAAGGTGTCGGGAACCTGCTCGTCGGGGAGGGGCTGTGCCGGTTGCAGGGCGAAACGCCTTAGCCCCGCCAGCTCCGCGACGGAGGGCTGCAACAGCGCGACCCGTGGGGTGGGGCTGCTGCAACCGCTCAGCAGCAGGCACAGCAGCATGAGATAGAAGAAGGCAGGCATGGGCAGCTCCGCGGACGGGTTGCCCTTGCTCGGCGGCTGTCCAGGCCGACTCAACCGATCAAATGGGCGGAATCATCAGATCGAGGCGCGGGTAATCGGTTTCGGCCTCGGCCTTGGCGGGTACGTGGTGGGTGTCCACCACCTGATCGCCTTGCAGGGTTTCCAGGTGGATATCGAAGCCCCATAGGCGGTGCAGGTGCTTGAGGACTTCCTCGGTGGACTCGCCCAGGGGTTTGCGGTCGTGTTGCTGGTGGCGCAGGGTCAGGGAACGATCACCGCGACGGTCGATGCTCCAGATCTGCACATTGGGCTCGCGGTTGCCCAGGTTGTACTGCGCGGCCAGGGTCTCGCGAATGGTGCGGTAGCCGTTCTCGTCGTGGATCGCCGGCACCAGCAGCTGGTCCTGCTGGTCGTCGTCGAGGATGCTGAACAGCTTGAGGTCGCGAATCACTTGAGGCGAGAGGTACTGCAGGATAAAGCTCTCGTCCTTGAAGCTGCTCATGGCGAACTTCAGGGTCGATAGCCAGTCGCTGCCGGCGATATCCGGGAACCACCGACGGTCCTCCTCGGTGGGCTTCTCGCAGATACGCCGTATGTCGCGGTACATGGCAAAGCCCAGGGCATAGGGGTTGATGCCGCTGTAGTAGGGGCTGTCGAAGGCCGGTTGCTGGACCACGCTGGTATGGGACTGCAGGAACTCCATCATAAAGCCATCGGTGACCAGTCCTTCGTCGTACAGGTCGTTCATCAGGGTGTAGTGCCAGAAGGTGGCCCAGCCTTCGTTCATCACCTGAGTCTGGCGCTGGGGATAGAAATACTGGGCGATCTTGCGCACGATGCGGATCACCTCGCGCTGCCAGGGCTCCAGAAGGGGCGCATGCTTTTCCAGGAAGTACAGAATGTTTTCCTGGGGCTCGGAGGGGAAGCGCTTGTTGTCGGTGTCATTGCCTTTGCCGCCACTCTTGGGAATGGTGCGCCAGAGGTCGTTGATCTGCTTTTGCAGGTGCTCTTCGCGATCCTTCATGCGCCGCCGTTCTTCCTCGGCGGAAATCGGGTAAGGCCGCTTGTAGCGGTCGACGCCATAGTTCATCAGGGCATGGCAGGAGTCCAGCAGGTCTTCCACGGCGTCGATGCCGTGGCGTTCCTCGCACTGCATGATGTACTGCTTGGCGAACACCAGGTAGTCGATGATCGAGCTGGCATCGGTCCAGGTGCGGAACAGGTAGTTGCCCTTGAAAAAGCTGTTATGCCCGTAGCAGGCATGGGCCACCACCAGGGCCTGCATGCAGATGGTGTTTTCTTCCATCAGGTAGGCGATGCAAGGGTCGGAGTTGATCACGATCTCGTAAGCCAGACCCATCTGGCCGCGGCTGTAGGATTTTTCCGTGCTGAGAAAATGCTTGCCGTAGGACCAGTGGTGGTAGCCCAGGGGCATGCCCACCGAAGCGTAGGCATCCATCATCTGCTCGGCGGTGATCACCTCGATCTGATTGGGGTAGGTGTCCAGGGCATAGCCCTGGGCGATGCGGCCGATCTCCCGGTCATAGGCCTGGATCAGTTCGAAGGTCCACTCCGATCCGGTGGACAGGGGCTGGCGTTTCGTGTCACGAGACTTCATGCACTAGACCCTCAGGTTGCCAGTCGGCGCTGAAAGAGTTCGCGGAACACCGGGTAGATATCTCCGGCCGAGACCAGCTGCTGCTGGGCGAAGCTGTCGGCAAAGGCCTCGCTGACCCGTTCGTACTCGAACCACAGCGCCTGGTGCTCGCGCGGGGTGATTTCGACGTAGGTGAAATACTGAACGAACGGCATGATCTGTTTGAGCAGGATATCGCGGCAGATGGGCGAATCGTCGTTCCAGTTGTCGCCATCGGACGCTTGGGCGGCGTAGATATTCCATTCGCTGGTCGGATAACGCTCGACCATGATCTCCTGCATCATTTTCAGGGCGCTGGAGACTATGGTGCCGCCGGTTTCGCGGGAGTAGAAAAACTCTTCCTCGTCCACTTCCCGGGCACTGGTGTGGTGGCGGATGAACACCACTTCGATCTTGTCGTAGTTTCGCTTGAGAAACAGGTACAGCAGGATAAAGAAGCGCTTGGCGATGTCCTTGGTGGCCTGGGTCATGGAACCGGAGACGTCCATCAGGCAGAACATCACCGCCTTAGAGCTGGGATTGGGGTGCTTGACCAGCAGGTTGTATTTCAGGTCGAAGGTGTCGAGAAAAGGCACCTTCTTGATCCGCCCGCGCAGGCGCAGTACTTCGGCTTCCATCAGCTGGATATCGCCGAAATTGTCCGGCTCTTCCAGTTTGAGGCGTTCCAGTTCCGCCTCGGCCAGTTTGAGCTTGGCCCGGCTGCTGCCGGACAGGGCGATGCGCCGCGCATGGGCCGAGCGCAGGGTGCGCACTATATTGATCCGCGACGGGTTGCCCTCGTTGCTGATGCCGGCGCGCACCGTCTTGAAGGTGTCGGTGCCGCTGAGGTGGCGCTTGACCAGGTTTGGCAGCTCCAGGTCTTCGAACATGAAGTCGAGAAACTCTTCCTGGGTAATCTGGAACACGAACTCGTCCATGCCGTCGCCGGAGTTGCTCGCCTTGCCGGGCCCCTTGCCGCCGCTGCCGCCGGTCGGGCGCGGGATGCGTTCGCCGGTGGTGAAATCCTTGTTGCCTGGGTGCACCACGGTCTGCTTGCCGCCGCGGCCGTGGTGCAGCACCGGTTCGTCGATGTCGCGGCCCGGGATGCTGATCTGCTCGCCGTGCTCCATATCGGTAATCGAGCGGCGGCTGACGGCTTCCTCCACCGCTTTCTTGATGTGATCACGGTAGCGGCGCAGAAAGCGCTGACGGTTCACCGTGCTCTTGTTCTTGCCGTTCAGACGGCGGTCGATCACATAGCTCATGGGCCCCTCCGGGGAGCTGCAGGCCACAAGCCGCAGGCGGCAAGGGCGCTTGCTAAACGCGAGCGCCCTGACGCCTCAGGCTGGCCGCTTGTGGCTGCCTTACTGCGACTTGCGAACCCGTAGGTACCATTCGGACAGCAAACGCACCTGCTTGTCGGTGTAGCCGCGTTCGACCATGCGTGTGACGAAGTCGTTGTGCTTCTGTTGGTCCTCCTTGCTTGCCTTGGCGTTGAAACTGATGACCGGCAGCAGGTCTTCGGTGTTGGAGAACATCTTCTTCTCGATCACCACCCGCAGTTTCTCATAGCTTAGCCATGTGGGATTCTTGCCGTTGTTGTTGGCCCGGGCGCGCAGCACGAAATTGACGATCTCGTTGCGGAAATCCTTGGGGTTGCTGATGCCGGCCGGTTTCTCGATCTTCTCCAGTTCTTCGTTGAGCGCCACGCGGTTGAGGATTTCCCCGGTTTCAGGGTCACGGTACTCCTGGTCCTGAATCCAGAAGTCGGCGTACAGCACGTAGCGGTCGAAGATGTTCTGCCCGTATTCGCTGTAGGACTCCAGGTAGGCGGTCTGGATTTCCTTGCCGATGAATTCGATGTAGCGCGGTGCCAGGTACTCCTTGATATAGCGCAGGTAACGCTCGCGCACTTCTGCCGGGAATTGCTCCTGTTCGATCTGCTGCTCCAGCACGTACAACAGGTGCACCGGGTTGGCGGCGATCTCGTGGGGGTCGAAGTTGAAGACCTTGGAGAGAATCTTGAAGGCGAAGCGCGTCGACAGGCCGTTCATGCCCTCGTCGACGCCGGCGGTGTCGCGGTACTCCTGGATGGATTTGGCCTTGGGGTCGGTGTCCTTGAGGTTCTCGCCGTCGTACACGCGCATCTTGGAGTAGACGTTGGAGTTGTCGGGCTCCTTCAGGCGGCTAAGCACCGAGAACTGCGCAAGCATCTTCAGGGTGTCCGGCGCGCAGTGGGCCTTGGACAACGAGCTGTTGAACAGCAGCTTGTCGTAGATCTTGATCTCGTCGCTGACGCGTAGGCAGTAGGGCACCTTGACGATATAGATCCGGTCGATAAAGGCTTCGTTGTTCTTGTTGTTGCGGAAGCTGTGCCATTCCGATTCGTTGGAGTGGGCCAGCAGGATGCCCATAAAGGGAATCGCGCCCAGGCCCTCCGTGCTGTTGTAGTTGCCTTCCTGGGTGGCGGTCAACAACGGGTGCAGCACCTTGATCGGCGCCTTGAACATCTCGACGAACTCCATCATCCCCTGGTTGGCACGGCACAGGGCCCCGGAGTAGCTGTAGGCGTCGGCGTCGTTCTGTGGAAATTCCTCCAGCTTGCGGATATCCACCTTGCCAACCAAGGCCGAGATGTCCTGGTTGTTGTCATCGCCCGGTTCGGTCTTGGCCACCGCCACCTGATTGAGAATCGAGGGGTAGAGCTTGACCACGCGGAACTGGCTGATGTCGCCGCCGAATTCGGCCAGCCGCTTGCTGGCCCAGGGCGACATGATGGTGGAGAGATAGCGCCGCGGGATGCCGTAGTCTTCCTCCAGAATGGCGGCGTCTTCGGTCGGGTTGAACAGCCCCAGGGGCGACTCGAACACTGGCGAGCCCTTGATGGCATAGAAGGGCATCTTCTCCATCAACTGCTTGAGCTTTTCCGCCAGGGAGGACTTGCCGCCACCCACAGGGCCGAGCAGATAAAGGATCTGTTTCTTTTCTTCCAGCCCCTGGGCCGCATGGCGGAAGAAGGAGACGATTTGATCGATACACTCCTCCATCCCATGGAAGTCTTCAAAGCTGGGATAGCGGCGGATCACCTTGTTGGAGAAGATTCGCGACAGCCGTGAATTGGCTGAGGTATCCAGTAGCTCCGGTTCGCCGATGGCCAGCAGTAGGCGCTCGGCGGCGGTGGCATAGGTGCTGCGGTCCTGTTTGCACAGCTCCAGATATTCCTGAAGACTGTACTCTTCCTGTCGAGTGGTCTCGAAGCGCTGTTGGAAGTGGCTAAAGATACTCATGACGTCACCTCGCTGATACTCGTAGCCGGCGCGAACGCGGTCGGGCGGGTGCTGGCATCGGTCGACGTATCCGTCGATGAAACTCCCCCAGAACACCTATAAAGATCGTTGCCGATTGCCCGCAAAGCGGTGGCCGGCTTTCCCCTGTTTTGGATGGCCTGAAGCTAAGGATAGTTCGGAATCGGCAAGGTCAAGGCGTGCGAAAGCCTAGCGGCGATTCGCACGGCGCGAAGCGGGGCTGCAGGCGAGGGATGGCGCGGCTTAAGGTTTTGTAAAAATATTATTCCGACGGCTCTGTGACGGTGTCTGCTGGGTACTGGGCGTGCCAAAGCTCGAAGCCGCCATCTAGGCTGTAGACCTCGGCAAAGCCCTGCTCGGCCAGGTAGGCCGCCGCGCCCTGGCTGGAGTTGCCGTGGTAACAGGACACGATCAACGGCTGCTTGAGGTCGGCCGCGGCGAGGAAGGCGGCCAGGCTGTGATTGTCCAGATGAGTCGCGCCGCGGATATGCCCCCGGGCATAGCTCTGCGGGTCGCGGATATCCACCACCGCGGCGCCTTGCGCACGCAGAGCTTGGGCGCGTTCGGGGGTAATGCGTTGGAAGTCACTCATGGGATGGGTCTCCGGAGGGCTCGAGAAATAAGACAGTAGGCCCGCGGCGCGGGCAATAGAGGGCGTTGCCCGCGCGCCGCCGACGGCGCGTCAGGCAAGAGCCGGCGCGCAGCTGCAGCGATGGCGTTGGCCGCTGTCGACATTCAGCAGCGTCATGGCGCCGCCCCAGACGCAACCGGTATCGAGGGCGAAGAGGCCGGGCTCGTCGCACTGGCCCTCCAGGGCTGCCCAGTGTCCGAAGATCAGTTTCAGGCCACGGGTCTTGCGATTGGCGTGGCTGAACCAGGGGGCGAAGCCCGGTGGTGCGCTGTCCAGGCCTTCCTTACTTTTGAAGTCCAGGGTGCCGTCGGCTTTGCAGAAGCGCATGCGGGTCAGGGCGTTGGTGATCACCCGCAAGCGGCTGATACCGGTGAGGTCTTTATGCCATTTGGCGGGTTCGTTGCCGTACATGCCTTCGAGAAACAGTGGCAGGCGGTCATCGTCGCGCAACACCTCTTCGACTTCGGCGGCGTATTTGAGGGCTTTTTTCAGGGTCCATTGCGGCGGAATGCCCGCATGCACCATGGCAAGGTCGCGCTCGGCATCATGGTGCAGCAGCTTCTGCCGGCGCAGCCAGTCGAGCAGGTCTTCGCGGTCCGGTGCCTCGAGTATCTCGCGCAGGGTGTCGGTTTTTTTCAGGCGTTCGATGCGGTGTGCGACTGCCAGCAGGTGCAGGTCATGGTTGCCCAGCACGCAGGTCAGGGCATCGCCCATGGCATAGAGGAAACGTAGTGTCTCCAGGGATTGCGGTCCGCGATTGACCAGGTCACCGACCAGCCACAGCTGATCCCTATGCGGATCGAATGCCACTTCGTCCAGCAGGCATTTGAGCGGGTCCAGACAGCCTTGCAGGTCGCCGACGGCATACAGCGCCATTAATGCAGGGCTCCGGGCACCGCCAGGCGAAAGGGGGCGATCAGGGCATCGAAGCAGGTGCCGTCCTCGGCGCGCATCTGGTAGCTGCCCTGCATGGTGCCGACGCGGGTGGCGAGCAGCGTGCCGCTGCTGTAGGTGTGCTGCTGACCAGGGGCGATCAGCGGTTGCTGGCCAATCACCCCCGGACCGCGCACTTCCTGCTTGCGCCCGTCGCCATCGGTGATCAGCCAATAGCGCGATTGCAGCTGGGCGGGCAGCTGCCCCTTATTATCAATGGTCACGGTGTAGGCGAAGGCGAAACGGTTCTGCTCCGGCTCGGACTGCTCGGGCAGGTAGCGGGTGACGACGCTGACGGCGATCTGGTAACGGGAATCGGGCATGGAAGGGCTCTGCATGGCGAAACGGCCTAAAAGGCCAGTTTAGGCGCTGTTGACCTCTATGTGCGACCGGCAACAGAGGTCCAGCTCACACCTGGACCTCAGGCGGTGCCCTGGCGTTCGCTTAGTTGGTCGGCGAGCCGGACAAAAGCGGCCAGATCCAGCTGCTCCGGGCGCAGGCTGCCATCGACGCCGGCGGCTTCGATGGCCTCGTTGTCGAGCAGGGCCTTGAGGGTGTTGCGCAGGGTCTTGCGCCGTTGGTTGAAGGCCTCGCGCACCACGCGTTCGAGCAGGCGGTGATCCTTGGCCGGATACGGCAGCTCGCTGTGGGGCACCAGGCGGACGATGGCCGAGTCGACCTTGGGTGCCGGCTTGAACGCGCCGGAGCCGACATTGAACAGGTGCTCCACGCGGCAGTGATACTGCACCATGATCGACAGCCGGCCCCAGTCGCCGCCGCCCGGCGTCGCCGCCAGGCGCTCGACCACTTCCTTCTGCAGCATGAAATGCATGTCGCGAAACAGGTGGGCATGTTCCAGCAGGTGGAAGATTAACGGCGTCGAGATGTTGTAAGGCAGGTTGCCGACCACGCGCAAGCTTTGCGGTTGGCCGTCCAGGCTGGCGAAGTCGAACTTCAGCGCATCGCCCTGGTGCAGGGTAAAGCCGGGGCTGGCGCCGAACCTGTGTTCAAGAATCGGGATCAGGTCCAGATCCAGCTCCACCACGTCCAGTTGCGCCCCGCTGCCCAGCAAGCCCTCGGTCAGGGCGCCCTGGCCCGGGCCGATTTCGACCAGGCGCTCGCCGGGCAGGGCATGCACCGCGCGCAGAATGCGGTGGATCACACCGGCGTCGTGCAGGAAGTTCTGGCCGAAACGCTTGCGCGCGCGGTGGTGGAATTCGGACATCGGGAGACTCCAGGCCTCAAGCCGCAACTTGAGGCGTTAAAAACCATGAGGCCTTCTAATCAGGCATCGACCTGAAAAGGTCGGGCAGTTTAACAGCCAAGCCGGTGCATGCCTCAATTCCTGCAATGCATCGGAGGGCTTGTGGGTTAAACCGTGCTCGCTCGACTTAGGGCCATCTGATACGCGGTCCGCAGGGCGACCTGCAGGCTGCCGCTGTCGATGCGGCCGCTGCCAGCCAGGTCCAGCGCGGTACCGTGATCCACCGAGGTGCGGATGATCGGCAGGCCCAGGGTCACATTGACGGCAGCTCCGAAGCCCTTGTATTTCAGCACCGGCAGGCCCTGGTCGTGGTACATGGCCAGGACCGCGTCGCAGTGTTCCAGGTGTTTGGGGGTGAACAGGGTGTCGGCCGGCAACGGGCCGATCAGGTTCATGCCCTCCAGGCGCAGGCGTGCCAGGGCCGGTTCGATCACCTCGATTTCCTCGCGGCCCAGATGCCCGCCTTCGCCGGCATGGGGGTTGAGGCCGCAGACCAGGATGCGCGGCGTGGCGATGCCAAATTTGCCGACCAGGTCGGTATGCAGGATGCGCATGACCCGCTCCAGGCGTTCGGCGGTAATGGCTGCGGCTACCTCCTTGAGCGGAAGGTGCGTGGTCACCAAGGCCACGCGCAACCCGTCGGTGGCCAGCATCATCACCACCTGGGCGGTGTGGGTCAGCTCGGCGAGAAACTCGGTGTGACCGGAAAAGGCGATGCCGGCCTGATTGATCACACCCTTGTGCACGGGCGCGGTGATCATGCCGGCAAAGATCCCGTCCAGGCAGCCCTGTCCCGCGCGTGTCAGGGTCTCCAGTACATAAGTCGCATTCGCCGGATCGAGTTGGCCGGACGTCACCGAAGCGTGCAGGGGCGTGTCCCAGACATACAGACTGCCTGCTGCCGCGGGGTCGCATGGCCAGTTGCCGGGCGAGGCACCGAGCAGGTCGATGCTCAGCCCCAGCTGCGTGGCGCGTTCTGCAAGCAGCGTGCGACTGGCGATCGCCACCAGGGGGTGGGGCTGTGTCTCGCGGGCCAGCAACAGGCAAAGGTCGGGACCGATGCCGGCGGGCTCACCGGGAGTCAGGGCGAACAGGTGGGGGGCGGTCATGGGCGGATTCTCACTGCACGGGCGGTTGAGCTTACTGTACGGCCGTTATGAGCAAAAAAAAGCCCGGCTCTGCAGGGGCAGAAAGCCGGGCTCGGTGCGTGCGACAGACAGCCTGTCAGAGCTTGACTTCGACGTAGGCCTCATCGCGGATCTGGCGAAGCCAGGTCTGCAGCTCTTCGTCGTACTTGCGGCTGCGCAGCAGGTTCATCGCCTGCTGTTCGCGCATTTGCGCGCTGCTGTCGGTGGCGCGGCGGCCCATGACTTCCAATACGTGCCAGCCGTAGGGGGTCTTGAACGGCTTTGACAGTTCGCCGCTGGGGGTATTGGCCATCACCTCGCGGAATTCCGGTACCAGGGCGCTGGGGTCGATCCAGCTGAGCAGGCCGCCGTTGAGCGCCGAGCCCGGGTCTTCGGAGAAACTCTTCGCCAGTTCGGTGAAATCCTCCCCGGCCTTGATGCGCTCGTAAAGGCGTTCGGCCAGGCGCTTGGTTTCCGCTTCGCTGCGAATCTCGCTGGGTTTGATCAGGATATGCCGGACATTGACCTCCTCGCGCACCTGGCTTTCGCCGCCACGCTTTTCCAGCAGCTTGAGCATGATGAAACCGCCCGGCGTGCGCAGTGGCGCGGTGACTTCGCCGACGGCCAGCGAGCCGATCATGCTGTCGAAGGGCGGGGGCAACTGAGCGGCCTTGCGCCAGCCCATTTCGCCGCCTTCCAGTGCGGTTTCACTGGCCGAGCGGGCAATTGCCAGCTGGGCGAAATCGGCACCCTGCTGCAGTTGCTGGTACAGCTCGTTGGCCTGGCGTTCTGCGGTCTGAATGTCGTTGGCCGACGCGCTCTCCGGGACCGGAATCAGGATATTGGCCAGACGGAATTCTTGCGACAGCTGCTGCTGGCCCATGTCCGAGGCCAGGAAGTTGTTCACTTCCTGGTCGGTAACCTGAATCCGCTCGGCGACCCGGCGTTGGCGCACGCGGCTGATGATCATCTCGCGGCGGACCTGGTCACGGGCCTCGTCGAAAGATAATCCGTCCTGGGCCAGGGCGGCGCGGAACTGCTCCAGGCTCATGCCATTGCGCTGGGCAATGGTGCCCATGGCCTGGTTCAGCTCTTCGTCATCGATGCGAATGCCGGAGCGCTCGCCGATCTGCAGCTGGATATTCTCGATGATCAGGCGCTCGAGCACCTGCTGGCTCAGCACGTGCTCCGGCGGCAGGGCCGCGCCGCGTTTAGCGATGGTCTGCTGGACTTCGCGCAAGCGGCTGTCCAGTTGACTCTGCATGACCACGTCGCTGTCGACTATGGCGACCACACGGTTAAGGGGACGGACTTCGGCGGCTGCCGAGGTGGCGAGCAATACGGCGCCCAGCAGCAGCGGGCGCAGACAATCAGAAAGCTTGATCTTCACGTTCACGGTAACCTTGAATGCCTTGCTCGAGTAGGGTGTCGACCTTGTTGCCGGCCAAGCCGCCCAGGCCTTTGAGCACGATCTGCAGGAAGATCCCGCGGTCGCCTTGCTCGTTGCGGCTGGGGTTGAGGCTGACTTCGTCGTAATCGACCCAGTAACGGTTGATCACGCGCAGTTTCCAACAGCAGTTGTCGTACTCGAAGCCACCGAAGGCCTCCAGCGTGCGATCACGGTTGTAGTCGTACTGCCAGCGGGCAATCACACTCCATTGCGGGACGATTGGCCAGATGGTCGAGAAGTCGTGCTGGCTGATCTTGTAGTAGTCTTCGATAAAGTCTGGCGAGCCCGGTACGCCGAAGTCACCGCCCCCCACTGTCCAGTTACCGGTCGACTGGTCAAAACGCACCGTGTCGTTGCGATAGCGGTAGCCGGCATTGACCACTTTGTTCGGGTTAGCCTCGGGCTGGTAGTGGAACATGGCACTGCCGGAGCGCGTGCTGTGAGTGTTCTTGTCCCAGTTGAAGTCCGAGCTGAAGCGCCAATCGCGGTTGAAGCGGTACAGGTATTCCAGCGCATAAGGCGAGGTAGTGAATTTCGACTCGTCGCGGGTGCTGAAGTCGATACCGGGCAATTGCACTTCGCGGTCTGCCAGGTAGTAGGCCTGACCAATGCTGAAACGCTGGCGCTCGAAGCCGTTCTGCTCGATCCAGCGGTTTGTCAGGCCCAGGGATATCTTGTTCTCGTCGCCGATCCGGTCCCTGCCGGAGAAGCGGTTCTCGCGAAACAGCGAGGCATAGTTGAAGGTGTTCTCGCTGGTGTCGAACACGGGAATCGCTGTCTGGTCTTCCTCGGGGACATAGAGGTAGAACAGGCGCGGTTCCAGGGTCTGCTTGTAGGTCTTGCCGAACAACTCGGTGCTGCGATCGAAGTACAGGCCGCTGTCGATGCTGACCAGGGGCACGCCACGGTCCGGCGCATCGTCGAAGCTGCCGATCTGGCTGCGGCCGATGGAGTCCAGTTCCAGATCGTATTGGGTATAGAGGTACTTGAGCTGCGGTGTCACGTAGCCCCAGGTCGTGCTCATGGGCAGGCTGACGCCGGGCTCCAGGTGCAAGCGCGTGCCGTTGGCGCGCGCCAGGCCGGACAGGTTGTTGTCGTACCAGGACTCCGGATTGCCGTCCTCGTTAATAAAATTACCGCTTTGCAGATCGCGGTCGAAGCGGACCAGCTCGCTGCCGTAGGCGAAGTTCAGGCCTGCCGGCTGGAAGGGTAGGGCGCCGTCCAGGGTGATCTGCGGCATGCGGTTATAGGGCGTGATGTCGACAATGGTCGCACGCTCGTAAGCATGGGCGTTCAGGCGCGCGACATAGCTGTCGCCGCGATAGGTCAGGGCGCCGCGCTGATCGACGAAGTCGGGGGTGTTGATGCTCAGGTCGGTGCTCAGGTCCTGGAAATAGTAAGGATCACTGATGTCGGTGTAATCCACCTCGGCCAACAGCCGCTGGTTCAGGCCGTACTTGTGCTGCCAGCTGTACATCCAGCGCGTGTCTTCGTAATCCGACTGCAGTTCGCGGTCGTCATTCTCGTCGTTGAGAAAGGCGCCGCCCACCTGGCCTTCGCTGTTGCGGGTCAGGTAGCGCAGCTCGCCTTCCAGCAACAAGCCGCGGTCGGTCATGAAGCTGGGATACAGCGTGGCGTCGAAGTTGGGCGCCAGGTTGAAGTAGTAGGGCGTCTGCAGGGTCAGGCCGTCATCGCTGGACGAGCTGAGGCTCGGTGCCAGGAAGCCGGTCTGGCGACGCTCGTCGATCGGGAAGGAAATGTAGGGGGTATAGAACACCGGGATGTTCTTGACCCGCAGGGTCACGTTGGTGGCGCTGCCCCGGCCGGTCAAGGGATTCAGGGTGATGTTGTTGCCCTTGAGGTGCCAATCGTTCTGACCTGGCTCGCAACGGGTATAGGTCCCGTCCTTGAGGCGAATGATCGCGTTTTCCTGGCGCTTGGCGTAGAGCGCGCTGCCTCGCACATGGCCCTTGTGCAATACGTACTCGGCGTTCTCGACCTTGGCTTCGCCATTGTCCAGCTGCAGTTCGACCCGATCGCCGACGATCAGCATGCCCTGATCGCGCAAGCGCACGTTGCCGATCAACTCGCCTTTATTCTCGGCCTGACGCAGGTTGGCCTCGTCGGCTTCTACCTGCATGCCGGCCTGACGCAGCACCACGTCGCCGGCCAGGGTGGCTACCTGTTGTTCCTGCTCATAGCGCGAAGCCTTGGCGGAAACGAACATCGGCGCCTCGTCCATCGGCGTCTCGTCGTTCATGCCCGGGCGTACCGGTTCGACATAGGCGCCGGCGCAGTACGGGCCGGTTTCGGCCAGTTGCGCTTCAGTGAGCTTTTCTCGCGGCACCCAGTCCAAGTGACTGTAGTCGGCGCTGCGCGAACTCAGGCCGCGGCCTTTGCTCTCGGTTACCAGAGTGGTGGTCGACACAGGGCCGGATGTGCCACTGTCGGCTGCGCCCGCGACCGAGCTACTGCGTACCGGACGTGGCGGCACCGCGGCCGTGCTGTCCGTGGGCGTGCACGCCCAGCCACCCGATGCACCGGCCTGGCAGTCGAACTGCTCGGCGGCGACCACGAAGGAGGCGGCCAGGGGCTGCAAGGCCAGCAAACTGCCGGTCACGATCAGCGGGAAATTTTTACGAAACGCGGGGTATTTTACTGCCATCTGTTAGTCCGGGCTTCCTGCGCGCATGAACCCAAAGGTTCGCACGCCTCTCGATGGGCTGAAAAAGATGCTGGATAATAAAGCATGACCCGCGCAACGGCTAGCGCCGTCGGAGACCCTTGCAATGCCTGATGAAGATCGACGTTTACAGCAGCTCACCCAATGGTTCGCCCCGCTCCTGCCGGCGCTCTACGCCGCCCAGGGCTGGGGTGAGGTGCCGCCGGCAACCCTCACACCAGCCAGCAGCGATGCCAGTTTCCGCCGGTATTTCCGTTGGCAGGGCGGCGAGCGCAGTTTTATATTAATGGATGCGCCGCCGCCCCAGGAGGATTGCAGGCCCTTCGTCGAGGTCGCCGAGTTGCTGGCCGGGTCCGGTATTAACGTGCCCCAGGTCCTGGCCGCCGACCTGGAGCGTGGTTTTCTGTTGCTCTCGGATCTGGGTCGGCAGACCTACCTGGACGTGATCACCGCGGACAACGCCGATGCCCTGTTCTCCGATGCCCTGGAGGCGCTGCTGGTCTTCCAGCAGCTGCCGGCGACGGCGCCTCTGCCGCATTACGACCAGGCGCTGCTGCGCCGTGAATTGCAGCTGTTTCCCGATTGGTACCTGCAACACGAGTGCGCGCAGGTCCTCGACGGCGAGCGCCTGGCGGCCTGGCAACGGGTCTGCGACCTGCTTATCGACAGCGCCCTGGCCCAGCCCAGGGTGTTGGTGCACCGGGACTATATGCCGCGCAACCTGATGCACAGCCTGCCCAACCCCGGGGTACTGGATTTTCAGGATGCGGTCTACGGCCCCGTCACCTACGACGTCACCAGCCTGTTCAAGGATGCCTTTCTCAGTTGGCCGGAAGAGCGGGTGCGCGGCTGGCTCGAGCTGTATTGGCAGCGGGCGCGTGCCGTGGGTATTCCGGTTCAGGCCGGGTTCGACGATTTTATGCGGGCCAGCGACCTGATGGGCGTGCAGCGCCACCTCAAGGTGATCGGGATCTTCGCGCGGATCTGCCACCGCGACGGCAAACCCAAGTACCTGGGCGATGTGCCGCGCTTCTTCGCCTATATCCGGGCCGTGCTCGAGCGCCGGCCTGAGCTGGCCGAGCTGGCCGTGCTGCTCGACGGTCTGCCCAAGGCCCAGAGTGCGCGCGCATGAAGGCCATGATTCTGGCTGCCGGCAAGGGCGAGCGCCTGCGCCCGCTGACCCTGCATACGCCCAAACCCCTGGTGCAGGTTGGCGGCGTGGCCTTGATCGATTACCACTTGCGCGCCCTCGCCGCGGCCGGCGTGAGCGAGGTGGTGATCAACCATGCCTGGCTCGGTCAGCAGATCGTCGAGCACCTGGGCGACGGCCAGGGCTTCGGCCTGCAGATCCGCTACTCCGCCGAGGGCGAGCCGCTGGAAACCGGTGGCGGGATTTTTCGTGCCCTGCCGCTGCTGGGCGAGGCGCCCTTTATCCTGGTCAACGGCGATATCTGGTGCGAGTACCCTTTCGCCACCTTACCGCGCCCTGACGGTCTGGCTCATCTGGTGCTGGTGGACAACCCCGCGCACCATGCCGCGGGTGATTTCGCCTTGCACGACGGACAGGTCAGTGAGACCCGGGCGGATGTGCCGAGCCTGACTTACAGCGGCATCGCGGTGCTGGACCCACGACTGTTCGACGGCTGCGCGGCAGGCGCCTTCAAGTTGGCGCCCTTGCTGCGTCGGGCCATGGCGGCGGGGCGGGTCAGCGGCGAACGCTTCGCCGGCCCCTGGGTGGATGTCGGCACCCACGAGCGGCTGGCCGAGGTCGAACGCCTGCTCGCCGTACGGCTCGCCCTAGGGCGAGCGGAACCGGCCGCGTGATCTGGCCCGCGACCGTGCTGGGGGCCGGCATCGGGTTGGCTGTGGCGAGCATTCCCGGCGCCTTGCTCGGCGCGTTGCTCGGTCAGGTGCTGGACCGACGCCTGCGCCTGCAGTCCTGGGCCGATCTGCGTCGGCGCCTGGGCGCGCGTCAGGACCCCGACCTGTTGTTCGTCCTGCTCGGCCATCTGGCCAAAAGCGAGGGTCAGGTCGTGCAGGCCCATGTGCAGCAAGCCCGCGCGGAAATGCGTCGGCTGGGGCTGGACGAGGCCGCCCAGCAACGCGCCATCGCCGCGTTCGCCCGCGGCAAGGCGGCCAAGATAAAAGTACGGGCTTCGCTGCGTCCGTTGCGCCGGCAGCGCGGTGCCGCCGATGCCCTGCTACGCGCCTGCTGGCGCATGGCCTGGGCGGATGGGCGCGCCGCGGCCCGCGAACGCGAGCTGATCCTGCTCTGGGGGCAATGGCTGGGCTGGAGCCGCGAGGCCCTGGATGCCCTGGCGCGGGAGCAGGCGCCACGCCAGAGCGCGGCGGTGCGCGAGCAGGACAGCTACCAGATGGCCCTGCGCCTGCTCGGGGTCACAGCCACCAGCGATCCGGCCCAGATCAAGCGCGCCTACCGGCGGCTGCTCAGCCGTCATCATCCGGACAAGGTCGCCGGCAGCGGCGCCAGCCCGGCGCGGGTGCGCGAGGCCACGGAAAAGACCCGCGACCTGCACCAGGCCTATGGCCTGATTCGCGACCGTCTGGGGTTTCGCTGAGGCATTTATCTTTCAGGGCGCTGATTTGAGCTGCAGGGTTAACCAGCCGCGAATACGCCGATACAGTTGTTCCTGTTCGGCCTCCGGGTTGCCGGGCAAGGCCTTCATCGCGACCTGTACATAGGCCGGGTGCTTCAGCCGCTTGCCGGCCTGGGCGCGTTTTACCGCGGCGCTGCGGTCGGCCGGCTGATCCTTGTAGAAGAAGTCGCCGGTGGGCAATTGCAGGCCGGGTACCAGTTCGTCCAAGGGCGGACTGAAGCCGGCGGGCAGGGCGGCCGCCACCAGCAGCAGATGTTTTACCTGCGCGGGTTTGCGTTCGGCCAGGTACTGCGCGGCCCAGTAGGCCCCACTGCCATGGCCGAGCAGCACGACGGTCTTGGCCTGTTGCTGCTCGGCAAAGGCGATGCCGGCCTCGATGCGCGCCAGCACCCGTTCGGTATGGGCCTTGCGTTGCTCTTCGGGGGTAAGCAGGGGTGGGGCGGCCGGCACCGCAGTGGCCTGGGTGTCCGCGGCTGCGCTGTCTTGCGGTGTCTGCGCTGCGGGAGCCGCCGCGGCATCCGGGCTGGCCTCGGGCTCCGCCGGCGCGGTGGCTTGCGCCGAAGCCTCTTCGGGATTCTCGGTGGTCGTGTCCGGTACCGGTTCCGGTTCGGGGTTGTGGATGGCCAGGGGCAATACCTCCGGCGGCGGCGGCTCATTGGGGTCCGGCAGGCTCAAGCTCAGGCTGTGCCAACCGGCATTCGGCAGTTTATGGCGCAAGGGACCGATGGCTTGCGGCCAGTCGGCGCTCTCGCCGTCACCCGGCAATAGAATCACCAGGCCGCTGGGCGCGCCGACATTGGCCGGTTGCCACAGCGCGAGGAAGGTTTCGTTGCCGGCATTCAGCTGTTGCTGCCCGGCGACCGGCAACTGCCGGGCCAGGGCCGTGGCTTCGTCCTGGCTGCGCTCGCCAGTCGCCGGGCGCGGGGGACCGGGCTCGCTGGCAGGCTGTTCGTTGGCCGGTGTTGCGGCCGCATCGGTGGGCACGGGGGCATCCTCGGCCAGCACAGGGAGCGCCAGGGGTAGCAGGAGCGCCAGGCACAGCGCGGCGCGTGTCGAACCTTGAGGGCGAGGCATCGGAGCTATCCAGATCGAGGGCGATAAGGCAGCCTACTGGGTAGGCGGTAATTTGTCAGGCCGACCTGCGAGCCTTGCATAAGGTATAGCTGCTGTTCTTTTCCACGACTCGAGCTGCGCGGTGCTTGTTGCATGAATCGACTGTTTTTATGGCTCGCGGCGGCCTGGCTGGGTAGCCTGCTTGTTGTGCCTGCCTGGGCGCAGGTGCCACCGCCGCTGGTGCTCGAGCCTGCGCAGCAGGCCTGGCTGCAGACCCATCGGCAGTTGCGCGTGGGGGTGGTGCTGCAAGCGCCCTATGCGCAGTTCAATCCCCGCCTGCAAAGCTTGTCCGGCGCCAATGTCGAATTGGCCACCTGGCTGGGGCAGGCGCTGCAGGTCGAGTTGAGCTGGCAGCGTTACGACAGCCTGGAGGCGTTGCAGGCCGCCGTGCGCGCCAAACAGATCGACTTCGCCCCTGGCCTGACCCAGACCCCCGCCGGGCTGCGCCTGTGGTCGTTTTCCGATCCCTATATGCGGGTGCCGCACCTGTTGGTCGGCGCGCGCAATGGCACCGCGGCCCTGGACCTGGACACCCTGGACGCGCGCGAACCCATCGCGGTCAGGGTGCCCAGCATGGCGGCGGACTATCTGCGCAGCACCTACCCGAACCTCGATCTGCGGGCTGTGGACTCCGAGCGCCAGGCCCTGCAACGCCTGCGCAACCAGCAGGTGAGTTTTGCCGTGGTCGACGAGGCCCAGCTCGGCCGCCTGTCCCGCGAAGCCGAGTTCGCCGGGCTGGCCGTGGTTGGCGATATCGGCCTGCCGCAATTGCTCAGGGTCGCCTCGCGCCGCGACTGGCCAGAGCTGGCGACGCTGCTGGATATCGCCCTGCAGCGACTCCCGGCCAAGGACCTGGACCAGTTGTACGGCCGCTGGCTGGCACCGAAATACCCGCGTCAGCAAGCATCTGCGGGGCTGTGGCAGGCCCTGAGCCTGCTACTCGGTCTGGTGTTGGTGGTGGCCGGGGTTGCCCTGATGCGAGGACGCCGCCAGCAACAGGAGCTGGAAGCGCGGCTGCTCGATACCCGCGAGAGCATCGAGCGGCGCGAGGCCGTCGAAGCCGCGCTGCGGCTGGCCCAGTTTTCCATCGACCAGAGCACCGTCGGCATCCTCTGGGTCAACTGGGACAGTCATGTGCGCTATGCCAATCGCGCGGCGGAGCAGATGCTCGGTTATGCGCCGGGTGCGGTGGTCGAGCGGCCCCTGGTGGCGTTCGAGCCGAGCCTGACCATGGACCGCTGGTTGTCGTTGTGGAAGCGCGCGCGCATCAGCATCGAGGGCCCCCTGGGTTTTGAGAGCAATTGCCTGCGTGCCGATGGCAGCTTCCTGCCGGCGGACGTCTCACTGAGTTTCCTGCGCTTTCGCGAGTCCGAATACCTGGTGGTGTTTATCACCGATGTCACCGAGCGCCGCAGCGCCCTGGCCGCGCTGCAGGAAAGCGAGTCGCGTCTCAAGGGCATTGCCGCCAATGTGCCGGGGCTGGTATTCCGTCTGGAGCGCGCCCGGCCCGAGGCCCCGGTGGCGTTTGCCTTTATCAGCGCCGGCAGCGAGGCCCTGGCGGGGTACTCCGCCAGCAGCCTGCTGGCGAGCGATCGCGGTATTCGCAGCCTGGTGCATGACGAGGACCGCAGCAGCTATCACCGCAGCCAGGACCTGGCGCTGGCCGGCGACAGCGACTGGCATTGGCAGGGGCGCATCCTGACCCGCACTGGCGAACTGCGCTGGGTGGATATCAAGGCCATGGCGCGTCACCTGGACGCCGGGCGGGTAGTCTGGGACGGCATCGTCTGGGACATCAGCGACAACAAGGGCATCGAGCTGGCCCTGGATGAGTCACGCACCCAGCTGCGCGAATTGTCGGCCCACCTGGAAAGCGTACGCGAGGAGGAAAAGGCCCGCATCGCCCGCGAAGTGCACGACGAACTGGGCCAGGTGCTGACGGTGCTCAAGCTGGAAACCGCGATGTGCGAATTGGCCTACGCCGAGCTGGATGCGGGCCTGGGCGCGCGCCTGGAGCATATGAAGCAGCTGATTGCCCAGCTGTTCCAGCTGGTGCGCGACGTGGCCACCGCGCTGCGCCCGCCGATCCTCGACGCCGGTATCGCGTCGGCCATCGAATGGCAGGCGCAACGCTTCGAGGCGCGCACCCAGATTCCTTGCCTGGTGCAGGTACCGGATAACCTGCCGGTGCTGGCCGACGCCAAGGCCGTTGGCCTGTTCCGCATTCTGCAAGAGGCCCTGACCAACGTGATGCGCCACGCGCGGGCGCATACTGTGGACCTGCGTCTGGTGCTGGAAGACGACGCCCTGTGCATGACCGTCTGCGACGACGGCTGCGGCTTCGACATGGCCACGCAGCGTCCCAGCTCCTTCGGTCTGGTGGGCATGCACGAGCGGGTGCTGATATTGGGCGGTAGCCTGAGCCTGGTCAGTCGACCGGGCCATGGCACCACCCTGAATGTGCGTATTCCCCTGAAGCAAGGAGAGGCCTGAGTGGTGATTCGAGTCCTGGTCGCCGAAGACCATACCATCGTGCGTGAGGGCATCAAGCAACTGATCGGCCTGGCCAAGGACCTGCTCGTGGTGGGCGAGGCCAGCCACGGCGAGCAGCTGCTGGAAATCCTTCGCCATACTCCCTGCGAGGTCGTGCTGCTGGATATATCCATGCCCGGGGTCAATGGCCTGGAGGCGATTCCGCGGATTCGCGCCTTGCCCCAGCCGCCGGCCATCCTGGTGCTGTCGATGCACGACGAGGCACAGATGGCCGCCCGTGCGCTGAAGGTCGGCGCCGCCGGCTATGCCACCAAGGACAGCGAGCCGGCGCTGTTGCTGACGGCGATTCGCCGGGTCGCCGGCGGCGGTCGCTATATCGACCCGAGCCTGGCCGACCGCATGGTCTTCGAAGTCGGCCTGACCGATGCGCGGCCCCTGCACGCTCGTCTCTCGGAGCGCGAATTCTCGGTGTTCGAACGCCTGGCCCAGGGCGCTCATGTCAACGACATCGCCCAGCAACTGGCGCTCAGCAGCAAGACCATCAGCACTCACAAGGCGCGGCTGATGCTCAAGCTCAATGCCCACTCGGTGGCGGACCTGGTGCGCTATGCCATGGAGCACAAGCTGATCTAGTGCTGTCCCGCGCAACCGTCGCTCGGAGGGTTGCGGCGCTCCGTTGCCTCACGGACCCGCTCACCGCGCTCAGTGCCTTTTGTAGGGCAATCCCTACGTGCATTTTCCAGAAGCCTGACAGTCGTCTCTCCTGCTGCCCGATGTGCGCTGGCGTCGGGGACGGCTAGTCTCATCCCAGGTTTTCGACAATATCAAGGGGCGACTATGGGGCAGGCGCATGAGGGGAATGCGACGAACGACGTGCTGGTGAGCTTTCGTGGCGTGCAGAAAAGCTACGACGGTGAAAACCTGATCGTCAAAGACCTCAACCTGGAGATTCGCCAGGGTGAGTTTCTCACCCTGCTGGGACCGTCCGGTTCCGGCAAGACCACCAGCCTGATGATGCTGGCCGGCTTCGAAACGCCCACCGCCGGCGAGATTCAGCTCGCCGGGCGCTCCATCAACAAGGTGCCGCCGCACAAGCGCGACATCGGCATGGTGTTCCAGAACTACGCCCTGTTCCCCCACATGACAGTGGCCGAGAACCTGGCCTTTCCCCTGTCGGTGCGCGGGTTGAACCGCACCGATAGCCGCGAGCGGGTCAAGCGCGCCCTGTCCATGGTGCAGCTGGATGTCTTCGCCAGCCGCTACCCGGCCCAGTTGTCCGGCGGTCAGCAGCAGCGGGTGGCCCTGGCCAGGGCGCTGGTGTTCGAGCCGCAACTGGTGCTGATGGACGAACCCCTGGGGGCCCTGGACAAACAACTGCGCGAGCACATGCAGATGGAAATCAAGCACCTGCACAAGCGCCTGGGCGTCACCGTGGTCTATGTCACCCACGACCAGGGCGAGGCCCTGACCATGTCCGACCGGGTGGCAGTGTTTCACCAGGGCGAGATCCAGCAGATTGCCGATCCGCGCACCCTGTACGAGGCGCCGAAGAACACCTTCGTCGCCAATTTCATCGGCGAGAACAACCGCCTCAACGGTCGGCTGTCCAGCCGCGAGGGCGATCACTGCCTGGTCGAGCTGGAGCGCGGCGAGCGGGTCGAGGCCCTGGCGGTCAATGTCGGTCAGCCGGGTGAACCGGTGACCCTGTCGATCCGCCCAGAACGGGTCTTGCTGAACAAGGCGAGCGAGCCGTGTCGCAACCGGTTCTCGGGGCGGGTGGCCGAATTCATCTACCTGGGCGACCACGTACGGGTGCGGCTCGAGGTCTGCGGTAAAACCGATTTCTTCGTCAAGCAGCCCATCGCCGAACTCGACCCCGCGCTGGCGGTGGGCGATGTGGTGCCGCTCGGCTGGCATGTCCAGCATGCGCGCGCGCTGGACCCGCTGGGGCTCGAATAACCCCGTTCTGACTGTTCACCAACCTGCACTGTGGAGCGTACAACAATGATCAAAAACCTCTCACTCACTGCCCTGGCCCTGGGGCTCTCCTGCGCTTTCGCGGCGCAGGCCGCCGACCTGACGGTCATCTCTTTCGGCGGGGCCAATAAAGAGGCCCAGGCCAAGGCGTACTACGCGCCGTTCGAAGCCGCGACGGGCAACAAAGTCATCGCTGGCGAGTACAACGGCGAGATGGCCAAGATCAAGGCCATGGTCGACACCAACAGCGTGTCTTGGAATCTGGTCGAGGTGGAGTCGCCCGAGCTGTCCCGCGGCTGCGACGAAGACATGTTCGAGGAGCTGGACTATGCCCAGCTCGGCGGCAAGGACGATCTGGTGCCCGGCGCGGCGCAGCTGTGCGGCGTCGGTTTCTTCGTCTGGTCCACGGTGCTGGCCTACAACGCCGACAAACTGGCCAGCGCGCCCACCGGCTGGGCGGATTTCTGGGACGTGGAAAAATTCCCCGGCAAGCGCGGCCTGCGCAAGGGCGCCAAATACACCCTGGAGTTCGCCCTGATGGCCGACGGCGTGGCGCCCAAGGACGTCTACACCGTACTGGCCGGTAAGGGCGGCCAGGACCGCGCCTTCAAGAAGCTGGACGAGCTCAAGCCGCATATCCAGTGGTGGGAGGCCGGCGCCCAGCCGCCGCAATACCTGGCCTCGGGCGATGTGGTGATGAGTTCGGCCTATAACGGCCGGATCGCCGCGACCCAGAAGGAAGGCAGTGCCCTGAAAGTGGTCTGGACCGGCGGCATCTACGACTTCGACGCCTGGGCTATTCCCAAGGGCGCGAAGAACAAGGACGAGATCCTCAAGTTCATCGCGTTCACCCTCAAGCCCGAGCAGCAGAAGATCTATTCGGAAAACATCGCCTACGGTCCGGTCAACACCAAGGCCGTGTCGCTGCTGGCCCCGAACCTGCTGAACGACATGCCGACCACCCCGGAAAACATCAAGGATCAGGTGGCCATGAACGTCACCTTCTGGGCCGACTTCGGCGAGACCCTGGAACAGCGCTTTATCGCCTGGGCCGCCAAGTAAGCTGCACCGCGGCCCGCTTCCCAGGGGAGTGGGCCTCTGATTCGTGTTGGCCCTGCTCACGCGGCAGGGCTTTTGCTCAGCCGCTTCGGCGGCCCGATTTCCGGAGTTCGTTATGGCCACCGCAGTGCCCCTGACCGAGGTCGCCGGGTCTACGCTCAAACAGCGCCTGGCCCGTGCCGAACGCAGCAACCGCCTCAAGGCCCAGGCCTTGATCCTGCCGCTGCTGCTGTTTCTGGTGCTGATTTTTGTGGTGCCCATCGTCGCGCTGCTCTTCAAGAGCGTGGCCAACCCCGAGGTGGTGGAAAGACTGCCGCGTACCGTGCAGGCCATCGCGGCCTGGGATGGCCGGGCCTTGCCGGCGGAGGCCACTTACAAGGCCCTGAGCCTGGATCTGGTCGAGGCGCGTCAGCAGCAGAAGGTCGGCGACCTGTCCAAGCGCCTGAACATGGAGCTGGCCGGTTACCGCAGCCTGCTGGCGAAAACCGCGCGGGCCTTGCCTTTCGAACCCGCCCCGGAGACCTACAAGGAGGCGCTGGAGACCTTGGACGAGCGCTGGGGCGACCCGGCCTATTGGCAGGTGATCCGACGTAACGCCAGCAGCGTGACCCCCTACTACCTGCTGGCCGCCCTGGACCATCGCATCGACGACCTGGGCGAACTGGCCCCGGCCACGCCGGACCAGGCGATCTACCTGGGGATCTTCGCCCGTACCCTGTGGATGGGCCTGGTGATCACGGTGTTCTGCCTGATACTGGCTTACCCGCTGGCTTACCTGTTGGCCAGCCTGCCGGCACGGCAGAGCAACCTGCTGATGATCCTGGTGCTGCTGCCGTTCTGGACCTCGATCCTGGTGCGGGTGGCGGCCTGGATCGTGCTGCTGCAGTCCGGCGGGCTGATCAACAGCGCACTGCTGGGCCTGGGGCTGATCGACAAACCGCTGGAGCTGGTGTTCAACCGCACCGGGGTCTACATATCCATGGTGCATATCCTGCTGCCCTTTATGATTCTGCCGATCTACAGCGTGATGAAGGGCATTTCGCCGACCTATATGCGCGCGGCGATCTCCCTCGGCTGTCACCCGTTCGCCAGTTTCTGGCGGGTGTATTTTCCCCAGACCCTGGCCGGTGTCGGTGCCGGCTGCCTCTTGGTGTTTATCCTGGCCATCGGGTACTACATCACCCCGGCGCTGCTGGGCAGCCCGAACGATCAGATGGTCAGCTATTTCGTGGCCTTCTACACCAACGTCACCATCAATTGGGGCATGGCCACGGCCCTGGGCGGCTTGTTGCTGCTCGCCACCCTGGTGCTCTACGTGGTCTACAGCTGGCTGGTCGGCGCAAGCCGGCTGCGCCTGGGCTAATCAATTGGAGGCTTGTTTATGCTGACGCCCTATCTGTCGCCGATCGAACGGGTCTGGTACTACAGCCTGCGCACCTTCTGCGCCCTGGTGCTGTTGTTTCTGATCGTGCCGGTGCTGGTGATCATTCCGCTGTCGTTCAATTCCGGCAGTTTTCTGCTCTACCCCCTGCAGGGCTTTTCCCTGCGCTGGTACGAGGATTTTTTCTCCTCGGCCGAATGGATGCGCGCACTGAAGAACAGCCTGATCGTGGCCCCGGCCGCCACCGTTCTGGCGATGGGTTTCGGCACCCTGGCGGCCATCGGCCTGACCCGCGGCGATTTTCGTGGAAAGGCCCTGGTGATGAGCCTGGTGATCTCGCCCATGGTGGTGCCGGTGGTCATAGTCGGGGTGGCCAGCTACCTGTTCTTTGCCCCCCTGGGACTGGGCAACAGCTACCTGGCGCTGATCCTGGTGCATGCGGTGCTGGGGGTGCCGTTCGTGATTATCACGGTGTCGGCCACGCTGCAGGGGTTCAACCAGAACCTGGTGCGGGCGGCCGCCAGCCTCGGCGCCTCGCCACTGACGGCCTTCCGCCGGGTGACCCTGCCACTGATCGCCCCCGGGGTGATTTCCGGTGCGCTGTTCGCCTTCGCCACGTCCTTCGACGAGGTGGTGGTGACCCTGTTCCTCGCCGGCCCCGAGCAGGCGACCTTGCCCCGGCAGATGTTCAGCGGCATTCGCGAGAACCTCAGCCCGACCATCGCCGCCGCCGCGACCCTGTTGATCGGCTTTTCGGTGGTGCTGCTGCTGACCCTGGAGTGGCTGCGCGGGCGCAGCGAAAAGCTGCGCACTGCAGCACCCGAATAAGCCTGGAGCACGGTGGGTAAGCCGGCCATGGCGCGCCGCTGCTCATGGCCGGGGCCGGCTAAGGTCTCATGATGCGAGTCAGCGCCGAGCTGGCGCACTCGGGTACAATCGCCGGCATCCGCATCCCGCCCCGAGGTCCGCCATGCACCCCTTTGCCATTGCCCCGTCGATCCTGTCCGCCGATTTCGCCCGCCTGGGCCAGGAAGTCGATGCCGTGCTGGCGGCCGGCGCCGACATCGTGCACTTCGATGTGATGGACAACCACTACGTGCCGAACCTGACCATCGGCCCGATGGTGTGCACGGCGCTGCGTAAATACGGCATCACCGCGCCCATCGACGTGCACCTGATGGTTTCGCCGGTGGACCGTATCATCGGCGATTTTATCGAGGCCGGCGCCAGCTACATCACCTTCCATCCGGAGGCGAGCCTGCATGTCGACCGCTCCCTGCAGCTGATCCGCGACGGCGGTTGCAAGGCCGGCCTGGTGTTCAATCCGGCGGCTTCCCTGGAGGCCCTGAAGTACGTGATGGACAAGGTCGACATGATACTGCTGATGAGCGTCAACCCGGGTTTTGGCGGCCAGAAGTTCATCCCCGGCACCCTGGACAAGCTACGCGAGGCGCGGGCGCTGATCGACGCATCGGGACGCGATATCCGCCTGGAAATCGACGGCGGGGTGAACCTGCAAAATATCCGTGAAATCGCCGCCGCCGGAGCCGACACCTTCGTCGCCGGCTCGGCGATCTTCAATGCGCCGGACTACGTCGAGGTGATCAGCGCGATGCGCGCGGAGCTGGCGCTGGCGCGCGGATGAGCGAGGCGCCGCGCCCGTCGGGCGGTTTCGAGCGGTTGTTCGCCGGGCAGCTGCCGCGCCTGGTGATGTTCGACCTGGACGGTACCCTGGTGGATTCGGTACCGGATCTGGCCGCCGCCATCGACCGCATGCTGCTGGCCCTCGGTCGCCCGCCTGCGGGCATCGATGCGGTGCGCGACTGGGTCGGCAACGGTGCCCGGGTGTTGGTGCGCCGCGCCCTGGCCGGTGGCCTGGCGCACGAGGGCGTCCAGGACGCTGAGACCGAACAGGCCCTGGCGCTGTTTCTAGCGGCCTATGCCGACAGCCACGCCCTGACCCAGGTCTACCCCGGCGTGCGCACCGCCCTCAAGTGGCTCAAGCAGCAAGGCGTGGAGATGGCGCTGATCACCAACAAGCCTGAGCAGTTCGTCGCGCCCTTGCTGGACGAGATGAAGATCGGTCGCTATTTCCGCTGGATTATCGGCGGCGATACCCTGCCCCAGCAGAAGCCTGATCCTGGCGGCCTGCTGCTGGTTATGCAGATGGCCGGGGTCGCGCCCCACGAGGCGCTGTTTGTCGGCGACTCGCGCAACGATGTGTTGGCGGCCAAGGCCGCCGGCGTGCGCTGCGTGGCCTTGAGCTACGGCTATAACCACGGCCGGCCCATCGCCGAGGAGGAGCCGGCCCTGGTGATCGATGATTTGCGCGAGCTGCTGCCGGCTTGCGTCCCCTCGGGCGCTGGGATACCGTTGCCCGACGATGGAAAACCTTCCCCCCGCCCAAGAGATTGCACCCTGGTGGTCACGCGCAAATATTGGTTGATCAAGTCCGGAATGAAAATCCTCAAGGCCCTGGCCCGCTGGCGTTGGCGCGCCTGATGCGATGCCGGCCGACCCGCCGGCGCCTTTAGTTTCCGACCGATCACCTTTGCGCCGCTCCCGAATCGCCTCGCCATTCCGGATGCCCGCGCCACGAGAACCTCGATGACCCACGATGAATTTCTGCGCCTGGCCGCTGCCGGCTATAACCGCATCCCGCTGGCCTTCGAAACCCTGGCCGACTTCGACACGCCGCTGTCGATCTACCTCAAGCTGGCCGACCAGCCCAACTCCTACCTGCTGGAATCCGTGCAGGGCGGCGAAAAATGGGGGCGTTACTCGATCATCGGTCTGCCGTGCCGCACCGTGTTGCGGGTGTATGGCCAGCGCATCAGCGTGACCCGCGACGGCGTCGAGATCGAGCAACTGGAGGCCGAGGACCCGTTGGCCTTCGTCGAGGCCTTCAAGGCCCGCTACCAAGTGCCGACCCTGCCGGGCCTGCCGCGCTTCAACGGCGGGCTGGTGGGTTACTTTGGCTACGACAGCGTGCGTTACGTCGAGCAGCGACTGGGCGCTTCGCCTAACCCCGACCCGCTGGGCACCCCGGATATTCTGTTGATGGTCTCCGATGCCGTGGTGGTGTTCGACAACTTGGCCGGCAAGATGCACGCCATCGTCCTGGCCGACCCGGCCCAGGCCGACGCTTTCGCCCAGGGGCAGGCCCAGCTGCAGGCCATTCTGCAGCGCCTGCGCCAGCCCATCACCCCGCGCCTGGGGGTGGACCTGAATGCCCCGGCCGGGGCCGAACCGGTGTTCCGTTCCAGCTTCGGTCGCGATGACTACGAGGGGGCGGTGGAGGCCATCAAGGAGTACATCCTGGCGGGCGACTGCATGCAGGTGGTGATCTCCCAGCGCATGTCGATTCCGTTCAAGGCCGCACCCATCGACCTGTATCGTGCGCTGCGCTGCATCAACCCGACCCCCTATATGTATTTCTTCAACTTCGGCGACTTCCATGTGGTCGGCAGCTCGCCCGAGGTGCTGGTGCGGGTCGAGGACAACCTGGTCACGGTGCGACCGATTGCCGGCACCCGCCCGCGTGGCGCCAGCGAGGAGGCGGATCGGGCCCTGGAGGTCGACCTGCTGTCCGACGCCAAGGAGCTGGCCGAGCACCTGATGCTGATCGATCTGGGGCGCAACGACGTGGGCCGGGTCGCCAGCACCGGCAGCGTCCAGCTCACCGAAAAGATGGTGATCGAGCGCTATTCCAACGTCATGCACATCGTCTCCAACGTCACCGGCCAGCTCAAGGCCGGCCTGAGCGCCATGGACGCGCTACGCGCCATCCTGCCGGCCGGCACCCTGTCCGGGGCGCCCAAGGTGCGGGCCATGGAGATCATCGACGAGCTGGAGCCGATCAAACGCGGCGTCTATGGTGGCGCCGTGGGCTACCTGGCCTGGAACGGCAATATGGACACCGCCATCGCCATCCGCACCGCGGTGATCAAGGATGGCGAGCTGCATGTGCAGGCCGGGGCCGGCATCGTCGCCGACACGGTGCCGGCGCTGGAATGGGAAGAGACCCTGAACAAGCGCCGCGCCATGTTCCGCGCCGTGGCCCTGGCCGAACAGGGTACTTCCAACGACCCCCACGCCGCTGCCCAGGAGTAACTGCCATGTTGCTGATGATCGACAACTACGACTCCTTTACCTACAACGTGGTGCAATACCTGGGCGAGCTCGGCGCGGATGTGCGGGTGATCCGCAACGACGAGCTGACGGTGGCCGAGATCGAGGCCCTGGAGCCCGAGCGCATCGTGGTCTCTCCCGGCCCCTGCACGCCCACCGAGGCGGGCGTGTCCCTGGCGGTGATCGAGCACTTCGCCGGGCGCCTGCCGATTCTCGGCGTCTGCCTGGGCCATCAAAGCATCGGCCAGGCCTTCGGCGGCGACGTGGTGCGCGCCCGCCAGGTGATGCACGGCAAGACCAGCCCGGTGTTCCACCAGGACCTGGGCGTGTTCGCCGGCCTGAACAGGCCCCTGACCGTGACCCGCTACCATTCCCTGGTGGTCAAGCGCGAGACCCTGCCGGACTGCCTGGAAATCACCGCCTGGACCCAGGACGCGGACGGCGCCGTGGACGAGATCATGGGCCTGCGGCACAAGACCCTGAATATCGAGGGCGTGCAGTTTCACCCGGAGTCCATACTCACCGAGCAGGGCCACGAACTGTTCGCCAATTTCCTCAAACAAAACGGAGGCGTTCGCTGAGATGGACATCAAACAAGCCCTGAACCGGGTAGTCGGCCAGCTGGACCTGAGCACCGCCGAGATGCATGCGGTCATGCGCGAGATCATGACCGGGCAGTGCACCGACGCGCAGATCGGCGCCTTCCTGATGGGCCTGCGCATGAAGAGCGAGACCATCGACGAAATCGTCGGCGCCGCCCAGGCCATGCGCGAACTGGCGGCCCCTGTGAGCATCCAGGCCGACAACCTGGTCGACACCTGCGGCACCGGTGGCGACGGCATGAATATTTTCAACGTCTCCACCGCGGCGGCCCTGGTGGTCGCGGCGGCAGGCGGGCGCGTGGCCAAGCATGGTAACCGCGCGGTGTCCGGCAAAAGCGGCAGTGCCGACCTGCTGGAAGCCGCCGGCGTCTACCTGAGCCTGACCCCGGCGCAGATCGCCCGCTGCGTGGAAAGCGTCGGGGTCGGTTTCATGTTCGCCCCCGCTCACCATGGCGCGATGAAACATGCCATCGGCCCGCGCCGCGAGCTGGGCCTGCGCACCCTGTTCAATATGCTCGGCCCCATGACCAACCCGGCCGGGGTCAAACACCAGGTGATCGGCGTGTTCAGCCAGGCCCTGTGCCGGCCCATGGCCGAGGTCCTGCAGCGTCTGGGCAGCCGCCATGTGCTGGTGGTGCATGCCCAGGACGGTCTGGACGAGATCAGCCTGGCGGCGCCGACCCATGTGGCGGAGCTCAAGGATGGCGCGGTCAGCGAATACCGTATCCAACCCGAGGATTTCGGCATCAAGAGCCAGAGCCTGATCGGCCTGACAGTGGAAACCCCGGCGGATTCGCTGGTGCTGATCCGCGACGCCCTGGGCCGGCGCAAGACCGAGAACGGTCAGAAGGCCGCCGAGATGATCGTGCTCAATGCTGGCGCCGCGCTCTATGCCGCGGACATTGCCCGCAGCCTGGGCGATGGCATGAGCCTGGCCCATGATGCCCTGCACACCGGCCTGGCCGGCGAAAAGCTGCAGGAGCTGGTGTCTTTTACGGCGGTGTGCCGCCAGGAGAATGAAGCGTGAGCCTGCCCACCGTTCTGGAAAAAATCCTGGCGCGCAAGGTCGAGGAAGTTGCCGCGCGGTGTGCCCGGGTCAGCCTGTCCGAGCTGGAACAGATGGCCAGGACCGCCGATGCGCCCCGCGGGTTCGCCCAGGCCCTGCTGGAGCAGGCCAAGCGCAAGGCACCGGCGGTGATCGCCGAGATCAAGAAAGCCTCGCCGAGCAAGGGTGTGCTGCGTGAGGACTTCGTACCGGCGGAGTTGGCCAAGAGTTACGCCGCTGGCGGTGCCACCTGCTTGTCTGTGCTGACCGATGTGGATTTTTTCCAGGGCAGCGATGCCTATCTGCAGGAAGCGCGGGCGGCCTGTGATCTGCCGGTGATCCGCAAGGACTTCATGCTCGATCCCTACCAGATCGTCGAGGCCCGGGCCTTGGGCGCCGACTGCGTGCTGCTGATCGTCTCTGCGCTGGACGACGCACGCATGGCGGAACTGGCGGCCGTGGCCAAGGAGCAGGGGCTGGACGTCCTGGTGGAGGTGCACGACGGCGATGAGCTCGAGCGGGCCCTGAGCATCCTGGACACGCCGCTGGTGGGTATCAACAACCGCAACCTGCACACCTTCGAGGTGAGCCTGGAAACCACCCTGGACCTGCTGCCGCGTATTCCACGCGATCGTCTGGTAATCACCGAAAGTGGCATTCTCAACCGCGCCGATGTCGAGCTGATGGAGATCAGTCAGGTCTATGCCTTTCTGGTCGGCGAGGTCTTTATGCGCGCGGAAAACCCCGGCGCCGAGTTGCAGCGTCTGTTCTTTCCCGAACGCAAGCGCGTCGGCGCCAGCCTGGATGTCAGCTGAGGCTGTGGCATCGGGAGGGCATTAAAAAACCGGCGCAAGGCCGGTTTTTTTAATGGGCGACAAAGGCTCAGCGGGTGCCGAATACCACCATGGTCTTGCCTTTCACGTGCACCAGTCCCTGTTCTTCCAGGGCCTTGAGCACGCGGCCGACCATCTCCCGGGAGCAGCCGACAATGCGCCCGATTTCCTGGCGGGTGATCTTGATCTGCATGCCGTCGGGGTGGGTCATGGCGTCCGGCTGCTTGCACAGGTCCAGCAGGGTCCGCGCCACGCGGCCGGTGACATCGAGAAAGGCCAGGTCGCCGACCTTGCGTGTGGTGTTGCGCAGGCGATCGGCCATCTGGCTGCCCAGGGCGTAAAGAATTTCCGGGTCCTGCTGGGTCAATTCGCGGAATTTGGTGTAGCTCAGCTCCGCCACTTCGCATTCGGTCTTCGCCCGCACCCAGGCGCTGCGTTCTTTTTCCGCGCCTTCTTTTTCGAACAGACCCAGTTCGCCGAAAAAATCACCGGCATTAAGGTAAGCGATGATCATCTCGCGACCGTCATCGTCCTCGATCAGGATGGTGACCGAACCCTTGACGATGAGGAACAGCGTCTCGCAGCGATCGCCCGCATAGATGATGGTGCTTTTCGCGGTGTAGCGGCGGCGATGACAATGTGCGAGAAGCTTGTCGAGATTCTTGATTTTAGGTGTGAGGGTTATTGCAACCATGCCCGAGTCCCGAGAAAAATCAGCCGTGTAGGCTTGTCTAATTATTGTTTTTTATTATTAGACTAGTGTGCCAGCTATCGTGTTTAAGCTTAACAGGCGACCTGCCTTTGGTTGAGGGAATTTTGAGAAGCAGATAGCGTTGAAGCTAATGTTAAATAGCCATATATGCCGTTTTCGTGATCTTTATGCTGCTGTGCTATCGTTTGCGCCCCCGCACTACTATAGGAGACTGGTCGGTGAAAGCACGTATTCAATGGGCGGGTGAAGCCTTGTTTATCGGCGAATCGGGCAGTGGCCATGCCGTGGTCATGGACGGGCCGCCGGAAAGCGGTGGGCGCAACCTCGGGATACGGCCCATGGAAATGTTGTTGATCGGCCTGGGTGGCTGCAGCAATTTCGATGTCGTGAGCATCCTGAAAAAATCCCGCCAGCCTGTGGAAAGTTGTGAGGCGTTTCTCGAGGCCGAACGCGCTGCCGAAGAGCCCAAGGTATTCACCAAGATCCACCTGCATTTCGTGGTCAAGGGCCGGGGACTGAAGGACGCGCAGGTCAAGCGAGCGGTTGAACTGTCCGCCGAGAAGTACTGCTCGGCCTCGATCATGCTGGGTCGGGCCGGCGTCGAGATCAGCCATGACTACGAGATCGTCGAGCTGGGATGAGCCCGGCGCTGCGTTGTTAACCGCCGGCTATCATCTGATTGGCATAAAACCTCGGCAGACTCTAGCTCCCGTCGGATGGGCTCTGCATAATGGCGCGCCTTTCGAGGGCCCGATTGCCCTGGCATCGGGGCTGCACCCAAACAACCAAAATCGCCAACGCGAAGAGGTGTTAACCGTCCTACGCAGACGCGTTTTACGCATCTGACGGGCATGCTCGATCACGCGGCTGTGCCGCATCGCTAAAGAGAGTTTCCAACGGTGAAAAGCAAACTCAAGCTCCACGGGTTCAATAACCTGACGAAGACCTTGAGCTTCAACATCTATGACATCTGCTACGCGGAAACGCCGGAAGACCAGCAGGCCTACGTCCAGTACATCAATACCGAGTACGACGCCGAGCGCCTGACGCAGATTCTCACCGATGTGGTCGACATTATCGGCGCCAATATCCTGAACATCGCCCGTCAGGATTACGACCCCCAAGGCGCCAGCGTGACCATTCTGATTTCCGAGCAGCCGGTGACGCCCACCGACAGCCAGATAGAGGAGTCGCCGGGTCCGCTGCCAGAGACCATTCTGGCGCATCTCGACAAGAGCCATATCACGGTGCATACCTATCCGGAAATCCATCCGGTGGACGGTATTGCCACCTTCCGGGTGGATATCGACGTCTCCACCTGTGGCGTGATCTCGCCGCTCAAAGCGTTGAACTACCTGATCCACCAGTTCGACTCGGACATCGTCACGGTCGACTACCGGGTGCGCGGCTTCACTCGCGACGTGGAAGGCAAGAAGCACTTTATCGACCACGAGATCAATTCGATCCAGAACTACCTGTCCGAAGATACCCAGTCGGCTTACCAGATGACCGACGTCAACGTGTATCAGGAGCATCTGTTCCACACCAAGATGTTGCTCAAGGACTTCGAACTGGACAACTACCTGTTTGGCGATGCCAGCCAGAACCTGTCGGCCGAGCAGCGCGAGCTGGTAACCACGCGGGTCAAGCATGAAATGCTGGAAATCTTCTATGGCCGCAATATGCCGGCGTGAAGCAACCATCATAAAAAAGGCGCCGTAGGGCGCCTTTTTTATGTCTGTGGTCTTAGCGAGCTGTATGGATCAGATGCGATAGGTGCTTTTGGTCATGACCTTGGACAGCAGACGCATGCCGAAGGTGATCGGCGCGGGGAAGCGAAAACCGCCGGCCTCGAGGGCGGTGGCGGCGTGCTGCTGCTCGTCGCGGCGCATCTGTTCAAGGATGGCGCGGGTTTTTTCATCCGCGGCCGGTAACTGGTTCAGGTGTTCGTCCAGATGCCGCCCCACCTGATCCTCGGTGGCCGCCACGAAGCCCAGACTGACCTTGTCGCTGATCAAACCGGCTACTGCGCCGACACCAAAGGACAGGCCGTAGAACAGCGGATTGAGCACGCTGGTATGACTGCCCAGTTGATGAATGCGCTGTTCACACCAGGCCAGGTGATCGATTTCCTCGTCGGCGGCGTGTTCCATCGCGGCGCGCACTTGCGGTAGCTTGGCGGTCAGCGCCTGGCCCTGGTACAGCGCCTGGGCGCAGACCTCGCCGGTATGGTTGATGCGCATCAGCCCCGCGACGTGGCGAGTATCCGCCGGGTTCAGCTCGCCTTCGGGCTGCAGGATGGCTGGCGAGGGGCGCTGCGGCTGGCCACTGAACGGCAGCAAGGTGCGCAGCGCGGCATCGGCCTGCAGCAGCAGGCGATCGACGGGTGAATAGTGACGTTCGGTAGCCATGGGCGTACCTCCGTAAGCGGTCTGACAGGCAGTTTAACCCATCGCCCCGGGCAAGGCTCGACCCTGGACAGCGGCGGATTGCCTCAGCGGACGTCAGCCTCTGGCTTTACGCCACGCCGATCAGCCCGGCGGCCAGGTCATCTGGCGTTGGCCGAGCACATGCATATGGATGTGGTAAACGGTCTGGCCGCCTTGCTCGTTGCAGTTCATCACTACCCTGAATCCGTCCGCGCAGCCCTGTTCCCGGGCCAAACGCTGGGCAGTAAGAAGAATATGCCCGGCCAGGACCTTGTCGGCTTCCGTCAGGTCATGGAGGGTGGCGATGTGCTTTTTCGGAATCACCAGAAAGTGCACCGGCGCTTGAGGGCCGATATCGTGGAAGGCGATTACCTGATCATCTTGGTAAAGGATGCGCGCGGGGATTTCTCCGGCGACGATCTTGCAAAACAGACAGTCCACTGACAGTCTCCTGCCCTGTTAAAGAAGCTTTGGAGTCTAACGGGGCCTAGAGCGTCCGGCCAGCCTTGGCCGGTATTCACAAGGAGTGGCGGTGAAGAACGATATTCATGACTTGGGGCTGGTGCTGGACTCCAAGGTCAAACTGGTGGTGATCGAGTCCTGGGACGAGCCCCGAGTGTTGCAGACCCTGACCAGCCTGGCGGTCAAGCAAGGGTTGGGGCTTTACACCTGGGCGGTGACCGAGGGTTTGCAGAGTCTGGGTTTCGGTGCCACCACGGACGACGCCAGCCAGAGCCTGGAGCCGGAGGCGGCGCTCAAGCTGATCAAGCATGACCCGCGGCCGAACCTATATGTGCTGTGCGACCTGCATCCTTTTCTCGACGATAACCCCAAGCTGGTGCGCCTGCTCAAGGAAATCGCCATGGCCGAGGGCGTGCACAAGCCGACCCTGGTGCTGGTCTCACATGCCCTGAAGCTGCCGGCCGAGGTGCAGCGCTATGCGGCGCGCTTTACCCTGGCGCTGCCCACCGAAGACGAGTTGCTGGCTATCGTGCGTGACGAAGCGCAGCGTTGGAGCGAGCGCAACCGTGGCGCGCGGGTGCGTACCGACAACCGCACCTTGCAGCAGGTGGTGAAGAACCTGCGCGGCATGAGCCATGGCGAGGCGCGAACCCTGGCGCGCAATGTGATCTGCAACGACGGCGCCATTACCCAGGAAGATTTGCCGGAGCTGAACAAAACCAAGTTCCAGCTGCTGGACCTGGAGGGCGTGCTCAGTTTCGAGTACGACACCGCTCGCTTCGCCGAAGTCGGCGGCCTGGCCAATATGAAGCGCTGGCTGACCGAACGGCAGGCCATTTTTATGGAAGGCAAGGGCGTCGACCTGCCCAAGGGCATGCTGCTGGTGGGCGTTCAGGGCGGCGGCAAGAGCCTGGCGGCCAAGGCCGTGGCGGGGCTATGGGGTTTGCCTTTGCTGCGTCTGGATTTCGGCAGCCTGTACAACAAGTTTTTCGGCGAGACCGAGCGCAATCTGCGCGAGGCCTTGCGCCTGGCCGAGCAGATGGCGCCCTGCGTCTTGTGGATGGACGAGGTGGAAAAGGGCCTGGCCAGCGGCGACAACGACGGCGGCGTCAGCCAGCGGGTGCTGGGCACCCTGCTGACCTGGATGTCCGAGCGCAAGGCGCCGGTTTTTATGGTGGCCACGGCTAACGCCATTGACCGTTTGCCGCCGGAGCTGGTGCGCAAGGGACGCTTCGACGAGTTGTTCTTCGTCGACCTGCCGGGTGCGGCGGTGCGGGCGGATATCTTCCGCATCCACCTTGAGCGTCGTGAACTGGATCCGTCGGCTTTCGATCTGGCGCAACTGGCGTCGGCCAGCCAGGGATTTTCCGGTGCGGAGATCGAGCAAGTGGTGGTCAGTGCCCTGTACGCCGGCCAGGCGCAGCAGCAGGCGGTGGACCAGCAACTGCTGATGCAGAATATCCAGTGCACCTCGCCCCTGTCGGTGGTCATGGCCGAAGATCTGTCGGCGTTGAGGGCCTGGGCCAAGGGTCGAACCGTCAGCGCGGGCTAACAGGCTGTTGAAAAACTACCGCCTACATTTTTTCAACGGCCTGTTACGCGACTCGGTCCGAGAGATCACGTCGGTATTAGCTTGCCGGGCGTCCGCTCAGCGGTCGGTTAAGACGCGCCGATAGCCGGCGGACCAGCCCGCGCGGTGCCAGGCGCGCGGCCGAGGCCAGCAGTTTATTGCGCCAGCCCGGCAGGATGACCGCGGTGTTCTTGTCCAATGCCTTTACCGCGATCTGCGCGACTTCTTCGGCGCTCATCATCAGGCGGCTATTTCCCAGGTTGCCGCCCGTGGCTTTGGCCGTTCGGAAAAACGCCGTGCGGGTGGGGCCGGGGCACAGCACCGAGACCTTAATGCCCTGGCTTTTCAGCTCCTCGCGCAGGCCTTCGGAAAAATGCAGGACAAAGGCTTTGCTGGCGAAATAGCTGCTCATCCAGGGTCCTGGTTGAAAGGCGGCCACCGAGGCGACATTGAGTATCTGTCCGCCACCCTGGCGGGCCATGGCCCTGCCCAAGGCATGGCACAGACGCGTCAAGGCCAGCACATTGAGCTCCAGCAGTTGCTGCTCGCGCGCCCACTCCAGATCGAGGAAGGCGCCGCAGCTGCCGATACCAGCGTTGTTGACCAGCAAGTCGATCTGCCGCTCGCCCTGCTCCAGTTCATGCAGCAGGCCGGTCAGCTGCATCGGCTCGCTCAAATCGCACACCCGAAACAGCACCTCGACGCCGAAGCGCTGGGTCAGCTCGCAGGCGATGCTCTCCAAGGCGTCGCGCTGGCGCGCCACCAGAATCAGGCAGCGGCCGCGCCGGGCCAGGGCTTCGGCCAGGGCCAGGCCGATGCCGCTGGACGCACCGGTGATCAAGGTATAACGGGGCATTGGGTGATCTCCGCGTCGGGGCCATCCTTGGCCCCGACAGTGTTCTGCCGAGTGCGCAGGTTCCGGTTTACTTACTCTTCGCTGGAATCGAGTGTCGGTGCCTCGGCGGGCGCCGCTGGCGCGGACTGTGCCGCCTGTGCCCGCAAGACATAGCTCTGGTAAGCCGGTATGGCGAGCGCGCCCAGTATGCCCAGCAAGACCGGAAACGCGAGCCAGAGCAGGCTCAGGACTTTGACCGCGACGCTGTTCGGCGGAGGTGCTGCACCGAAGCGGTTAGCGCCTTCCGTGCCGGGCACAAACAGCATGATCAGGGCTACGCCGGGTACCAGCATCAGCCAACTGGTCCAGCCCATGTCGTGTAGACGCTGCGCGGTGATAAACACGCTGACGACTATGTAAATGATGGACACCACCAGCGTCAGAACAATGCCAAGCACGCTAGACAGGGCCATGCTTGCCATTGCGATGCCGAGCACGGGCATGAAGATCAGCATTGTTGCCATGCTCCAGCCCAGATAGCGGAGGCGGCCGATGCGCCCCTGGACCGTAAAGACATTCAGGGTGGAAACCGCCGGTGTGTCACCCTCGACCTGTGATTGGGGCGGGGAGTAAGGGCTGGTTTCAGCCTTCTCGGCAACCGGGTTCTTGGCCAGGAATGCCTGACGGGCCAGGAATTTTTCGACGACGATGCCGCAGGCCGCACATTCCACTGCCTGCATCTGCTCGTGGTCGCACTTGGGGCAGGTCATGCGCGCCGTGGTCGTCTTGGTCTTGGGGTCGTCGAGCTCCACCAGGCTCATGCTGGCCGCGAGGTCGGGTTCCTTGCGCACATCGACCCCGGCATTGCGCAGAACGCTGAGGTATTTATTGGCTTCGACTTCACCCAGGTCGCGTTTGAGCGCCACCGCCGCGCCACTGAACAGCCCGTCGATTTTGGTACGGTCGCTCTTGAACAGGCGAGCCAGGTTGTCCTTGGCGGCATCGAGGCTCACTTCGGGCATCAATTGGCCCTCAAAGACGATCTTGAAACGGGCTTCGGTCATGCGGGCTTCCCTGTCAGCGAGAAATGGGTTGAGGTGGCACAGACTAATGGGCCGGCAGGCCCCGGCACAAGCGGCCTGTGGCATAAAGCGAGTACGCTAGAGCGGTATCCAGCGTCCGACCAGTCGGTCATGGCGCAGCAGGCGCAACTCCGCGAAGCCGCCGATAAGCCCCGTCGAGACCCGTGGGCGTAGAAACACCCAGTCGCCCACTGCCAGGGTGGTGCCGGCCGAGGCGAGCAGGCGCTGCTGGTGGGTACGTCCGTACAGCTCGTCATAGCTCAGGCCCTGCGGCGACACTGGCTCGGCCGGCCAACCGCCCCCGTCCAGGTAGAGGGTTTGCTCACGGTTGCGGTCCCAACCCTGGAGCAGCGCTTGGACCCCTTCCAGATAGGGGCGTGTGCCGTGCTGCTGTTTCAGAACCGGACTGGCGATCCAGAGTACCGGGTCATGCCTGGCCAGTAGCTCGCTGTCGAAGTCGCTGGGCTTGAGCAGGGCAGAACCGACCGTTAGCTCGTTCAGGGGGCTGTCGCCCTGGGTGTGCAGCGGGTAGGTCAGGCTGCTGGCGCCATTGAGCACTGGCTGGATGGGCCACAAGTCAAAACCCTGGGCGGTGGCGATAAAGGCGCGGTAACGCGCCGTGCTGTCGGCAAAGGCCTGGCTCTGACTGACCCAGAGCGGCGTCCGGGCGATATGCCGATCATCGCCCATCAGGCCGCGCAGCGTGAGCGGCGCGCCATCGGCCTGCAGCCAGGTCAACGCCTGGCCCAGGGCCTGGGGATCGGCAAAACCACCGCCGGCCAGGCCGATGTCGATTTCCAACGCGATCTGCAACGGCTGGTTCAGGGCGCGTGCCAGCTCGGCGTATTCACCCAGGCGCTGCGCGCTGTCGATCAGCCAGGTCAGTTGCCGCGCCGGGTCGAAGGAAGAAGGATTCGGCAGCTGGCGATAGAAGGCCAGTGCCACGGCCGCAGGAAGGGGTTTGCCTAGCAGCAGGTCAGCCTCAGGGAAGGCGAGCGCCAATTGATTGAGCCGAGTGTGCTCAAACAACATAAAGCGTGCGGTGTTCAGGCGGCGCGACAGGTAGTCGAGCAGACCCTGGCTGGCCAGGTCGTCGACCAGCAGACGCGGCGCCTGTATTCCAGTGCCTGACGCTGCCAGGGAGTGGGTCAGCCGCGCGGCGTTGGCATCCAGTCGATCGAGGTCCAGCATCAGCAGTGACGCGTCGGCACCTTCGCGTTTAAGCAGCTGCTCGAGTCGGGCGAAGTAGGCGTCGTGGGGGTGGCCGCGATCGGCGGGGCGTGCCGCCCAGAGCCCGAGCAGACCCAGTGCGCCGAGCCCGAGCAGGTTGCGACGTTTCACCTGGGCCAGCGTTGGGCGAGCAGGCCCGCGCGTGCCTGGGCGGTGCGGTATTCACGGTCCAGACGGCTCACCAGTTCGGCCACGCTGGGCGCATCCTCGATGCCGCCCACCCCCTGGCCGGCCGACCAGACAGTCTTCCAGGCCTTGGCTTCGTCGCTGATGGGCTTGAGCTTTTCGCCGTAGTTGACCTCGCCCTTGTTATGCAACTGCTTGAGGTCGAAGCCGGCCGCCTCCAGGCTCTGGCGCATAAAGCTGGCCGGCACGCCGGACACCGCCGGGGTATGAACGATGTCGGCGGCGCGGGCCTCGAGAATCATCTGTTTGTAGGCCCCCGGCGCGGCATTTTCCGTGGTGGCGATAAAGCGCGTGCCCAGGTAGGCCAGGTCCGCGCCCAGTAGCTGGGCGGCGAGGATCTCGTGACCGTGGTTGAGGCAGCCCGCCAGCAGCAGCGTCTTGTCGAAGAACTGGCGGATTTCGGCCACCAGGGCGAACGGGCTCCAGGTGCCGGCATGACCGCCCGCGCCTGCGGCCACGGCGATCAAACCGTCCACCCCGGCTTCGGCGGCTTTCTCGGCATGCCGGCGGGTGGTCACATCGTGGAATACCAGGCCGCCGTAACCCTGCACCGCATCGACTACCTCCTTGACGGCCCCGAGGCTGGTGATCACGATCGGTACCCGCTGCTCCACGCAGATCGCCAGATCCGCCTGCAGCCGTGGGTTGGTCGGGTGGACGATGAGGTTGACCGCATAGGGCGCGGGTTCGCTTAACGCCGCGAGCCCGGCGACTATTTCCTCCAGCCAGGCCTTGAAACCCGCGCTGTCGCGTTGGTTCAGCGCGGGAAAGCTGCCAACGATGCCGCTCTGGCAACACGCGAGTACCAGCTGCGGGTTGGAAATCAGAAACATCGGCGCGGCGACGACCGGTAGGCGCAGGCTTTTCTCGAGCAGGTCCGGCAGGGACATGGTGCATCCTCGGGTTGGATCAGAAGGGTTTGACCACCACCAGAATCACGATGGCCAGCAACAGCAAAACCGGCACTTCGTTGAACCAGCGGTAGAACACATGGCTGCGGGCATTTTCTCCACGGGCGAAGCGCTTCATCTGCGCGCCGCATACATGGTGGTAACCCACCAGCAGCACGACCAGGGCGAGCTTGGCGTGTATCCAGCCCATCTTGAACCAGGCGGGATTGAGGGACAGCAGCCAGAATCCCAGCACCAGGGTGGCGACCATAGAGGGCAGCATGATGCCGCGGTACAGCTTGCGCTCCATCAGGCAGAAGCGCTCGCGGCTGGTCGGGTCTTCGCTCATGGCGTGATAGACGAACAGCCGCGGTAGGTAGAACAGACCGGCGAACCAGCACACCATGGCGATGATATGCAGGGCTTTGAGCCACAGATACAGCATGGAAACATTCCCGTAGTCGAGGTGCCTGGATAGTAGTAGCAGGAGGGCGAGCACGTCACCTCGTCGTTGCATGCTCCCTGAGTTTCCCCTGCCGATCGGGCGCGCTGAGTGCCGCTTGAGTCGCGACAGGGTCGTGGCCGCTCGTGATTGCATGGACACTACGGTTGGCCCCTGGGCGATGGGGCTTTATCATCGGCTACTTTCCACGCGGTCATTGAAGGAGCAGAGCATGATCAAGGTCGGTATTGTCGGCGGCACGGGCTACACCGGTGTCGAGTTGCTGCGTCTGCTGGCGCAGCATCCGCAGGCGGACGTGGTCGTGATCACCTCGCGCTCCGAAGCCGGCTTGCGCGTCGACGAGCTGTACCCGAACTTGCGCGGTCACTACGACGGGCTGGCCTTCAGCGTGCCGGACGTGCAGACCCTGGGGGCGTGCGATGTGGTGTTTTTCGCCACGCCCCACGGCGTCGCCCATGCCCTGGCCGGCGAACTGCTGGCGGCTGGTACCCGGGTCATCGACCTGTCCGCTGATTTCCGCCTGCAGGATGCCGACGAATGGGCCCGCTGGTACGGCCAGCCCCACGGTGCGCCGGCGTTGTTGCCCGAAGCGGTGTATGGCCTGCCAGAAGTCAACCGCGAGCAGATCAAGCTGGCGCGGCTGATTGCCGTGCCGGGCTGCTACCCGACGGCGGCTCAGTTGGGTTATCTGCCACTGCTGGAGGCTGGGCTGGCCGACACCACGCGGCTAATTGCCGACTGCAAGTCCGGGGTCAGCGGTGCGGGGCGCGGGGCGAGCGTGGCTTCGCTGTTCAGCGAGGCCGGCGAAAGCATGAAGGCCTACGGGGTCAAGGGCCATCGCCATCTGCCGGAGATCCGCCAGGGTCTGCGCCGGGCCGCGGGCCACGAGGTCGGACTGACCTTCGTGCCACACCTTACACCGATGATCCGCGGCATCCATGCCACCCTGTACGCCACGGTCATCGACCGCTCGGTGGACCTGCAGGCGCTGTACGAGCAACGCTATGCCGATGAGCCTTTCGTCGATGTGATGCCCGCCGGCAGTCATCCGGAAACGCGCAGCGTGCGCGGTGCCAATATCTGCCGCATCGCCGTGCACCGTCCACAGGACGGCGACCTGGTGGTGGTGCTGTCGGTGATCGACAACCTGGTCAAGGGCGCCTCGGGACAGGCGGTGCAGAATCTGAATATTCTCTTCGGCCTCGACGAGCGCCTGGGGTTGTCGCATGCCGCAATGCTGCCCTGATGACAGGCTGGGAAGTTCGGCCACGCAATGCCGGTAATCAGCGTTGGCAGCGTGGCCTGATCGTGGTCCTGCTGCTAGCCCTGCCGCTGGCATTCTGGGGCGGGCTGCTGTGGGGCGAACGCGACACCCAGGCCGCGCTGGCTGAGCAGCAGACGCTAAGAGCGCATCTGGATCAACAGGCCCGCCAAGTGGCGGTACTGCAGCTGCGTTTGGCGCAGGTGGGTAGCGGCGACAAGGTCGGTCAGCAGGCCGACGAGCAAAATCGGTTGACCATCAAGCTGCTGGAGGAACAGATATTCGCCCTGCAGCAGGACTTGTCGGCCTATAAAGGCGTACTGGCCCCCGACAGTCGTCGCGACGGCCTGCGTATCCGCGCATTCGAGGTGCAGGGTACCGACAGACCGAGGCATTTTCGCTACAAACTGCTGCTCAGTCGCGTAGGACCCGATGACCAGTCGCTGACCGGTCAGCTGACGGTGACGCTCGAGGGATTGCAGGACGGCAAGGCGGTGAGTCTACCGTTGGCCAGCCTGTCTCCCGAGTTGGCGGCCCAGACGATTCCCTTTGCCTTCAAACATTTTCAGGCCATTCCCGAGGCGGCCAGGTTTGCCGATCTGGAGCTGCCCGCAGGCTTCGAGCCCCAGCAAATCGAGGTGCGTGCCGAGGTGCAAGGGCACAAGCCGCTGGTGCGGACATTCAAGTGGAACGATAAGAAGTAATGGCCATGTGGACTAAAAGCAAAGCAAAAGTTGACCCGCAGCGTTTCAGCGGCAAGACCAGCGTGATTGCCGCCGGTGCCGAGTTGCTGGGCAATCTGTGTTTTCAGGGGGCGGTCCAGGTGGACGGCCGGCTGTGCGGTAACCTCCTGACCGGCGACGGCCTGGTGCGGGTCAGCGTGCAGGGGCGGGTCGAGGGCGAGATTCGCGCCCCCCACGTGGTCCTCGATGGCGAACTGATCGGCGATGTGTATGCCGCAGAGCACCTGGAGCTGGGCCCTCAGGCGCGCGTGAGGGGCAACCTCTACTATGGCGCGATGGAAATGGCCATGGGCGCGCAGATCGAAGGGCACCTGCGCCCGCTAAACGAACCTGCACGGCCCCTGGAATTGCCGGATGGCAGCGAGCCGCAGAATAGTTGACCGTTTTCCTGGGAGAAGTGGATAATGCCCCGTCCCAATGCACCGTGGCGGCCTAGCGCCGGGAGATATGCAGCATGAGCGTCGAATCCTTCACCCCCACTCCCTTGCTCTTTACCGAGGGTGCGGCGAACAAGGTGAAGAACCTTGTCGATGAGGAAGGTAATCCGCGGCTGAAACTGCGCGTGTTCGTTACCGGCGGCGGCTGCTCCGGCTTCCAATACGGCTTTACCTTCGATGAAGATGTGGCCGAGGACGACACCATTGTCGAGCGCCAAGGTGTCAGCCTGGTGGTCGACCCCATGAGCTTCCAGTATTTGGCTGGCGCTCAGGTGGATTATCAGGAGGGTCTGGAGGGTTCGCGCTTCGTGATCAATAACCCGAATGCGACGACCACCTGCGGCTGCGGCTCGTCTTTTTCCATCTGATCCGCGTTGCCTGAATTAACGCCGTGCCTTGTGCGCGGCGTTTTCGTTTACGGTGCGGGAGTTGGCAGCCGTATCAGGCCGGATAGATCGCGCCCAGTACCCGCAGCCCTCGCGCACCTGTGACGCTGGGGCGATTGGCCGGAATGCCCTCCAGGCAGCAGTGGGCCAGCCAGGCGAATGCCATGGCCTCGACCCAGTCGGGCGGCACCCCATAGGCCGCGGTACTGCTGACCGCGCAGCCTGGCAGCAGACTGGCCAGGCGCGCCATTAACGCGCCGTTGTGGGCGCCGCCGCCACAGACCAGCAACTCAGCCGTGCGCGGCTGCGCGGCCTCGAGCGAGTCGACAATGCTGATGGCCGTCAATTCCAGCAAGCAGGCCTGCACATCGGCAATCGCGAAAGGCGGCAACCCACTCAGGTGCCGATCCAGCCAGGGCAGGTTAAACAGCTCGCGTCCGGTGCTTTTCGGGCCGCGGGTCGAGAAAAACGGGTCGGCGAGCAGGGCCTGCAAGAGAAGCACTGGTACCTGGCCACTGGCGGCCCAGGCGCCATCGCGGTCGAAGCGCTCACCCTGGTGGCGGTGTATCCAGGCGTCGAGCAGTACATTGCCGGGTCCACAGTCGAAACCGCGGACGGCCTGTCCGGGTTCGAGCAGGCTGAGGTTGCTAAAACCGCCGATATTCAAAATGGCACGCTGTTCGGTTGCGTGCTGAACGAACAAAGCTTCGTGGAAGGCTGGGACCAAGGGGGCACCCTGACCGCCAGCGGCGAGGTCGCGGCGGCGGAAATCGCTGACCACGCAGATGCCGGTCAATTCGGCCAGCAGGGCGCTATTGCCTAACTGAAGGGTGAAGCCGCGCGCGGGTTCATGGCGTACCGTCTGACCGTGACTGCCAATGGCGCGAATGTCGGCCGGCTGCAAGTGCTGTTGCTCGAGCAGCTCGAGAATGCCCTCGGCAACCAAGTGTGCCCACTGCTGCTCCGCCAGGGCGGCGCGGACCAGTTCGTCGGGACCCGTGGCGCATAGAGCGAGCAGTTCGGTTCGCAGGGTTTCTGGCATAGGCCGGTAGTGGCTGGCCAGCAGGGTAGGAGGCTGAGCGGGGTCTTGATCGATCAGGGCGATATCGAAACCATCCAGACTGGTTCCGGACATCACCCCCAGGTAGCGCGGCATCTAGCGTTTGTTCAAGGCCAGCATCGTGGCCTTTTCCTGGTCCATAAGCGCCATCATGGGTTGGCTCTGTTGCAGGAAACGCTGTTTTTCATTGCGGGCAATCGGATCGGCCATTGGCAATTTCAGCCCTAGCGGGTCGACATGGACGCCCTTGACCTGGAATTCATAATGCAGGTGTGGGCCGGTCGACAGGCCGGTGGTGCCGATATAACCGATGATCTGTCCTTGCTTGACGGCGCTGCCGGTGCGCACGCCCTTGGCAAAGCCATTCATATGCCCATAGAGGGTTCTGTAGCTGTTGCCGTGCTGGATGACCACGGTATTGCCATAGCCGCCTTTGCGCCCGGCCAGCAGAACCTTGCCGTCGCCGGCTGCCTTGATCGGGGTGCCCCGGGGGGCCGCGTAATCGACACCCTTGTGAGCGCGAATCTTGTTCAGGATCGGATGGCGGCGACCCACGGAAAAGCGCGAGCTGATGCGGGCGAAATCCACCGGGGTGCGGATAAAGGCCTTGCGCATGCTGTTGCCGTCGGCGGTGTAGTAGCTGGTGTTGCCCTGTTTGCTGGTGTAGCGCACGGCGGTATAGGGCTTGCCACGGTTGGTGAAGCGCGCGGCGAGGATATTGCCGTTGCCCACCTGCTTGCCGTTGATGTGTTTTTCCTCATAGACCACTTCGAACTCGTCGCCTACGCGAATATCCTGCGCAAAGTCGATGTCGTAGCCGAATACGTTAGCCAGATCCATGGTCAGGTTGTGCGACAAGCCTGCACGCTTGGCCGAAAGAAAGAGCGAACTGTCGATTACGCCGCGGGCATAGGTCGAGCGCACGTCGGGCTTGACCAGATCGCGTTTGAAGGCGAAGCCGCTGTCCGTCTTGTCCAGGCTGATGCTCTCCAGGTCGCTGAGCTTGCTCTGCAGGCTTTTTAGCTCGCCTTCCGGGGTCAGGTGGAACTCGAGGATTTGGCCAACTTTCAGGCGAGTGAACTGTTTGGCTTCCTTGCTGCTGTCCATAACGGCATGCAGGGCCGTGGCGGAGAGACCGACCTGACTGAACACGGTAGAGAGGGTGTCGCCATTGCCGACGGTGATAAGTTTATGGCTGGGGTCGGCTACGATCGCCTGAGTTTCTTCAGACGGTGCATCTTGTTCGGAAGGGGCGGGTTGAGCGGTATTTTGGGAAGGGTTGTCGATCTGGACGAAGGGTGATTCGCTTGCGGTTTCGGAGTCTTGTGTCGCTCGGAAGGCCTGCTCGTCCTGGTTGTACTGCTCGGCGCCGTTGTCTAGTTCAAGGTAGGTTCGTTTGGCTTCGACTTCCCGGGAGGGGAAGACCAGCAAGGCCAGGCTTAGTAGGGCGGCTACTCCGCTGGCGGCGAGTAGGTGGGTTTTCGGATAAAAGGGGGGCTTGGTCGGTTTGGCGGTCATGGGCTCACTGCATTCATATAGGTGAAAAGATGGTATGAAGGTGACGATATGAAGATTGAAGCTGAATAATTGCCTAAAATATAATCAATTTTTACGCAGGGCAACCCTTTAGGTGGCTGGTTTTGCCGTGCAGAGGGCAAAACTTGTAATTAGTACCTGTTCTTGTATGGTTGGTTCCCTTTCGGTTTTGAGTGGTCATGGGGCCTGTGATGAAGTCGGTAGAAGAGCAGCTCGCGCTGATCAAGCGCGGTGCGGAAGAGGTTCTGGTCGAGGCAGAGCTGATCGAGAAGCTCAAGCGTGGGCAGCCATTGCGGATCAAAGCGGGGTTCGATCCCACGGCACCGGATCTGCACCTTGGGCATACCGTCTTGATCAACAAGCTGCGGCAATTCCAGGAATTGGGTCATCAGGTGGTCTTCCTTATAGGTGACTTCACCGGGATGATCGGCGATCCCAGCGGCAAAAGTGCCACGCGCCCGCCGCTGACCCGTGAACAGGTCCTGGAAAACGCCGAGACCTACAAGACACAGGTATTCAAAATTCTCGATCCGGCCAAGACCGAGGTGGCGTTCAATTCCACCTGGATGGATCAGCTGACACCCGCTGACTTTATCCGTCTGGCCTCGCAGTACACCGTGGCGCGAATGCTCGAGCGCGATGACTTCAGCAAGCGCTATACGACCAATCAGCCAATCGCCATTCACGAGTTCCTTTACCCTTTGGTACAGGGTTACGACTCGGTGGCGCTGCGCGCGGATGTGGAGCTCGGCGGTACCGACCAGAAATTCAACCTGCTGATGGGGCGTGAGCTGCAGCGCGCCTATGGGCAGGAGGCGCAGTGCATTGTCACCATGCCCCTGCTCGAGGGTCTGGACGGCGTCAAGAAGATGTCCAAATCCCTGGGTAATTACGTGGGTATCCAGGAGGCGCCGGGCGTGATGTACGGCAAGCTGGTTTCCATACCGGATGCCTTGATGTGGCGCTACTTCGAATTGTTGAGCTTTCGCACCCTGGCCGAGATCGAGCAGTTCAAGGCTGATGTGGTCGCTGGCGCCAATCCGCGCGATATCAAAATCAAGTTGGCCGAAGAAATAGTGGCGCGCTTTCACGGTGAGGAGGCTGCCGCTATCGCGCACCGCGGTGCGGGCAATAGGATGAAGGATGGGGAGTTGCCGGATGACCTGCCGGAGATCCAGCTCGTCTCGGACGAGGATCTCCCAATTGCCTCCCTCCTTAATAAGGCGGGCCTGGTGAAGAACGCAGCCGGTGCCCGCGATCTGCTAGGGTCCGGTGGTGTGCGTATAGATGGGGCGGTGGTCGATCGCGACTTCGTGTTTGTGCGCGGCTCCACCCATGTCTGCCAGGCGGGTAAGAAAGCATTTGCTCGTATTACGCTGAAATCTGCCTGATCGTGCAAAAACCCCTTGACCTGTTGGCTGGTGGGCCTATAATTCGCGC
>JAZKHB010000018.1:79771-102391 GCA_040385585.1 Pseudomonadota bacterium | reverse complement strand
GGCGCGGCTGGCTCTTTTCTGGGTTCGCGCCCTGGCTGTCGGTGGGCCTGTTTGTCGGGGGCTCGGGTTTGGCGCTGATCGAAGGCCTGATCTGCATCGCCATGGCGCTGCCGCTGTTTCTGGTTATCGGCTCGGCAGGCGGACTGGTCATGGGCTTGATCTGCCGCTTGCGCAACCGTCGGCTGCGCACCGTACAGAGCATATCGCTGCTGCCGTTGCTCATGGTCCTGGGCGAAGGACTGATTCCGGCCGGAAACGGAATCACCCGACTGGAACGCAGCCTGTATATCGCCGCGCCGCCGGCCGAGGTCTGGCAATTGATTCTTAACCCGAGCGATATCCGACCCGAAGAGCTGGACGGTGGTCTGGCGTACCGCATCGGTGTGCCCTACCCGATACAGGCCCGAACCCTGGAAGAAAAGGTCGGCGGCATACGCCGCTCGACCTGGGCGCGCGGGGTTTCCTTCGACGAGCGGATAACCGACTGGCAACCGGACCAGCACCTGGCATGGACCTATGAGTTCGGTGCAAACTCCTTTCCACCGGGCACCATGGACGAACATGTGGTGATCGGCGGCGAGTATTTCGATCTGCTGGACACTGCCTATCGGCTGACCCCTGAACCCGGTGGCACGCGCTTGCAGATGAGCATCAGTTTTCGCACCAGCACCAAGTTCAATTGGTATGCGGTGCCACTGGCCAAGCTGATGATCGGCGACACCGCGCAAGTCCTGCTGGGCTTTTACAAGCAGCGTGCCGAAGCGAAGAGCAAGCCGCTGCTGGCCGAGCGCTAGGGCCTGTTGACGGGTTTCGTCCTCGCTCTACAGGGGGGACACTGGCTCCAGACCACTTCAGTGCGAAGCGACCTCGACCAGCAACGCGGACTCGAACATCGCCACCGGCGAGATCACCGGTTCGTCCAGGGGCACCTTGTCCCCATAGCGCTCGCGCAGCTTGACCTGGACCGCCGGCGCGCTCAGGTCGAAGTCGCGTATCCGTTGCCGCTGACCCAGTTCCAGGCCCAGGGCCTGCCGGTAAAGCTTCCACACCAGCTCCGAGCAATACAGCCGAGTATCGGACCATTCGAACGTCAGGTCGTAGGCCCGCCCCTCGAACGTGGCAGCGCTGCGATGCAGGCGCTGCAGCGCCGAGGCATCCAGCAACCGGTCGGCGTGGCGTAGCCGCTTGAGCACGTAGCGCCCGCCCTCGCCCCGGGCGATCCATTGCGCCAGCGGCGTATAGCGCACCGTGGCAGAGGCCTCGTAGACATGCGGGCGTCCCCGGTGCAGCAACACCACGCCCATATGGCTGTAGGGCGAGCGAGTGACCTGCTGGACCGCCAGGCTCTGTGACGAACGCGACTGATGGAAGATCAGGTCACCTTCGCGCGCCTCGGGCACGGCGCTGGCCCAGGCACCCGCCGGGAGCAGCAGGGCGAAGGCACGGACGAGAAAAATGGATAAACCTGGGTTCATAACGCCAGCCTGCCGGGAGGGAAAACCATGATCGGCGAACAGGGGTCCGCTCACAAGCCATCCCGCGGAAGAGCAAATAAGCTGGCCTGGATTAAGCCGCGCAGCGAAGTGCAATCGAGCGAGGCTACACCGCCATAGAAAGCCCTGACTGAAAACAAAAACCCCGACCTGACGGCCGGGGTTTTCATTCACACAAGTCCAGGTCCAGACCTTACGCCAGCTTCTTGTGCCTTACCCGGTGGGGCTGGGCCGCGGCCTCGCCCAGGCGCTTCTTGCGGTCGGCTTCGTACTCGCTGTAGTTGCCCTCGAAGAACAACGCCTGGGAATCGTCCTCGTAGGCCAGGATATGGGTGGCCACCCGATCCAGGAACCAGCGATCGTGGGAGATGACGATGGCCGCGCCGGGAAAATCCAGCAGGGCCTCTTCCAGGGAACGCAGGGTTTCCACGTCCAGGTCGTTGGACGGTTCGTCCAGCAGCAGCACGTTGGCGCCCTCCTTGAGGGTCAGCGCCAGGTGCAGGCGACCGCGCTCACCACCGGAGAGGTCCTTGACGAACTTCTGCTGGTCGCCGCCCTTGAAATTGAACCGGCCGACATAGGTGCGCGAGGGGATCTCGTAGTTGCCGATGCGGATCTGGTCCGAGCCGTCGGAGACCATTTCCCACACGGTCTTCTTGCCGTCCAGGTCCTCGCGGCTCTGGTCGACGCAGGCCAGCTGCACGGTGTCGCCAATCTCGATGCTGCCCGAGTCCGGCTGCTCCTTGCCCATCAGCATGCGGAACAGGGTGGACTTGCCCGCGCCGTTGCCGCCGATCACCCCGACTATGGCGCCCTTGGGCATGCTGAACGACAGGTTGTCGATCAGCACGCGGTCACCGTAGCCCTTGCAGACGTTCTTGAACTCGATGACCTTGTCGCCAAGGCGCGGCCCGGCCGGGATGTAGATCTCGTTGGTCTCGCTGCGCTTCTGGAATTCCTGGGACTGCATTTCCTCGAAGCGCTGCAGACGGGCCTTGGATTTCGACTGGCGGGCCTTGGCGCCTTTGCGCACCCATTCCAGCTCGTCCTTCATGGCCTTTTCATGGGCCGACTGCTGCTTGGATTCCTGGGCCAGGCGGTCGGACTTGGCCTCCAGCCAGCCGGAGTAGTTGCCCTCGTAGGGAATACCGGCGCCACGGTCCAGTTCCAGGATCCAGCCGGCGACGTTGTCGAGGAAGTAACGGTCGTGGGTAATGGCGACCACTGTGCCGGGGAAGTCGTGGAGGAAGTGCTCCAGCCAGGCCACCGAGTCGGCGTCCAGATGGTTGGTCGGCTCGTCCAGCAGCAGCATGTCCGGTGCCGACAGCAGCAGGCGGCACAGCGCCACGCGGCGCTTTTCGCCACCGGAGAGCACCGCGACCTTGGCGTCCCAGGCCGGCAGGCGCAGGGCATCGGCGGCGACTTCCAGCTGGCGGTCCAGGTTATGACCGTCGGCGGCCTGCAGGATGGCCTCGAGCTTGCCCTGTTCAGCGGCCAGGGCGTCGAAGTCGGCGTCCGGCTCGGCGTAGGCGGCATACACCTGGTCCAGGCGCGCTTGGGCGTTCTTGATCACGCTCACGGCCTCTTCGACCACTTCGCGCACGGTCTTTTCCGGGTCCAGCTGCGGTTCCTGGGGCAGGTAACCGATATTGAGGTCGGGCATCGGCCGCGCCTCGCCGTTGAACTCGGTGTCGACCCCGGCCATGATCTTCAACAGGGTGGACTTGCCCGAGCCGTTCAAGCCGAGCACACCGATCTTGGCGCCCGGAAAAAAGGACAGGGAGATATTCTTGAGGATTTCCCGCTTCGGCGGCACGACCTTGCCCAGCCGATGCATGGTAAATACGTATTGAGCCATGAGTAACCTTGCGTCTATGACGAGTCGAGAAATGGGCTGCACGCGTGCGCGACCGGAATGAGCCGGCGGGGCGAGGCACCGGCCTCATCGCCGACCGGCTCGCCGACCGGCAGATAGTTGCTCGCCCTGGTGTGCCGCAAAGCTACCGGAATGCCCCGTGCAGGGCAAACCGCGCTCGTCGGGGATGCTGGCGCGTCGCTACAGTTGTAGGCATGCTAACGATCGGGCGCACACCGGACCGAGCGCCGCTCGCCGGCCGTGCCAGGCTTATACGCAGTCATCCAGGATTTCGCGCCTTGCCCAAGCTTGCCCCGTCACTTTCACTCTCCGACGAATCCTCCCCTAGGCCATTGCGCTCCTCGATCAAGGGTGCCCTGGCGGTGCTGGTGCTGGTGTTGCTGGTCCTGCTGCTCTGGCAACTGCGCCAGGAGTACCGGCAGCAGGTGGACAGCCAGCGCCAGCGCAGTTACGACTTTGCCGCCCAGCTGGCCAACCACCTGAGCCTGGGTATGGAATTCAAGGCCCAGGCGAGCCTGGCCATGCTGCGCCAGAGCGGCCCGCCACCGGCGACCGAGGCCCAAACCGAGGCAGTGCTGGGCGGGCTGCGCGAGATCTTTACCTCGCTGCAAAGCCTGGCCTGGCTGGATGCCAAGGGTAACCGGCTGGTCGATAGCGCGGCGGGCAGCACCGACGGCCCGGCACTCGCCGCCCTGCAACAGCGCATGGCCGGCCAGCCCTACCATTTCGCCTTTGCCGCACGAGCCGACCATGGCGACGGGCAGCTTTATGTGCTGCTGCGTCAAACCCAGGAGCCCGGTGAAAGTCCCTATTGGGTCGTGCGCCTGCCGCCCCAGGCCTTGCGCGACTGGTTGCACGACCACCACCCCAGCGAGCATCACTGGTTGCTGGAAGACCTGCGGGCTCAGCAGGTTTTCGTGCGCCAGCCCCAGGAGCCGCCTCATCCACCTGCGCCGCTGAACGAGACGGAGCAGGCCCAAAGCATCCTGTTGGAACCCCTGACCGGTAGCGACTGGCAGCTGCGCGGACTGTTCGACAGCACCCACGCCCGTGTGCAGGTGTTGCAGACACTGGTTGGCAAGTTTCTGCTGTTTCTGCTGTGCGCCGCCCTGGCCCTGCTCGCCCTGCTGCGGCTGCGGCGCGAACAGCGCAGCCTGCGCCGCAGCAACGCCGCCTCCCGGCGCTCATTGCGCCACGCCGCCAGCGCCTTGGGCGCCATCGAGGAGCGGGTGCTGGTCACCGACATTGAGGGTCGACTGCTCTACCTCAATCCCCAGGCCGAGCAGCTGTTCGAGTTGGGTGAAAGCTCGCCCCGGCTGCACTTGCTGGACCTGCTGCCAGGGCTCGATCCGCACCGGCTTCAGGCCGCGTCCGACGACGCGGGCGCCGACCTGATCGAGGTGCTGCAGGCCGGACGTCCCTGCCTGTTCACCGTCAACCGCAGCGCATTGAACGAAGGGGCGCAGCCCAGCGGTTATGTCTGGGTACTGCGCGACGTGACCGAACAGCAGCACGCCCTGGCCGTGCTGCAGGACACCCGGCGGCGTTACCAGGATATTTTCCAGGGCAGTGGCATCGCCCTCTGCGTACTGGACCTGACCGGCCTGCGCGAATTTCTGGCGCTGCAAGGCATCGGCGATCGCGACACGCTGCAGCATTGGCTGCAGGCCAACAGCGAGCAGCACCAGGATCTGGTGAAGCGGCTGAAGATTACCGAAGCCAACCAGGTTGCCCGGCAAGTCTTTGGCGTCGACTCCACCGAGCAGGCCTGGAAACAGTTGATCAGCTGTGGCCAGATCCGGGTCGACGGCCTGCGCTTTCAACTGATCGCCGCCGTGCTCGAAGGGCAGCGGCAGCTGGAGCTGGAAGCCCGCATCGTCACGCCCCAGGGCGATGAACGGCATCTTTGGCTGGTGCTGCGCCTGCCGCTGCACGACCAGGGCTGGCATGCGGTGACCCTGAGCATCAACGACATCAGCGTGCGCAAACGCACCGAGATGGCCTTGAGCGAGCGCGAACGCTTCTGGTCCGAGGTGCTCAGCGCGGTCCCCGATACCCTCTATGTGCACGACATCGCCAACAAGCGCGTGCTGTTCAGCAACCACCACCTGGGCCTGCAGCTGGGCTACGACCGGGACACGCTCAAGGCCATGGGATCGCGCTTCTGGGAGCACCTGCTGCACCCGGACGACGGCGACTATTATTGGCGCATTCGCGGTCTGCAGCAGGTGATGGGCAATGGCGTGCTGCTCGAATCCACCGTGCGCTTTCGCCACAGCGACGGCAGCTGGCACTGGTGCAGCGTGCGCGAGCAGGCCCTGGCCCGCGATGCCAGCGGGCGAGTCAGCCGGCTGATCGGCATGGTCAAGGACATTACCGAGCAGATCCACAGCAGCGAGTCGCTGCGCGAAAGCGAGCAACGCTATCGCCTGCTGGCCGAAAGCATCAGCGACGTGATTTTCTCCAGCGACAGCCAGCTGAACTTCAATTACGTCAGCCCCTCGGTACAAGCGGTCCTGGGCTATGAAGCGGAGTGGATCCTCGGCAATGGCCTCGATGGCCTGGCGGCCAATCCGCGCCAGCTGCTGGGCCTGGGCCTGCTGATGGAGCAGGTGCGCGCGGCGCTGGGCGACCCGCAACGCCTGGCCGACCTGCGCGCGCAGTTGCCGGCGCAGTTGTTCGTGTTCGACTGCCTGCGCGCCGACGGCCGCAAGATCCCGGTGGAGCTGCGCATCGTGCTGATGTGGGACGAGCATGGGCGATTCGAGGGCATCCTCGGGGTCGCCCGCGACATCGGCCAGCAGCGTCGCGCCGACAAGGAACTGCGCATGGCCGCCACGGTGTTCGAGCACTCCACCGCGGCCATTCTGGTCACCGACCCGGCCGGCTATATCGTTCAGGTCAACGAGACCTTCAGCCGGGTCAGCGGCTACAGCAGCGACGAGGTCCTGGACCAGTTGCCGACCCTGCTCACCGCCGATCGCCAGCAGGCCAACCAGCTCGCCTTCATCATGAAACAGCTCGCCCTGCACCGCAGCTGGGAAGGCGAGATCTGGCTCAAGCGCAAGGCCGGCGACAACTACCCGGCCTGGGTTGGCATCACCGCGGTGCAGGACGAAGACGGCGACCTGGTCAGCTACGTGTGTTTTTACAGCGATTTCAGCGAACGCAAGGCCAGCGAACAGCGCATCCACCGCCTGGCCTACTACGATGCCCTGACCCAGCTGCCCAACCGCACCCTGTTTCAGGACCGTCTGCATTCGGCCCTGCAGTATGCCCAGCGGAACCAGGAGTGGGTGGTGCTGATGTTCCTCGACCTGGACCGCTTCAAGCCGATCAACGACTCCCTGGGCCACGCCGCCGGCGACCGCATGCTCAAGGACGTGGCCCTGCGCCTGGGCGCCTGCGTGGGTGCCGACGACACCGTGGCGCGCATGGGCGGCGATGAATTCACCCTGCTGCTCAAGCCCTGCGCCACCCGCGAAGGCGCCCTGCACCGGGCCATACACGTGGCCGAACAGATACTCGCCAGCCAGGCCCGGGTCTTCGTCCTGGAGGGCCGTGAGTTCTTCGTCACCGCCAGTGTCGGCATCGCCCTCAGTCCCCAGGACGGCGACGAGCTGAGCCAGCTGATGAAGAACGCCGACACCGCCATGTACCACGCCAAGGAGCGTGGCAAGAACAACTTCCAGTTCTACCAGGCGGACATGAACGCCAGCGCCCTGGAGCGCCTGGAACTGGAAAGCGACCTGCGCCACGCCCTGGAACAGGACGAGTTCCTGCTCTACTACCAACCGCAGTTTTCCGGCGATGGCAAGCGCCTGACCGGCGTCGAAGCCCTGCTGCGCTGGCAGCACCCGCGGCGCGGCCTGATCGCACCCGGCACCTTTATCCCGGTGCTCGAGGAGCTGGGCCTGGTGGTGGAGGTCGGCGACTGGGTACTGACCGAGGCCTGCCGCCAGCTCAAGGTCTGGCAACAGGCCAAGGTGCGGGTGCCGAAGGTCTCGGTCAACCTCTCGGCCCGGCAGTTCGCCGACGGCCAGCTGGACACCCGCATCGCCACTATCCTCAAGATCAGCGGCATCGCCCCGGCCTGCCTGGAGCTGGAGCTGACCGAAAGCATCCTGATGCGCGATGTGGACGAGGCCATGCGCACCCTGGGCGGCTTCAAGCACCTGGGCCTGAGCATTGCGATCGACGATTTCGGCACCGGCTACTCCTCGCTGAACTACCTCAAGCAGTTCCCCATCGACGTGCTGAAAATCGACCGCAGCTTCGTCGATGGCCTGCCCGAAGGCGAGCAGGATGCGCAGATCGCCATGGCCATTATCGCCATGGCCCATAGCCTGAAACTCTCGGTGATCGCCGAGGGCGTGGAGAGTCAGGCCCAGCTGGATTTCCTGCGCGAGCACGGCTGCGATGAAGTCCAGGGCTACCTGCTGGGCCGGCCCATGCCAGCCCATCAACTCGCCGCCCTGTTCAGCGGCACGGCGCTGTTTATGCTGAGCTAGTGCATTTTCAGGCTGGTGGATAAACAAGACGTTATCCACCCTACACACCCGTCATACCCGCATGCGCGGGTATGACGGGTGAGCGCTGCGCCATGGGGGCGACTGAACCGACTCAGGCCCGAGACCGCGCCGTTCGGGGCCACAGTGACCATGAACCGCGCTCGTCCCGCACATGACCGAGCCTCATATGCCAGCTCGCGCCGGATGCGGTAGAATCCGCACCCTCTTACCACCGCCCAACTGATTTTTCTCAGGGGACTGCCATGTTCAGCCGTGAAACGACTATCGCCAATTACGATGCCGACCTGTTTGCCGCAATGGAGCAAGAAGCCCAGCGCCAGGAAGAGCATATCGAGCTGATCGCCTCCGAGAACTACACCAGCCCCGCCGTCATGGAAGCCCAGGGTTCGGTACTGACCAACAAATACGCCGAAGGCTACCCGGGCAAGCGCTACTACGGCGGCTGCGAATACGTCGACGTGGTCGAACAGCTGGCCATCGACCGCGCCAAGCAACTGTTCGGCGCCGATTACGCCAACGTCCAGCCCCACGCCGGCAGCCAGGCCAACAGCGCGGTGTTCCTGGCCCTGCTGCAAGCGGGCGACACCATCCTGGGCATGAGCCTGGCCCACGGCGGCCACCTGACCCACGGCGCCAGCGTGTCCTCCTCCGGCAAGCTCTACAACGCCGTGCAGTACGGCATCAACGACCAGGGCCTGATCGACTACGACGAAGTCGAGCGCCTGGCCCTGGAGCACAAGCCGAAGATGGTCATCGCCGGTTTCTCCGCCTACTCCCAGGTACTTGATTTTCCACGCTTTCGCGCCATCGCCGACAAAGTCGGCGCCTACCTGTTCGTCGACATGGCCCATGTCGCCGGCCTGGTCGCCGCGGGCGTTTACCCCAACCCGGTGCCGTTCGCCGATGTGGTCACCACCACCACCCACAAGACCCTGCGCGGTCCGCGTGGCGGCCTGATCCTGGCCCGAGCCAATCCGGAGATCGAGAAGAAGCTCAACTCCGCGGTCTTCCCCGGCGCCCAGGGTGGCCCGCTGGAACACGTGATCGCGGCCAAGGCCGTATGCTTCAAGGAAGCCCTGCAGCCCGAGTTCAAGGCCTACCAGCAGCAGGTGATCAAGAACGCCCAGGCCATGGCCGCGGTGTTTATCGAGCACGGCTTCGACGTGGTCTCCGGCGGCACCGAGAACCACCTGTTCCTGCTCTCGCTGATCAAGCAGGACATCACCGGTAAAGACGCCGACGCCGCCCTGGGTCGCGCCTTTATCACCGTGAACAAGAACTCGGTACCCAACGATCCGCGCTCGCCCTTCGTCACCTCGGGCCTGCGCATCGGCACCCCGGCCGTGACCACCCGCGGTTTCAAGGAAGACGAATGCCGCGCGCTGGCCGGCTGGATCTGTGAAATCCTCGCCAGCATGGGCGACGAGTCGGTCGTCGACCGCGTGCGCGAGCAGGTCAAGGCCGTCTGCGCCCGCTTCCCGGTGTACGGCAACTAAGGCTCGACGCAGCAAGAAAGAGCCCGGCACCTGCCGGGCTCTTTCGTTTCTGTTAGCAGTGACCGCCGCCTGGGTAGCGCGGTACTCAAGCTAGTGCATTTTCACGAAAGCCCGTCTGCAACTGGGCGTCCGTCCGCGTGGGTTACGCCGCGCGGCGAGTACGTCGTGGTTTGCCAGCCCGGCTTTCTGCGCGGCTAACACCACCCTACAAATAGCGTGCCTGTAGTTCCGTAGCCCGGATAAGCCTTGGCGCAATCCGGTGCAGCGGGGTGCCTAACGCCCCAGAGATTCAGGCTTGCGCCTCGGCAAACCCCGCGCGGATCTCTTCCTCGGGCAGCCCGTCGCCGATAAATACTATTACGCTCTCGCGCTGCTCGTCCGCGCCCCACTCGCTGTCCCAGTCGAACCCATAGAGTTTCAGCACCCCCTGGAACACCATGCGCCGTGCTTCGCCAACGATATCCAGCACGCCCTTGTAGCGCAGCAGCGCGTTGCCATGCCGTTCCAGCAGCGCGTTCATAAAGGCGCTGAGCCGGTCGATATCCAGCGGCCGTTCGCTGCGCAGCACCAGGCTGGCGATGCGGTCGGGAGAAGGGCCGCGCAGCGGTTGCAGCGGCTTGAGGCCCTGCCCCAGGTCGGCGTTCAGGTTGAAGCCGCGTACGTCCAGCAGCTCGGCCAAGTCGATGCGCCCCTGCTCGACCACCCGGATCGGCGCCCGCCGGTTGATCCGGGTCAGGCGCTGCACCAGCGCGTCGAAGGTTTCGTCATCCACCAGGTCGCGCTTGCTCACCAGCAGCCGATCGGCGAAACCGATCTGCGCCTGGGCGATGGGCTGCGCCAGGTGCTGCTCGGCATGAGCGGCGTCGACCAGGGTGATGATGCCATCGAGCAGGTAACGCTCGCGCAGCTCCTCATCGACGAAGAAGCTCTGCGCCACCGGCGCCGGATCGGCCAGGCCGGTGCACTCGATGACCAGGCGATCGAAGACGATGGCGCCGCTGTCCCGGCGCTCCAGCAGCAGGAACAGGGCCTGTTCCAGGTCGGTGCGGATGCTGCAGCAGACACAGCCGTTGGCCAGGGTCAGCACCTGCACCGGCTCGTCGCCGAGCAGTTGAGTATCGATGCCGGTGGCGGCGAACTCGTTTTCGATCACGGCGATCTTCAGGCCGTGCTCGGCCTTGAGCAGATGGCGCAGCAAGGTGGTCTTGCCGGCGCCGAGAAAACCGCTCAGCACGGTCACCGGAATGGGGGTATGGGACATGCGGATCATCCTGCGTAGGGTGGATCGCGCCTTATCGATCCACCGTGCGGGTTAACGGTGGATGAACAAAGCATCATCCACCCTACAAAAGAACACGCCACGGCGAGCGAGGCGTGCAGGTATTGCAAGCGAAGGTATCAACAGCAGCGGATCGGCCGCCCCTTGCCGCCGCCGTAGCGGGCCTCCTGGCGTTCGCGAAAGAACGCCGCGTAGTCCATCACCGGCTGGTCAGGGTGGGTGTTGCGCATATGCTCGACGTAAGTGTCGTAGTCCGGCATGCCGACCAGCATGCGGGCGGCCTGGCCGAGGTATTTGCCCATGCGGCTGAGATCGTTGAACATGCGCTTCTCCTTCAAAAGGCCGAGGCCCCGACTCGCGGGGCCTGGCGTCTACTTACACAATCACTCAAGCCTCGGGGATGGCCGCCTGGTACGGCGCTTCCTTGTCGCTGCGCCCGTCCGTGATCCAGGCCTTGCGCCCGACCTTCAGCGCATAGAACAGGATGCTGAAGACCACCACCAGGAACAGCACCGTGAGACCGGCGTTGGTGTAGGCATTCATGATCACATGCTGCATCTGGCCGACGTCCTTGGCCGGGGCCAGGACCTGGCCGGCCTGCAGGGCCGCGCTGTACTTGTTGGCCAGGGCGAGGAAGCCCACCGCCGGGTTCGGGTCGAGCAGCTTGATCAGGCTGGCCGCCGTGGTGCAGATCAGCAGCCAGGTGGCCGGCAGCAAGGTGACCCAGACATAGCGCTGGCGCTTCATCTTGATCAGCACCACGCTACAGAGCATCAGCGCGATCCCGGCGAGCATCTGGTTGGAGATGCCGAACAGCGGCCACAGGGTGTTGATCCCGCCCAGCGGGTCGATCACGCCCTGGTACAGCAGGTAGCCCCAGAGCGCCACGCAACCGGCGGTGGCCAGCAGGTTGGCGGACCAGGAATCGGTGCGGCGCATGGCCGGCACGAAGCTGCCCAGCAGGTCCTGCAGCATAAAGCGTCCGGCGCGGGTGCCGGCATCCACCGCGGTGAGGATAAACAGCGCCTCGAACAGGATCGCGAAGTGGTACCAGAAGGCCATGGTGTTCTCGCCCGGCAGCACGGCATGGAGAATCTGCGCGATGCCCACCGCCAGGGTCGGCGCGCCGCCGGCCCGGGCCAGGATGCTGTTCTCGCCGATATCCCGCGCCACCCCTTCCAGGGTCTCCGGGGTGATGACGAAGCCCCAGCTGCTGATGGTGGCCGCCACGCTGGCGGCGTCGGAACCGACTATGGCCGCCGGGCTGTTCATGGCGAAGTAGACGCCCGGGTCGATGATCGAGGCGGCGACCATGGCCATGATCGCGACCATGGATTCCATCAGCATGCCGCCGTAGCCGATATAGCGCGCATGGGTTTCATTGGCCAGCAGTTTGGGCGTGGTGCCGGAGGCGATCAGCGCATGGAAACCCGACACCGCGCCGCAGGCGATGGTGATGAACAGGAAGGGGAACAAGGTGCCTTTCCACACCGGCCCGGTGCCGTCGGTGAACTGGGTCAGGGCCGGCATTTTCAGGTCGGGGGCCAGAATCAGAATACCGATCGCCAGGGCGACTATAGTGCCGATCTTCAGGAAGGTCGACAGGTAGTCCCGCGGCGCCAGGATCAGCCACACCGGCAGGACCGCGGCGACGAAACCGTAACCGACCAACATCCAGGTGATCTGCGTGCCGTTGAAGGTGAACAGTTCGGCCCAGTAGGGATCGGCGGCAATCGCGCCGCCCAGCCAGATCGAGCCGAGCAGCAGGGCCACGCCGATCAGGGAAATTTCACCGATCCGACCCGGGCGCAGGTAGCGCATATAGATGCCCATAAACATCGCGATCGGGATGGTCGCCATCACCGTGAACATGCCCCAGGGGCTTTCCGCCAAGGCCTTGACCACGATCAGCGAGAGCACCGCGAGGATGATGATCATGATCAGGAAACAGCCGAACAGGGCGATGGTGCCAGGGATGCGGCCCATTTCCTCGCGCACCATGTCGCCCAAGGAGCGACCGTCGCGGCGGGTGGAGATGAACAGCACCATAAAGTCCTGGACCGCGCCGGCCAGCACCACCCCGGCGATCAGCCAGAGCGTGCCCGGCAGATAGCCCATCTGCGCGGCCAGCACCGGGCCGACCAATGGACCAGCACCGGCGATCGCTGCGAAGTGGTGACCGAAGAGCACATGCTTGTTGGTCGGCACGAAGTCTAGGCCATCGTTCTTGAGCACGGCCGGCGTGGCGCGATTGGGGTCCAGCTGCATCACCTTGGTGGCGATAAACAGGCTGTAGTAGCGGTAGGCGACCAGGTAGATGGCGAGCGCGGCGACCACTATCCAGAGTGCGTTGATCGGTTCTCCGCGTTGCAGTGCCACAGTACCCAGCGCGAATGCGCCCAGCACTGCGACCGCGAACCAGACGAGATGGTTAGCCAGTCGGGACATTGAGGGCCTCCTGCCGTTGGCCAGTGGCCCACGGCGATAATTGTTATTGTGCGTACAGAGGAACGCTTACACGGCGAAACGCCGGGAACGTCAGCTCACAGCTCACAGCTCGCAGGGAGCCTGCGTACTATCCAGGCCAGACCCGCGCCGGAACATTCGCAGAACTACCCGCCGCCTCTCGGTAGAACTACGGAGCGGCGCAAGGCTCGGCTCGGGTTTATCATTTGTCTCAGCCGGCCGCAGCGTCCGGCCTAACGTCTGGGACGGACCCCGCTCACCAGAGAACGCCCATGCAGCTCAAGTACAAGATCGCGGCGCTCAGTCTCCTGCCGATGCTGCTGGCCGTTGCCGTGGTCTGCGCGCTGGTGCTGGTGCAAAACCAGCGACTGGGCGAAGAGCAGGCGCGACTGATCGAAAGCAGCATCCTGGCCAGCAAACAGGCCGAGCTGAAACACTACGTCGAGATGGCCCTCAGCCTGGTATCGCCCTTGTACGACAATGACCGGGACGAGGCCGCGAGCAAACAACAGGTGCTGGCGGTGCTGGCCAGGCTCAGCTTCAGCAGCGACGGCTATTTTTTCGTCTACGACCGCCAGGGCCGCAACCTGATGCACCCGCGCCAGGGCGAACTGGTGGGCAAGGATCTGTGGAACATGACCGACCCCAAGGGGCTGCCGGTGATCCAGGCGCTGTTGAACAGCGCCACCGCGGGTAACGGCTTCCAGCGCTACGCCTGGCAAAAGCCGTCTACCGGACAGGTCACCGACAAACTGGCCTATGTGGTGATGCTCGACCGCTGGGGCTGGATGCTCGGCACCGGCCTGTACCTGGACGATGTCGACCAGGCCATGCGCCAGGTGCGCGACGAGGCGGCCGGAGGCATACGCGCCACCATGCTGGCGATTGCCGCGGTGGCCCTGGTGGCCGTGCTGCTGGTCTTTACCGGCGGCCTGGCGCTGAACGTCAGTGAGCATCGCCTGGCCGATCGCAAACTGCAGATCCTCACCCAGCGTATCGTCAGCCTGCAGGACGAGGAGCGCTCGCGCGTGTCCCGTGAACTGCACGACGGCATCAGCCAGTTGCTGGTGTCCATCAAGTTCCAGCTCGAACTGGCCGGCCATCAGCTGGTGGCCGGCGGCGGCCAAGGCCTGCATACGCTGCAACAGGGCACCGAGCGGCTGGCCGAGGCCATCGGCGAGGTGCGGCGGATTTCCCACGACCTGCACCCCTCCCTGCTCGATACCCTGGGGCTGCCATCGGCCATCGGCCAGCTGGTCGCCGAGTTCGAACAGCGCAGCGGGTTGCAGGTGGAGTACCGCAATGGCCTGGGCGACAAGCCCCTGGACGACGGCGTCGCCGTGGCACTGTTCCGGGTGCTGCAGGAAGCGCTGACCAATATCGAAAGGCACGCCCGCGCCCGGGCGGTACAGATCGGCCTGGAGGGTCTGGGCCAGCGGGTGCGGCTGCAGGTGCGCGACGATGGCTGCGGCTTCAACCCACGGCACCTGGACAGCGTCAAGACCGGTATCGGCCTGCGCAATATCCGCGAACGGGTCGAACATTTCGGTGGGCGCTTCGCCCTGACCTCAACCCCGGCCGGCACGGTGCTGAAAGTGACCCTGCCCTGCCAGGGCCTCAACCCCTCCGGGCCCGCGCTTACCTGACCTCGGGAGCCGTACCATGCAGCCTACCACGCCGATTCGAATCGTCCTGATCGACGACCATGCCCTGGTGCGCGACGGTATCCGTTCGCTCCTCGCGCTGATGCCGCAGTTCGAGGTGATAGGCGAAGCCGGTAGCGGCGCCGAGGCGCTCGAGCTGTTGCAGCGGGTCCAGCCGGACATCCTGCTGATGGACATCGGCCTGAGGGACATCAATGGCCTGGAACTGACCAAGCGCCTGCGCCAGCAGTTTCCAGCGCTGAAAGTGCTGATTCTGAGCATGTACGATAACCAGGAGTACGTGACCACCTCCGTGGAGGTCGGCGCGTCCGGTTATGTCCTGAAGGAAGCCCCCTCCCGGGAAATCATCGCCGCCATCGAAGCGATAGCCGCAGGTGGCAGCTTCTTCAGCGCCGAGATCGCCCGCAAGCTGGCGCGGCGTGCCCCCGAACCGGAGGGGCTGACGCCCCGCGAGCGGGAAGTGCTGCTGATGCTGGCCCAGGGACTGAACAACAAGAACATGGCGCGGGCCCTGCAGATCAGCGTGCGCACGGTCGAGACCCATCGACTGAGCATCAGGCGCAAGCTCGACATCGACAAGCCCGCGGACCTGGTCAAGCAGGCCCTGGAGCATGGCTGGGTGCCAGAAAAATAAGCCCCGGCGAGCCGCCCTCCTTTCTCTGTGCAGGGTCTGTGGACATTATCATCGCGAGTTGCGTTGCCGCGAAGAAGGGTCCCAGGCAAGGCGCGGAACGCGGGCAATGGTTATTCCCTTGCCCAGTTTCGCAACGCAGAATGGGCCGCTTGTTCGCGCAACCCGCAGGGCCGGATCTGTTTTGATGCGATGGGCTATTACTCGCCGCTCGTTGTGAGCGGCCTGGAGTCGCGTCTCATGCCTGGCCTGGTGTCAAAACTGCTTCCGGCGCGGCCGTGCGGGTAGTGTCAACAGGCCCTAGGCCCCACCGAAACCATCCGCAGCGCTACACTGCGCGCACCTCACCACCTGGACCCTCCATGGCCACCTGCAGCGCTTCGGCGCCACGCCACCGCCGGCTCGGCGCATGGCCGCTCAGGCGCCGCTGCGCTTGCCTGTTGCTGGCGCTGCTGACCCTCGGCGCCTGCGAACCCACCCCGCCTCGGGTGTTCGACCAGCAGCTGTATATCTGGCAACGCCAGTGGCGCCCGGCCCATGGCGAAGCCCTGGCGCAAAGCCGCGCGGCCTTTTCCACGCTGCGCGTCTTGGCGCTGCAGGCCCATCCGCGGGCGGGTTGGAGCCACGCGCGGATCGACCCGCATCAACTGATCGAAGATGGCCGTCCCCTGGTCGCCGTGGTGCGCCTGGATGGCCAGCTGCCGCAGCTCGATACCGAGGCCATACGCCTTCAGGTTCGCCAGCTGCTGGCCGACTGGCAGGCCGTCGGGCTCAGGCCCAAGGGCCTGGAAATCGACCACGATTGCGCCAGCGCGCGCCTGCCGGCCTATGCCGAACTGCTGCGGACCTTGCGCCAGGACCTGCCGGCCGAGCTGCAGCTGAGCATCACCGCCCTGCCCGCCTGGCTCGCCAGCCCGGCGTTGGAATCCGTGCTCGCGGCCGTCGACAGCTCGGTGCTGCAGGTGCACGGGGTGACCGATCCGACCCGTGGCCTGTTCGAGCCCCAGCAAGCCGAGCGTTGGACCCGGGCCTACGCCGAGCGCAGCCCCAGCCCCTTCTACCTGGCGCTGCCCGCCTATGGCGTGGCGCTGATCGATACACCCCAGGGCACGCCCCTGGTGGAAAGCGAGGCGTCCCTGAATACCGCGGCGCCACGCCGGGAACTGCAGACCGATCCACGCCAGGTCGCCGCCCTGCTCCAGACCCTGCAAGGCGATGCCCCGACAAACCTGACCGGTCTGATCTGGTTCCGCCTGCCGCTGGCCGGCGATCGCCGCGTCTGGCCGCTGAGCACCTTGCTGGCCGTGGCGCAGGGCAAGCCCCTGAGCGCCACCCTGGCGGTGGAGAGCCAGCGCACCGGCGACCTGACCGAGCTGTCCCTGCGCAACGGCGGCAACCTGGCCGGCCCGTTACCGTCGCGTATCGATATCCCCGCCACGCAGTGCGAAGCCGCCGACGCCGTTGGCGGGTACCGCGTGCAACGCATACCCGCTGGCCTGCGGTTCCAGCGTCTGGACGCGGGCCAGTTGCCGGTCGGCCGCCAGCTGGCCCTGGGCTGGGTGCGCTGTCATACCCTTGATCAAGGAGCCATCCATGTTGAACCCTGAGTGGACTCGTTCCCTGCTGGGCCTTGGCCTGGGGCTGTGCCTGCTGCCAGCCCAGGCCTGCGGCCCGGACTTCCCCTTGCGCTTGCTGGATAATCGGGCTCAAACCCTGGCCGAGCTGCCGGAGCACAACTTCGCCTTCGAGGTTCGCCGTCTCGCCGGCCCTATTCCGGGCCTGAAGCTGGCCATCACGGTACCCGACTATTGGGATCAACCGCTGCTGGAGGGGCTCGAGCAGCGCGACCAGGTCGAGCAGAACCAGTTGCCGGAACCCCAGCGACAACTGGTGCAGCGCCTGCGCCTGTTGCAGGATGCCCGCCAGGCGGAGCACGAGGGCGCCGAATTACCCGCCGAGCTGCGCCTGTACAGCGCCGGCGCCGTGGCCTTCGCCCAGGACGATCACGACCTGGCGATCGCGTACTTCCAGCGGGTGCTGGCCCTGCCGGCCGCCGAACGCCCGCTGCGCAGCACCTGGGCGGCCTATTCCCTGGGCCGCGTGCAGGCGGCGCGCAGTGTCCAGTCGGGTCTGCCCGCGGGCGCCGCGCAGGACGCCGCAGACGCCGAACGCCTGATGCAGGAAAGCGCCACGGCCGCTCGCCGCAGCTTCCAGCAGGTGCGCCACTTGGCCATCGAAGGGTTCAGCGACCCGCTGGAGCTGGGCATCGCCAGCCTCGGCGAAGAGGCCCGGGTGGACCTGGACCAGAGCCAGTGGGCCAGCGCCATCCGCCTCTATGCCAGCCAGTACCAGCAAGGCTCCCATAGCGGCTACGTCTCGCTGGAACTGCTGGCCCAGGAACTGGCGCGCATGCCGGAACCCGAGCTGATTGGCTTACTGCGTGACTTGGAGGTGCAGCAATTGCTGACTGCCCACCTGATCACCCATGCAGGTTGGCTCTATGGCGAGCAACCGGCCGGAGAAAAACGCCTGGTCGACCTGCTGCAGCGCAGCGACATTGCCAACCTGGCCAATGCCGACCGCCTCGCCGCCCTGAGTTACCAGGCCGGCCGCTACGACAGCGCCGCCGCCTTTCTCGCCCAGGCCGGCGACAACGGGCTGACCTGGTGGCTGCGGGCCAAGCTGGCCTTGCGCGCCGGCGACAAGGTGCTCGCCAGCACCGCCTATGCCCAGGCCGCCAAGGCCTTCCCGGCGGACGAGGACTGGGGCTCGCGGCGCACCGCGAACTGGGACATGGAGTCGGTCCAGCCGCGCTGTCGGGTAGAGGGCGAAAGCGCCCTGCTGGCCCTGGAGCGCGGCGATTACCTGGAGGCCTTCGACCAGCTCTACCGCAGCGGCTGGATCTACTGGCAGGACAGCGCCGTGGTCGCCGAACGGGTGCTGACCCTCGATGAACTCAAGGGCTATGTCGATGCCCAGGTCGACGCGCCGCCGCCCGCCACCCAGGCCGAAATCGACAGCCATGCGCCGCGCCCGGTGGCCGCCCACCTGCGTGAACTGCTCGGTCGCCGGTTGCTGCGCGCCGAGCGCTACGAGGAAGCCGTGGCCTACTTCGACGATCCCGCCCTGCGCCAGGCCGCCCTTGAGTATGGCGAGGCGCGCAAGGCCGGCGCGGACCGCTGGCGCGGCATCGACCGCGCCGAAGCACTGTATGGCGCCGCAGTGCTGGCACGCCGTCAGGGCATGGAACTGCTCGGCTACGAGATGGCCCCGGATCACGCTTACACCGGCGGCACCTACAGCCTGGACTGGGTCGAGCGCCAAGTGCCCGGCGATTGGCTCAGCGCCGCCGAAGCCACCCGGCAGAACGACCACCTGGCCCAGCCGAACCGGCGCTATCACTACCGCTACGTGGCGGCCGACCTCGCGAGCCAGGCCGCCGATCAGCTGCCGCCACGCAGCCAGGCCTTCGCCGCGACCCTGTGCAAGGCCGGCGGCTGGCTGGTCGACAGCGACCTGGACAGCGCCCGGGTGCATTACCGCCGTTACAACGCCGAGGGTGCCTACCTGCCCTGGATGGCCAACTTCGGGCGCAACTGCCAGGAGCCGGATTTCGACCGGGCCCGCGAACGCCTGTGGCACTACCGCACCAGCGCCGCGCGCCAATGGCTCGGCACTTACGGACGGCAACTGGGGCTTGGCCTTGGGCTGGCAGTGGGGCTGGCCGGACTCTGGCATTGGCGGCGCAAGCGCGAGCACGACGCGCCTTGAGCACAGGGCGACCTCGGCCCAATTGCGTGCTCGGCCTTGCCAGGCCACGACCGAGGGTTTGCTTGATCCAGGCCACCTCGCAGCGCCATCCCGGCGCTACACTGGGCCGACCCGAGCGCCTGGAGGCCCCATGTCCACAAGATCCACCGGTGTCACCCTGGCACCTCCGCTGATCTACCTGCTGTTTATCGGCTTCGCCTGGGCCCTTGCCGTTCAATTGCCCCTGGACGTGCCACGCAACGCCTGGACCGGTTACCTCGGTTGGGGGCTGATCGATATCGGCGTGCTGTTGATGCTCTGGTCGGCCGTGCTGATGCTGCGGCGCAAGACCACCGTCAACCCCTTCGGCAAGCCGACCCGGCTGCTGGAGGAAGGTCCGTTTCGTCTCTCGCGCAATCCTATCTATCTGGCCGACAGCCTGGTCTACTGCGGCATCGCCCTGTTGCTGGGCAGCCTCTGGCCCTGGCTGTTGCTGCCGGTACTGCTGCAGTGCATGCAGCGCGGCGTGATCGCCCACGAGGAACAGCTGCTGCGCGACCTGTTCGGCGACGCCTACCGCGACTACCAGGCCCGCGTGCGGCGCTGGCTGTAATGCCGGAAACGCCCGGACAGGGCTTTGGCTATAGTGGTTGTACCCGTACAGGAGTCCACGCATGAGTGATACAGACAACGAGCGTCGGCGCTTTCAGCGCATCGCCTTCGACGCCGCCACCGAAATCGCCCAGGGCGAGCGCCGCTGGACGGTGGAACTGCACGACCTGTCGCTCAAGGGCTTGCTGGTCGAACGCCCCCAGGACTGGAATGGCGACCCCGACCAGCCCTTTATGGCCCGCGTGGCATTAGGCGAAGATGCCCAGGTGAACATGGAAGTGGCGCTGACCCGCACTCAGGGCGAGTTGCTCGGCTTCGTCTGCCGGCATATCGACATTGAGTCGATCAGCCACCTGCGTCGCCTGATCGAACTCAACCTGGGCGACGAGAGCCTGCTGGAACGCGAGCTGGCGGCGTTGGGCGAAGACTAGAAAGACGCGAGCCGCAAGCACCATGGCCCGCCTCGCCGGGCCGGTGAGCCAGCAGAAGCCCGCCGGCTGGGCAGAACCCCGGCGACCGCGCTTCGCGAAAGGCCAGGCAACGCGCTTCAAGCGTGGTAATGACGCCCCAAGAATGCCAGCAACAGCTGATTGACCCGCTCGGCTTGTTCGTTCTGAATCCAATGCCCGCAATCCTTGAGCACATGCTGCTGCAGATTCGGCACAAGCCGCGGCATTTGCTTGAGGGTATAGGCCTCCAGGGTGCCGACCGGGTCCTGGTCGCCCAGCAGGAACAGGGCGGGCTGCTCGATCCGCTGACCGGCTAACGCCTCGGTGCGTTGCCAGTTACGCTCGAAGTTGCGGTACCAGTTCAGCGCGCCATAGAACCCGCGCCCGGCAAACGTGCGCTGGTAGTGGTCAAAGGCCTCTGAATCGCACCACTCGGGCAAGGCAGCGGGATCCTGCATGCCATCGAACAAGCTGGCGCCCGCCGATTTCTCTTGCAGGAAAAAATCTTTGGGTACGGCCGCTGAGGTGTTGTGCATCATCATGCGCAAGGTGCGTGGGATGTCGGCATCCATCTCCCGCTCGGCCACACCCGGCTGCTGAAAATGCAGGATGTAATGGAAACGTCCGGCATACAACTGCCGGATAAGCTCGATGGCCGGCTGCTTGGGCCGGCCGCCGAACGGCACCGCCATCGCCACCACGGCCCGTACCCGCTGCGGTTCCAATAACGCCAAGTGCCAGGCAATCGGCGCACCCCAGTCATGGCCGACGATACAGGCTTGGTCCTGCCGCAACATATCCATGGCCGCGCGAATATCGGCGCATACCGTCATCAGGTCATAGGCTGCCGGCTCGCGCGGTGCGCTGCTTTGTCCATACCCACGCATCTCTGGAATCAGCACGCGGTAACCGGCCGCCGCCAGCGGCTCGATTTGCTGGCGCCAGGAGTGCCAACACTCGGGAAAACCGTGCAACAACCATAACGGCCGGCCGTTTTCGGCACCGGCACCGTAGAGACTCAGGGTAATACCGTTAACGTCGAGTAACTGATGATCGAGGCCGTTCATGGGCTTCTCCTTGAATCAAGCCACTGTGACAAAGAAGTCGCCGAAGGAGCAGCATGATCGACGCCACGAATAACGCTGCAGCGTTGCCCGCTACGCCAATCGATCCGCTCGCCTGGCCAGGCATGCATGGCTTTGCGCAGGAACCCGCGTGCTGCAGGCGGATGTCCCGGCAATGCGTTTAGCCGGCCCCCCGCACGCTAATCGAACAAGGCATCCAGCGCCTGTTCCAGGCGGGTGACGGCAATCACCTGCAGCCCCGGCGGGGCTTCCTTGGGCGCGTTGCCCTTGGGCACGATGGCGCGTTTGAAACCGTGCTTGGCCGCCTCCTTCAGGCGTTCCTGACCGCTGGGCACCGGACGCACCTCGCCGGACAAGCCGACCTCGCCGAACACCAGCAGGTCGTGGGGCAGGGGCTTGTTGCGCAGGCTGGACATCACCGCCGCCATCAGCGCCAGGTCCGAGGCGGTTTCCAGCACCTTGACCCCGCCCACCACGTTGAGGAACACGTCCTGGTCGTGGGTCGGAATGCCACCGTGGCGGTGCAGCACCGCCAGCAGCATGGCCAGCCGGTTGGGGTCCAAGCCCAGGGTGACGCGCCGCGGATTGGCCAGGTGGCTGGTGTCGACCAGAGCCTGGACCTCCACCAGCATCGGCCGGGTACCTTCCCAGGTGGCCATGACCACGCTGCCCGGCACTTCTTCCTGGGCGCGGGTGAGGAAGATCGCCGAGGGGTTACTGACTTCCTTCAGGCCGCGGTCGGTCATGGCGAACACGCCCAGCTCGTTGATCGCGCCGAAGCGATTCTTCACCGCCCGCAGCAGGCGCAGGCGACCGTCGGACTCGCCCTCGAAATACAGCACGGTGTCGACCATATGCTCGAGCACCCGTGGCCCGGCCAGTGAGCCTTCCTTGGTCACATGGCCGACCAGGAAGATCGCCGTGCCGCTCTGCTTGGCATAGCGCACCAGCAGCGCCGCGCTCTCGCGCACCTGGGAAACCCCGCCCGGCGCCGACTGCAACTGTTCGGTGAAGATGGTCTGTATCGAATCGATCACCATCACCTTGGGCTGCTCGATCCGGGCGGTGGCGACTATGGTCTCGATACAGGTTTCGGTCATCACCTTGAGTTTGTCTTCCGGCAGGCCCAGGCGCCGGGCGCGCATGGCCACCTGCTGCTGGGACTCCTCGCCGGTGACGTACAGCGCCGGGAAGCGCGTGGCGATATTGCACAGGGTCTGCAGCAGGATGGTCGACTTGCCGATGCCCGGATCGCCACCGATCAGCACCACCCCACCCTCCACGATG
>JAZKHB010000018.1:18335-79761 GCA_040385585.1 Pseudomonadota bacterium | reverse complement strand
CCAGCTAATCCAGAGAAGACGAGCGCGGCCGATACCGCCACCCAGGACCCGGTCCAGCTCGCCCGAGGCGGTGGAAAAACGCGGCATTTCCTCGACGCTGACCTCGGCCAGGGTCTTCAGCTGCGCCGTCTGGCCGGTCCAGCCGGCACGCCCACTGGGCGCTACCGCGTGCGCCTCGATCTGGGTTTCCGTCAGGCTGTTCCAGGCCCCGCATTCACCGCACTGCCCGGCCCATTTAGGAAAGGTGGCGCCGCACTCGGTGCAGCCATACATGCGTTTGGCCTTGGCCATGGGGCGGACTCCCTGGAAGCAAAGCCCGCATCATAGCCGTTCTCTGCAACCCGCCGGGAGCGGGATCAGCCCCCGCAGCCGCCACAGCACGTACCGGATGCCTGCTTGAGCTGGCGTCCCAGCGCATCCTTCAAGGCCGCGCGCTGCTGCTCAAGAGTCGTCAGCGCCGCCTCGCCCAGCAATTCGACGCCGTCCTCGACCCGGCAGATAGGCTTGTCCAGGGCTGCGTATTGCGCGGCCTGCTGGCGCAAGTGCTGCAGGCTCTGGTGCAGCTCGGGAAAGTCCTTGGCCAGCGGATGTGCCCCTGTGGATAACGGCCCGCAGCGTATGCCTCGTCGTCGGGCCGGCCGTTGATCCGGATCAAGCAATACGTACCCGGTCCACTCCACCCAGCTGGCGCGGCATAAAGCCCAAAACCCAGGCACAGCAACAGGAAAGGCAGGACAGCTGCGCGGTTTTTTGCTTAGCTAGGACGATCTTCACGCCGGAGAGGCTTTCAATGACTGCGCCCACAGGATGTTCCGCCTGCCGCGACGGCAATGGCCTGGACTTTCCCATCAGCATGGCGTTCCAGCCGATTCTCGATATCGCCAGCGGCCAGGTATTCGCCCACGAGGCCCTGGTACGCGGCGTGGCCGGCGAGTCGGCCTACAGCCTGTTGTCGCGACTCAACGACGAGAACCGCTACCCATTCGACCAGAGTTGCCGGATCAAGGCCCTGGAATGGGCCTCGCGCCTGCAGGTGCCCGCCATGGTCTCGATCAACTTCATGCCCAACGCCGTGTACCGGCCGGAGACCTGCATCCGCGCCACCCTGGAGGCGGCCGAGCGCTACAAGTTTCCGCTGGAACGGATCATCTTCGAGGTGACCGAGCAGGAGCAGGTGCTGGACATCGATCACCTGACCACTATCCTGCGGGCCTACCGCAAACAGGGCTTTATGACCGCCATCGACGACTTCGGCGCCGGCTATGCGGGGCTGAACCTGCTGGCGGACTTCCAGCCCGACCTGATCAAGCTGGACATGGCCCTGGTGCGCGGCATCGACCGGGACAGCGTGCGGCAGATCCTGGTCGAGGCCACCCTGGGCATGTGCCGCAAACTGGGCATCCGGGTAATAGCCGAAGGCATCGAGACGCCGGAAGAACTCCTGACCCTGCGCGACATGGGCGTGACCCTGTTCCAGGGCTATCTGTTCGCCAAGCCGGGCTTCGAATCACTGCCCGAGGTGCATTGGCCCTAGCTTCAACCCTATCAGCACACACAAGGATAAGCACATGAGCATGCTCAACGAATTCAAGGCCTTCGCGGTCAAGGGCAACGTGGTCGACATGGCCGTGGGCATCATCATCGGCGCGGCCTTCGGCAAGATCGTCTCGTCTTTTGTTGGCGATGTGGTCATGCCGCCCATCGGCCTGCTGATCGGTGGGGTGGACTTCACCGACCTGGCGGTCACCCTCAAGGCCGCCCAGGGCGACCTGCCGGCCGTGGTGCTCAGCTACGGCAAGTTCATCCAGAGCCTGATCGACTTCATCATCGTCGCCTTCGCCATTTTCATGGGCGTCAAGCTGATCAACCGGCTCAAACGTGAAGAGGCCGTGGCACCCAGCCTGCCGCCGAGCCCGAGCCCGGAAGAAACCCTGCTGACCGAGATTCGCGACCTGCTCAAGAGCCAGCAGAACAAACCCTGATAAAGGCGGACTTCGGGCCGGCATTCGCAGCCCGCCCCACGCAGAAGCCCTTATCGGCGGTTGACGGTCTGCGCGGCCCGCAGCACATCGGCACCGATGGCCGCCTCATAGGTTTTCCACAGCGGCTGCAGGGCGGCGCGCCAAGCGGCGCGTTCCTCGGCGCTCAGGCTGACAACCTTGAGCGTGCCGGCCGCCACCACCTGGGCGCGATCGCGTGCGTTCTGGGCTTCGGCTTCCTCGGTCACCACCTGGCTGACCTCCTCGATAATCGCCTCCAGCTCAGTGCGGGTCTTGTAGGGCATGCTGTTCCAGAACGTCGCGCTGCTCACCAACAGATAATTGACCGAACCGTGTTCGGTTTCGGTGACAACGGACTGCACCCCTTCCAGCTTCAGGCTGGCGATCGTCGACCAGGGATTTTCCGTGCCCTGCACGCTACCGCTCTGCAGCGCCTTGAGGGTTTCGGCGAACGGCAGCTTGACCGCGGTGGCGCCGAGCGCCTCGAACTGCGAAGCCAGCACCACCGAGGGCTGGATGCGGAACGCCAGGCCCTTGGCATCGGCCGGCAGACTCAAGGGACGGTTGGCGGTCAGCTGCTTCATGCCGTTATTCCAGAAAGCCAGGCCGTAGATGTTCTGCGCGGTCATGGAATGCAGCAGCTCGCGGCTCTTCTCGCGTTTCTGAAAACGCTTGACCGCGTCCAGGTCGTCGAACAGGAACGGCAGGTCGAAGACCTGCAGCTGGGGCGTATAGGCCTCGAACTTCGACAGCGAGGGCGCGAGCATCTGCACCTGGTTGCTGCGCAGCGCTTCCAGCTCGTCGGCATCACCGAACAGGCTGCCATTGGCATGGACCTCGACGACCATCTCGCCGGCCAAGCGCTGCTCCACCAACTTCTTGAACAACAGGGCGCCCTTGCCCTTGGGCGTGTCGTCGGCCAGCACATGAGAGAACTTGATGACGATGGGCTTCTTGCCATCGGCCTGGGCCGTGCCGCAAACGGCCAGCAGTGCGCACAGGACCTGCGGCATGAAACGCGAAAGGGACAACAGTGACTTGAACATCGGATTCCTTGAAAAATGCAAAGCCGAGAGGCCCGCGGCATGGCGCAGGCCCTATCGGTTGAAGTGTATGAAGCGGATCGCGCCGCACAGCCCAAGGGGCCGACACTGCGGTGCACGATCGATCAGGGCTACCCGGTCACGTCCAAGCGAAGTGCTCGGAGGCCTGGTTTTTATTGGAGTGCTGGCAGGCAAGACTCGTCGGTACTGAACACGACTGCCCAGGCCAGCAGGGGGCGGCATTTTTCGGCAAAGCGCGGCGCAGCACAAGCGCGAATTTGCCCAACTCGCGCACAGTTCCCATATCTTTCCGAGAGTCAGCGCCTCTAGCACGCGCCATGCAGCGCTATTTCGCGTTCGTCTGGCCCACCCCGCAGGCGTTTACCGCCGGTATTACTCGCCCTTCCTTCATAAGTACCTGACGGGGCGTCTCATGCCAGGTCTGGTTTCAAGACAGCTTCCGGCGCGGCCATGCGGGTAGTGTCAACAGGCCCTAGGGGAGCGCCTTTGGCGGGGCATGACGGCACGGGTCGCCAGCCATGGGCCAGGCGGTTGGCCGCTCAAGTCATGGACGCGCGGGGCGGTTGCGCGAAATCATGTCCGTGCACACCCCATAACGTTAAAAAACTGGAGGCAGGCATGCCATTCGCCGAAAAGATCGTCTGGATCACCGGAGCTTCATCGGGCATCGGCGCGGCACTCGCCAGCGCCTGCCTGGCGCAAGGCGCCCAGGTTATTCTCTCGGGCCGTCGCGCCGAGGCGCTGCAGCAGGTGGCCGCCCAGGCACCGGCGCGCTGCCGGGTAATGCCGTTCGAGACGACCGATTACGACGCCTTGCCCGCCCTAGTCGAAGACGCCTGGTCCTGGCGGGGGCGGATCGACCTGCTGATCAACAACGCCGGCATCAGCCAGCGCAGCCTGGCGCTGGACACTGGGCTCGAGGTTTATCGCCAGCTGATCGAGGTCGACTATTTGGCGCCCCTGGCGCTGACCCAGTTGTTGTTGCCGAAGATGGTGGAACGCCGCGCCGGGCACCTGGCCGTGGTCAGTTCGGTGGCCGGCAAGGTGGGTACACCGCTGCGCAGCGGTTACTGCGCCGCCAAACATGCGGTCATCGGCTATTTCGACGCGATTCGCGCCGAGGTCGAACAGGCCTATGGCATCCATGTCAGCGTCATCCTGCCAGGCTCGGTACAGACGGCGATCGCCACCAACGCCCTGGCCGGCGACGGCAGCCGCCGTGGTCACTCGGACCCCAATATCGACAATGGCATGAACGTATCCCTGGCCGCCGAACGGATCCTGGCCGGGTTGGCCGAGCATCGGCGCGAGATCCCGATCGCCGAAGGCATGGAGCTGCTGGCCTTGCAGTTGCGGGTCGGCAATCCCGAACAACTCTTCGCCTTCACCGCCAAGGAAGGCGCGCGCCTGGCGGCCCTGCGCGAGACGGGCGGATCACTGGACCCGAGCGATATCCGCAGCCGGTGACCTGAGCGCCGCGCCTTGTCCGGGGGCCTGCTGACCCAATGCCCTGTCGATGGGGTTTTGCATTGCGACCCACCTGGGCTACTTGCCATCGGTCAAAACGCCTAAACTGCCGGCCCGGCAAGTTTATCCAGAGCGTTGCACCGATGGCCCACCTGAGCACTTCCTTCGCCAGCCTCGAGCTGTTTCGCCAGCCACCCCGGCACGACGATCCCTTGCAGGCCTTCGATGCGGCGGACGAATACCTGCTGGCTTACCTGGCCGAGCAGGGGCTGGGGCCGGACCAGCGGGTGCTGATCCTCAATGACAGCTTCGGCGCCCTGGCCGCCAGCCTGGCCAGCAAGGCGCAAGGCACAGGCCGCGACGACCACGGCGCCCTGATCTCTCATCCACTTGTCGGTCGGCCATCGGTGACCAGCAGCGGCGACTCGCACCTGGGCGCCCTGGCCCTGGCGCAGAACCTGGCGGGCAACCGCCTGCCCGCGGACGCCGTGCGCTTCGTGCCGGCCAGCGAGCTGGCGACCGGGCCGTTCGACTGGGTGCTGATCCGCGTGCCCAAAACCCTGGCGCTGCTGGAAGAACAGCTGATCCGCCTGCACGGCCAGCTGGCGCCCGGCGCCAAAGTGGTCGCCGCCGCCATGGTCAAGCACCTGCCACACGCCGCCGGCGATTTACTGGAGCGCTATATCGGCCCGATGCAGGCCTCGTTGGCGGTGAAGAAAGCGCGCCTGCTGATCGCCACGCCAGCGGACAAACCCGCCCCGCAGTCGCCCTACCCCAGTGCCTACGCCCTGGAGGCCCCGGCCATCACCCTGCTCAACCATGCCAATGTGTTCTGCCGCGAAGGCCTGGATATCGGCACCCGCGCCTTCCTTCCACACCTGCCGCGCAACCTCGGCGAGGCGCAGGTGGCTGACCTCGGGTGCGGCAACGGGGTGCTGGGAATCGCCTGCGCCCTGCTCAATCCCCAGGCGCAGCTGACCCTGGTGGACGAATCCTATATGGCGGTGCAATCGGCCGGCGAGAACTGGCGCGCGGCGCTGGGGGAGCGAGCGGTCATGCTGCGCCCGGGCGATGGCCTGGCCGGCCAGCCGGCCGAGTCGCTGGACCTGGTGCTGTGCAACCCGCCCTTCCACCAGCAGCAAGTGGTCGGCGATTTTCTCGCCTGGCGCATGTTCCAGCAGGCCCACGCGGCCCTGGTGCGCAACGGCCAGTTGTGGATAGTCGGCAATCGCCATCTGGGCTATCACAGCAAGCTCAAGCGCCTGTTCCGCGGCGTCGAGCAGGTGGCCGCCACGCCGAAATTCGTGGTGCTCAAGGCGATCAAATAGGGTGGGTCGGGTCGCGTGGATGAGGCTTTATCCCTCCACCACATCGCTAGGGCGTGGCCATGCCCGCGGCGCTCATGAATAGGCGCAGCAACCAGGCGACGACACCCAGGGCCAGTACGCTGGCGGTCCAGATAGCGACCAGCCAGGCCAGGCGTTGCCACAACGGTTTCTTTTCGTCGGCGTCGGTCATCGGTACGTGCTCCTGCCTTGGTCTCGTTCGATCCACGGCTAGTGGTAACCCTGATCCGGGGTGATCTTGCCGCGGAACACGTAATAGCTCCAGGCGGTGTACATCAGGATAAAGGGGATGATGAACAGCGCGCCGACCAGCATAAAGCCCTGGCTCTGGGGCGGCGAGGCGGCCTGCCAGATCGACACCGAGGGCGGGATGATATTCGGCCACAGGCTGATGCCCAGGCCGCTGTAGCCGAGAAAGATCAGGATCAGGGTCAGGATAAAAGGCGTGTGGTTGGCGTATTTCTGGATGCCGCGCAGCAGCCAGAAGGTGGTCAGCAGCACCAGCAGCGGCACCGGCATAAACCAGGCGATGTTCGGCCAACTGAACCAGCGCTCGGCGATGGCGGCATGGGCCAGGGGTGTCCAGACGCTGACGATGCCGGTCACGCCCAGCAGCACGAAGACCAAGGGCCGGGCCATGTCGTGCATCTGCTTCTGCAGCCGCCCCGAGGTTTTCATGATCAGCCAGGTACAACCCAGCAGGGCGTAGGCGGCGATCAGCGCCAGGCCGCAGAACACCGAGAAGGGCGTGAACCAGTCCAGCGGCCCGCCGGCATAGGCCCGGTCGACCACCGGAATGCCGTCGATATAGGCGCCCAGGGCCATGCCCTGGAAGAAGGTCGCCGCCAGGGAACCGCCGATAAAGGCCTTGTCCCACAGGTGCTGCTTCGCGGCCTTGGCCTTGAAGCGGAATTCGAAGGCCACGCCACGAAAGATCAGCCCCAGCAGCATAAAGATCAGCGGCAGGTACAGCGCGCTGAGCACCACCGAGTAGGCCAGGGGGAAGGCGCCGAACAACCCGGCGCCGCCCATCACCAGCCAGGTCTCGTTGCCGTCCCAGACCGGCGCCACGCTGTTCATCATCATGTCCCGCTCGGTCGTATCGGGTACGAAGGGAAAGAGGATGCCTATGCCCAGGTCGAAGCCGTCCATGATCACGTACATCATGATGCTGAAGACGATGATGACCGCCCAGATCAGTGAAAGATCGATGCCCATGCTCAGTTCCTCTCGCCAAGATGATCGCCCTGGCCGTCTTCCAGGCCCTCGTCGGCCGCGGACAGCGGCCGCGCCGGGGTGCGGAGCTGCCCCGGTCCGCCGGCGCCCTCTTCCTTGCCCTCGTCAGTGATCGGGCCCTTGCGCACCAGGCGCATCACATAGCCGATGCCGGCGCCAAACAGCACGAAATACACCGCCACGAACAGCCCCAGAGTGAGGCTCATCTGGGCGAAGCCATGACCGGATGAAGCATCCACCGTGCGCATCAGGCCATGGATGACCCAGGGCTGGCGGCCGATTTCAGTGGTGTACCAGCCGGCCAGGATGGCAATCACCCCGGACGGCCCCATGCACAGGACCAGGCGCAGAAAGGCGCGGTTCTCGAACAGCCGTCCGCGCAGGCGCAGCCCCAGCCCCAGGATCCCGGTGAGGATCATCAGCAGGCCCATGCCGACCATGATGCGGAAGGTCCAGAACACGATGGTCGCATTGGGCCGGTCCTCGGGCGCAAAGTCTTTCAGGGCCGGCACCTGCTGATCCAGGCTGTGGGTCAGGATCAGACTGCCCAGGGCCGGGATTTCCAGTTTGAAGCGGGTTTCCTCACGTTCCATGTCCGGCCAGCCGAACAGGATCAGCGGGGTCGGTTCGTCGCCGTGGTTTTCCCAGTGCCCCTCGATCGCGGCGATCTTCGCCGGTTGGTACTGCAGGGTATTGAGGCCGTGGAAGTCGCCGATCACCGCCTGGATGGGCGCGACGATCAGGGCCATCCACATGGCCATGGAGAGCATCCGCCGGATCGCCGGATTGTTGCGCCCGCGCAGCAGGTGCCAAGCCGCCGAGGCGCCAACGAAGAATGCCGTGGCCAGGAAGGCCGCGGTGGCCATATGCGCCAGGCGATAGGGAAAGGACGGGTTGAACACCACCGCGAACCAGTCGACGGGAATCACCCGCCCGTCAAGGATCTCGTAACCCTGGGGGGTGTGCATCCAGCTGTTGGACGCCAGGATCCAGAAGGTCGAGATCAGCGTGCCGATGGCCACCATCAGGGTGGAGAAGAAATGCAGGCCCGGGCCCACGCGGTTCCAGCCGAACAGCATCACGCCGAGGAAACCCGCCTCCAGGAAGAAGGCCGTCAACACCTCGTAGGTCAGCAAGGGGCCGGTAACCGCACCGGCGAAATCCGAGAAGGCGCTCCAGTTGGTGCCGAACTGGTAGGCCATGACCAAGCCAGAGACCACGCCCATGGCGAAGTTGACCGCGAATATCTTCGACCAGAAATGGTAGAGGTCGCGGTAGACCTCCTGGCGGGTTTTCAGCCACAGGCCTTCGAGCACCGCCATGTAACTGGCCAGGCCGATGGTGATGGCCGGGAAGACGATGTGAAAGGAAATGGTGAAACCGAACTGAATCCGGGCGAGGTCGATCGCTTCCAATCCGAACATAAGACGTCCTCTATCAAGTTGTACCGCGCATATGCCGTACAGCGGCCAGCTCCAGCTCGCTCCAGTCGGGTTGGAGTGCAGGGGGGCTGGAATTGTTCTTATGGGATCGAACCGGGGTGCCGCCGAGCGGGCCAAGCGGCCCGCCACAAAGCCCAGAGCGGGCCTTGATCCAAATCAACTTGGGGCAAGAATAACGCGCGGCGCGGCCTGCCCGGCTGTGGTCATTTGTCGCGCGGAGCCGGACTGATCACAGGGTGTGGCCCTGCAGCGCCGTCGGGGTGTCGATATCTTCCAGCAGGCCCGGATCGCCCAGGTCGAGGGCAATCACCTGGGGAGAAGCCGACATCGCTCAAAGCCGGTCCCGGCCGACGCCATTGCGCACCCGGACGATATCGGCCAGCACCGCCAGGGCAATTTCCGCCGGGGTCTTGCTGCCCAGGGCCAGGCCGATGGGGGCCTGGATGCGGGCGATGGCCGCCTCGCTCAGGCCGCCGATGCGGCGCAGGCGCTCGACCCGCTTGGCGCTGGTCTGGCGCGAGCCCATCACGCCGATATAGAAGGCCTCGGTACGCACCGCCTCCATCATCGCCAGGTCGTCGATCCGCGGATCGTGGGTCAGAGCCACTACCGCCGTATCGGCATGGCAGGCTCCGCCAGCGATCACCGCCGAGGGCAGTTCGCGGCGCAGCTCGATATCCGCCAGGTCGAGCCCCGCCAGCACCTCCTGGCGCGGCTCGCACAGCAGCACTTCGAAGCCCAGGGCCTTGGCGAACTCGGCGCAGCAATGGCTGACGCTGGAATAGCCGGCCAGCAGCAACCGCTGGGCCGCGCCGATGCGCAGGCGGATGCATCCGGCCCGGCATTCGACCCGCGGGCCCTGGCAAGCATCGTCGAGCAATTGCCGCGCGCCGCCGGGCAGGGCGATCTCGCGGATCAGCCGGCGCTGGCCGAGCAGCGCGGCTTCCAGTGCCTGCAGGTGCGCTTGCACCTGCGCCTCGGCCGGCAGGTTTTCCACCAGCACCTCCAGCACGCCGCCGCAGGGCAGTTCCAGGCGCGCGCCCGGATCGCTGCCGGCGCCGTAACGCACCCGCTGGAGCGGTTCGGCAAAGGCCTGCCCCGCCAGCTGCTGGAGAAACGCCTCCTCCACGCAGCCTCCGGACAGGGAGCCGACCCACTGGCCCTCGGCCGTGGCCGCCAGCAACGAGCCGGGGCCACGGGGTGCCGAGCCGTAGGTGGCGAGCACCGTGCACAGCCAGACCCGGCGCCCGGCCCTGGACCACTGGAGCGCGCGGCGGATGACCTGGAGATCGAGATGCTGCATGACACCCTCGCTGTCGTTCGCTTGGGGGTTTGACCACGGGGTGCGCCGCAAGGTGCGCCCTAAGATCGGCCGGTGTAGGCTGGCAACCCCTTGCGCGAGACCAAGCATCCCCATGCCTGCCGCCACAGAGCCCTTGTCGCTGCGTCATCACCGTCCCTTTCTGGCCTTCTGGCTGGCGCGGGTCTGCACCGCCAGCGGTTTCCAGATGCTTACCGTGGCGATCGGCTGGCAGCTCTACGAGCTGACCGGCAATGTCCTGGACCTAGGGCTGGTCGGGCTGGTGGAGTTCGCTCCGCGCCTGCTGTTCGTGCTCTACACCGGGCATGTGGCCGACCGTTACGACCGCCGCAAGATCGCCGCGCTGTGCCAGGCCGGCCAGGCGGCGATCGCCCTGGCTTTGGTGCTGGGCAGCGGCGGTGGGCTGAGCCGCGAGCTGATCTTCCTGCTGGCCTTCCTGCTGGGCAGTACCCGGGCCTTCGAGATGCCGGCGACCCAGGCGCTGCTGCCCAGCCTGGTGCCGGCCGCGCTGTTTCCCGCGGCCGTGGCCGCCTCCGCCTCGGCGATCCAGACCGCAACCATAGTCGCGCCGGCGCTCGGCGGCCTGCTCTACGCCTTCGGCAGCGTCTGGGTCTATGCGCCCACCGCCCTGCTGTACTGCAGCGCCTGCGCCCTGATGCTGAGCCTGCCGGCGCGCCAGGCGCCGCTGAGCCAGGCGCCCGCCACGCTGCAATCGCTGCTGGCCGGCCTGCGCTTTATACGCAGCCGCCGCGACGTGCTGGGGGCGGTGTCGCTGGACATGTTCGCCGTGCTGCTGGGTGGCGCCACCGCGCTGCTGCCGGTGTTCGCCAAGGACATCCTGCTGACCGGCCCCTGGGGCCTCGGCCTGCTGCGCTCCGCGCCGGCGGTCGGCGCCCTGCTGATGGCGTTCTGGCTGGCACGCTTTCCCATCCAGCGCCGGGTCGGGCGGGTGATGTTTAGCGCGGTGGGGGTGTTCGGCGTGGCGACCATCGCCTTCGGCCTGTCCACCTCGTTCTGGTTCTCGCTGCTGGTGCTGGCCATCCTCGGCGCCGCCGACATGATCAGCATGGTGATACGCGCGGCCTTCGTGCAGCTGGAAACCCCCGACGCCTTGCGCGGCCGGGTCAGCGCGGTCAACGGCCTGTTTATCGGCGCCTCCAACCAGCTCGGCGAATTCGAGTCGGGCCTGACCGCCCACTGGTTCGGCACCGTGCCGGCCGTGGTCATCGGTGGGGTCGGCACCCTGCTGGTCAGCGGCCTGTGGATCCGGCTGTTCCCGACCCTGGCCAACCGCGACCGCTTGCACCCGACGCCGCACAGCCAGGACGACTGAAGCGCTTTGGCCGCTGTTGCGATCCATATGCCATTCGGGAGCGCCATTCACCGACCGTGCTGGGCGGGCGTGTGATAGTTAGCGCCGTAGCACACCCCCACGTTCCGCTCGGTTGACTGTAGCGAGCGGTCACGGACAAGCCCTGCAAACCTCGGCCGACAACGCGCCGAACGCTCAATGCACCAGCCGTGGGTCCGTGCTCAAGTGTTGGTAGAGAAAGTCGGTCAGGGCCTTGATGCGTGCCACGTGGCGCAGGTCCGGGTGGGTCAGCACCCAGATCTCGGTATCCAGCGCCGGACTGGGTTCGGCCAGGCGCACCAGCTCGGCCTGGTCATCGGCCAAGGGACAGAGCAGCAGGCCAGCGCCGAGGCCTTGCCTGACGCACTCGAGCATGCCCACCAGGCTGTCGAACCGCGCCAGTACCCGGTCGGCCGGTACGTGGGCGGACAGCCAGCGGGCCTGGTCGAGATGCCCCAGGGCTTCATCCGGGCCGACCCACAGGTGCTCGGCCCAGGGTAGCTCCGCCGGCTTGCCGGTCAGGTAGCGGCGGGCGGCATAGGGCGCGGTCTGGATGCGCCCCACACGCCTGCCGAGCAGGTTGTCCGGCGGATGGTTGGAACCGCGGACCGCCACATCGGCTTCGCGCCGGGTCAGGCTGAGGAAGGCATTGTGGGTCACCAGCTGCAGGCGCACCTGGGGATGGGCCTGCTGAAAAGCCACCAACACAGGCGTCAGCAGGCTGCCGAACAGGGTATCGGTGGAGGTGATGCGGATGGTGCCACGAATCTCCAGGTCCTTGCCTTGCAGGCGGCGCTGGGCGCCTTCGATCCGCTCGCCGATGCCAGCCAGCTGCTCCAGCAGCTCCTCGCCGGCGGCGCTCGGCACATAGCCCCCGGGCAAGCGCTGGAACAAGGCCACGCCCAGGCTGGCTTCCAGATGCGTCAGGCGGCGCAGCACGGTGCTGTGGTTGACCCCGAGCGCGCGGGCGGCGGCAGACAGCGAGCCCGCCTGCTGCACGGCGAGAAAATACTGCAGATCGTTCCAGTCCATGGGTCGCCCCGGCCATCGGCATGCAAATTTGCATAGCCTTTATGCGGATAATGCGAATGTTCAGGCGATTTTGCAAAGCGGAGAGTGCAAACACCCTCTACCGCCTTCGCCCACAGGACCTCCCATGAATCCCTTGTTCTTGCCCCAACCCGCTGCCGCCAGCCTGCTGCTGCGCATCACCCTGGCCAGCATGTGGATCAGCCATGGGCTGATCCTGAAATATTTCACCTACGGCATCCAGGGCCTGGCCACCTGGCTCGCGGGCCAGGGCTTGGCGGCCGGGCTGGCGGTTCCCCTGGTGCTGGCGGAAACCCTCGGTGGCCTGCTGATTCTGTTCGGCATATACGGGCGCTGGGTATCCCTGGCACTGCTGCCGATCCTGTTCGGCGCCCTGCTGATTCATGCCGGCAACGGCTGGGTGTTCAGCAACCCCAACGGCGGCTGGGAATACCCGCTGCTGCTCGCCGCCGTCTCGCTGGTGCATACCCTGCTCGGCGACGGCCCCCTGGCCCTGAAACGCTGAGGCGCCCATGAACGCACTCGAACTGATCAGTTTCCCCCTCTGCCCCTACGTGCAACGTGTCGCCATTGTGCTCGACGAGAAAGGCGTGCCCTATACGCGGCGTTCTATCGATTTGGCCGACAAGCCGGACTGGTTTATCGCCCTCTCGCCCCAGGGCAAGGTGCCGCTACTGCGCAGTGCCGAGGGCACCTTGTTCGAATCGGCGGCCATAGTCGAATACCTCGACGAGACCTTCGAACCGCGCCTGCACCCACAGTCGCCCTGGCTTCGCGCGCAGCACCGGGCCTGGATGACGTACGGCTCGTCCTTGCTCGACGAGGTCGGCCGTTTCTACAGCGCGGTGGACCTCGTGACCTTCCAGCGCCAGCGCCAGGTACTGCGCGAGCGCTTCGAGCGGTTGGAGGCGCAGCTGGACACGGGGCCCTATTTTGCTGGCACGGCCTTCACCCTGGTGGACGCGGTGTTCGCTCCGCTGTTTCGCTACTGGGAGCTGTTCGACAGCTTGACGGAGCTCGACCTCTTTGCCGGACTGCCCAGTCTGAGCGCCTGGCGTCAGGCGCTGAGCGAACGGCCTTCGGTCAGGGCCGCCGCACCCGGGGACTACCTTCAGCGGTTGCGGCGTTTTATCGCCGGCCGCGACAGTTATCTCGGCCGGCACTTGAACGCCTAAAGGCTTCACAGCAACTTGTCCAGAGTGATCGGCAGGTCGCGCACGCGCTTGCCGGTGGCGTGGTAGATGGCATTGGCCACCGCGGCGGCGACCCCGATTATGCCGATCTCGCCGACACCCTTGGAGCCCAGGCTGTTGACTATGGCGTCCTCCTCCTCGACAAAGATCACCTCCACCTCGCCGATATCGGCCTGCACCGGCACCTGGTATTCGGCCAAGCTGTGGTTCATGTAGCGGCCCAGGTTGTGGTCGATCAGGGTTTCCTCATGCAGGGCCATGCCGATGCCCCAGACCACCCCGCCGAGTATCTGGCTACGGGCCATTTTCGGATTGACCACGCGCCCGGCGGCAATGGCGCTGACCACCCGGCTGACCCGCACCGTGCCCAGGGCCTCATCGACCTGAACCTCGACGAAAACCGCCGAATGGGTGGCAGTGGAATAGGCCTCGCGTCGCTTGTCCGGCTCGGCACTGACCTGCACCTCCAGGCTGTGCAGGCCGCTGGCGCGCACCAGCTCGCCCAGGTCCAAGGCCTGGGCGCTGCCGTTCAGGCGCAGCTGGCCCTCGGCGAACGCCACGTGCTCCAGGCGTACACCGGCCCAGGCCGAACCCGGCAGGTGCTGGGCGATCTCCAGCAGCCGCTCGCGCAGCGCCGTGCAGGCCTGCTGCACCGCGCTGCCCACCGAGGAGACGGTAAAGGAGCCGCCCTGCAGGGGGGCGGCGGGCAGGCTGGAGTCGCCGAGCAGAAAGGTCACGTCCTGCATGGGCAGGCCCAGGGCGTCGGCGGCGATCTGGGTCATCACGGTGTAGGTGCCGGTGCCGATATCGGTGGTGGCGCTGCTCAAGGTCAGCTTGCCGTCGCCGTCCAGGCGCGCCTTGGCGCTGGCTTTCTGCTGCATGGCTTCCCAGACACCGGTGGCCATGCCCCAGCCGAGCAGCTGCCGGCCCCGGCGCATGCTGCGCGGCGCGGGGTTGCGGGCGGCCCAGCCAAAGCGCTCGGCACCCTCGCGGTAGCAGGCGCGCAGTTCCTTGCTGGAAAAGGGCTTGTCCTCGTTCTGGTTGCGCTCGGCATAGTTGATCAGGCGCAGCTGCAGGGGGTCGATGGCCACCGCATAGGCCAGCTCGTCCATGGCGCACTCCAGGGCATAGAGGCCCAGGGCCGCCCCTGGCGCGCGCATGTCCAGGGGGGTGTAGACATCCAGCGGCGCCAGGCGATAGCCCAACTCGATGTGGTCGCACTGGTAGAGCATGCCGGACCACTGGACCACCTGTTCGGTGAAGTCCTCGAAGCGCGAGGTCTGGGCAATGGCCTGGTGGGTCAGGGCCTGCAGCCGGCCATCGGCCGAAGCGCCCAGGGCCAGGTGCTGCACGGTGCGCGGGCGATAGCCGAAGCTGAACATCTGCTGGCGGGTCAGGCAGACCCGCACCGAGCGCTCGAGCGCCAGGGCCGCCATCACCGCCAGCAGCAGCTGGTACTGCGGCCGCAACCCGGAACCGAAGGCGCCACCGACGAAAGCAGCGAGCACCCGCACCCGCGCCTTGTCCAGGCCGAACACCTGCTCGATGAACTGCTGGCTGTTCTGCGTGCCCTGGGTCTTGTCGTGGATCAGCAGGCTGCCGTCGGCCTGCACCAGCACGGTGGAGGCATGGGGTTCCATGGGATTGTGGTGCTCCACGGGCGAGGAGTACTGCACCTCGATGCGCAGGGCCGCACCGGCCAGGGCATGCTCGGAATCGCCCCGCGGCTCGGGCAGCTCAGTCGGGGCCGGATAGGCGTCCTCCAGCTGGGTCATCAAGTCGGTTTGATGCACCTCCACGGCGTACTCGATGCGCACCAGGCTGGCGGCGTGCCGTGCCAGCGCCAGGCTGTCGGCCACCACCAGGGCCAGGGGTTGGCCGCTGTAGAATACCTGGTCGTTGTACAGTGGCCGGAACGGCGAACCCTCGGCGGCATCGGCGTCCTCGTAGGCCTCGTCGTCACTGGCCAGGCGCGGTCGATTTAGGTGGCTCAGGACCAGGTGCACGCCGGGCAGGCCGAGGGCCTCGGCGCTCTCGATGGCCAGCACGCGACCGCGTGCGATGCTGCTGTTGACTACCCAGCCGTGCAGCAGGTCGGGGACGGCGAATTCGCCGGCATAGCGGGCCCGGCCGGTGACCTTGAGCGGACCGTCGACCCGGTCCAGGGGTTGACCCAGGGGTGAGGCGCTCATGGCTGTGCTCCTGTCGGGGTAGTGCCCGCGGCCGCCAGGCTGAGGGCGCGGACGATGGCGCGGCGGGCCAACTCGATCTTGAAGCCGTTATGGGCCAGGGGCACGGCGTTTTGCAGCAGGGCGTCGGCGGCGCCGTGGAAGCTCGCCGTATTGGCCGGCATGCCGCCCAGGGCCGTCTCCACCGCGGGGTCGCGCCAAGGTTTGTGCGCCACCCCGCCGAGGGCCAGGCGCACCCTGCGGATCAGGCCGTCTGCATCCAGCTCCAGGGCGGCGGCCACCGAGACCAGCGCGAAGGCATAGGAGGCGCGGTCGCGCAGCTTCAGGTAGGTGCTGTGTCCGGCGAAGCCCGCGGCCGGCAACTCGACGCTCAGGATCAACTCGTCGTCCGCCAGGCAGTGGTCGCGCTCGGGGGTATCGCCCGGCAGGCGGTGGAAATCGGCGAAGGCGATGCGCCGCTCGCCGCCCGGGCCGCGCACCCGCACCACGGCGTCCAGGGCCGCCAGGGCCACGCACATGTCCGAAGGATGAGTGGCCACGCATTGGTCGCTGGCGCCGAGAATCGCATGGATACGGTTGAGCCCTTCCTTGGCCGGACAACCCGAGCCAGGCAGGCGCTTGTTGCACGGCACCGCGACGTCGTAGAAGTAGTAGCAGCGGGTGCGCTGCAGCAGGTTGCCGCCGGTGCTGGCCATATTGCGCAGCTGCGGCGAGGCGCCGGCCAGGATTGCCTGGGCCAGCAGGGGATAATCCTGCTCGATCAACGGGTGCCAGGCCAGGTCGGCGTTACTCACCAGGGCGCCGATACTCAGGCCGCCGCCGGCCAGGACCTCGACGCCACGCAGGGGCAGGCCGGTGATGTCGATCAGGCGTTCGGGGCGGGCGACGTTCTCCTTCATCAAGTCCAGCAGGTTGGTGCCGCCGGCGATAAAGCGCGCGGCCGGACCGGCCAGGCTCAAGGCCTCGTCCACGGTGCCGGGCTTGCTGTAGCTGAAGGGATTCATTCGTGGGCCCCCTCGCCACCACGGCAGGCCGGCAAGGCGTCTTCCACGGCCGCGATGATATTGCCGTAGGCGCCGCAACGGCAGAGGTTGCCGCTCATGGCTTCGCGGATCGCGTCCGTGCCGCGGGCCCGGCCCTCGTTGGCAAGGCCCAAGGCCGAGCAGATCTGTCCCGGCGTGCAATAACCGCACTGGAAGGCATCGTGGCGGATAAAGGCGCGCTGCAGCGGGTGCAGGGCCTCGCCATCGGCCAGGCCTTCGATGGTCAGCAGCTCGGCGCCCTCGGTCATCACCGCCAGGGTCAGGCAGGCATTGATCCGCCGGCCGTCGAGCAGCACGGTGCAGGCGCCGCACTGGCCATGGTCGCAGCCCTTCTTGCTGCCGGTCAGGCCCAGTTGCTCGCGCAGCAGATCGAGCAGGGTGGTCCAGGGCTGGACCTCGAGCCGCAGCGGTTGGCCGTTGACGGTCAGGTTAAGCGGATGGGCGGCATAACGGTCTTGGCCTGAGTCGGGGAGTATCGCGCGCATAAGCACCTCTGACGTCGGTGCCACCGAGCCGAGGGTGTGGGGAAGGTCTCGGGGGCCTGGCAGGGCTGCCATCAGGTTTTACGACTGCCCCCCCGGGCTATTGTTCAGCCGGGTTTGCCAGGGCGAAAACGGACCGTTTACCCCTTCGGACCCACAATACCTCGGCCTGTTTCAGCTGCCCCGGAGCCTGTTCAGTCCGGTGCCAGCAGCGCCTGGGCCACCTCGCGGCGCCTGGCCTTGCCACACAGTTGTTCGACCAGGGTCAGGGCAAAGACCAGCGCCGTGGCCGGGCCTTGGCTGGTGATCAGGTTGCCGTCGATCACCACCGGCTGGTCGACGAAGGTGCAGCCGTTGAGCTGGTCGCTCAGGCCGGGGTAGCAGGTCATGCGCCGCTGCTTGAGTACGCCGTAGGCTTGCAAGGCCAGGGCCGGCGCCGCGCAGATACCGGCAAACAGGCGGCCGCTGCGGGCCTGTTCGCGCACACGCTCGGCCAGGGGCACATGCTCGGCCAGGTGCTGGGCGCCGGCCAGCCCGCCCGGCAGCACGATCAGATCGAAGTCCTGGGCCAGCACATCCAGCAGCATGGTGTCGGCGGTCAGGCGGGTGCCGCGAGCGCAGGTGATCATGCGCCGGCCCTCGGTGCTGGCCACCACCACCTCGACGTCGGCGCGGCGAAGCACGTCGAGCAGGGTTACGGTTTCCAGGTCTTCGACGCCGTCGGCGATGGGAATCAGGGCGCGCAGGGTCATGCTGGCTTCTCCTATGGACGTTGCATGCCCTTGAGGGTAGTAGACCGGCGCATGGCGCAACACTTGCACACTATTCGACGAATCAATGCGCTCACGATAGCTGACTTTTCGGTCAGAAATTTTCCGCCTCAGAGCAACCTGTTATCATGCGCCGCTTTTTCGGGTCGACTGAAAAAACTGCCCATCCCTGGTGCGCCGTGCTTACCAGGCCGTTGAAAAACGTAGGCGAGGCAGCCGAGACAAGGCCTAGGCGGCCCCACAAAAACATCCGAGGAAGCGACTGGGGTCGCATTCGACTTTACAGGGTGTAAATGAGCATTATTCGCTCCACTCACCCTTCGGGCCGCCCTGCGGACGTTCTCTCTTCGTTCGTCCGAGGGTATTTTTAACGCCCCTGTCTTTTTCTTGAGAGGGGCAACGCAGGTAGTTTTTCCAACAGCCTGTTAGCTGTTGCTTGCCCATCCACGGCGCCCCAGGCGCCCTGCAGAGTAGTCCCCATGCTGGAAAAACTGTTCCAACTCAAAGCGCACAACACCACGCTGCGCACCGAGCTGTTGGCCGGTCTCACCACCTTCCTGACCATGGCCTATATCCTGTTCGTCAATCCCAACATGCTGGCCGAGGCCGGCATGGACAAGGGTGCGGTGTTCGTCGCCACCTGCCTGGCCGCGGCCATCGGCTCGGCGATCATGGGCCTGCTGGCCAACTACCCGATCGCCCTGGCTCCCGGCATGGGCCTGAACGCTTTCTTCAGCTACACCGTGGTGCTGACCATGGGGTATACCTGGCAGGTAGCGCTGGGCGCGGTGTTTCTTTCCGGGGTGATCTTCTTCGCCCTGTCGATCTTCAAGATCCGCGAGTGGATCATCGACAGTATCCCCCTGGCCCTGCGCGCCGGCATTGCCGCGGGCATCGGCCTGTTTCTGGCGATCATCGCCCTGAAGAACGCCGGCATCGTCGTCGACCACCCGGCCACCCTGGTGACCTTGGGCGACCTGAGCGCCGGCGGACCGGTACTGGCCTGCCTGGGCTTCTTCGTGATCGCCGCCCTGTCCTACCGTCGCGTCACCGGCGCGGTGATGATCGGCATCCTGCTGGTTACCGGCCTGTCCGTGGCCCTGGGCCTGTCGAAGCTGGACGGCGTACTGTCGATGCCTCCCTCGCTGATGCCCACCCTGTTGCAGCTGGACATCAAGGGCGCCCTGGACATCGGCCTGCTCAGCGTGATTTTCGCCTTCCTCTTCGTCGACCTGTTCGATACGGCGGGCACCCTGGTGGGGGTGGCGCAGAAAGCCGACCTGCTGGACAAGGACGGCAAGATGCCGCGCCTGGGCCGCGCCCTGCTGGCTGACAGCACGGCGACCATGGCCGGCGCCGCCCTCGGCACCTCGACCACCACCAGCTATATCGAGTCCGCCGCGGGCATCAGCGCCGGTGGCCGCACCGGCCTGACCGCCTGCGTGGTCGCCCTGTTGTTCCTGCTGAGTCTGTTCTTCGCGCCCCTGGCCGGCGCCATCCCGGCCTACGCCACGGCACCGGCGCTGCTGTTCGTGGCGGTGCTGATGCTCGGTAGCCTGGCGCAGATCGACTGGGACGACCTGACCGTCGCCGCCCCGGTGGTGGTCGCGGCCCTGGCCATGCCGCTGACCTTTTCCATCGCCAACGGCATCGCCTTCGGTTTTATCGCCTGGGTGGCGATCAAGACCCTGGCCGGGCGCTGGGCCGACCTCAATCCGGCGCTGCTGCTGCTGTCGCTGCTGTTCGTGATCAAGCTGGCGTTTTTTGCCTGACAGACCTGATGGGTTCGAGGGTGGATCAATACATGCCCCCCCTCTTCAGGCCCCCTTTGAAAAAGAGTGTTCCATGAGTGCGCCCCTGTTCGACCCCGCCGTCTACACCGACCAGCTCGAAGCCAAGAAGCAGCGGCTGATCGCCTTGCTGGCGCCCTTTGACGCGCCCGCGCCCCAGGTCTTCGAATCGCCCCGCGAGCATTACCGCCTGCGCGCGGAGTTTCGCCTGTGGCGCGAGGGCGAGGCGCGCCATTACGCCATGTTCGAGGCCGGCGACAAGCACTCGCCGATCCTGCTGGAGGACTTCCCCATCGCCAGCGCCCGCATCAACGCGCTGATGCCGCGTCTGAAAAGCGCCTGGCAGGCCAGCGCCGTGCTGGGCTTCAAGCTGTTCCAGGTCGAATTCCTCACCACCCTGTCGGGCGATGCGCTGATCACCCTCTGCTACCACCGTCCCTTGGACGAGGCCTGGCAGGCCGAGGCGCAAAAGCTCGCGGCCGAGCTGCAGGTCAACCTGGTCGGCCGCTCCAAGGGCAAGCGCATCGTGATCGGCCGCGACCACGTGGTGGAAAAACTGGAGGTGGCCGGTCGCACCTTCAGCTACCGCCAACCGGAAGGGGCTTTCACCCAGCCCAACGGCGAGGTTAACCAGAAGATGCTCGGCTGGGCCTACGAGGCCCTGGGCCAACGCGACGACGACCTGCTGGAACTGTACTGCGGCAACGGCAATTTCACCCTGCCCCTGGCCACGCGGGTGCGCCAGGTGCTGGCCACCGAGATCAGCAAGAGCTCGGTCAACGCCGCCCTGGCCAACCTGGCCGACAACGGCGTGGATAACGTGACCCTGGTGCGGCTGTCCGCCGAGGAATTGACCGAGGCGCTCAACGAGGTGCGCCCGTTCCGTCGCTTGCAGGGCGTCGACCTGAAAAGCTATGCCTTCGGCAGCGTCTTCGTCGACCCACCGCGCGCCGGCATGGACCCGGACACCTGCGAGCTGATCCGGCGCTTCGAGCGCATCCTCTATATCTCCTGCAACCCCGAGACCCTGGCCGAGAATATCGCCCAGCTCCACGACACCCACCGGGTGACCCGCTGCGCGCTGTTCGACCAGTTCCCCTATACCCACCATATGGAAAGCGGCGTGCTGCTGGAGCGACGCAGAGACTAGCTGATTAATACAACTCCCATACCAGGCTAGGGTAGCGGATCATTCCAAGCATCCGAAGAGGCCAGCCAGGCCACTCTACAAAGGCTACTGCCCGAGCTGAGCACGAGAGGTTCCCATGACAGTTCGTCGCGATTATGGAAATTTTTCCAAGGCTACCCAGCGCTGGCTGCCCCCCATGATCGCCCATCTTGGCTACACCCATATGGGTGGCGGCTTTTTCGGCCGCACGCGCGAAGGCTGGCTCGAGGGCTTCGGGCTCCAGCAAACCCAGTACGGCGATGGCAGTTTCTGCATCAATATGGGTATTCATGTACCGGCCCTGGCGGTGCGCTGGCTCGATCCGGAAAAGACGCCCGGTGGTTTCTCCATCGGCTTCAGGCTGTCGGAGCGGGGGGCCGACCAGGGCGACGCCTGGTTACCCGCCGCTGACAAGATAGAGCTGCTCGCCAGCCTCGACACGCTGGTGTCGTGGTTGCCCAGGGTGGAGCCCTGGTTCGAGCAGTTTATGTCCTTGTCCGATGTGGCCCGCATCTACCGCAGTCGGACCCACCTGACGGCGCTGGGCGAAACCGCCTGGTTTCTGCAATTGATGGCGGCGAACTACGGCTTCCTGCTGGCCGAGGCGGGCGAACTGGACGAAGCGCGCAAATGGCTTGCGGAGGCCGAGCGACTGATGAGTCTACCGGTGTATTACCGTAAAACCGGCGGCATGGGTCATGAAAAGGTTAAAGGCGCACGCCTGGCAAAACCCGACGCCTGCGAGCAACGGCAATTGCAGGCGGTACGGGCAAGCCTTGAAGGGTTGGGTCGCTAACGCCTAATGGCAGCCAGCCCGCACGGCCTCGTCGCCTGTTTATCGAATACCTTTCAGGGCCCCGGCTGAGTGGCCTGCACACAGCCAAACTGAAGCATCCTACATCTGCGCCACTTAGACGCGATTTACCCCCCGCAACGCCAGAAACGCCAACACCAGGGACACCGCCTCGATCAGCAGCGCGGTGAGGTTGAAGGACTGTTCGGCGCCGCCGTCCAGCCACAGGCCGCCGACCCGGGCCAGGGCCAGGGCGGCGTAGACCATCACCAGCAGGGTCAGGGCCGCGCGGGTCAGGTCCAGACGACTCATGGCCAGCAGCACAAAACCACCGAGGCCGATCTGCAGGCCGCCGTAGTAGGCCCGAACATCGGTAACGGCCGCTGGCGCCATCAGCAGCATGCCGCTCAGGTTGGCCATCTCCTGAGGCTGGATAAAGTAGGCCAGGCCCAGGCCGATCAAGGCCAGGGCCTGTACCACCAGGAAAATTCGCGCAAACAGCATGGTCCACTCCTTTTCGATTCGAGTGCGCAGCATAGGCGCCTTCTGACCCCGCGCAAACCCGCAAGGCTTGGGTCCGCGGCGGCCTGGCGTTATGCTGAGGCACCGTTTCAGGAGGAGCTTCGCCATGCGCCGCCTTGTTCTGCTCACCGGTCTGCTCGCGGGCCTGGCCCAGGCCGCCGAACCCGTCGTCATCGACGTGTACCGCGACCCCAATTGCGGCTGCTGCACAGCCTGGATCGGCCACCTGAAAGACAATGGTTTCGAGGTCAACGACCACCAGGAAGCCAATATGAGCGCGGTCAAGAGCCGCCTCGGCGTGCCGCCGCGCCTGTCGTCCTGCCACACCGGCGTGGTGGACGGCAAATTCGTCGAGGGTCATGTACCGGCTATCGATATCCTCGCCCTGCGCCAGCGCCCCGATCTGCTGGGCGCGGCGGTGCCGGGCATGCCCACCGGCTCGCCCGGCATGGAGAACGGCGATGTGCGGGACGCCTTTCAAGTCATCGGCGTTTCGACCGAAGGCCAGGACAGCGTGCTGACCGACTACCCGGCACGCTGAACCCATAATCCTCTCACCGCCGGAGTCGGCCGATGAACCCCTTGCAATATTGGCAACTGGATGTCTTCGCCGAGCGACCGCTGGCCGGCAACGGGGTGGCGGTGTTTACCGCTACCCAGGGACTCTCACCGGCCACGATGCAGGCCCTGACCCAGGAGCTGCGCCAGTTCGAATCGATCTTCCTGCAACCCTGCGATGCGCCCCGTAGCTACGCCGCGCGCATCTTCACCCTGGAGGAAGAACTGCCCTTCGCCGGGCATCCGCTGCTGGGCGCGGCCGCGCTGCTGCATCATCTGCACGGCCCGGTCGAGCACAACGAGCAGACGCAGTGGACCCTGCAGCTGGCCGCCAAGACCGTGCAGCTGAGCACCCGGCGCCAGGGCCGCGGCTTCTATGCCGAAATGGACCAGGGCCAGGCCGCGTTCGGCGCCGTGCTCGCCACCGAGGAGGCCCGTGCGGTCGCCCAGGCCTTTTCCCTGACGGCCGCCGAGCAGGACCTGCGCTACCCCGCCACGGTGGTCAGCACCGGCCTGCCCTACCTGCTGCTGCCGGTCACCTCACAGGGACTGGCTCGGGCCAGGCAGACCCGCAACCTGGACGCCGAGCTGGCCGCACGGGGCGCCGCCTTCGTCTTTCTGCTGGACGTCGAGGCCCAGGAGGGACGCACCTGGGACCCGGCGGGGCTGATCGAGGACATTGCCACCGGCAGCGCCGCCGGCCCGGTGGCCGCCTACCTGGTGCGGCAGGGCCGTCGTCGACACGGCGAGGCCTTCAGCCTGCAGCAGGGACGTTTTCTCGGCCGACCCAGCCGCCTGGATGTCTGCGTGAACCACGACGAGGCTGTTAGCGTCGGTGGCGCCGTGCAGCTGTTGGCGCGTGCCGAACTGCTGGTACCGACCGATGAACTTGAGACTCAGCCGCCAAGCCGATAGAACCTTGAGCGACGCTAGCGGGTCGAACCGCTGGCGCCATAATGCGTAACACCCGACAGCCCCCTTCAGGAGTACAGCCATGCGCTGGCAACGAGCACGACGCAGCGACAATGTAGTAGACGCGCGCGGCAGCGGCGGCGGTCGGCGCTTCGGCGGCGGCAAAGGCCTGGGGCTGGGCGGCATCGCGATCGTGGTGGTGATCGGCCTGCTCAGCGGCCAGGACCCGCTGCAGATCCTCGGACAGATAGTCGGTCAGTCCACACAGACCGCCAGCGAAACCCAGCCGCGCGGCGCGCCGCCGGTCAACGACGAGCAGAGCGAATTCGTCCGCGCCGTTCTCGGCGACACCGAAGACACCTGGCGCACCATCTTCCAGCAGGCCGGCAAGCAGTACCAGGACCCTAGCCTGGTGCTGTTCAGCGGCGGCGTGGATTCGGCCTGCGGCTTCGCCGATTCGGCTGTGGGACCCTTCTATTGCCCCGGCGACCGCCAGGTCTACCTGGACCTGGGCTTCTTCCGCGAGATGGCCCAGCGCTTCGGCGCCGCCGGCGACTTCGCCCAGGCCTATGTGATCGCCCACGAGGTCGGCCACCACGTGCAGACCCTGATCGGCGTCTCGGCCAAGGTCGATGCGGCCCGCCAGCGGGGCGAGAAACTGGAAGGCGCCAACGGCCTGCTGGTGCGCCAGGAACTGCAGGCCGATTGCCTGGCCGGAGTCTGGGCCTTTCACGCCCAACAGCGTCTGGACTGGCTGGAGCCGGGTGATGTGGAAGAGGCCCTGAACGCCGCCAACGCCATAGGTGACGACCGCCTGCAGAAGCAGGGCCGCGGCCAGGTGGTGCCGGACTCCTTCACCCATGGCACCTCGGCCCAGCGCATGCAGTGGTTCCAGACCGGCTTCGCCAAGGGCGATATCAACCAGTGCGACACCTTTGCCGCTAAACGCCTGTAGCGGTCCTCGTCAGACCCGCGCAAGCGGGTATCCAGGGCAGTTCGAGCCGGCCCCGGCTGCGAGGTTCAGCCGTGCATGTCTTGGTCGGGCAACGCGGGGGATGCCAGGTCCTGAGGGCGCGGGTAGGCCTTGGGCGAGACGCCGAACCAGCCCTTGAAGGCCTTGTAGAAGGCACTGGGCTCGCTGAAGCCCAGTTCGCGGCTGAGCGGCTCGACCCGGCACCCCGGTTGCGCCAGGCGCTGCAGGGCATGGCGACGACGGACCTCGGCGAGCACTTCGGAAAAACTGCACTGCTCGGCGCGCAGATGGCGGTGCAGGGTCTGTCGACTGATGCCCAGCCGGCGGGCCAGCGCCTCCACCGTCAGTTCGCCGCCGAGCAGGCCCTGCTCGATCAGCCGCTGCACCTGGGCCCGCACGCTGTGCTGCGCCGGCAACTGCGCCTGCATGGCGCTGACCCGCTGCTGCATCAGCCCCTTGAGGTAGGCATTGGCGCCAAGCACCGGCAGCAGCAGGTCGACCTGCAACAACTCCAGGTAATCGGACGTTTCGGCGAAGCTGACCGGCACGCCGAATACCTCGCGGTAAATCGCAGGCGTCGTCAGTGCGGCATGCCGAAAGCCCACCGCCCGCGGCACCAGCGACACCCCTGAGAGTTGTCGCGCCCAGCACAGGGCCGAACTCAGGCTGTGCTCGCTGACCACGGCGTGGCCGAGCAATGGCGCGCTGAACAGAAAATGGATGCGCACCCGCGAACCGCGCGTTTCCACCCGCAGGCTTTCGCCCTCGCTCATCACCGGGATATAGCGGCAAAAAAGCTCCAGCGCCTCGCCCAGGGTGGCGCTTTGCGCGGCCAGGTGCGCAACCGGGCCGCGGGTATGCAAACCGCGTTGCTGGCCAACCCGCAGGCCCAGTTCGGGGTAGTCTCCGCGACTGGTCGCGCGCTGCCAGAGGTGCAGCACCCAGCGCAGCGGAATGCGCATCTCCAGATCGCTCAGCTGCTCGGTGTCGACGCCCAGTTGGCGCAGATCCTCCGGCCCGACCAAGTCGAGACGCATCAGCGACTGGTAAAGATCCAGCAGCTGCGAGGCGGTCGCACTGGGGGTATTCGCCAGCAGCATGGGCAGATCCTTTCAGCGTCCGGGGAGCCCGATTGTGCATCGCCGTTGAGACGAATTGCCACTTCCTTGCAACCTGGGGCTATCAACAGCGATAGGCCACCGGCGTAGATTGGCCAACAACAATAACGAGTGCCTAGCACCGCCTGGAGCCCAATCCCGTGAACCATGCCGATCTGATCACCCTGCCCCGTCTGCTCACCCGCCTGCCGCAGCTGCTGGTCAACCTGCCGGGCATTCTCAAGGGCCTGCGGATCGGCAGTCGCAGCCGCGGCAAGCGACCCGGGGGCCTGGGGCAGTGCGTCGAGCAGGTCGCGGCGCGCCGCCCCGACGGGCTGGCGCTGATCCAGGGCGACGATCAGCTGAGCTATGCCGCGTTCAACCAGTGGGCCAACCGCCTGGCGCATTACCTGCAGGACCGCGGATTGCGCAAGGGTGATAGCGTGGCGCTGATGCTGGAGAACCGCCTCGAGCTGCTGGCCTGCGTCACCGCCTGCGCCAAGCTGGGCGTGGTCAGCGCGCTGATCAACGGCAGCCAGCGCGGCCAGGTGCTGGCCCACAGCATCAGGCTGGTGGAGCCCAGGCTGCTGGTGGTCGGCGAGGAGCTGCTGGAGGGCTTTCTCGAGGTCGAAGCGCAGCTGGGCCTGCCGGCCGACGCGCGCCTGTATTTCGCCGACCGCCCGACCTGGCGCGACCCCGGCCAGGCGCCAACGGGCTGGCTGCATCCGGCCGGCGAGCTGCAGGCCCAGCCTGCTCACAACCCGCAACCGGAGCAGCCGATCCTGGCCGAGGACCCCTGTTTCTATATCTACACCTCCGGCACCACCGGCCTGCCCAAGGCCGTGGTGTTCAACCACGGGCGCTTTATGAAGGCCTATGGGGTGTTCGGCTTTGGCGCAGTACGGCTCAAACCGGACGACCGCATGTATGTCAGCCTGCCCTTCTACCACGCCACGGCCATGGCGGTGTGCTGGGGCTCGGTGCTGGCTGGCCAGGCGGCGCTGATCATGGTGCGCCGCTTCAGCGCCAGCCGCTTCTGGGATGATGTGCAGCGCCACCAGGCCACCGCCTTCGGCTATGTCGGCGAGCTGTGCCGCTACCTGCTGGACCAGCCGCCACGCGACACGGACCGCGACAACCCGATCCGGGTAATGGTCGGCAACGGCCTGCGCACCAGTCTCTGGCAGCCGTTCAAACAGCGCTTCGGGGTTGCGCGGGTGATGGAGCTGTATGCCTCCAGCGAGGGCAATATCGGTTTTACCAACCTGCTCAATTTCGACAATACCGTAGGCTTCTCGCCCTACCCCTACGCCATCGTCAGGTACGACCAGGAAAGCGAAGCGCCGGTGCGCGACCACCACGGCTTCCTGCAACCGGTGCGCAAGGGCGAGGTCGGTCTGTTGATCGGCCGGATCACCGATAAGACCCCCTTCCACGGCTACACCGATGCAGGCAAGACCGAGAGCTGTATCCTGCGCGACGTCTTCGAGCCGGGCGATGCCTGGTTCAACAGCGGCGACCTGATGCGCGATATCGGCTTCAAGCACGCTCAGTTCGTCGACCGTCTGGGCGATACCTTTCGCTGGAAGGGCGAAAACGTCTCCACCTCCCAGGTCGAGACCATACTCGACGGCATCGAGCGGCTCGGCGAGGCCGTGGTCTACGGGGTGCAAATCGCCAACACCGACGGCCGCGCCGGCATGGCCTGCATCCGCCTGGAATGCCCGGCCCAGGACTTCGACTTCCAGGCCCTGCTCGCACGCCTGCAGCGCGAACTGCCGGCCTATGCCGTGCCGCTGTTTCTGCGCCTGAGCGCCCAGCTGGAAACCACCGGCACCTTCAAGCACAAGAAAGGCCCACTCAAGGAGCAGGGCTTCGACCTGGTGCGCTGTTCGGACCCGCTCTACGCCTGGCTGCCCGGCAGCGACCGCTACGTACCCTTGACCCCTGAACTGCAAGCCGCCATCGCGGCCGGCGCCTATCGCTACTGAAGACTCTCCTCTTCGCGCAGGCGGGAATCCCTGCATGCCGAGGCTTATTCAGATACCCAGGCTATTGCAGGCCAACGGGCTGCGAAAGCAAGCTATCCAGCAACGCCTGGCAATCCTGGGCATGCCAGTCGGTCAGCTCCGGCCAGGGATTTTCCGCCAGGTTGACCAGCACGCCATAGGCACCGGCGGCGCGGGCGCAGTCCAGGTCGAAGCGGTAGTCGCCGACCATCACCAGTTCGCTCGGCGCCACCCGCCATTGCTCGGCGATGCGCAGCAGACCGCCCGGATCGGGCTTGGGCGGCGCCTCGTCGCGGCCGATCACATCGGCCTTGGCGAAGCAGTCGCCCAGGCCGATGGCTTCCAGGGTCAACAGGGCCAGTTCATGGGCGTTGCGGGTCAGGATGGCGAGGCGGCAATCGCGTTCGCACAGGGCCCGCACCAGGGCGATGGCGCCCGGCGCGGGCCGTGATGCCAGGGCCAGCTCGCGCTCGTGCGCAAGCAGCCAGGCATGTTTGGCCGCCGCCTCGGCGGCCGGCAGGGCCGCCAAGTGATGCAGGATATCGTCGACCAGGGGAATATCCAGGGCGCGCTTGATCGCCTCGAAGTCATGCACCGCCAGGGTCAGGGTCCCGTCCATATCAAAGACCCAATGTTTCGAATCCTTGAGTTTCATGTACGGTCCCCTTGGTGCCATCCATCATCCATTACCGAGCGGACCCAATGCCTGGCCTCATTCAATTTCATACACCAGCCCCCGGGTACCATCCATAGCCATTTCCGAGCGGACCCCGTAAAGAGCCTCACTCAACCTCACTTCCAATCCTCGCGCACCCGGGTCAGACCTTCCTGGGCCACCGAGGCGACCAGCTGGCCGGCGCGGTTGAAGATGCTGCCTCGGGAGAAACCGCGGGCATTGCCGGCCCAGGGGCTGTCCATGGCATAGAGCAGCCAGTCGTCCATGCGCAGGTCGTGGTGGAACCAGATGGAATGGTCGAGGCTGGCGACCTGCATGAACTTCTGGAACACCGAAACGCCGTGGGGCTGCATCGAGGTGGTCAGCAGGTTGAAATCCGAGGCATAGGCCAGCAGGTATCGATGCAATGCCTTGTCGTCCGGCAGGCTGCCATCGGCACGAAACCAGACATATTTCACCGGTTCGCAGGGTTTGGGGTCGAAGGGGTTGATCCGGGTGACCGGACGGATTTCGATCGGCTTGGCGTTGACGGCCCGCTCGCGCATACCCGCCGGAATCATCGTTTCCACCAGGCGCGCCAGCTCGGTTTCGGATTTGAAGTTCTCCGGCCCCGGCACATCGGGCATGGGGTTCTGGTGGTGAAACCCGTCCTCGTCGTACTGGTAGGACGCCCCGCAGGTGAAGATAGGCTTACCCTTCTGGATCGCCGTGACCCGCCGGGTGCTGAAACTGCCGCCGTCGCGTACCCGGTCGACCTGGTAGACCACCGGCAGGCTGGCATCGCCCGGGCGTAGGAAATAGCCGTGCAGCGAATGCACATGGCGCGCCGACTCGACCGTCTGGCTGGCGGCCGAGACGCACTGGCCGAGCACCTGACCGCCGTACAGCTGGCGAAACCCCAGGTCCTGGCTGGTGCCGCGAAAGAGGTCTTCCTCGATCTGTTCCAGGCTGAGCAGGGCCACCAAATTGTCGAGTAATTGGCTCATCGGTACTTCCTCATAAACACGGCAGATTCGAACACGGAACAGTCGGCGCGGACCGAACCCTCGACCCGATACGAAATGGTAAAGGCTTTGCAGGCCGCTGTCGGCCGGATCGAGCCGTTCAGCAGGCCGCGGCGCGAAATAAATAGCGGCCGACGACCCGGACTCGCCGACACAATCGGCTAGCCCGTCACGTCCCGGGCCTGCCACCGCGCCCGGCTCAGGCGGTACAGCACATGATGGCGCAATGCATGGCCGGGCGGCAGATGGGGGTGCTGAAAATCGTCGCGCGGGTCGCGTGCCATGCCCAGGCGCTGCATCAGCCCGAGGGAGTGGGTGTTGGCCGGCACGGTAAAGGCCACCACCTCGTCCAGCCCCAGGTGCTGGAAGGCGAAGGCCAGCGCCGCCTCGGCGGCCTCACAGGCATAGCCCTCCTCCCAGTAGTCGGCCCCCAGGCGCCAGCCGATGGCCACCGCCGGGGTGAAGGGCGCAGGAAAGTCGCACCGCTGCAGGCCGACATAACCGATAAAGGCGCCGCTGGCCTCGAGTTCCAGGGCCCACCAGCCGTAACCCTGAACGGCGAAGTGCGCCTCGATCTCGGTGATCAGCGCGTCGCTCTCCTCGCGGTTCAGGCACCCGGGAAAGAACTGCATGACCCGGGGATCGGCATTCTGCTCGGCGAAAGGCTGGCGGTCCGCCGCGCGCCAGCGGCGCAGCAGCAGACGTTCGGTGTGCAGTTCGCGGGGGATAGTCATGGTGAAATCGGATCTCCTGGCGATAAGGCCACTCCCGAAACACTCGGGTATCGCCCAGTAGCCATGATAAATTCCGGGCCTCTTGGTTCAGCCGACCCGACGCCGGGCCGCCCCCCCCCGATACGCCATCGAGCCATCCGCATGCCCCTGCCCCTCGTCTACCACGACGATTACAGCCCGCCCTTTCCGGCCGAGCATCGCTTCCCCATGGAAAAATTCCGCCTGCTGCGCGACCACCTGGTCGACAGCGGCCTGACCCATGACGATGCGCTGCTGCGCCCGGCGCTCTGCCCGAGCGAGGTGCTGGCCCTGGCCCACGACCCGGCCTATATCCAACGCTTTATGGCCGGCGAGCTGGACCGCGAGGCCCAGCGCCGCCTGGGCCTGCCCTGGAGCGAGGCCCTGGCGCGGCGCACCGTGCGCGCGGTGGGCGGCTCCCTCCTGGCCGCCGAGCAGGCACTGCGGCACGGCCTGGCCTGCCACCTGGCCGGCGGCACCCACCATGCCCACTACGATCACCCGGCGGGTTTCTGCATTTTCAACGACCTGGCGGTGATCAGCCGCTACCTGCTGGAAGCCGGCAGGGTACAGCGCGTGTTGATCTTCGACTGCGACGTGCACCAGGGCGACGGCACGGCGCGCATCCTGGCCGAGACGCCGGAAGCCATTACCGTGTCCCTGCACTGTGAAAAAAACTTCCCGGCGCGCAAGGCCCAGAGCGACTGGGACATTCCCCTGCCCATGGGCCTGGGCGACGCCGACTACCTCAAGGCGGTGGACGATGCGCTGAACTACCTGCTGCCGCTCTACCAGCCGGATATCGTGCTGTACGACGCCGGGGTGGACGTGCACCGCGACGACGCCCTGGGCTACCTGAAGCTCACCGACCAGGGCCTGGCCGACCGCGACGAGGCCGTGCTGCGCCACTGCCTGGGCCGCGACATCCCGGTGGTCGGAGTCATCGGTGGCGGCTACGACAAGGACCGCGCGGTCCTGGCCCGGCGCCATGGCATCCTGCACCACAGCGCCGCCAGGGTCTGGCAGGCGCTGGGGCTGTAGCGCCTCACGCTTGGCGATAGCAAAATGCCTTGTTAGAGTGCCCGCCTACTCCACATGGAAGCCTGTACCTCATGGATGCCCACCCCTACCAAGCCCCCCAAGCCGACCTGACCCTCGCCAGCGTCTTCTGCCGCCAGTGCGGCAGCAAGATCGCGGCCAGCGCCACTCAATGCCCGGACTGCCAGGCCAGCCAGAACCTCAATCCCAAGAGCAAGATCACCGCCGGCGTGCTGGCGTTGCTGTTGGGAGGCCTGGGCATCCATCGGCTGTACCTGGGTCAATGGTGGGGTCTGATTTACCTGGTGCTTTTCTGGACCTGGATCCCCGCGATTATCGCCCTGGTCGAGGGCATCGTCTTTCTGTGCACGGACAATACGCGCTGGCAACAGAAATACGGCAATGTCAGAGGCTCCTCCGGCCTGGTACTGGGGGTTGTCGGCGTCGTTATCATCGTGCCGATGATCGGCATCCTGGCATCCGTCGCGATTCCCCAATATCAGAAGTATGTCGAACGCTCCAAACAGGCTCAACTTCAGCAGCAACGCTAAGGAAACCACCATGCAGCCTCTACGGATCGGCCTGATCGGCGACTATGACGCCTCGGTGATCGCCCACCAGGCCATACCGATCGCTCTGCAGCTGGCCGCCGCCGCCCTGGGCCAAGCGCTGCAGGCCCAGTGGCTGCCCACGGATGCCATCGGCAAGGGCGACGACCTGGCCGGCTTCGAGGGCCTGTGGGCGGCGCCTGCCACCCCCTACCGCGATATGGACGGCGCGCTGCGCGCGATCCGTTATGCCCGTGAACAGGGCGTGCCTTTTATCGGCACCTGCGGCGGCTTTCAGCATGCCTTGATCGAGTACGCCCGCAACCGACTCGGCTGGGCCGATGCCGAACATGCCGAGACCGCGCCAGAAGGCGCACGGCTGGTGATCGCGCCCCTGGTCTGCGCCCTGGTGGAAGTGCAGGGCCAGGTGCGCTTCGTGCCCGGTTCGCGCCTGGCCCTGGCCTATGCCGCCGAGCAGGCCGAGGAGGGCTACCACTGCCGCTTCGGCCTCAACCCGGCGTTTACCCAAGCCCTGGCGGTCGGGCCGCTGCACATCAGCGCGGTCGATGGGTTCGGCGATGCCCGCGCCCTGGAACTGGACGGCCATCCGTTCTTCGTCGGCACCCTGTTCCAGCCCGAGCGCGCGGCCCTCACGGGCCAGGTGCCGCCGCTGGTCAAGGCCTTCGTGCGGGCGGCGTTGGAACAGCGCGGGGCGTAAGGCCTGTTAAACTGCGCGCCCGTCCAGACTCGACTGCCGCCATGCCCACTCGCCCACCTGCCTCGCCCTCATCCAAACGGGTCGCCATCATTGGGGGCGGCCCGGCCGGGTTGATGGCCGCCGAGGTGCTGGCCCTGGCCGGGGTCAAGGTCGAGCTGTTCGATGCCATGCCCTCGGTGGGACGCAAGTTTTTGCTGGCCGGCGTCGGCGGCATGAACATCACCCATGCCGAGGCCAAGCCGGCGTTTCTCGCCCGCTACGGCGAACGGCGGGACGAGCTCGTCGGCCTGCTCGCCGAGTTCGATGCCGACCGATTGCGCGCCTGGATCCACGGCCTGGGCATCGACACCTTCGTCGGCAGCTCCGGCCGGGTGTTCCCCACCGACATGAAGGCCGCGCCGTTGTTGCGAGCCTGGCTCAAGCGCCTGCGCGAACACGCCGTGAGCATCCATACCCGCCAGCGCTGGCTGGGCTGGACGGCCGAAGGGCAGCTGCGCCTGCGCGGCGCCGAAGGCGAACACAGCGTCCAGGCCGATGCCGTGCTGCTGGCCCTGGGCGGGGGCAGTTGGGCACGCCTGGGCTCGGACGGCGCCTGGGTGCCGCTGCTGGAGCAGCGCGGCATCCCCGTGGCACCCCTGCTGCCGAGCAATTGCGGCTTCGAGGTGGCCGGCTGGAGCCCGGTATTCCGCGAGAAATTCGCCGGCGCACCGGTCAAATCCACCACCCTGGGGCTGGCCCCGGATGCGCCGCGCCTGGGCGAATTCGTGATCACCGCCCAGGGCGTCGAGGGCAGCCTGATCTACGCCCTGTCGGCGCCGATTCGCCAGCGTATCCTGGCGGGAGGCAGCGCGACCCTGACCCTCGACCTGCTGCCGCACAAGACGCTCGAAGAGGCCGAGGCGCTGCTGAGCAAACCCCGGGGCAGCAAGTCGCACAGCAACCACCTGCGCAGCCAGTTGGGCCTGGACGGCGTGCGCGCCGGCTTGCTGCGCGAGCTGGCCGGCGCCCCGAGCGAGCCGGCAGCGCTGGCCCGGGCGATCAAGGCCCTGCCGCTGACCCTGGTCGCCACCCGCCCCCTGGACGAGGCGATCAGCAGCGCCGGTGGTGTGCCCTTCGAGCAACTGGACGGGCAGTTGATGCTCAGGCACCTGCCCGGGGTGTTCTGCGCCGGCGAAATGCTCGACTGGGAAGCGCCCACCGGCGGCTACTTGCTGACCGCCTGTTTCGCCAGCGGCCGTGCCGCGGGCCTGGGCATGCTGGCCTGGTTGAGTCGATAACCCCCACCACCCGCGCCTCTCCCTGCGCAACATCGCGACGCCGATTCCATCGCCTACCCGTGGTGCCCGACCTGTCGTCGGCGCGCCGCGCGCCCCCCTTGCGCAATAGATCCACATGCCTATTACTTTCCCACGCGTGAGCAAGCCGTCTCCAGGTCAGCAGTCCATGCCCCCGCCCGATTACCGCGCCTGGACGCCCCCCAACACTTGAAAGGAATCGCCCATGTATCCACTCGTCCGCCCCCGTCTATTGATCGCCCTGCTCGGGACCTGTCTCGGTGCAACGCCGGCCTGGGCGGCCGACCTGCGGGTTACCACCGAGGCCGATGCGTTCGACGGGGTCTGCGACAGCCACTGTTCACTGCGCGATGCGGTGGACACGGCCAATGGCCTGAGCGGCCCGCAACGTATTGTGCTGCCCGCGGGGGTGTATCGCCTCGACCTGCCCGCGCCCCGGGATGAAGCCGGCGAGGATGGCAACCTCAACGGCGATCTGGACGTCACTGGCGAGCTGCTGATCCAGGGTGCCGGCGCCGACCTCAGCCGCATCAGCGGCCTCTACGAACGCGGTCTGTCCATCGGCAACGACCGCTTGCTCGACGTGCTGCCTGGTGCCCGCCTGACGCTGCTGCGCCTGACCCTGGAGAAAGGCAGCACCCCAGGCAACGGCGGTGCCGTGCTCAACCGCGGCGCGCTGTACCTGCAGCAGGTCGCCGTGCAGGGCAATAACGCCAGCACCGAAAATCCCGACTACGAGGAGCTGCCCGGCGAACTCGGCTACCGCTCCGGCCAGGGCGGCGGCATCGCCAATTACGGCGACCTCGCCGTGTTTGCCTCGAGTTTCACAGGCAATCGTTCCTGGGGCTATGGGGACAACAACCTGGGGCGCGGCGGGGCCATCTTCAACCGCGGCACCTTGCTGGTGCGCGACAGCAGTTTCAGCCGCAACCTCGCCGCCGACGACTCCGAACGCAGTGCCGGCGGCGCCGTCTACAACGGCGGCCTGGCCGATATCGCCCGCAGCGGCTTCTACGCCAACAGCGGCTCGGAAGGCGGTCGCGGCTTCGCCATCGCCAACGACGACAACGGCCGGCTCAAGCTCAGCAACAGCACGCTCAGCGGCCATTACGGCACCGGCGGCGCCCTGAGCAACGGCTACTACGCCAACCCGGCGGACAACCAGCCCACGGCCCTGCTGATTCACGTCACCATCGCCGGCAACAGCGGTTACGGCGTACAGAACAGCGGCGACCTGCTGATCCGCAACAGCCTGATCGCCGGCAATCTGGGCGTCTACGAAGACGAGGTGACCAACTGCAGAAACGAAGGCCCACGCTACCGCTACCGCGCCATCGGCCTGTTGCGCAACGACGAGCCTAGCAACTGCGGCGCCGACCTGTTCGTGCCCTTCGAGGACAGTTTCACCCAGTTGCTCACGCCCTTGGCCGACAACGGCGGTCCCACCCCGACCCATGCCCTGCGCCCCGGCAGCCCGGCCCTGGATGCCGCCGTCGGTTCCTGCAGCAGCCACGATCAGCGCCGCGCGCCTCGGCCCCAGGACGGCAATGGCGACGGCGTGGCCGCCTGCGACCTGGGCGCCTACGAGCTGAAGCCAGAATAAAGAACCTGACCCCGCCCGCGCACGGCAGTGCGCGGGCGGCCAGCAGAAACTTGAGCTCCACCCCGAGCATTTCGGAGACCAGACCGACAGCTACGCAGATGCAGCGCTCTATAACAAGGGGCGCATCACAGTCGGATGCAGTGCCTTCGTCAAGAATGGAACCTCAGGGTTATGCGTAGAAGGGCCCTGGATGCTGAGCAAGAGCACCTTGAGGTACGGACCTCTCGACCCATGACTGCAACGACAAGACCGGATCCCACTGCCTGTTCAGCGCCCAACGGTGGACGCGGCATCGGCCAGGATCAGCGTGGCGTCTCTCGCCTCCACGGCAGCCATGACAACGGCTTGAGTGCCTACAAACTGCCTGATTCAAAGCAACAGCCACACGCAAAACCCTAAGCACCTATCATCAAACGGAACTGAAGATGCTCAGCCTAAAGGCCTTACCCCTGCACCGCGCTCTGCTTGGCGCCTTGCTGCTATCCGGCGTCGCCACCAGCCAGGCCGCGACCCTGCGGGTCACCACCGTCCAGGACGGCTACGACGGCCTGTGCGACCAGCACTGCTCCCTGCGTGACGCGGTGGCCGTCGCCAACCAATCAGCGGAATCGAACACAATTCTGCTGCCGTCCGGTACCTATGTGCTCAACCGGAACGACCCGCTGGATGCGGAGCGCCTGCCCATCGATGGCGACGACAATCTGCTCGGCGACCTGGATATCCGGGGCGAGGTGCTGATTACAGGTGCCGGCATCGGTAAAAGCATCATCACGGGGCCGACCGCTGACCTCTTCGCGCTGCGGCACCGGCTCTTCGAGGTGCGGCCCGACGCCCAATTGGAACTTAAACGCTTGACGCTCATGAATGGCCGCGCCGCCTATAACGGCGGTGCGGTGGAAAATCATGGCCGACTGGTGCTGCACAGCGTGCGGGCGGAGGGGAACATCACCCGCAACGACCAAGAAGCGACCGTAGAACGTGGCCGGGGCGGCGCTATCGCCAATTACGGCGATCTGGTGGTGCGCGCTTCGCAGCTTGAGAAAAACACCGCCGCCACCGACGAGCCTGCTTACGGTGGCGCTATCTATAACCTCGGCCGCCTGTGGGTGCGCGACAGCACCTTTAAAGGCAACTCGGCTTCAGACTTCTGGCTCTCGGGCTCTGGTTCCGCGATCTACAACAGCGGTCGCGCCGTGATCTGGCGCAGCGCCTTCCTCGCAAACATTTCCATGGAGTCTGCCGAGGGTGGGGTTATCACCAACGAAGGCGGGGAATTAATCCTCAGTAACAGCACGCTGAGCGGTAACTGGGGAGGCGCATTGACCAACGGCCGCCATGACCAGCCCCAGCGCCGATCCAAGGCCACCCTGACCCATGTCACAGTGGTCGATAACTCTCTCGAGAACTGGGGCACCGAGGCGGTGTCGAACTGGGGCGACTTGCGGATCCGCAATAGCCTGATCGCAGGAAACCACTTCATGATCGATGGCGAAAATCTCGACCAACCCTACAACTGCAGAAACTACGGCACAAACTTCAGCTACCAAGCCCTAGGCCTGCTGACCAACGATGCGCCGAGCAACTGCAGCGCCAGTGTCTTCGTGCCTGACGTTCAAACTTTCACTCAGGTGCTGTTTCCCCTGACCCAACTCCCTAACCAAACCTGGGCTCATGCCCTGCGCCCGGGCAGCCCGGCGGTAGACGCTGGCATTGGCACCTGCATCAACGAGGACCAGCGCGTCCTTTCCCGGCCCCAGGACGGCAACGGCGACGGCGTGGCCGCCTGCGACCTGGGCGCCTATGAGCTGGGCGAGCCTTAACTGCACAGGTTTTTGCCGCTGCCGATGGCCCGTACGCTTACGCGCCCATCCGCAGCGACAAGCCCAGTTCCCCTTCACACCCCCGCCGTCCCACATAAGGAAATGTCATGCACAAGCCAACCCGTCCCTCCACGCCGCTTGTCACCGCTCTGCTGACCGTCGCCCTGTCCAGCTTGCCGCTGGCCGCCAACGCGCTCGACCTGCGGGTGACCACCGCCGAGGACCAGTTCGACGGCGTCTGCGCCGCCCACTGTTCGCTGCGCGACGCCGTGGCCGCGGCCAATGCGCGGCCCGGCCCCGACCGCATCCTGCTAGGAGCTGCTGCCTATACCCTGAGCTTGCCGGCGGCGGTCGGCGAGGAAGGCGAGACCCTGGACGAGGACGCCAACCTTAACGGCGACCTGGATATCGCCGATGAGCTGAGCATCGTCGGCCTGGGCGCCGAGCAGACCTTCGTGCGCGGCTCGCCCAGCTCACGCGATCGGGTCCTCGAGGTGCTGGCGACGGGACGCCTGAAGCTGCAACGCCTGGCCGTTGAAAATGGCCGTACCTCCTTTTACGGAGCGGGCCTGGAAAACCACGGCCAGGTCAGCTTGGACCGGGTCAACTTCAGCTTCAACCGGGCCTCCGGCGCCTTCGAGCCGGGCAACGGCGGCGGCATCGCCAACTACGGCAGCCTGGTCATCGACAGCTCGCGTTTTCAGAACAACTCGTCCTCGGCGGGCGAAGGTTCCCTGGGCCATGGCGGCGCCATCCTCAACCGCGGCAACCTGGTGGTGCGAGATACGAGCTTTATCGATAACAGCGCCTCGGACGACGACGATTCGGCCCTCGGCGGCGCGATCGCCAACCAGGGCCAGGCGAACATCAGCCGCAGCGCCTTTATCGGCAACCGCGTACCGAGCTATGGCAGCGGCGCGGCTATTTCCAACGACAAGGGCGGGGTGCTGAAGCTGAGCAACAGCACCCTCAGCGGCAATACCGGCCCGGGCAGCTTCAGCAACGGCCAGTACTACCCACCGACGGGTGGGCTGCCCCAGGCCCAGTTGATCAATGTGACCATCGCCGGCAATACCGGCTTCGGCCTGAACAACTTCGGCCAGCTGTCGCTGCGCAACAGCCTGATCATCGGCAACTACGACGAGTACCAGGAGCAAGCGCTCAACTGCAACAACATCGGCGCCAACGCCACCTACCAGGCCTCTGGCCTGCTGCTGGGCAACGGCCCGGGCAACTGCACCGCCGAGCTGTACCGCGAGAACGCCCAGACCTTCACCCAGGTGCTCTATCCCCTGGCCGACAACAACAATCCTTCGCTGCCAACCCATGCCCTGCGCGCCGGCAGCCCGGCGGTGGATGCCGGCCTGGGCAGTTGTACCCAGCAGGACCAGCGCGGCGCCAGCCGGCCACGCGATGGCGACGGTGACGGCGTGGCGGTCTGCGACCTGGGGGCTTACGAGCGGCCCAAGCCCTGAGATCCGATGAGGCCATCCTTACCTGCACGTCCTGCCATCACTGTTGCCGTTGTCCAAACAAGGAAAAATAATGCACAGACCAGCCGTCTACCCAAGCACCTCGCTTGCCTGCGCCCTGCTGACCCTTGCCCTGTCCAGCCTGTCGCTGGCCGCCAACGCCCTCGACCTGACGGTGACCACGGGCGAGGATCAATTCGACGGTGTCTGCGCGGTCCATTGTTCGCTGCGCGATGCCGTGGTCGTGGCCAATGCCCGCCCCGGGCCCGACCGCATCCTGCTCGGGGCCGGTGCCTATACCCTGAGTTTGCCGGCCCCCAGCGGCGAAACAAGGTGGGGAGACCAACCCGGTGATACCCTGGACGATGACGCCAACCTCAATGGCGACCTGGATATCACCGATGAGCTCAGCATCATCGGCCTGGGCGCCGAGCAGACCTTCGTGCGCGGCTCGCCAAGCGCCCGTGATCGGGTTTTCGAGGTGCTTGCCACGGGGCGCCTGCGGCTGGAGCGCCTGGCCGTGGAGAATGGCTTTACCTCCTTCTACGGAGGTGGCCTGGAAAACCACGGCCAGGTTAGCCTGGACCGGGTCAGTTTCAATTTCAACGAGGCGATCGGCACGTATGAAGGGTTAGGGATCGGCCTCGGCGGTGGCATCGCCAACTACGGCAGCCTGGTGATCGACAGCTCGCGTTTTCAGGACAACCTCTCCTTCAACTACGACAGCGCTTCTAGTGAAGGCGGCGCCATCCTCAACCGCGGCACCTTGACCGTGCGTGATTCCCACTTCACCGGTAACAAAGCCACTGGCACCGACGAACATGCATCCTTCGGTGGCGCGATCTCCAACCAGGGCCACGCGGACATCAGCCGCAGTGCCTTTATCGACAACCAGGTGAGGGAATATGGCACCGGGGCAGCGATTCACAACGGCACGCTGTGGAACGCAGCATTTCCCAACGGCGTAGTATTGAAGCTGAGCAACAGCACCCTCAGTGCCAGCATCGGCGCGTCCGCTTTTAGCAACGGCCAGGCCTGGCCGTCAGGAAAAGCGGTACCTAAAGCCCAGTTGGTCAATGTGACCATCGCCGGCAATACCGGCGGCCTGGAAAATTTCGGCCAGCTGTCGCTGCGCAACAGCCTGATCATCGGCAACTACGACTCATTCATCGAGGACGAAGCGCGCAACTGCAACACCACCGGCCCCAACGCCACCTACCGGGCCTATGGACTGCTGCTGGGCAACGGGCCGGGCAACTGCACCGCCGAGCTGTACCGCGAGAACAGCGAAGCCTTTACCCGGGTGCTCTACCCCCTGGCCGACAACAACCAGCCACGGCTACCGACCCATGCCCTGCGCCCGGGCAGCCCCGCGGTGGATGCTGGCCTGGGCAGTTGCACCCGCCAAGACCAGCGCGGCGCCAGCCGACCGCGGGACGGCGACGGCGATGGGGTGGCGGTCTGCGATCTGGGGGCTTACGAGCGGCCCAAGCCCTGAGAATCAGAAGCAGCGGGCCAGAACGCTAAACGACCCGGAGCAGCGCAAGCCTTGCAGAGCAGGGCTGGATGCCCATCAGGCGCGCCTGCAATCCGGGGAGGATAATTCACCGTCGTTCCCGCCTGCGCGGGAACGACGAATCAGCGCCATCCGGGACGCCGCGGGCTATTTCTTCTTCTTCGGCCCAGTGTTGAACACCGGCACCTTGCGCACGGCCTTGATCGGGGGGCTGGCCGGTTCGTCGCTTTCCAGCCACTTGCCCAGGTTCTTCTTGCCGCCGCCGACCACCTTGGGTTTTTTCGGCTTCTTGGGTTTCTTCAGCACCTGGCCGCTGGCGTCGGTCAGGGGCACCCGGTGCTCGGGTTCGAAGTTCTGCTGCTCGATGCGCTTGAGGGTCTGGCGGGTCAGGGTCTCGATGGCCGCGAGCATGTCCACTTCGTCGGCGCAGACCAGGGAGATGGCCTCGCCGGTGAGCCCGGCGCGACCGGTACGGCCTATGCGGTGGATATAGTCTTCCGCGACTATGGGCAGGTCGAAGTTGACCACCAGAGGCAGGTCGTCGATATCCAGGCCGCGGGCGGCCACGTCCGTGGCGACCAGGATCTGCACTTCGCTTTTCTTGAAGCGGTCCAGCGCGCGCTGGCGGGTGGCCTGGGGTTTGTCACCGTGAATGCCGTCGGCGTTCACGCCCTGTTGTTGCAGCTGCGTCACCAGCTGGTCGACGCCGTTGCGGGTCTTGGCGAACACCAGCACCTGCTTCCAGCGCTGGGTTTCCAGCAGGTAGCTGAACAGCTCGGGCTTGCGCTTCTTGTCCACCGGGATGACCCACTGCTTGACGCTACTGGCGGCGACATTGCGCGGGCTGACTTCGATGCTCAGCGGATCGTCGAGCATCTGCCCGGCCAGGGCGCGGATGGACTCGGAGAAGGTGGCGGAGAACAGCAGGGTCTGGCGCTTTTTCGGCAGCGCGGCATAGATGCTGCGCAGCTCCTCGGCAAAGCCCAGGTCCAGCATGCGGTCGGCCTCGTCGAGCACCAGGGTCTGCAGCTGGTTGAATTTCAGAGCGTTCTGCCGGTGCAGATCGAGCAGCCGCCCCGGGGTGGCGACCAGTACATCGACACCTTTGCGCAGCTTCATCATCTGCGGGTTGATGCTGACCCCGCCGTACACCGCGTAAGTGCTCAGCGGCAGCTGCGCGCCGTAGGTGACGAAGCTCTGGTGCACCTGCTCGGCCAGCTCGCGGGTCGGCACCAGCACCAGGGCGCGCACCGAGTTGCTGGTCACCTGCGGCCCCTCCAGGGTCAGGCGCTGCAGCAGCGGCAGGGCGAAACCGGCGGTCTTTCCGGTACCGGTCTGCGCCGCGGCCATCAGGTCGCGCCCCGCCAGAATCGCCGGAATCGCCTGGGCCTGCACCGGCGTGGGGGTGGCGTAGCCCGAGGTCTCGAGGGCGCGCAGCAGGGGGTCGATCAGGCCAAGGGAAGCGAAGGTCATAGGGGCAACCAGAATTCGGGAATGCCGCGCAGTTTACCCTGCCCGAAGCCCGCCGACCCGGTTCTGTTGCGCCGACGGCACTCGGCACCTCAGGCGAGGAGCAATCGGTTCGAACTCTTGGTCTTCGAAAGTCTCTCTAACCAAGCGCTTTGCGGCCTTTCGGCCCGGCCAACAACCGGCAGCTCGCGTTGGTGGCAAAGGGCCAAAATAGCGACTAGGGTGCATACCCAACGCAGCAATGGCCAGGCCTTGGCGCGAGCGCCGGCGCTCCCCTTCTCCAGTACAGGGAAACACACGCACCATGCACACACAGTCGGGTTATGGATTCGGCGGCCGCGTGGCCGCTTTGGTATTAATGGCCACGCTCCTCACGGGCTGCGGCATCAACAACATTCCCACCTACGACGAACAGGTCAAGGCTGCCTGGTCCCAGGTGGAAAACCAGTACCAGCGCCGCGCCGACCTGATCCCCAACCTGGTGGAAACCGTCAAGGGTTACGCCAAGCAGGAACAGGAAACCCTGGTGGCGGTGATCGAGGCCCGGGCCAAGGCCACCTCCATCCAGGTAGACGCCAGCACCCTGGACGACCCGCAGAAGCTGCGCCAGTTCCAGCAGGCCCAGGAGCAGCTCAGCGGCGCCCTCAGCCGGCTGATGGCGGTGTCGGAGCGCTACCCGGACCTGAAATCGAACCAGAACTTCCTGGCGTTGCAATCCCAGCTGGAAGGCACGGAAAACCGCATCGCGGTGGCCCGTCGCGATTTCATCACCGCGGTGGAGCGCTACAACACCGAGATCCGCACCTTCCCCGGTCGCCTCTGGCACAGCCTGATGTACAGCGACCTGCCCCTGCGCACCAACTTCGAAGCCACTGCGCCGGCCGCTGAAAAAGCGCCCGAAGTGAAGTTCTGATGCAGGCCGCGTTGCGTCCGACGCTGGCTCTGCTGCTGTGCCTCTGGGTGGCCGTGGCACAGGCCCAACCCGAGTTCCCGGCGCTGAGCGGACGCGTGGTGGACCAGGCCAAGCTGCTGGATGCCCAGGCCGAGGCCCGCGTGGCCGAACGGCTGCACGCCTACGAAACCAGCACCGGCGAACAGGTGGTGGTGGTCACGCTGCCCAACCTGCAGGGTCTGGAAATCGAGGAGTACGGCTACCAGCTGGGCCGCCACTGGGGCATCGGCCAGGCGGGCAAGAACAACGGCGCCCTGCTGCTGATCGCCCGCGACGAGCGCAAGCTGCGCATCGAAGTCGGCTACGGCCTGGAAGAGCGGCTGACCGATGCCCAGTCCTGGGCCATTATCCAGCAGGTCATCACCCCAGCCTTCAAGAACGAGGAATTCGCCCAGGGCATCGAAGCCGGCGTGGACGCCATGCTCAAGGTGCTGGACGGTGAACCCCTGGCAGTGGTCGAGGAGGACGCGGATGGCTCAACGGCGATCCTGTTTATCGTGCTGTTCTTTATCGTCATCAGCCTGATCGGCGGCGGGCGCGGCGGCCGTGGACGTGGTGGTGCGCTGATGGGCGGACTGCTCGGTGCGGGCACGGGCGGCGGCGGTTTTGGCGGCAGCGGCGGCGGTTTTAGCGGTGGCGGCGGCAGCTTCGGCGGCGGTGGCGCCTCCGGCAGCTGGTAACTCAATTCAACGAGCAATCCATGACTCTATTGACCGAACACGAGCAACAGCAAGTTTCCCAGGCAATCAAGCACGTGGAACTGCACACCGATGCCGAGCTGGTCACCGTGCTGGCGGCTCGATCCGACGACTACAGCTATATCCCGCTGCTCTGGGCCAGCCTGCTGGCGTTGTTGCTGCCCGGCGCAGTCAATTACTTCGGCGCCTGGCTGGGCGCCCAGCAGCTGCTGCTGGTGCAGTGGGGCTGCTTTATCGCCCTGGCCTTGCTGTTTCGCCTGCCAGCCCTGACCACCCGACTGATCCCACGCTCGGTGCGTCATTGGCGGGCGGCCAACCTGGCGCGGCGGCAGTTTCTGGAACAGAACCTGCACCACACCGAGGGCGCCACCGGCATGCTGATTTTCGTCAGCGAAGCCGAGCACTATGTGGAGATCCTGGTGGACCAGGGCATCGCCAGCCGCCTGCCGAACGAAACCTGGCAGGCCATCATCGTGACCTTTACCCAACAGGTAAAACAGGGCCAGACCCTGCAGGGCTTTCTCGATTGCATCGAAGCCTGCGGCGCCCAACTCAAGCAGCACCTGCCCGTCACCCATGCCCGCAACGAACTGCCCAATCACCTGGTGATATTGCCCTGAACTCAGGTGAAGCAGACGAAGTGATGTAGCATCCTCGGTTATGGAGTACTACGGAATTCCGTCCAATCACTACGAGGCAATCAAGAGGCTAGCGTGAAATTAACATTGAGCCGTGAATACATGAGCGAAAGTTACGACCAAGCTCGGCGGCATGGGTCAATTTGGCGGTTCGTCGAGTGGGCGATAGGCCTTACCTTCATTTCTCTCGGCATAGGCCTCTACATTTATGCCCATGGAAAAACAGTGATGCCCATTGCACTTCTAGTCATTGGCTTTTTTGAACTTTTCAGCCATCACCTCAAAAAATATTTTTGGCTCCGCCGTCATACCAAAAGCAAATTGATGAATGCCGAAATTGAATTGAAGGTCACAGAAGCAGGGATCGATAGCACCGGCCCTTTTTCCAATGGATGCGTTGAATGGGGTGGTATTGAAAAAGCCGTTCGCACACCGAAAGGCATTCTCATATGGCCGCAAAAAGGAATGTATTGGTACCTCCCAGAAAGCATCGCGGGGAGTCAAACAATTGATTTTATTAGATCGAAAATCGCCTAACGAGTCGCTGGCCTCGCCAAGTAGATAGAGGTAATCGCGCATATGCTTCACGAGCACCCTGACCTTATGACCTGGTACCCCTTTCATGCCTCAAACTGGCCGAAGTCGATCATCCATCCGGAAGACTATGACGGGGGTGAGCGTCTTTCGATAAGTTTCGATCTTGGGGCCGTGCCTGAAAAAGACAAGAATAAATTAATTCTCAAATGGTGCGCTACGCTTCCAGAACTTAAGCACGTACGCTGGCTGAACCTGTGGTCTCAGGTAAATCAGCCGTTGTTTGATGCGGCATGCGAGATGTCAAACCTGGAATCTTTGCAGATCAAGTGGAGCAGTATAAAGAGTCTGGAACAGATCCGTAGACTTCAAAATCTTCTGTTTTTTTCAATTGGAAGCTCAACCAAAATCGAGTCAATTGAGCCCGTGGCGGCGCTGCAGAGTCTGAAACTGCTTGATATCGAAAACTTCAAGAGTGTTTCCGATTTTTCACCCCTATTTCAGCTTTCTGGGCTGGAGTCTTTATCCGTGACAGGGAGTATGTGGTCCCGGCAAAAAATAGGCTCCCTGGAGCCTTTTGCAAGCATGACTTGGCTCCGTTCGCTCTGTATCGACACGTCTCACCTTGACTCTCTTCGTGCTTTTGCCAATCTGACAAAACTGGAAAATCTAGGCATCGGCGGTCGACTGCCCATGGAAGAATATGCCTGGCTTTCGGCTAAACTGCCGAATACAGCATGCCGGTGGTTCGACGCGTATCTTGATTTGTCCGCATCCGGTTACAGCCCCTGCAAAAGGTGTAAAAACCCTTCGATGGTCATGCTCACAGGGAGAGGCGCCAGAACGTTATGCCGTATTTGCGAAAGCGGCAAGGTAGAAAAACATGCAGCCGCCTTTCAAATGATTAAAGATCGTGCCGCAACCGAGCAGGCATAAATCCGCAGGGCCAGCAGCTGAGCGTGGCGTTCGCCTCCCACTGCGCCACCCGTTGCGGGGCGCACATTTAAGCCTTTCAATTTGCAATTTTTTGACGCGCGCAACTACTAATCCCGACGGGGTAACTGCGCCGTAAGTTCAGGTATTGGATGATGGATTAAATAATGTCGATGGGCAGTTGACGTGCCATGCGCTTGAGCGAGTGACATAAGGAAGACAATGATATGGAAGCAGCCTTTCGTGACGGACTGATCGAGACGCTCAAAGACCGGTTTGCGAAAAACATGCGGCGTCATACAGGAATCGACTGGGGCTGCGTGCAGGCGAAATTGGAAGCCGAACCTGAAAAAACCCAGATCCTTTATGAAATGGAACGCACCGGTGGCGAGCCGGATGTCGTGGGTTACGATGAAAAGACCGGCGAGTTTATTTTTTGTGATTCTTCCCCTGAAAGCCCAATAGGCCGACGCAGCCAGTGCTACGACCGCCAGGCGCTCGACGCACGAAAAAATAACAAACCCAGCGCAAGCGCTATCGAGATGGCGTCTTCGATGGGCATCGAGCTACTGACGGAACAACAATACCGAGCCTTGCAAGAGCTGGGAGAATTCGACAGAAAAACCTCAAGCTGGCTGGATACGCCAGCCACCATAAGGGCTTTGGGCGGGGCGCTTTTCGGCGATCGTCGCTATGACCAGGTTTTCGTTTATCACAACGGTGCCGAATCCTATTACGCCGCCAGAGGTTTTCGCGGTCGGCTCAAGGTTTGACCCTCCATCGGAATTTGACATCGAGCTCATCGGCAAGTCTTTGCTTGCTGCGGTCCATTTGACCTCAGGCGGTACAGGCAATGGGCTCACTTATCGCACCCACCCGCCGTCAACCCGCTCGCTCGCGCCTCAGGGTATCGGCCACCTTGGCCGCGGGAATCTTCTGCAGCCGGCACAGCAGACCGTGGTCCGGGCGGCGGACGCCGTGTTTCTCGCGCAGTTCGGTCGCCAGGTAGGCGGTGAGGTTGGCGGCCATCTCGGCATCCGCCAGGGCGCGGTGGGCCTGGCCGGTGTGCGGCAGCCGGGCCCAGGCGTTGAGGGTGCCGAGCTTGTGGTTGGGCGCCTGGGGCAGCAGGCGCCGGGCCAGCAACAGCGAGCAGGCGAAGGGTTGCAGCCGGGTGCGGCGGATGCGCGCCAATTCGGCGTCCCAGAACTTCTGGTCGAAGGCCGCGTTATGCGCCAGCAGCGGGGTGCTGCCGACGAACTCCGCCACCGCCTCCATCACCTCAGCGGCCGGCGGCGCGGCGCGCACCATGGCGTTGCTGATGCCAGTCAGCTGTTCGATAAAACCGGGCACCCAGACACCGGCATTCATCAGGCTCTGAAAGCGCGCGACGATATGCCCGTCTTCCAGGATTACCACGCCGATTTCGGTGGCGCGGGCGTTCTGCCCCGGGGAGATGCCGGTGGTTTCAAAGTCGATGACGGCGATGCGTTCCAACGTCGTGGTATCCGATAGGGAAAAAGACCGGCGCTGCGTCGCAGCGCCTCGAGCCTAGGGACAGACCCGCTCAGTTCTTTAGCAGCAGGGCGCCTTCGATGGGCACGTAGCGGCTGGCGGCGCGGATCAGCGATTGCGCGGTCAGTCCCGGCACGCCGTAGGCCACGGCCTCGACGCCATGGGCGCTGCGGATGCGCTCGAGCAGCATGTCGAAGTCGCCGTCGCCCGAGGCCAGCACCACCTCGTCGACCCGCGGCGCGACATCCATGATGTCGATGGTGATGCCCACGTCCCAGTCGCCCTTGGCCGAGCCGTCGCTGCGCTGGATAAAGGGCTTGAGTTTGACGGTAAAGCCCAGGTTGCGCAGGATCTGCTGGAACTGCTGCTGCTTGGGGTCGCCGCGATCGATGGCATAGGCGTAGGCCTCGACGATCTGCCCCTGTCGGCTGATATCCGCCCACAGGGCCGCGTAGTTGAAATGGCAGCCATGGGCCTGGCGCACGGTGTAATAGAGGTTCTGGACATCGGCGAAAACGGCGATCTTCTTCACCGGCACTCCTGGAAATTGAGACAGACAAGGCAGCCACGGCGGCCACCCTGGGGTTAAAGTCGGCGCCAGTATGCCAGTCCCGGACACCTTGCCCTATGGTTGTCGACCCTGACTGCCCTTCCAGACTCGAATAACAGGACAGCGCCCATGCCCACGAAACCCCAGCCGCCCGCCCTGCTGATCATCGACCAGCAGCAGGGCATGCAGGCCCCGCACCTGGGCCCGCGCAACAATCCGCAGGCCGAACGGCGCATGGCCGAGCTGCTCGAAGTCTGGCGCGCCCGTGGCTGGCCCCTGGTGCATATACGGCATATCTCCCACTCGTCGAGCTCGGTCTTCGCGCCCGGCCAGGCCGGGGTGCTGTTCCAACCGGCGTTCGAACCCCGCACCGGGGAGGCGCTGTTCGACAAGCACGTGCCGGATGCCTTCGCGCAAAGCGGGCTGGAACGCTGGCTGCGGATACGCAGCATCGAGCGCCTGGTGATCGTCGGCGTGGCCAGCGAGAACTCGGTGGAGTCCACGGCACGCAGTGCCGGCAACCTGGGCTTCGCGGCCTGGGTGGCGCACGACGCCTGCTACACCTTCGCCAAAACGGATTTCGACGACCAGCCGCGAAGCGCCGAAGAAGTGCATGCCATGGCCATGGCCAATCTGCAGGGCGAGTATGCAACCGTGCTGAGCTGCGCCGAGCTGCTGGCCGTACTGAATTGACAGGCGAGCCATCCCAAACCTGGCAGCAGCAGGCGACGCATAGGTGGTTCACGGGGGTATGAATACGCCTGTTGATGGAAGCGCCTTGCCGGGGCCCGCACCTGAGTGCTTGACGGCCGTATCGGCAACACCGGCCGTATTCCTTCAGTGGCTGAGCGCCCCGCTCCTCGCGCCGGGATTGGTACGGCTGCTGGCATCGGCTACAGTGGCGACCCCGTTTGCGCGCGCGACCCTATTCGATGAATCCCCTGCCGATCCTGCGCGATGCCTGGTACTTCTTCAGCCGTCACCTGGCCGCCATCGCCCTGCTCTGCCTGCCGCTGATCGTGCTGGAGAACCTGGCCCGGCAGCTGGTTGCCGGCTGGAGCCGACCCGAGACGGCGGTGCTCTTCGACCTACTGGTCGGCGTGCTGTTCTACCCCCTGTATACCGCAGCCTTGATCCTGTTTATCGATGCCCGCAACCGCGGCCTGCAACCGCGCGCGCGGGACCTGCTGACCATGGCCCTGTGGCTCTGGCCGACCCTGGTCCTGCTGGTGGGGCTGAGCAGCCTGGCGATTCTTCTCGGCTTTTCGCTTCTGGTGCTGCCAGGCCTCTGGATGATGGCCAAGCTGGCATTCGCCGAGTACCTTCTGGTGCTGCGCGGACGCTCGCCCGTGCAGGCCCTGCATGAAAGTTTCGCGCGGACCACCGGCTTGTTCTGGCCGATCCTGACCTGCCTGTTGTGCGCACTGGTGCCGCTCTGGCTGCTCGACGGTTTGACCCAGCCGGTCAAAGGCGCGGAGCCGGACCTCCTGTTGCAGGTACTGCGCGGCAGCCTGATAGGCTTCTTCCAGCTGTTCGCCACGGTGCTGCTGTTTCGACTGTTTATGCTGGTCGACGACCGGCCGCTGAAGGACTAGATACTGCGCGGTACCCGGATGACGAGAGCACTGGACAAAGGCCCTGCATCTTGATCATGCTGTTATGCCATCATTGATCGAAGACACCAGCCTTAATCGCTGCACGCCACCATGACCCGAACGCTCCATTTTGCATTGTTTGCCGCCCTTTGCTGCACTGCCCGCCTGGTTTGCGCCGCCCCACCCGCCCCTCCGGTGGTCAATGTGGGCTTCTATGAGTTCCCGCCCTATTCCTACAGCGACGCCGACGGAAAACCTCGGGGCGCCATCCTGCAGCTGACCGAGCGCCTGCTGCGGCACGCCGGCTACCGGGCAGCGTTTCGCTCACAACCCAGCGCTCGGCTGTACGCCGGCTTGCGCGATGGCAGCGTACAGATCTGGCCCGGAGCACCGGGTAAACCGGAGCTGGTGGGGCATACGCTGGAAAGCCAGACCACCTTGGGACAGATCAGCCTCAACCTGTATTTTCGCCGCGACACCCTGTTGCCACGCATCCCCGAGGACCTGGCCGGGCGCAACGTCATCCTGATCGGCGGCTACAGCTATTGGCCCGCGTTCAACGCCCTGCTCGACGACAGGGCCCTGAATATTCACCAACACCGCACCGGCACCCACATCGCCGCCCTGGAAATGCTGCAACGCCATCGCGGGGATTTCTTGCTGGACTACCAGACGCCGGTGGAACAGGCCCGCCGACAAATCGGCATGGAGGAGCTGCCTTTTATGGTGCTGCAGCGCATTCCGCTGCGCCTGATCCTGTCCAGGCATTCGCCCGGCAGCGAGGCCCTGCGCGAGGCACTGGACCGCGCTTATGCCGAGCTGGTGGCCGCAGGAGAGGATCTGAGCCTGCCCTGAGCAGAAAAGTCGGTAGCGCGGGCATGCCCCAGCAGAACCGGGCCGGCATTATGTGTTGCGCGGCTTGGCCCGCGCCGTGGGTTCGGCGATCAGCGGGTCGTCCGGCCAGTAATGCTTGGGATAGCGACCCTTCAAATCTTTTTTAACTTCCTGATAGGTATTTCTCCAGAAGCTCGCCAGGTCCTGGGTGACCTGCACCGGACGGCGCGCCGGCGACAGCAGGTGCAGCTTGACCGCCTGCCGCCCGCCGGCGATGCGCGGCGTTTCGCCCAGGCCGAACAGTTCCTGCAAGCGCACCGCCAGCACCGGCGGCGACTCGCCATAGTCCAGGCCAATACGCGAGCCGGACGGCACCGCCAGCGCGCGCGGCGCCAGCTCTTCCAGGCGCTGGGGCAACGGCCAGGGCAGCAGATTCTGCAGCAGTCCGGCCAGGTCCAGGTTGGCGAAATGCCCGAGGCGCGTGACCTTGCCCAGGTAGGGCTGCAGCCAGTCTTCCAGGCCCGCCAGCAGCGCGGCGTCGTCCACCGCCGGCCACTCGCTCGTGGCCTGGCTGGCCAGGTCCAGCCCACGCAGCAGGGCCACCCGCGCCTGCCACTGGCGCAGCTCCGGGGTCCAGGGCAGCAGTTCCAGGCCCTTGCGGCGCACCAGTTCGAGCAGCGCACGGCTGCGACTGATCTCGTCCAGCGTGCTCAGCGGTTCGCGGCTCAGAATCAGCTCGCCGACCCGGCGCTGGCGCTCGGCCCGCAACAGGCCTTCGCGCTCGTCCCATTCCAGGGTCTCGCGCTCGCTCAGCTGTTCGGCCAGCACCCCGTCGAACAGGCCCGGGTCGAGCGCCGCGGCCAGGTAGATGCGCTCCTCGCGCTGGCCCTGGCGACTGCCGAGATCGGCGACCACCAGCCATTCGTGTTTCATCAGGGCATCGGCCTCGGCGAACAGCGCCGCGCGACCGTTGGCCAGGCGGTATTCGGCCCCGCCCGCGCGACGCTGGCGGGCCACGCGGTCGGGGTAGGCGAAGGCCAACAGCAGGCCGAGGCCGCGCGGATCGCCCGCCGCGAAACTGACCTCGCTATTTGCCGCGCCGCCGCGCAGCAAGCCGCGAAACTGTCGCGCCAGCTGGCGCAGGCGCTGCACCTCGCCGCGCGCAGCCCCCGCGCCGAGCAACGCCAGGCGGCTGTGCAGGTCCGCACCGCCGCCGCGCTGGATATCCCGCTCGCCCAGCAGCGCCGCCAGGTCGCAGGCCAGCTCGGACAAGCCCAGGGCCTGGCCGCGCAGCAACAGGTGGGCGATGCGCGGGTGCGCAGGCAACTCGGCCATGGCCTGGCCGTGGGTGGTCAGGGTCCAGCCGCCCGGTTTTTCCGCCAGGGCGCCGAGCCGCGCCAGCAGGTCCTGGGCCTGGGCATAGGCCGCGGCCGGGGGTGGATCGAGCCAGGCCAGCTCGTCGGGGGTCACGCCCCAGCGCGCCAGTTGCAGCGCCAGGCCCGTCAGGTCGGCCTGGAGGATTTCCGCGCCGGCATAGGCGGCCAGCTGCTCGTGCTGGGCCTCGGACCAGAGCCGGTAGCAGATGCCCGGCTCCAGCCGGCCAGCCCGACCCGCGCGCTGGGTGGCGCTGGCCCGGGAGATGCGCTGGGTGTCCAGGCGTGTCATGGCGCTACCCGGGTCGAAACGTGGCACCCGCGCCAGCCCGGCATCGATCACCACCCGCACGCCCTCGATGGTCAGGCTGGTCTCGGCAATCGGCGTGGCCAGCACCACCTTGCGCTGGCCCGCCGGGGCCGGGGCGATGGCCGCGCGCTGGGCCGTCAGGGCCAGTTCGCCGTGCAGCGGACAGAGCAGCACATCGCGGCGCCCCTGCAGGGCCTCGGCCAGGCGTTCGCCGACCCGGCGGATCTCGGCCTGGCCGGGCAAAAACACCAGCAGGCTGCCCGTCTCGTCGTTCAGGGCCTGCAGCACGCAGTCCAGCACCCGCGCTTCCAGGCCGTCCTTGCCGTAGGCCGGGCCGCTCGGGAAGGGCCGGCCCCAGCGCAGCTCCACCGGGAACAGGCGGCCCTCGCTGCGCATCACCGGCGCGTCGTCGAGCAGGCGCGCCAGGCGCTCGCCCTCCAGGGTCGCCGACATCAGCAGCAACTTGAGCGGCGACGCCGCGTCATCGCGCAGCAGTGCCCGGCCATTCAGGCACAGGGCCAGGGCCAGGTCGGCGTCGAGGCTGCGCTCGTGGAATTCGTCGAAGATCACCAGACCCACGCCCTCCAGGGCCGGATCGGCCTGCAGGCGGCGGGCGAGAATACCCTCGGTGACCACCTCGATGCGCGTGCGCGGGCCGACCCGGCTTTCCAGGCGGATGCGGTAACCCACGGTCTCGCCCACCGCCTCGCCCAGCTGCTCGGCCAGGCGCTCGGCCGCCGCCCGGGCGGCCAGACGCCGGGGCTCGAGCATGAGGATCGACTGCCCGGCCAGCCAGGGCTCGTCGAGCAGGGCCAGCGGCACGCGGGTGGTCTTGCCGGCGCCGGGCGGGGCCTCCAGCACCGCCTCGTGGCGGTTTCGCAAGGCCTGGCGCAGGGCGGGGAGTACGGCATCTATGGGTAAGGACGTCATGGCGCGGGAGTATACCGGCGAACGGCCCAAGCCTTCCTGTGGTCCGATCAGTGTCGAGGCGCGCCGCGCCGCTGGATATCCCGCTCGCACAGCAGCAATATGCCAGCCGTCTTGATCCTTGCTGAAAGTCGAAGCCATTCCTGTGGAGGTGTTTATGCCCGTGCAAACTCGCGTGATCGGTGCCGCGCTGGCCGTCGCCCTGCTGACCCAGCTGAGTGCCTGCGGCACGCTGTTCTTTCCCGACCGCCGCGGCCAGATCGAAGGCCGGGTCGATCCGCTGGTCGCCGGTCTGAATGCCATCGGCATCCTGTTTTATGTGATCCCCGGCCTGATCGCCTTCGGTATCGATTTTGCCACGGGCGCCATCTACCTGCCCGAGGGCGAAGGCTACTCGGTGGCCCCCGAAGCCCTGCAGGAGGCCATAGGCGCCGACGGCCAGGTCGACCCGAGCAAGCTAAAGGTCATTATCGAGCGCGAAACCGGGCGCTCCCTGCCCCTGGACGACCCGCGGCTGATCCAGCAGCGCGGCAGCCTGGAGCAGCTGGCCAGCTTCGGCCTGCGCCCGGCGGCCTGACCGGCTAACAGGCCGTTGAGACGGTAACGGATCGAGCCGGTGAACGCCGATCACGCCCGCCTGATGCGCCTGGCCAGCGCCACCGCCCTGGCAGTGGCGCTGATCCTGACCCTGAGCAAGGCGCTGGCCTGGTGGCTGAGCGGTTCGGTCAGTCTGCTGGCCAGCCTGACCGATTCTCTGCTGGACAGCGCCGCCTCGCTGCTCAATCTGATCGCCGTGCACTATGCCCTGCGCCCGGCCGACCGTGACCACCGCTACGGCCACGGCAAGGCGGAGGCCCTAGCCGGGCTCGGCCAGGCACTGTTGATTGGCATCAGTGCGCTACTGGTGGGCGCTCACGGCGTCGAGCGCCTGCTGCACCCGCAACCCCTGGGTGCACAAGCAGTAGGCATCGCGGTGATGCTGCTGTCCCTGGCTCTAACCGCCGCCCTGCTGCTGTTCCAGCGCCATGTGGTGCGCCTGACCGGCTCCACCGCGATCCAGGCGGACTCGCTGCACTACCGCTCCGACCTGCTGCTCAACGTCAGCATCCTGCTGGCCCTGGTGCTCGCCCGTTACGGCTGGGAGCGCCTGGATGCCGTCTGCGGCATCGCCATCGCCGTCTATATCCTCTGGAGCGCGGCGGGCATCATGCGCCTGGCCGCCGGGGTGCTGATGGACCAGGAACTGCCGGACGCCGTGGGCGCGCAGATGCTGATGCTGGCCCGGGGGGTACCCGGCGTACTCGGCGCCCACGACCTGCGCACGCGGATGTCCGGTATTCGCTGGTTCGTTCAGCTGCACCTGGAGCTGCCCGACCAGCTCAACCTGATTCAGGCCCACGAGCTGGGCGAGCGCGTCGCCGCGGCCATACGCGAGCACTACCCTCAGGCCGAGGTGCTGGTGCATGTCGATCCGGCCAGCGTGGTGGCCCACGTTGACGATTGACCGCAGGCTGCCCGCATAGCCGGCGTCTGACAGTCATGGGCCAGACACGAAAAAGGGGAGACCTGGCGGCCTCCCCTTTTTCGTTCGTCCGCGACCGGCCTGGGTATCGCCGTTTTCCTCGCCCGCCGGGTTGGGCGGTGCGGACCCGGGAGCCGCGACGACCCGGTAAGGTCGGCGGCGCCGGCGCGCCGGGTTGGGCGAGCCGGCTGGACGCTGTCGTCCGGGCCGTGAAACTGAGGTAAAGCTTAACGGCCGAGACGCGACAGGGGATTGCTAAGATTGCCGAATAACCTATCTATTGCGCAATATTCGACTTAAAGCGCACCATAACGCGCAACCCACGAATAAAGTACAAACAAAATGAACAAACTCGACCGTTACGACCTGAGCATCCTGGGCGAATTGCAACGCGATGCCACCCTCTCCAACCAGGACCTGGCCGAGCGCATCGGCCTGTCGCCCTCGCCCTGCTCGCGGCGGGTCAAGCAGCTGCAGGACGACGGCTATATCCTGCGCCAGGTGGCCCTGCTCGACCGCAAGAAGCTCGGCCTGAGCCTGACCGCCTTCGTGCAGATCGGCATGGACCGCCACACCCCGGAGCGCTTCGAGCATTTCGAGGCGGTGATCCGCCAGTGCCCGGAAGTGCTGGAATGCAACCTGGTGACGGGGATGGACGCCGATTACCAGCTCAAGGTGGTGGTCGCGGATATGGAGCACTACCAGCAGTTTCTGCTGGGTCAGCTGACCCGCATCGAGGGCGTGACCAGCGTGCGTTCGAGCTTCGTGCTCAACCAGGTGATCGCCAGCACCGAACTACCCCTGCGACATCTGCGCGGCTGAGCATCGCGTCGCCCTCGCGTATACTCGCCAGCCCTTTCGCACTGGAGATCACGATGGACCCCGCAGAGTTCGAAGAGTGGATGATGATCATCCTGGTCGGCGGCCTGGTGCTGTTTATGGCCTTTATCGTCTGGGACCTGGCGAAGAAATCCAAGGCCGGACGCTACGGCAGTCTGGTGCTGTTTCTCGCCCTGGGTCTGGGTGTGCTGGGCTTTATCATCAAGACCCTGGTGATCGGCGGCCTAGAAGGCTTCTAAACGGCTGTCTAAAACCCGGCTTTCAATGAGCAGTCAGGGCAAGCGCGCCGGCACCTCGCGCCACTGCCCCAACTCCAGCCCCTCCAAACTCCAGGGGCCGATCCGCACCCGCACCAGGCGCAAGGTCGGCAACCCCACCGCGGCGGTCATGCGCCGTACCTGACGGTTGCGCCCCTCGCGGATCACCAGCTCCAGCCAGGCGGTGGGCAAGTGCTGGCGAAAGCGTACCGGCGGATCCCGCGGCCACAATGACGGCTCGCCCAGCAGCCGGGCCTCGGCCGGTAGGGTCGGCCCGTCGTTGAGGTTCACCCCCTCGCGCAGCCGTTGCAGCTGTTCCTCGTTCGGCTCGCCGTCCACCTGCACCCAGTAGGTCTTGGCCAGCTTGTGCCGGGGATCGGCGATGCGCGCCTGCAGCTGGCCGTCGTTGGTCAGCAGCAGCAGGCCCTCGCTGTCACGGTCCAGGCGTCCGGCCGGGTAGATGCCCGGGATCTCGATGAAGTCCTTGAGGGTGGCGCGGCCCTCGCCGTCGCTGAACTGGGTCAGCACGTCGAAGGGCTTGTTGAACAGGATCAGCTTCGGCTCGGCCGGAGGCGGCTTGCTCAGTCGGCGCGGCTGAACGCTGGAAGGACGGGGCGGGCGCGGCATGCTGGGGTCCGGAAGAGTGGAAGCGGGGGCGCCAGTGTAACCGAGCGCACCGCCGAGACCGATCCCGCGCCATCACCCCGGCTTATAAGCGCGCCATGAGTTCGCCCTGGGCCTATGCTGAAAGACTTGCCCGAACCGAGGAATCCCCATGAGCACGACCGACACCTTTACCGGCTGGGCCGCCCTGGCTGCCGGCGCCCCCCTGGAACCCTACCGCTTCGATCCGGGCCCCCTGGGCGTCGAGGACGTGGAGGTGCAGGTGGAGTACTGCGGCATCTGCCATTCCGACCAGTCGATGATCGACAACGAATGGGGCAACGCCCGCTACCCCTTCGTGCCCGGCCACGAGGTGGTCGGTACCGTGGTGCGCCTGGGCGAGCAGGCGCGCGGCCTGAAACTCGGCCAGCGGGTCGGTATCGGCTGGTACAAGGGCAGCTGCATGCATTGCCACAGCTGCATGGAGGGCTCGCACCAGCTGTGCGGCACGGTCAAGCCCACCATAGTCGGCGGCAACGGTGGCTTCGCCGACCGCCTGCGCGCCCACTGGGCCTGGGCCATCGCGCTGCCCGACAACCTCGATCCGGCCCTGGCCGGGCCGCTGTTCTGCGCCGGTTCCACGGTGTTCGCGCCGTTGCTGGAGCTGGACGTCAAACCCACCGACCGGGTCGGCGTGGTCGGCATCGGCGGCCTCGGCCACCTGGCGCTGCGCTTTCTCAACGCCTGGGGCTGCGAGGTCACGGCCTTCACCTCCTCGCTGAGCAAACAGGACGAAGCCAAGCGCCTGGGCGCCCACCGGGTGCTGGCCTCCACCGATCCCCAGGCACTAAAGGCCGCCGCCGGCAGCCTGGACCTGCTGCTGGTCACCGCCAGCGCCGACCTGGACTGGAACGCCTTGATTGGCACCCTGGCCGCCAAGGGCCGGCTGCACTTCGTCGGCATCGTGCCCAGCGCCATTCCGGTGCATGTGTTCAACCTGATCCCGCGCCAACGCAGCCTGTCGGGCTCGCCGGTGGGCTCGCCCGCCAGCATGGCCAGCATGCTGGCGTTCTGCGCGCGGCATCAGATCCTGCCCCAGGTCGAACACTTCCCCATGAGCCGGGTCAACGACGCCATCGACCACCTGCGGGCCGGCAAGGCACGCTACCGGGTGGTGTTGGACGCCCGCAAATAACCCAGCGCCATCCGGCACCCCCTGTCCCGGATGGCGCCAGGCTTATCGGCCCACGGAAACGGACCCCAGGAGGCCGTTGAAAAACGTATTTGGTTTTTCAACAGGCTGCTAACGAAACGGTGGCTCGTCGAAGCTACGCAGCTTGCGCGAGTGCAGCGAATTGAGCTGGGTGCGCAGCAGGTCCAGGGCGGCGATGCCGATATGCAGGTGCTGGGTCACGGCCCGCTCGTAGAAGGCCCCCGCCGCGCCCGGCAACTTGATCTCGCTGTGCAGCGGCTTGTCCGAGACGCAGAGCAGCGTGCCGTAGGGCACGCGCAGGCGGTAACCCTGGGCGGCGATGGTGCCGCTCTCCATATCCACGGCAATGGCCCGCGCCAGGTTGATCTGGGCCCGCTCCTGGGCCCAGCGCAGCTCCCAATTGCGGTCGTCGTAGGTCAGCACGGTACCGGTACGCAGCCGACGCTTGAGCGCCTCGCCGTGCTCGCCGGTGACCTGTGCGGCAGCCTGCTGCAGGGCCATCTGCACCTCGGCCAGGGCCGGGATCGGGATATTCGGCGGCACCACGCGGTCGAGAATGCCGTCGCGGCGCATATAGGCGTGGGCCAGCACATAGTCGCCGATGGTCTGGGATTGGCGCAGGCCGCCGCAGTGGCCGATCATCAGCCAGCAGTGCGGGCGCAACACGGCCAGGTGGTCGGTGATGTTCTTGGCGTTGGACGGGCCGACGCCGATATTGACCAGGGTCACGCCGTGGCCGTCGGCGGCGATCAGGTGGTAGGCCGGCATCTGGTAGCGGTGCCAGAGCACGCCGCCGATGATCGACTGCGCCTCGCCGTCGTCCAGGCCGCGCTCGATGCTGATATTGCCCGGTAGCACCATGCGCACGAAACGCGGGTCCTCGCGCAGGAGTTTCAAGCCATGGAGGATGAACTGGTCGACGTAGCGATGGTAGTTGGTCAGCAGTATCCAGGGCTGCACATGCCGCCAGTCGCTGCCGGTGTAATGCACCAGGCGACGCAGGGAGAAATCCACCCGCGCCGCATCGAACAGCGCCAGGGGCAGGGCCTCGGTATTGCCCCAGTCGTGCAGGCCGTCGGCCACGCCGTCGGTGGCGGCCGACAGGTCGGTGCTGGGGAACACCCGCGCCAGCTCTGCGGCGGTCACCCCGGAGCCGGCCAGTTCGTCGCCCTGCTCCACCACATAGGGGTAGGGGATGTTCTGCTGGCTGGTGCCGACCTCGACCCGCAGGGTGAAGTCGTTCATCAACGGCCGCAGTTGCTCGAGCAGGTAATTGCGAAACGCCGCGGGGTGGGTCACGGTGACGCTGTAGGTGCCGGGCACCTGGACCTTGGCGTAGGCGCGCACGGTGGTCGGCACTTCGCCCTGGCACAGGTAGGTCAGGCGCAGCTCGGGGTAGCGGTATTGGCTGTGCTGGGCCGGATCGGGCCGAATCCGCTCCTTCAGGTAAAGCTTGAGGGCCTGGCTCAGCCCGCGGGTGGCCTGCTCGTGCAGAGCCGCCAGCCGGTCCACCGCCGCTTCGGCAGTGCTGGCGACAACGAAGTCATCGGAACAAGGGTTCACAAGGCACCTTCCTGGCTGATCGGACAGGCTTTATCTTGCCCTGATCCGTCGCGCTTGGGCTAGGGCCTGTTAGCACTACCCGCACGGCCGCGCCGGAACCGGTTTTGAAACCAGACCTGGCATGAAACGCAACATTGGGCGTTTCAGTGGGAGCGATGAATAACGCCTTATCGCATCAAAACAGATCCGGCCCTGCGGGTTGCGCGAATAAGTGCCCCATTCGGCGTTGCGAAACGTGGCAAGGGAATGACCATTGCCTGCGTTCCGCGCCTTGCCTGGGACCCTTCTTCGCGGCAACGCGACTCGCGATGTTAATGTCAACAGGCCCTAGGGCCATTCGACACCGGCGCAGCGCAATCGCGCAGCCGAGCCTAGCGCAGCGGCCGAGCGTTGAAGCTAAGCTGCCCATGATCCGAACCTGCGAGGAATCCCGGAATGCGCGGCTTGATCCGACTGTTACTGCTGCTGGGCACCTGGCAGCAGGTGTTCGCCGACTCCCTGGATGGCGAATACCACGCCACCCTCGATGGCCAGGCCGCCGAGCTGCACCTGCGCAGCCAGGACAGCGCCGTCGAGGGCCTGTATATCGAGAACCACAGCTTGCGGCTGAAGCTGCGCGGCCGCTTCGATGGCCGGCTGCTCAGCGCGGAAATCCTCGACCCCTCGGGCCAGGTGCTGGCCACCCTCAGCGCGGCATACGCCGATAATGGCCTGAACACCCGGGTCGCCGCCCGCGATCCGCGCAGCGGCCAGGTGATCGAGCGTCAGGCGCTGTTTCAACGCCGCGGCGCCAGCGCGGCGGACCCGCGTCCGAGCGGCGAGGCCGGGCCACTCGACCCGGCCCTGATCGGTACCTGGCAGCACGAAAACCTGATCAACAGCGGCGGCGCCGACTTCGCCTCCTTCACCACCCTGCTGACCTTGCAACTGGGCGCGGATGGCAACGTGACGCAGTGGAGCCGCTCGGTGGGCGGCGGCGGTGACTGGAGCTTCGACAGCCCCGGCGAGCTGCAATACAGCGGCCGTTGGTACAGCGATAACGGCGCGCTGATGGTGCAACTGCAAGGCAACGGCAGTTACCAGCCGGCGGGTCGCTACCGCTTCAGCGAGCAGTACCTGGTCATCGAAGGCAGCAATGGCCGCATGATCTGGAAGCGCCCCTGACGCAATTACTGCAGATGGGGCGAGCTGCGCGCCACCAGCGCTTCGACATCCACGCCGCGCGGCAGGGTGCCGTAGACCCGCCCGCCCTGGCCCAGGCGGCTGGCGATAAAGGCATCGGAGACGACCGCGTTACCCGCTTCCAACAGCAGCTTGGCCTGCAGGGTAACGGCCAACTCCTCGGTCAGCTGGCGGGCGCGGTACTGGATGTCCCCGGTGTCGGCGAAGGCGGCCTGCAGCCGGCCGATCTGCGCCTTGAGGCGCGAATCACCGTGGCCGTCGCCTAGCTCGACGAACAGGGCCTCGAGCACCCCCGGTTCCTTGGACAGGGCGCGCAGCACGTCCAGACACTGCACATTGCCCGAGCCTTCCCAGGTGGAATTGACCGGGGCCTCGCGGTACAGCCGCGGCAGGATGCTGTCTTCGACATAACCGGCACCGCCCAGGCATTCGGCGGCCTCGTTGATCATGGCCGGCGCGCGTTTGCAGATCCAGTACTTGCCCACGGCGGTGACCAGGCGGGCAAACCTGGTCTGCTGGGCGTCGCCGGGGTTGTCCAGGGCCTGGCCCATGCGCAGGGTCAGGGCCAGGGCGGCCTCGCTTTCCAGGGCCAGATCGGCCAGCACGTTCCGCATCAGCGGCTGTTCGCTGAGCACCCGGCCGCCGACCTGGCGGTGGGCGCAGTGGTGAGCGGCCTGGGTCAGGGCCTGGCGCATCAGGGCGCTGGAGCCGACCATGCAGTCGAAACGGGTCAGGGCCACCATCTCGATGATGGTCGGCACCCCGCGGCCCTCCTCGCCGATCATCCAGGCCAGGGCGCCGCGGTACTCCACCTCGCTGGAGGCATTTGACCAATTGCCCAGCTTGTTCTTCAGGCGCTGGATATAGAACGCATTGCGCGTGCCGTCCGGGCGGTGGCGTGGCAGCAGGAAGCAGCTCAGGCCCCGGTCGGTCTGCGCCAGGGTCAGAAAGGCGTCGCACATGGGCGCCGAACAGAACCACTTGTGCCCCACCAGCTCGTAGGCCTGGCCCGGGCCGGTGGCACCGAGTGCATGGGCACGGGTGGTGTTGGCACGCACGTCGGTGCCGCCCTGCTTCTCGGTCATGGCCATACCGAGGGTGGCGCCGGTCTTCTGCTCGATCGGCAGGTTGCGCGGGTCGTACTGGCCGGAAAGGATCTTCGGCAGCCAAAGCGCGGCCAGCTCGGGCTGCTGACGGATCACCGGCACGCTGGCGTAGGTCATCGTCAGCGGGCAGCCGCTGCCGGCCTCGGCCTGGCTGTGCAGGTAGCTCATGGCGGCGCGGGCCACCTGGGCGCCGGGGCGCGGCTCGGTCCAGGGCACCGACGGCAGGCCATGGGCAACGGCCGTGGCCATCAGTTCGTGGTAGGCGGGGTGGTACTCCACCAGGTCGATGCGGTGGCCCTGGCGGTCGTGGCTCTTGAACACCGGCTTGTTCTCGTTGGCCAGAAAACCCGCGACCATCAGCGGCCCGCCCGCCAGTGCGCCGTAGGCCTCGATCCGCGGTTCGGCCCAGGCGCCGCCGAAGCGCCGGGTCCACTCCTGCAGCGGCAGGTCCAGACGATAGAGGTTGGCGCCGTCCAGGGGCGGCACCTGGTTGAACACCTCGTGGGTTTCGGCAAGCACACTGGACAAGGTCATGGCTGGGGCTCCTCTTGTTTGGACACTGTGGCGGGCAATGGAGCGCCGACGGCGCGCAGGCA
>JAZKHB010000018.1:0-18325 GCA_040385585.1 Pseudomonadota bacterium | reverse complement strand
CAGGGTCTGGCTGACAGCCGCCAGGTCGGGGCTGGGCAAGCCGGCATCGCGCGCCGCCCGGGCCGGCGGCGACAGCGGCCCGACCAGGGCCTCGGCGATGGCGCCGACCAGGCAGGCGGCGATCAGTGTCGGCTGCTGCACCCGGAACAGGTCGAGCCTGGCGCACTCCTCCAGCAGCTCGACGAACAGCGCGGCATAGGCTTCTCGGTAAAGCAGGCGCTGGGCGTCCACCTCGGGGTCGACCGGTTCGGCGATCAGCGCATAGGCCAGGCGCCGGCTGTGCCAGGCGCGCGCGGCGAAGCGTTCGAGTCCGGCAGCCAGGCGCGCCATCGGCGAGCCGGGACCGCGCAGGGTATCGCCCAGGGCTTGGACCTCGCGCTGGCTGGCGGTGGCGAAGACTTCGGCGGCCAGCTCGCCCTTGCTCGGGAAATAGCGGTACAGGCTACCGGTGGCGATGCCCGCATCCTCGGCCAGCGCCTGCATGGTCAGGGCGGCGAAACCGCCGTCGGCAACCCGCGCCAGGGCGCAGGCCAGGATGCGCTGGCGCAGGGCAATATCACGGTCGAGACGGGCGGCGCTGGTGCGATAAGCCATGATCTGAATCCTGATTCATTTGTTACGACAGTGAAGCATGCACGTGCCGTCGAGCAAAGGGGGATTTCGGCCAAATCGACTGCCGCACCGGCACGACAAAACGCCGCGCCGCGATGCCGGACAGGCCCCGTTCGGGCGATTGGTGGTAAGCTCGCCCCCCATGAATGCTTACAGCTCCCGCCCCGTTGTACTCTGCCTGTCCGGCCACGACCCCAGTGGCGGCGCCGGCCTGCAGGCCGATATCGAAGCCCTGCTGGCCCAGGGTTGCCACGCCGCTCCGGTGGTCACCGCGCTGACCGTGCAGGACACGGTCAACGTCACGGACTTTCGCGTGCTGGACCGCGACTGGGTTCTGGCCCAGGCCAACGCGGTGATCGCCGACCTGCCGGTGGCCGCGGTCAAGCTGGGCATGCTCGGCTCGGTGGAGATGGTCGACACCGTGCTGCAACTGATGCAGCGCCTGCCCGGCATTCCCCTGGTCTGCGACCCGGTGCTGCGCGCCGGCGGTGGCGGCGCCCTGGGCAAGGACGAGGTCGGCTACGCCATGCGCGAGCGGCTGTTCGCGGTGGCCAGTATCGCCACGCCCAACCTGCCGGAGGCACGCATCCTCGCCGAACTGCCCGAGGGGACGCCGGACCAGTGCGCGGACAAGCTCCTGCCCTACCTCGAGCATCTGCTGATCACCGGCGGCCACGGCGACGAATCTCAGGTGCACAACCGCCTGTATTCGCGCGACGGCAACCGCCACACCTTTACCTGCCAGCGCCTGCCGGGCAGCTACCACGGTTCGGGCTGCACCCTGGCGAGCACCCTGGCCGGGCGCCTGGCCCAGGGCGAAGCCCTGGTCAGCGCCGTGCAATCGGCCCTGGCCTATACCTGGCGCACCCTGCGCGACGCCGAGCAACTGGGCCACGGACAGTTCGTGCCGCGCCGCCTGCCCCTGGATTTCTGTTCATGAAAAACGCGCCCACTCGATTGCGCGGCCTGTATGCCATTACCGACAGCCGCCTGCTGGCCGACGGCAAACTGCTGCCCTACGTCGAAGCCGCCCTGCAGGGCGGCGTACGCCTGCTGCAATACCGCGACAAGTCCGCCGACGAGGCCCGCCGCCTGCGCGAGGCCCAGGCCCTGGGCGAGCTGTGCGAGCGCCACGGCGCCACGCTGATCATCAACGACGACGCCGAACTGGCCGCGCGCCTGGGGGTGGGCCTGCACCTGGGCCAGAGCGATGGCTCCCTGGCCGCCGGCCGCGCCCTGCTCAAGCCGCGGGCGGTGATCGGCGCTACCTGCCACGCCCAGCTGGCGCTGGCCGAGCAGGCCGTGGCCGAAGGCGCGAGCTATGTGGCCTTCGGCCGGTTTTTCGACTCCAACACCAAGCCTGGAGCACCCGCGGCCAGCCTCGAGTTGCTGCAGCAAGCGCGGGCGCGCTTCAGCCTGCCGATCGTCGCCATCGGCGGTGTGACCCTGGACAAGGCCCCGGCGCTGATCGGGGCAGGCGCCGACTTGCTGGCGGTGGTCCACGGCCTCTTCGGCGCCGAATCGCCGGCCGAGGTCAGGCAACGCGCCGAAGCCTTTGCCGCGCTGTTCCGAGCGAACGTCCGTTAACCCGTCCTCGCGCGCCGCGATCATCCGCCAGCCAGGAATCATTTAAAGGCGCGAGACAGCCGTTCTGTCTCGCCCAAAAAATCGAGTGGAGAAGCCCATGTCCCGTTCCGAAATCCTGTTCCAGCAGGCCCAGAAACATATCCCCGGCGGCGTCAACTCGCCGGTGCGCGCGTTCAAGAGCGTCGGCGGAACCCCGCTGTTCTTCAAGCATGCGGCCGGTGCCTATGTCACCGACGAGGACGACAAGCGCTATGTGGACTACGTCGGCTCCTGGGGCCCGATGATCCTCGGCCACAGCCACCCCGAGGTGCTCGACGCGGTGCGCGCGCAGCTGGAGCACGGCCTGTCCTATGGTGCTCCGACAGCCCTGGAAACCCAGATGGCCGAGCGGGTCTGCACCCTGGTGCCGTCCATGGAGATGGTGCGCATGGTCAGCTCCGGCACCGAGGCGACCATGAGCGCCATCCGCCTGGCCCGCGGTTTTACCGGCCGCGACAGCATCATCAAGTTCGAGGGCTGCTACCACGGGCATTCGGACAGTTTGCTGGTCAAGGCCGGCTCCGGCGCCCTGACCCAGGGCGTGCCCAGTTCCGCGGGCGTACCGGCGGCCTTCGCCCAGTTGACCCTGACCCTGCCGTTCAACGACCTGGCGGCAGTCGAACAGAGGCTCACCGAGGTCGGCCAGGACGTGGCCTGCATCATCGTAGAGCCGGTGGCCGGCAATATGAATTGCGTACCGCCAGCGCCAGGCTTTCTCCAGGGCCTGCGCGCCTTGTGCGACCAGCATGGCGTGGTGCTGATCTTCGACGAGGTGATGACCGGTTTCCGCGTGGCCCTCGGCGGCGCACAGGCCCTGTACGGCGTGACCCCGGACCTGACCACTTTCGGCAAGATCATCGGCGGCGGCATGCCGGTGGGCTGTTTCGGCGGCAAGCGCGCGATCATGCAGTGCATCGCCCCGCTCGGCCCGGTCTACCAGGCCGGCACCCTGTCCGGTAACCCGCTGGCCATGGCTGCGGGCCTGGCCACCCTGCGCCTGATCGACCGGCCGGGCTTTCATGCCGAGCTGACCGACTACACCGCACGCATGCTCGACGGCCTGCAGCAACGCGCCGATGCCGCCGGCATCCCCTTCGTCACCACCCAGGCCGGCGGCATGTTCGGCCTGTATTTCAGCGGCGCGGACGCCATCGTCACCTTCGAGGACGTGATGGCCAGCGACGTGGAGCGTTTCAAGCGCTTCTTCCACCTGATGCTCGAAGGCGGTGTCTACCTGGCGCCCAGCGCCTTCGAAGCGGGCTTTACCTCCATCGTCCACGGTGACGCCGAGCTGCAGCTGACCCTGGACGCCGCCGAGCGCGCCTTCGCGACCATGGCCTGAGGCAGGAGAGCCTGCTCCAGAGCCTGCTGGCACGGGCCTGCCTGGCCTGGGCGCTCTGGCTGGGCCGCGCAGTTGTGGCTGAGCCAGGCCAGCACCTTTCTCGGTTTGCCGCTGCTCACCTTGGCGGCGCTGACCCTGGACCGTGGCTAGGCTTGGGGTCGACCGGCCTGAGGCCGCGCACTGCGGGGCCTGTGCGTCGGCTTCGAGTTGGCGCGCCAGTTCAACCAACTCACCGCCTACGGCCTGCTGCTCGAAGTCGCCAGCCTGCTGCTGGTGCTCTACGGCTGTGGCTGGCCGGTGCCGCCGCGGGATTGCTGCTACTGACTCCGCGCCTGGATTTTCTCGCGACGCTGCTCTAGAGCCTGGCTTATCCCCTGCTGGCTGGGCTGATACGGGCCTTGCCGGGGCATTCCCCGGAAAAAAACCCGGTAAAGACTTTGTAAGCAGGCCTCTGCTTATTTCATAATGTGATGGCCCGCGCAGTTGCGCCGGCCGATTCGGTCTTCATTTTGAGAGCTCTGTCGATTTACCCCGTTTTTTGAGGCGCTTTGATTGCCATGAGTCGCACCGGCCGCACCCTGTCCCTGGGCTGCCTGTTGCTTGTTCTGCCCCTGCTGGCCCAGGCAGGCGGCAACTCCCTGTTGATTCCGGCCGCCGGCCGCTGCTCGCTCAATACCCTGCCCGAAGACCTGCCCGAGGCCCTGAGCGTCTGCCAGCTGGCCGCGCAGAACGGCGACGTCACCGCCGAGTTCGAACTGGGCGAGTTCCATTACGACGGCAAGCGCGCGCCGCGCGACCTGGCCCAGGCGCTGAAATGGTTCGAGCAGGCATCGCTGCAGGGCCATGCACTGGCGCAATACCGTCTGGGCATGATGTTCTTTCGCGGCGAAGGCGTGCCGGCGAATAATGTACAGGCTTATATCGTCTTGAAGATGGCGGCCGTCAATGGTGCCGAGGAAGCGCTGGACACCGCCGACCTAGTGGCCGCGCAGATGCGCCGCGACGAGCTGGAGATCTCCACTCAGGTGCTGGGGCAGATCTTTCGCAGCTACCTGCTGGACCTGCAGACCGCCGACCAGAGTTCGCCCTTCGCGCCCCTGCCGTAACGCCTGGCTTATCTATCCGGCATCGGCATGGGAAAGGGCATCACATTGCCGCCGCCGCGGGCTTCGCTGATCTTCGGTGTGCCGATGCGCTCGACTTCGTCGATGCGCACGATCGAATGCATGGGCACGAAGCTGCGTACCACGCCCTCGAACTGAGCCTTGAGTTTTTCTTCGCTGGGGTCGACCACCACCTGGGTGCGTTCACCGAAGACGAACTCCTCCACCTCGAGAAAACCCCACAGATCGCTTTGATAGATCTGCTTGGCATACATCTCGAACACCTGACCCTGGTTGAGAAAGATCACCTTGTAGATGGGGGCTTCGCGCTTGCTCATGGAGGACCGACAACGACCTGAAGAATAAAAGGGCGCGAATGGTAACACAGCCTTCAGGCAGGCAAGTCTAGGAAGCCGGACGCCCCGGCACTATACTGCGCGGTTCATCGAACCACCCCGACGAAGCGGCATGACCAAGAAGCTGTATATCGAAACCCACGGTTGCCAGATGAACGAGTACGACAGCTCGCGCATGGTCGACCTGCTGGGCGAGCATCAGGCCCTGGAAGTCACGGCGCGCGCCGAAGACGCCGACGTGATCCTGCTCAATACCTGCTCAATCCGCGAGCGGGCCCAGGACCGGGTCTACTCCCAGCTGGGTCGCTGGCGCGAACTCAAGCTGGCCAAGCCGGAGATGGTGATCGCCGTGGGCGGTTGCGTGGCCAGCCAGGAAGGCGCGGCGATCCGTGACCGCGCGCCCTATGTCGATGTGGTCTTCGGTCCCCAGACCCTGCACCGACTGCCGCAGCTGATCGACGCCGCGCGGGCCACGCGCTTGCCTCAGGTGGACGTGTCCTTCCCGGAAATCGAGAAGTTCGACCACCTGCCGGAGCCGCGCATCGACGGCCCCAGCGCCTATGTCTCGATCATGGAAGGCTGCAGCAAGTACTGCAGCTTCTGCGTGGTGCCCTACACCCGCGGCGAGGAAGTCAGCCGGCCGTTCGACGACGTGCTGGGCGAGATCCTGCACCTGGCGGAGAACGGCGTGCGTGAAGTCACGCTGCTGGGGCAGAACGTCAACGGCTACCGCGGGCTCGCCCATGACGGCCATACCGCCGACCTGGCCGAGCTGATCCGGGTGGTCGCGGCAATCGACGGCATCGACCGTATCCGCTACACCACCTCGCACCCCCTGGAGTTCTCCGAACGTCTGATCCAGGCGCATGCCGACGTGCCGGAGCTGGTCAGGCACCTGCACCTGCCGGTCCAGGCCGGCTCGGACCGCATCCTCACGGCAATGAAACGCAACCACACGGCCCTGGAGTACAAATCCAAGATCCGCAAGCTGCGCGCCGCCTGCCCCGACATCAGCATCACCTCGGACTTTATCGTCGGCTTCCCCGGAGAGACCGAGCAGGACTTCGAGCAGACCCTCAAGCTGATCCGCGAGGTCGGGTTCGATTTTTCCTACTCCTTCGTCTACAGCGCCCGCCCCGGCACACCGGCGGCCTCCCTGGCCAACGAGATCCCAGCCGAGGTCAACCGCGAGCGCCTGGCACGCCTGCAGCACCTGCTCAACCAGCAGGGCTACGAAATCAGCCGACGGATGGTGGGCAGCCTGCAGCACATTCTCGTCAGCGACTACTCCAAAAAAGACCCGGGCTGGCTGACCGGGCGCACCGAGAATAATCGGATCGTCAACTTCCCCTGCGACAATCCGGGTTTGATCGGTCAGTTCGCCACCGTGCATATCGATGAGGCCATGCCCCATTCCCTGCGCGGCAGCCTGCGCGAAACACCCTTGCACTGAAACATCAGGCGCCATGCTTTCACGAGCGAGCGCCTGGGGTTATTCTCCGATCATTACTCCAGCCGACTGGCGGCCATCAAACGACCTTGAACGCACCCACAGCACCTCATCGTTTTATCCTCGAACCCTTTGAAGCGCGCCGCTTCGCCAACCTCTGCGGGCAATTCGACGAGCACTTGCGCTTGATAGAGCAACGCCTGCTGATCGAAATCCGTAACCGCGGCAATCAATTCGAACTGCTCGGCGACAGCGAGCGCACCCAGGCGGCCGAACGTCTGCTGCGCTTGCTCTATCGGGAAACCGAAGCCACCGACCTGTCGCCCGACATGGTCCATCTGTTCCTGCAGGAGTCCGGCGTGGAAGAACTGGTCAACCCCACGGTCGACACCAGCGTCGCCCTGCGCACCCGCAAGGGCATGATCCGCCCCCGCGGCGCCAACCAGCAGCGCTACGTCAAAGCCATCCTCGATCACGACATCAACTTCGGCATCGGCCCGGCCGGTACCGGCAAGACCTACCTGGCGGTGGCCTGCGCGGTGGATGCCCTGGAGCGCGAGCAGATCCGTCGCATCCTGCTGGTACGTCCGGCGGTCGAGGCCGGCGAGAAGCTCGGTTTCCTGCCCGGCGACCTGTCGCAGAAGATCGACCCCTACCTGCGCCCGCTGTACGACGCCCTCTATGAAATGCTCGGGTTCGAGCAGGTGGCCAAGCTGATCGAAAAGCAGGTAATCGAGGTCGCGCCCCTGGCCTATATGCGCGGGCGCACCCTGAACAACAGTTTCATCATCCTCGATGAAAGCCAGAACACCACCCTGGAACAGATGAAGATGTTCCTGACCCGCATCGGCTTCGGCTCGACCGCGGTGATCACCGGCGACATTACCCAGGTCGACCTGCCGCGCGGCACCAAGAGCGGCCTGACCCATGTGATCGAGGTATTGCGCGACGTGCCGGGCATCAGCTTCACCCATTTCCTGTCCAAGGACGTGGTGCGCCACCCCCTGGTGCAGCGCATCGTCGAAGCCTACGAGCGCTTCGAATCCAAGGCCGAAAATCAGGCCAAGGGTCCACGCGATGCTTGAGCTCGACCTGCAACGCGCCAGCGAGGCCGAGGCACCCGGCGATGCCGCCTTTCGCCGCTGGTGCGAACTGGCCCTGCGCCAACGCAGCGCGGATTCCGAGCTGACCATCCGCCTGGTGGACGAGCCGGAAGCACGCGAACTGAACCGTACCTACCGGCAGAAAGACTACGCCACCAATGTGCTGTCCTTCCCGGCGGACGTGCCGGACGGCTTGCTGGACATCCCCCTGCTGGGCGACCTGGTGATCTGCGTCCCGGTGCTGGCCCGCGAAGCGGCGGAGCAGGACAAGGCCCTGGAGGCTCACTGGGCCCACCTGGTCATTCATGGCTGCCTGCACCTGCTCGGCTACGACCATATCGACGAGGACGAAGCCCTCGAAATGGAAAGTCTGGAACAACTCTTGCTGGCCGAACTGGGTCATCCCGACCCCTACGCCGACGACCACTGACCGCAACGCGCACAGGATTCCGAGTACACACGCATGAGCGAAGACCGATCGAGCAACGGGCAGAAGTCCTGGCTGGGGAAAATCACCCAGGCTTTTGCCCACGAACCAAAGAACCGCCAGGAACTGCTGCAAGTGCTGCGCGAGGCGCATCAGAACAAGCTGCTGGACAGCGAAGCCTTGGCCATCGTCGAGGGCGCGATCCAGGTCGCCGACCTGCAAGTGCGCGACATTATGGTGCCGCGCTCGCAGATGATCAGCATCAAGGCCAGCCAGAATCCGAAGGAATTTCTCCCGGCCATTATCGAGTCCGCCCACTCGCGCTATCCGGTGATCGGCGAAAGCCAGGACGACGTGATGGGCATTCTGCTGGCCAAGGACCTGCTGCCCCTGGTGCTGCAGGACGACAGCCAGAACTTCAATATCAAGGACCTGCTGCGCCCGGCGACTTTCGTGCCCGAGTCCAAGCGCCTGAATGTGCTGCTGCGCGAATTTCGCGCCAATCACAATCACATGGCCGTGGTGATCGACGAATACGGCGGTGTGGCCGGCCTGGTGACCATCGAAGACGTGCTGGAACAGATAGTCGGTGACATCGAGGACGAGCACGATGTCGAGGAAGACAGCTATATCAAGCCGCTGCCCAGCGGCGACTTTCTGGTCAAGGCGCTGACGCCCATCGACAGCTTCAACGAGGCCTTCGCCAGCCAGTTCTCCGACGACGAATTCGATACCGTGGCGGGCCTGGTGATGAACACTTTCGGTCATTTGCCCAAGCGCAATGAAGTGACGGAAATCGGCGACTTCCGCTTTCGCGTGCTCAGCGCCGACAGCCGACGCATCCACCTGCTGCGCCTGACGCCTCTGGTGCGCTAAGCCACTTCCAGGATACCCCCTCCATGCACTGGATCACCCGCCCCGGCTGGCCGGGCAACCTGCTGGCCCTGGCGGCCGGCGCGCTGACCCCGCTGGCGCTCGCCCCGTTCGACCTCTGGCCCGCGGCCCTGCTGTCCATCGCCCTGCTCTACCTGGGCCTGCGCACGCTCAAGCCCGGCCAGGCGGCAGTGCGCGGCTGGTATTACGGCTTCGGGGTGTTCGCCGCCGGCAGCAGCTGGGTCTATGTCAGCATCCACGACTTCGGCGCCGCCTCGCCGCCCCTGGCCGCCGGCCTGACCCTGGCCTTCGTCGCCGCCCTGGGCCTGCTGTTCGCCCTGACCGCGGCCTGCTGGGCGCGCTGGCTACGGCGCAGCGAAGCACCATTGGCCGACGCCCTGGCCTTCGCCGCCCTGTGGCTGGCCCAGGAAGCCTTCCGCAGCTGGTTTCTCACCGGTTTCCCCTGGCTCTATGTCGGCTACAGCCAGCTCGACGGCCCCTTGGCCGGCCTGGCGCCGGTGGGCGGCGTCTGGCTGATCTCCTTCGTGCTCGCGCTCAGCGCCGCACTGCTGATGAACCTGGCACGCCTGCGCCGAAGCGCATTGGCCGGTGGCCTGCTGTTGCTGACGGCTCCCTGGCTGGCGGGTCTCGCTCTGCAGGACAGAGCCTGGACCGAGCCGGCCGGCGAACCCCTGAGCGTCGCCGCCATGCAGGGCAATGTGCAGCAGAACCTGAAGTGGGACCCCGAGCAATTGAACGCCCAGCTGCAGCTCTACAAGCAGCTGAGCCTGGAGGCCCAACGCAGTGACCTGATCGTCTGGCCGGAAACCGCGGTACCGGTGCTGCAGGAATTCGCCACCGATTACCTCACCGGCATGGATAAATTCGCCAAGAGCCGCCAGGCCGCGCTGATCACCGGTGTACCGATCCGTCAACCCAACGAACAGGGCGAGAAACGCTATTACAACGGCCTGACCGTGGTCGGCGTCGGTCAGGGCACCTACCTGAAGCAGAAGCTGGTGCCCTTCGGTGAGTACGTACCGCTGCAAGAAGTGCTGCGCGGGCTGATCGCCTTTTTCAACCTGCCCATGTCGGACTTCGCCCGCGGCCCGGTCGAGCAGCACCTGCTGCAGGCCAAGGGTTACCGGATCGCGCCCTTTATCTGTTACGAAGTGGTCTACCCGGAATTCGCCGCCAGCCTCGCCGCCAGCAGCCACCTGCTGCTGACGGTCAGCAACGATGCCTGGTTCGGTGCCTCACTCGGCCCGGTGCAACACCTGCAGATGGCCCAGATGCGCGCCCTGGAAGCCGGACGCTGGATGATCCGCGCCACCAACAACGGCATCACCGTGCTGATCGACCCCTTCGGGAAGATCACCGCCCGGCTGCCGCAGTTCGAACGCGGCGTGCTGTACGGCGAGGTGGTGCCCATGCAGAAACTCACGCCTTACTTGTTCTGGCGAGGCTGGCCGCTGCTAATCCTCTGTATCTTGCTGCTGGGCTGGGCTCTGCTGGCCAACCGCATGGCCAAGACGCTGTAGGGTGGATCGGGGCGCGTAGCTGACGTCCTTCTCATCCACCATGGCGATGCGGACGGATAAAGCGCCGTAGCGTGGATGACGTCTTTTTCATCCACCATCGCGATGCGGTGGATGGATAAAGCGCCAGCTATTCAACCCGATCCAGCAGGCTTGCCAATCTACCAGCACGCCTCCACGCCGCTTAGCGCTGGCCGTAGGCCAATGGATAGAGCAGCTGTCCCAGTGCCTCGTTAAGCAACATGCCGTTCTGCCAAAGCGCCTTGCTTTCCGGCAGCCAGCCGCCCAGGGGCCGGCCGTTGGGCACCCCCATAAAGCCCACCGGCGCGGTCAGAACTTCGAATCCGGCCTGCTCGAAGCACCAGCGCGCCCTGGGCATATGGGCGGCCTGGGTCACCAGCAGCACCCGCTTGATGCCATGGGGCGCCAGCAGCCGTGCCGATTCGCTGGCATTTTCCCAGGTGGTGCGGCTGTGCTCCTCGCGCCAGCGCACGGTCAGGCCGAAATCGCGTTCCAGGCTCTGCGCCATGATCGCCGCCTCGCTCGGTGGCGTGCCGTAGTGCAGGCCGCCGCTGGTCAACAGCGGCAGGCCCGAGGCCTTGGCCAGGCGCGCGGCATAGCGCAGTCGCTCCACGGCCATCAAGCCAGGCTGGTCCTCGCCCCAGGCCGGATCGGCCCGTTCGCGACCAGCACCCAATACCACGATCACATCCGCGCGCGCCGCCAGACCCGGCCATCCGGCTTCGCGCAACGCCGGTTCCGACTCCAGCGCCCGGGCCACTCCCTGTACCACCACCGGCAGGCTCATCAACCAGAGCCCGCCGAAACCCAGCACGAAACAGGCCGCTGCCAACCGCGGCGCGCGGCGACGCAGCCACCAGCCGGCCAGCAACAAAAGCAGCAAGCCACCGGGCGGCAGGAAAAATTGTTTAAGGGCATAGCGAAACGGCATCGAGCATCTCCAAGGTGCCCGCAGCCTAGAGTTTAATAGGGGGTTTGGCCAGGTATGACCCTTACCGAGGCCGAATGGGCTTGCCGGCGCGAAACAGCTGCGAGCCACAGGTCCCACAGGCCTGAATCCCCGTTCCCCGCTGCCAGTGGGCGGCGGCTCCGCACAGGGCGCAGAACAGCTGCTGGCGACGCTTGAACAGCGGCTTGAGCCGCACCGGCGCCTTGCCGGGCTTGGCGCCGGGGCGACTGGGCTTGGGGGGTTTGACCGGCTGCTGCTCGATCAATGCCAGTTCTTCGGCGGCGGCATGCCAGCCGCGCAGCCATTGCAGGTCCTGATCCAGGTAGGCGCGAATCAGCTCCAGTTCGGCCGGGCTCAGGCCGCGCAGCTCCAGTTCATCCGGCGACTCGCGCTGCAACAGGGTCGCCGTGTCGGCTTCTTCCAGGGCCAGCGCCAGTCGCGACAGCAGCCGCTCGTAGAGTCCGCCCTCCGCCTGCGCCCGCCGCAACTCACCCATCCCCTCGCCCTCGCACGGACAGCTGCACTGCCCTTCTCTGCAAAGCTTAGCGGCGCCCTTGCAACCGGCGGCCTGTGGCGACCAACGGCGGCAGCCGGGCGGCCGGTGGGCACGGCGCAATCAGGGTTTCCCTCGGCCAAGGGCCCTCCTGTATGCTAATGGGCTTCCTGTAAGCCCCTTTTTCAGCCTAAGTAGCCATGCACGAACTCTATCAGCCCCGTGAAATCGAAGCCGCCGCGCAAACCTACTGGGACCAGCAGAAGTCCTTTGAAGTCAGCGAACAGCCAGGCAAGGAGACTTTCTACTGCCTGTCGATGTTTCCTTACCCCAGCGGCAAGCTGCACATGGGGCACGTGCGCAATTACACCATCGGCGACGTAATCGCCCGCTACCAGCGCATGCAGGGCAAGAACGTGCTGCAGCCCATGGGCTGGGACGCCTTCGGCATGCCGGCGGAAAACGCCGCGATGAAGAACAACGTGGCGCCGGCCAAGTGGACCTACGAAAACATCGCCTATATGAAGACCCAGCTGAAAAGCCTGGGCCTGGCGGTCGACTGGTCGCGCGAGGTCACCACCTGTAAGCCGGATTACTACCGCTGGGAACAATGGCTGTTTACCCGCCTGTTCCAGAAAGGGGTGATCTACCGCAAGAACGGCAGCGTCAACTGGGACCCGGTGGACCAGACCGTGCTGGCCAACGAGCAGGTGATCGATGGCCGCGGCTGGCGCTCCGGCGCACTGGTGGAAAAGCGCGAAATCCCCATGTACTACTTCAAGATAACCCCCTACGCGGAAGAACTCTTGAGCAGTCTCGACGACCTGCCGGGCTGGCCCGAACAGGTCAAGACCATGCAGCGCAACTGGATCGGCAAGTCCCGCGGCATGGAGGTCAGCTTTCCCTACGATGCCGCCTCCATTGGCCGCGCAGGCGCACTGAAGGTCTTTACTACGCGCCCCGATACCCTGATGGGCGCGACCTATGTCGCGGTCGCCGCCGAGCACCCGCTGGCCGCCGTCGCCCTTGAACGCCTGGGCGCCGACAAGGCAACCGAACTGCAGGCCTTTATTCTGGAATGCAAGGGCGGCAGCGTGGCCGAGGCCGATCTCGCCACCCAGGACAAAAAGGGCCTGCCCACCGGCCTGTTCGTCACGCACCCGCTGACCGGCGAGAAGCTGCCGGTGTGGGTCGCCAACTACGTGCTGATGCACTACGGCGACGGCGCGGTCATGGCCGTGCCGGCCCATGACGAACGGGATTTCGCCTTCGCCCAGCAATACGGTCTGCCGATCAAGGCGGTGGTGCGCACCTCGGCCGGTGACGAAACCCCGGCGCCCTGGCAGGCGGCTTACGGCGAACACGGCCAGCTGATCAATTCCGGCGATTTCGACGGCCTGGACTTCGCAGGCGCCTTCGACGCCATCGAAGTGGCGCTGCTGAAAAAAACCCTCGGCCAGGCGCGTACCCAGTTCCGCCTGCGCGACTGGGGCATCAGCCGCCAGCGCTACTGGGGCTGCCCGATCCCGATCATCCACTGCGACACCTGCGGCGATGTACCGGTCCCGGAAGACCAGCTGCCGGTGGTGCTGCCCGAAGACGTAGTGCCCGATGGCGCCGGCTCGCCCCTGGCGCGCCTGCCCGAATTCTACGACTGCAGCTGCCCGACCTGCGGCGCGCCGGCCAAGCGCGAAACCGACACCATGGACACTTTCGTCGAATCGTCCTGGTATTTCGCCCGCTACGCCTCGCCGCATTATGCCAAGGGCATGGTCGACCCCGCCGCAGCCGACCACTGGCTGCCGGTGGACCAGTACATCGGCGGCATTGAGCACGCCATCCTGCACCTGCTCTACGCGCGTTTCTTCCACAAGCTGATGCGCGACGAGGGCCTGCTCAATTCCAACGAGCCATTCAAGAACCTGCTGACCCAGGGCATGGTCATCGCGGAAACCTTCTATCGCCTGGAGCCCAACGGCGCCAAGACCTGGTTCAATCCGGCCGACGTGGAACTGGCGCGCGATGCCAAGGCCAAGGTCATCGGTGCCACGCTGAAAAGCGACGGCCTGCCGGTGGAGATCGGCGGCATCGAGAAAATGGCCAAGTCGAAGAACAACGGTGTCGACCCGCAGTCGATGATCGACCAGTACGGCGCCGATACCTGCCGCCTGTTCATGATGTTCGCCTCGCCGCCGGACATGAGCCTGGAATGGTCCGACTCCGGCGTCGAGGGCTCGCACCGTTTCCTGCGCCGCGTCTGGCGCCTGGCTCAGACCCATGTCAGCGTCGGTTTACCGACCGGAGGCAGCGTCCTCGGCGAAGCTCAGAAAGCCGCCTTGGGCGACGGCCAGAAGGAGCTGCGCCGCGCCATTCACCTGGCGATCAGGCAGGCCAGCCAGGACGTCGGTCAGCACCACAAATTCAACACCGCCATCGCCGCGGTGATGACCCTGATGAACGTGCTGGAAAAGGCCGCCCAAGACAGCGACCAGGATCGTGTCCTGCTCCAGGAAGGCCTGGAAACCGTGGCCTTGCTGCTGGCGCCGATCACCCCACATATCAGCCATGCGCTCTGGCAGGCCCTGGGACACGTCGACGCGATCATCGACGCGACCTGGCCGGTGCTGGACGAATCAGCTCTGGTGCAGGACAGCCTGACCCTGGTGATCCAGGTCAACGGCAAGCTGCGCGGGCAGATCGAGATGCCGGCCGAGGCGAGCCGCGAAGCGGTCGAGGCCGCCGCCCGGGTCAACGAAAACGTATTGCGCTTTACCGAAGGCCTGACGATTCGCAAGGTCATCGTGGTGCCGGGCAAACTGGTCAATATCGTCGCCAGCTGACGGACCGCATTCCGGTCCGCCACGCTGCACATGGATTCAAGAGGATAACGAGATGATCAAACGCAATCTGTTGATACTGGGGCTGGCCGCCTTGTTGAGCGCCTGCGGCTTCCAGCTGCGCGGTACCGGCGATGTGCAGTTCGCCCTGACCGAACTGGACGTGACCGCCCGCAACACCTACGGAACGACCGTCAAGCAGCTGAGCAAGGTGCTGGAAAACAGCGGCGTGCGGGTCCACCCCGGCGCAGCCTACCAGCTGGTATTGGTCCGCGAAGGCGAAAGCCAACGCACCGCCAGCTACACCAGCTCGGCCCGCAGCGCCGAGCAAGAGCTGATCACCAGCCTGGATTACGAAATCCGCGGGGCCAAGAACCTGCTGCTGCTCAGCGACAGCCTGCAAGCACAGAGCACCGCGGTGTACGACGGCAACAACCTGATCGGTTCGGCCCAGGAGTCTTCCCAGCTGCGCGACGAAATGCGCCGCGACCTGATCCAGCAACTGGTCATGCGCTTGCAACAGGTCACCCCGCAGCGTCTGGATCAATTGCAGCAGACCGCCGAGGCACGCGCCCAGGCCGAAGCCGATGCCCTGGAAGCAGCACGCCGGGCACAACAGAACCAGCCCCAGCAATCGCCCATCCAGCTGCCCTGAGCCCCACGGGGCCGCACTGCGGCCCCGCCTCCCGATGAAACTCGCCCCGGCCCAGCTCGCCAAACACCTTCAAGGTGCCCTGGCCCCCGTCTATGTGGTCAGCGGCGACGAACACCTGCTGTGCCAGGAGGCGCTCGATGCCATCCGCGCCACGACCCGCCAGCAGGGCTTCAGCGAACGCCAGGTATTCAACGCCGACAGCAGCTTCGACTGGAGCAGCCTGTTGCAGGCCGGCGCCAGCCTCTCGCTGTTCGCCGACAAGCGCCTCCTGGAGCTGCGACTGCCCTCGGGCAAGCCCGGCGACAAGGGGACCGCGGCCCTGCTGGACTACCTGGCGCGTCCCGCCGAAGACACGGTGTTGTTGATCAGCCTGCCCAAACTCGACGGCAGCGCGCAGAAAACCAAGTGGGCCAAGGCCCTGATAGACGGCGCTCAGGCGCACTTTATCCAGATATGGCCGGTCGAGGCGGCGCAGCTGCCGAACTGGATTCGCCAGCGCCTGGCCCAGGCGGGACTGGCCGCCAGTCCGGCGGCCGTGGAACTGATCGCCGCACGGGTCGAAGGCAATCTGCTGGCTGCGGCCCAGGAAATCGAAAAGCTCAAGCTGCTGGCCACGGGCGGCCAGCTCGACGTGGACACGGTGCAGGCCGCCGTGGCCGACAGCGCCCGCTTCGACGTCTTCGGCCTGATCGATGCCGCGCTGAACGGCGAGGCCGCCCATGCCTTGCGCATGCTCGAAGGGCTGCGCGGTGAGGGAGTGGAAACGGCCGTGATCCTTTGGGCCCTGGCCCGCGAGGTGCGCCTGCTGGCCGGCCTGGCTCAGCAGACGCAACAGGGTATCCCCCTGGACAAGGCCTTCAGCCAGGCCCGTCCGCCGGTTTGGGACAAGCGCCGCCCCTTGGTCGGCAAGGCCCTGCAGCGACACAGCGCGACGCGCTGGAACCAGCTGTTGCGCGACGCACAACGCATCGATGCGCAGATCAAGGGTCAGGCCGCGGGCGATCCCTGGATCGCCCTGAGTCACCTGGCCCTGGCAATTGCCGGCCAGCGTCTGACCCTGCCCACTGACTAGCCTGCGCGCCACTGGACATTTTTCCCGGCAGACTCGATGATCGCGCACCCGCACTGAGTGGGTCTTCAATACGAGGAACGGCCATGGCCAAACAGACACGAAAACCCTCCAAGAATCGGCCCAACCCGGCCAAATCCCTGATTGCCCAGCCGCTGTTTCGCAGCCGACAGGAAAAGCCCGGCAAGGGCAAGGGCAGTTACCGCCGCGAAGCCTCCCAATGGGAGGCTTCTGTTTTTCTGGCTGCTTGAAAGGCTTGCCGTAAGGCTCGCCGTAAGGCCCGCCGGGTCGCCCAGGCGTCCGATCGTGATAAGGTGTGGGACTGCCTAAAAGCCCCGAGACATTCGATGCCCAACCTGCCCCTGCGTGGCCTTGTCTGCGCCTTCCTAACCCTCAATGTCTGTGTCCTGAGTGCCTGCGCCGAAACGCCCAATCAAAGCGTCGCGCCGAGCGAAACGCTGCCGGCTACGACCCTGCCCTTGCGTTCAGAAGCCGCCCCAGTGCCACCCTCGGCCGTTGCCCCTGCCGTGCTGAATTTCGATGAGTGGCGCGAGCAACTACGCGTCGAAGCACTGGCCGCCGGCATTTCCGCCGCCGTGTTCGACCGTGCTTTCGCCTCGATCAGCCTGGACCCCAAGGTGTTGGCCGCCGACAGCAGCCAACCCGAGTTCACCCGCCCGGTCTGGGAGTACCTGGACAGCGCGCTCTCCGCCAACCGCGTGGCCCGCGGTCAGGGGGCGTTGCTGCAGCAGAAGGCAAGCCTGGACGCCATCGTCCAGCGCTTCGGGGTACCGGCCGAAACCCTGGTGGCGATCTGGGGCATGGAAAGCAACTACGGCGAGAATATCGGCAGCAACAGCGTGATCCGCTCCCTGGCGACCCTGGCCTTCGAAGGTCGCCGCCAGCCCTTCTGGCGTAGCCAGCTGCTCGCGGCCCTGCAGATACTCGAACAGGGTGATGTCAGTCAGGAGCGGCTGATCGGCTCCTGGGCCGGGGCCATGGGCCAGACCCAATTCATGCCGACCACCTACCAGGACCATGCCGTGGACTTCGACGGCGATGGCAAGCGCGACCTGTGGCAGTCCGCCCCCGATGCACTGGCCTCCGCCGCCCATTACCTGCAGGTCTCGGGCTGGCAGCCTGGGCTGCCTTGGGGCTTCGAGGTAAGCCTCAAGAAAGGTTTCGACTATGCGCTGGCCGACCCCGATACGCGCCTCACGCTGGCCGAATGGAACGCCTTGGGCGTGCAGGCAACTGGCGGCGTACCAGCCCCGGCCCTGAACACCGAGCGGGCCACCCTGCTGCTGCCGGCCGGCCACCGCGGCCCGGCCTTTTTGGTATTGAACAATTTCCGCGCCATTCTCAAATACAACAATTCCACGGCCTATGCCCTGGCCATCGGCGTGCTCTCCGACACCCTGAAGGGAGGCACCGGTGTTCAGGGCTCCTGGCCAAGGGAGGACCGGCAGCTGGGCCGTAGCGAGCGCGTCGAACTGCAGGAGCTTCTGGCCCAGCACGGCTACGCCCCCGGCGCCGCGGACGGGATCATCGGTGCCAATACCCGCAAGGCCGTGCGCAGCCTGCAACTGAGCCTGGGCCTTCCCCCGGACGGCTACCCCACACCCGAATTGCTGGAAAAGCTGCGCGAAAGCCGGTAACAGGCCGTTGAACACAGGCCTGCTAAACGCCAGGCAATAAAAAGCCGCGCAGGCGTTCCTGCGCGGCTTGGTTCTTTTCGAATCGCGATGCTGGCGCCCGGGGGCATCCGGGTCTTCGCACGCTCACGTGCGTAGCCCGGACCGCAATGGTTCAGCTTTTGGCGCCGTGGGCCTGCTGGTCGGCGTGGTAGGACGAGCGCACCAGCGGGCCGG
>JAZKHB010000017.1:0-41055 GCA_040385585.1 Pseudomonadota bacterium | reverse complement strand
GGTCGAAGCCGGCCACCATCAGCAGCTGCTTGAACAACTGCGGCGACTGCGGCAAGGCGAAGAAGCTGCCGGCGTGGGTGCGGCTCGGCACCAGGTAGTCACGGGCGCCTTCCGGCGTGGCGCGGGTCAGGATCGGCGTTTCGACATCGAGGAAGCCGTTGTCGTCCAGGTAGCGACGGATGCTGGTGGTGATGCGCGAGCGCAGCTTCAGCTTGGCCGCCATTTCCGGGCGACGCAGGTCGATAAAGCGGTAGCGCAGGCGGGTTTCCTCGCCCACGTCGGTGTATTCGTTGAGCGGGAACGGCGGGGTTTCCGCCTCGTTCAGCACTTGCAGGTCGTAACCCAGCACTTCGATGGCACCCGACGCCATGTTGGCGTTGCCGGCACCGGCCGGACGCAGACGGACCTTGCCGGTGATCTTGACCACATACTCGCTGCGCACCTTGTCGGCCACGGCGAAGGTCTCTGCGCGATCCGGGTCGAATACCACCTGGGCCAGGCCTTCACGGTCACGGATGTCGAGAAAGATCACTCCACCGTGATCGCGGCGGCGGTGAACCCAACCGCAAAGGGTGATTTCCTGGCCGTCGAGGCTCTCGTTCAACTGGCCGCAATAGTGGCTGCGCATCATGGTCTGTTCGCTTCTCGTGATTCGGATAATCGGTGGGCCGGTTAGTCGGCTTTATCGCCGCCAGCCAGATTCTTCTTCGCGCCGGTCTTGAAATCGGTTTCGTACCAGCCGCTGCCGCTCAAGCGGAAACCCGGCATGGACAGCATCTTCTTGAGTTCGGGCGCGTTGCAGGCCGGACAGTCGACCCGCGGCGCATCGCTGAACTTCTGGATCGCCTCCAGCTGATGGCCGCAGGCGCTGCACTGGTAATCGTAAATGGGCATCGGCTGGTCTCGGCAATCGAAAATACCACCGCGAGCCTGCGGCCCGCGGCAAAGGGGCAGCATTATATCCGGTTAATTCGCCCCGCGCAGCCGCTCGACCGGCTCGCGTTCACCGAAGGCTTCCTATACTCAGGGCCCACCCGCGCGGAGAACCCCCATGGTCATCGCCCGTCCCGCCGACCTGTCCCGTGACCTGCTGGAAGACTTTCGCCTGGATGCGGCCGAATTGTTTCCCCGCTGCGAACAGCTGTTGATCGAACTGGAACACCACCCCCAGGACAGTGAGCGCCTGCGGGAACTGTTTCGCCGCGTGCACACCTTCAAAGGTAACCTGGGCTATGTCGGCCTGAATGCCCTGATGCCACTGCCCCAGGCACTCGAAGACGTGCTGGACCGCCTGCGCGAAGACGCGCTGCACTTCGACAGCCTGCTGGGCGACATCCTGCTGCTGAGCCTCGATCGGCTGCGGGCACTGAGCGATGCGGTGGTCGGCAGCACCACCGGAATCGAGGTGGATGACCTCGACGGCCTCTGCCAGGCCCTGAAAGTGCTGGCCGATACGCCCACCGCCCAGCAGGACGAAACCCGCCGACGCCTGCTGCTGCAGCTCGATCCGCGCACCCAGCTGCTTGCGCGACCGCCTGCCAAGCAATCCCAGGCCCAGGCCTTGTTCGAGCAATACGGCATCAACTTGGATGCCGATTTGCATTTTTTCATGGAATTGATGCAGGCCAGCGAACAACGCTCGCAGTACTGGCAGGGCCGCGGCATGCGCCTGCTGACCCTGGCGCTGGCGATCAACGAGCTCGGCGGTCGTCCGGAAGCGCCGGCGCAGCTGGCCGCAGCCATCTGCCTGCACGACTTGGGCATGGCCTTTCTGCCCCTGGACCTGCTGCACAAACAGCAGCGTCTGACCCGCGAGGAACGCCGACAGATACAATCCCACCCGCGCCTGGCCTTCGACCTGCTCAAGCGCCTGCCCGACTGGGCTGCAGCCGGCGAGATCGTCCTGCAGCATCAGGAGCATGCCGATGGCAGCGGCTACCCCAAGGGTTTGCGCGAGGCCGAGATCACGCCCGGCGCGCTGATCCTGCATATAGTCGACACCTTCGACGCCCGCACCCACGAACGCGCCCACCAGAGCCTTAACAAACGCCCGCTGCTACGCGCCATCCTTGAAATCAACAGCCTGCGCGGCAGCCAGTTCAGCGACCACTGGGTGGAGGTCTTCAATCGCACGCTGCAACAACAGCCGACGCTCGCCCACCATCAGTGAAACCCTGTGCCGTATCGGCATCTAAACAAGGCCGGCGCTACGCCGCCGTACCGACCGAAGGGACAGAACCCATGGTAGGCTCCGGGAATTGTCGGAACACCCACCCATCCCCGATTGACCCGAGAGGAAGCATTATGGAAATCAATATTGGCATTGCCGAAGCGGATCGAGCCGCCATTGCCGACGGCCTCTCCCGCCTGCTGGCCGATACCTACACCCTGTACCTGAAAACCCATAATTTTCACTGGAACGTCACAGGGCCGATGTTCAATACCTTGCACCTGATGTTCGAGGGCCAGTACACCGAGCTGGCGCTGGCGGTCGACCAGATCGCCGAGCGAATTCGCGCCCTTGGCTTCCCGGCACCGGGCACCTATGCCGCCTATGCGCGCCTGTCTTCCATCAAGGAAGACGAAGGCATCCCCACTGCCGAGCAGATGATCCGACTATTGGTGCAGGGCCAGGAAGCCGTGGTGCGCACCGCGCGCGGTATCTTCCCACTGCTGGAAAAGGTCAGTGACGAGCCGACCGCCGACTTGCTGACCCAGCGCATGCAGGTCCATGAAAAAACCGCCTGGATGTTGCGCAGCCTGCTCGCCGCTTGACCCACTCCCGCAAAGCCACCTTCTGTATAGAGGAAGCGTGGCCATTTGCGGATGTTGCGCAGCGCCTAACAGCGCGACCCGACTCCTAGCAGACTCGTCATCCGGCGCTAGACCGCTTAACGAACCAGTACCCGGCATCGCTCGAGCGCGCCAAAGGCTTGATTTGAGTAGCACCTCTCTTTGCTGTTAAATACGCCCCGTGCCGGGCCCAGCATCATGGGGCCGGCATAGGCTGAGGCCTTGCGCGTGTCGGTAGCCCGCCATCGATTCAGGGGCGAACCGCGCCGGACCAGCTCTTCCTGGTGATCCTTCTTATCAAGTGAGCTCATTGAACATGTTGAAACTCGTCCATCTGTTAACGGGCGCTATCGCCCTGCTGCTGTCCTTTGTACCCAGCCTGAGCCCAGAAGCACTGCCGTTCCTGCAGCAGCCCGATGCGCTTTACCTGGTGCTCCTCGGCCTGCTCAACCTGCTGCTGGCACCCTTGCTGCCCATCTGGCATCGAGGCGCACGCAGCCCGCTGCAAGGCCTGGTATCGGCGCTGCTGATCCTGGCGGTACTGCTGCAAATCTTGATCCTGCTCGCTCCATTGGTACTGCTCACAACCCTGCCGTCAATCGGCGGCCAACCCGCAAGCTTGCTGAGCCTGCTGACGGCTGTCATCGCTGTTGCCCTGCACCTGAGCATCAACCTGCAGATGCCCGCCAAATCCGAGACCGCCTCGGCCGATATGGGCAATCGCGAGACCGGTACGGTCAAGTGGTTCAACACCTCCAAGGGCTTCGGCTTTATCTCCCGCGACATGGGCGACGATATTTTCGTGCACTTTCGCGCCATTCGCGGTGAAGGCCATCGCGTCCTGGTCGAAGGCCAGCGCGTGGAGTTCTCGGTGATGCAGCGCGACAAGGGTTTGCAAGCGGAAGACGTGATCGCCGCTCTGCCGCTGCGCCGCTAAAGGCCACACCCAGCAAACAAAAAACCCGCCAATCGGCGGGTTTTTTATTACGGATCAATAATGAGGGGGCGGCAGATCCTGCTCCGCAACCTCGAACTGCCCCTGCATCTCATCCTGACGCTTGAGCAAAGCCGCCAGCTGGGCCTGCAACCGGACCACCTCGCGCTGCTGCCCTACCAGCACATCATTAAGTGCTTGAAGGGTGTCGTCCTGAAAGGCCAGACGACTTTCCAGCTCGGTCACGCGGGCCTCGAGGGTCATGGGTTACTCCTGCGCAAAATGAAATTGAGTGGTCAGCACCAGACCCAACCGTGCTCGAATCCCATCGATCTGCTCGTCGGTATAAGGCTGCGCCGGATGCCTGCCCCAGACCGGACCAGGCCAAGCTGCATCCTCACGGCGACGAACAATCACATGCACATGCAGCTGACTGACCACATTACCCAGGGTAGCCAGGTTCATCTTGTCGGCGGCGAAACTGTCCTTGAGCACTTGCGCCAAGGCACTGGCCTCCTGCCAGAGCAGATGCTGATCGGCCGTATCCAGCTGGAACACTTCACTCATGCCCTCGCGACGCGGCACCAAAATAAACCAAGGATAATGGGCATCGTTCATTAACAGCAGACGGCACAGGGGGAAATCGCCAATCGGCAGGGTGTCCTGCAACAGACGTGAATCCAGGGCAAACATGGGGCGACTCCTGTCGACTCGAGCATTCGATAATCGTAACGGCTTACACGGCGGGACAGGCCAGACCACACGACATGTTCGTGACAGGGTACCTGTAAAAAGAGGCACCTTCACGTCGAACCACCCACGCACGATCGCTGCGCGAGCTCAATCAGCAACGCACCAAAAATGCCCATCCTCTCGAAACCACCCACGCCACCCGATCCGTCCCCATGTGTTACGCGCGGTAATCGTAGCCGCCACCCAAGGCCTCAGTCGGCCGGCCGGAGCGACCCAACGCACCCGACTAACACCTCCTAGGGCGACCCAAAAGCCTGGGCCGGCAGGGCCACCTATATAGAGAAGCGTAAAAACCGTACAAAAAAAACGACTACAGGGTTTTTTGTGCACGCTTATTGCTTAGCTGAAGTGTCCGATGCACGGAGCGCTCAGCGAGGCCCATAAAACAGACCGCGCCTGTGACACACGCAGCCCCCTGGGACCAAGACATCACCCAAAGAGCGCAGACAGACAGAAAGGTGCAAAAGCAGATTATCCAATGGCGCATTCAACGATGAGCAGTCAGGGAATCTACATAATTGCGACACTTGACCTTCAATTTTGCGACACGCTCAGGGAGAATGTCCCGGGATTAGACTGCAAGTATCGCCAATAGTGTCAGCGTGTTATAAGTTATTGCCGACACAAAAAAAGAAAGAGTTGCCCATACAACAATTCCGGTGGGCAGCGCAACTTTTCTAAACCAAGGAGCAATCACGATGCAAGTGATGAAGTGGAGCGTAATCGCCCTCGCAGTAGCAGCTGGCAGCACTCAAATGGCAGCAGCATCGAGCCAGTCCGAATCCAAGGGCTTTATTGAAGACAGCAGCCTGGACATCTTCACCCGCGCGCTCTACATGAACCGCGACTACCGCAACGGCGCGTTCAATACCAGCGGTTCTGGTGACAATGGCTACCGCGAAGAATCCGGCCTTGGTATCCGCGGTCTCTACCAGTCCGGCTTCACTCAAGGCACCGTAGGCTTCGGCATCGACGCCCACACCCTGACCAGCATCAAGATCGACAGCGGCCGCGGTCGTTACGGTAACGGTCTGTTCGATGCGGACAGCAGCGGTCGCGCAGAAGACACCCAGACCGAAATCGGCGGCGCCGTAAAACTGCGTCTGTCCGATACCGTGCTCAAGTACGGCAATCAGATGGTCGACACCCCGGTATTCTCCACCGACGACAGCCGTATCCTGCCGGAAGTCGCCACCGGCACCCTGCTGACCAGCAGCGAAATCGAAGGTCTGACACTGACAGCAGGTCGCTTTACTGCCCTCAGCAGCCAAACCAGCACCGATCGCGACACCTTCGGCCTGACTTCCGCCAACATTGTTGGCGCGAACTACAGCTTTACCGAGAACTTCAGCGGCGCGATCCACGCTTCCGACATCGAAGATCACTTCAAGAAGACTTACGTCAACCTGAACTACACCCTGCCTCTGGCAGAGACTCAGTCACTGGGCTTCGACTTCAATGCCTATCGCACCACCGACGACGGCCAGAAGCTGTCCGGCGATGTCGACAACAAGATCTGGAGTCTGGCAGCCTCTTACACCCTGGGCGCGCACAAGTTCACCCTGGGCCACCAGCGCTCCACTGGTGACAGTGGCTACGTGTATGGCATCGACGGTGGCGGCGCCATCTACCTGGCCAACTCGGTTCAGTACTCCGACTTCAATGGCAAGGACGAGACCTCCTGGCAGGCACGTTATGACATCGACATGTCGACCTATGGCGTACCGGGCCTGAGCTTCATGACCCGCTACATCACCGGCGACAATATCGATGTTGGCACTGGCACCGACGCCAAGGAACACGAACTGGATATCGAAGCCAAGTACGTGGTCCAGGAAGGCTCCGCGAAGGATCTGACCTTCCGCGTTCGTAACGCCACCTACCGCGCCAACAGCGCCTATGACCGCGACCTGAACGATTTCCGTCTGATCGTTCAATACCCGCTGAGCATCTTGTAATACCGCTGCTCCTTAGCGCGCTCTGAAAAAAGCCCGGCCTTGCCGGGCTTTTTTTCGCCTGCGGTTTATGCGCCCCTCAGGCCGGCAGGGCGTAGGTGCCCGTGACATGGGCTACCAACTGATCCTCGGCACCGCAGGAATAAAGTGACACCTCGCACACGGCCTGACGCCGACTCAGGCGCAGGATGCGCGCCTCCGCCAGCAAGTCCACCGGCGCGGGACGGGCCAGGAAGTTGATATTGAGGTTGGCCGTTACCGCCATTTCCACCCGCCCCAGTCGTCCCAGCACCACCGCATACATGGCCGCGTCGGCCAGGGCCATGATCACCGGGCCCGACAAGGTGCCACCCGGACGCACCAACTTGGCCTGAAAAGGCACCCGCGCCAGGACCCGCTGCGCATCTAGGTGATCGATACACAGACCGATATCCTCGGCCATCGGCACGCCGGCGCGAATCAGCGCCTGAACTTGCTCTGCGGTAAGTGCTGCCATCTCGAGTGTCCTTATGCCGCCCAACCTGTACGCCACTGTACGGGCACCGTACAATGCCGAGTCATTTCCCGCCCCCGCAACGGATAGAACGGCCAAACATGCGCACCAGCCAGTACCTGCTCTCGACCCAGAAAGAAACCCCTGCCGATGCCGTGGTGATCAGCCATCAGCTGATGCTGCGCGCCGGGATGATCCGTAAATTGGCCTCGGGTCTGTACACCTGGCTGCCGATGGGGCTGCGGGTGCTGCGCAAGGTCGAAGCAGTGGTGCGCGAAGAAATGAATGCCGCTGGTGCTCTCGAAGTGCTGATGCCGGCTATTCAACCGGCCGAACTCTGGCAGGAATCCGGTCGCTGGGAGCAATATGGCCCTGAGCTGCTGCGCCTGAAGGACCGTCACGGACGCGAGTTCTGCGTTGGCCCGACCCACGAAGAAGTGATCACCGACCTGGCCCGCAACGAGCTGAGCAGCTACAAGCAGTTGCCGCTGAACCTCTACCAGATCCAGACCAAGTTTCGCGACGAAATCCGTCCACGCTTCGGCCTGATGCGCGGCCGCGAATTCACCATGAAGGATGCCTACTCTTTCCACGCCGACCAGGCCTCGCTGCAAGAGACCTATGACCGCATGCACCAGGCCTACTGCAACGTGTTCAGCCGCCTGGGCCTGAATTTCCGCCCGGTACAGGCCGACACAGGCTCCATCGGTGGCACCGGCTCCCATGAATTCCATGTGCTGGCCGATTCCGGTGAAGACGATATCGCCTTCAGTAACGTCTCGGACTACGCCGCCAATATCGAGAAGGCCGAAGCCATTCCGCGGGAGACGGCGCGTGGCGCGGCGACCGAGGAACTGCGCCTGGTCGACACACCGAAGGCCAAGACCATTGCCGAGCTGGTGCAAGGCTTCGACCTGCCCATCGAGAAGACCATCAAGACCCTGGTTGTCCACGGAGCCGAAAAGAGCAAGCTGATCGCCCTGATCATCCGCGGCGACCACGAACTGAACGAGATCAAGGCGGCCAACCTGGACGGCGTGGCCAACCCCCTGGTATTCGCCTCGGAAGCCGAATTGCGCGCCGCCATCGGCGCCGGCGCTGGTTCCCTGGGACCACTGAACCTGCCGCTGCCTTGCATCGTCGACCGCTCGGTGGCCCTGATGAGCGATTTCGCCATCGGCGCCAATGTCGACGACAAACACTATTTTGGCGTGAACTGGGAGCGCGACCTGCCGTTGCCGGAAGTCGCCGACCTGCGCAACGTCGTGGCCGGCGACCCGAGCCCCGATGGCCAAGGCACCCTGGAGATCAAGCGCGGCATCGAAGTCGGGCATATCTTCCAGCTGGGCAGCAAATACAGCGAAGCCATGAACTGCAAGGTCATGGGGGAGAACGGCAAGCCGGCGACCCTGACCATGGGCTGCTACGGTATCGGCGTGTCCCGCGTGGTAGCGGCCGCCATCGAGCAGAACCACGACGAGCGCGGCATCATCTGGAACGACGGCCTGGCTCCCTTCCAGATCGCCCTGGTGCCCCTGCGCTATGAAAACGAAGCGGTACGCGAAGCCACCGACAGCCTCTACGCGCAGCTGAACGCGGCGGGCTTCGACGTTCTGTTGGACGATCGGGACAAGAAGACCAGCCCAGGCATCAAATTTGCCGATATGGAGCTGATGGGTATTCCGCACCGCATCGTGGTGAGCGAGCGCGGCCTGGCCGATGGCAACCTGGAATACAAGCACCGTCGCGAGGCCGATGCTCAAGCCCTTGCGGTCACCGATGTCCTCGCCTTTATTCAAGCCCGCGTACAGCGCTGAACCTTTTCAGAGACCTCATGCTCACACCAAGCCCTCTGCACCGCCATGGCCTCGCCGCCCTCGGCGGCGCACTCCTGTTGTCGGGTTGCGCCAATCAATTGCCGCAACGCAGCGAGCATGAAGAGCGCGCGGAACGCACCCTGCTCGAGCACAGCCTGCAGATCGAGCTGGGTGAGCCGCGACTTCTGGAGCTACCCCAGCGTCGGGTACAACTCCAGGAGCAGAAGACCTTCGAGGTCACCGAGTTCGAGGTCACCCGCCGCTACGATCGCTATACGCCTTACCAGCCCTGGCGCGAACTCTACGAGATCCCCCTGGGCGTGCTGGCAGTGGCGGCTGGCGTCGGCGCCAATGTGCTGAACGTGGCCATGCTCGGCAGCCTGCCGGACAGTGCGACCAAGGATTGGATCGATTACGGCTTTGCCGGTCTTAACCCCTTGATGAACGTCGAATCCAATGGGCGTTCGCAACAGAGTCTGGCCGAGCTGAACGAGCAGCAGCAGGATACGCGCACGGAATACTCCAGCCTGCCCTGGGCCGAACGCCCGGTGCAGGTCGCCGCTGGCGAGCACACCCACGAACTGACCAGCGACCGCAATGGCATCCTGCACCTGAATCTGCTGGACGGTCCGTTCGCCGAACAGGACCTCAGGCGCGTCGACAAACTGATCCTGAGCATCCAGGACCCACTGGACGATACCCGCGCAGAGGCCACCTTACTGGTCAGCCGCGCCTTGCGCGGCAAACTGCTAGAGGCCCACGCCTTGATCTACGACGACCTGGAGGATGACGAGGTCAGTCAGTGGGTGTACCGGGTCAAGCGCCTGTCCGAACTGGGCCTCGACGAGGAAGCCAGCGAACTGGAACAGAGCCTGATCGAGCTCACCCGCAACGATCCTCAACTGCAGCAGGAGTTTCTGCAGGCCCAGGCAATAAGCGCCAAGCCGCCGGCTGCCGACGCCGACGCTCAACCCTGAGCCGAAGCAGGCCCTTACAGCCTGCTAGGGCCTGTTGACCTTAACATCGCGAGCCGCGTTGCCGCGAAGAAGGGTTCCAGGCAAGGCGCGGAACGCGGGCAATGGTCATTCCCTTGCCAAGTTTCGCAACGCCGAATGGGGCGCTTATTCGCGCAACCCGCAGGGCTGGATCTGTTTTGATGCGATAGGCGTTTACTCGCCGCTCGTTGTGAATCACCCGGAGTCGCGTCTCATGCCAGGTCTGGTTTCAAAACCAGGTCCGGCGCGGCCGTGCGGGTAGTGTCAACAGGCCCTAACGCACAATAAAGCCGGCAATACCCTGCAGTGGCTGCTCGCTCAGCTCGACCGCCTCGACCCTGGCTTTTTTCGGGCCCGTTTCGAGCCAGGCGACCAAAGCATGCACCGCCTCCTCTTCGCCCTCCACAAGCACCTCGACCCGCCCATCCTCGAGGTTGCGCACCCAGCCATCGAGTGCAAGGCGCTCGGCTTGCTGGTCGGTGTGTTGCCGATAGCCCACCCCTTGAACCCGACCGCTGACGAAACCATGCAGACAGATGCGTGCCATTACTCATCTCCTCTTAACTGAGACAGGCGCACCCGCAGACCCGCGGCCGTCTGTTCGCCCACCAAAGTGTCGCGCAATCGGCCCTGGGCATCGACGATATAAGTCACCGGCAAGACCTCGCTGCGCGGCAGTGCGAAGCGCTCTGCCGGGTCCTGCGCCAATACCGTAAAACCTATGCCCAGGGCCTCTGACGCCTGTTTCAGGGCATCATCCTGCGCGCCGTCGAAATTCACCCCCAGCACGGATATGGGCTGAGCCTTCAGCTCTTCGGCCAATGCGTTGAGCTCGGGAATCTCGCTGCGACAGGGCCCGCACCACTCGGCCCAGTAATTAATCACCAACCACTGGCCTTCCAGTCGTTCAGCCGGTACCTTTCGCCCATACTGATCGACGCCCGGGTCTTCGGCACAGCCGACCAACAACAGACCGACGACCATCCCCACGACAACCTGGAGTCGCCTTCTCATGTATTCGATCCTCGTCCATACAGGGTTGATATGACGTTGAATGCCTTGCACCTCGAAGTGCCCGACATTCTCGAAGACGATGCTACGTCCCTAGCCGATCTTAACGAGCAATTGCTCGCGGCCCGTCTGCAGCCCCACGAACAGGCGCTATTGACGGTCTTGAGCCTGCTGATGCAGCTCAATCGCTGTGCAATGACCTTACTCGAAAGGCAGCGCGCCCTGCAAAGCCTCAGCGAGGAGTACCGGCACTACGTCGCCGCCTACCGTGACGGCCAGACGGCGCCGATGCTGTTCGTGCGCCTGTGCGAAGAGCTGGCGAGCGGCTTTAAACGCCTGCTGTTGCAGATGCTGCAGGGACGCCAGCCGTCGCGCCCGCACCTGGCCTGGTGTCTGTATCTCGCCCAGCACTTTCTGGCCCAGACCCTGCTGCGCCATTACCAGCTGTACAAGGAACCAAGCCCTAGCCTGTGGCGCGACAGCCACCTGCTGTACTGGATCGGCGAGCAGCAGGCGTGCCTGGACGAACCTGTGGCGGCGGCCTTCCAGCCGCCACCGGCAACCACCTTGCGCGGCCTTTATCAGCAGATGCTACTGCTGGCCCTGAGCGACCCCTTTCATATGGCTGAAGGTGAATGCCCACAGCTGTTCGGTGCCCTGGCGCCCCTGGCCAGCCTGGCGCGCCTGCTGCCCTGGGAGGAGGACGATGAAGGACTGACCGTGGACCTGAGCGAATCCCAGCCCTGCCTGACTTTCGATCAACGCCCGGAAGGCGCCGCCACCGTACTCAGACGCTTCGAGTTGGGCGCTCTGCTGATCGCCCTCTACGAACCGGCGCCTTTGCAGACTCCTGCACAGCGGCAACTGCTCGAACGCGTGCGTCCCCACTGGCTGGGTCGTCAGCAGCGACGGCATGCACGCGCCCATCTGGCGGGCGATTGCCGCCTGGTCATCGGCCTGCACGGGATCCACGCGCAACTGCTGGAGCAACGCCCCGGCAGTTGCGCCGCACAGATGCTCGACGCCAGCGCCGGTGGGGCACGCTTGCTGTGCAACAGCGATCAAGGGGGACAGCTCCCGGTCGGCCAGCTGGTGCTGTTGCTGGCCGCCAGCGGCACCCCGAGCCTGGCGCTGGTGCGCTGGCGGCACCAGAACAGCGAGGGCCTGCACCTGGGCCTGCGCTACCTCAAAGGCCTGCCGCGCCCGGTCTGGCTTCGCCGCACACCCAGCGCCCAGACCCACCCAGGGGTATTGCAGAGCACGCCCGTACTGGGCAATACCTGGCACCATGGCCTGTGGCTGCCTACGGGGCAATTCGTCGAAGGCGAAAGCCTCTGGCTGCAACTGGTCAGCGTTAGCAACCAGGCGACCCTGATACTGCCGCCGGTCAATATGGAAACGGCATCCGTAGTGCGCTATCCCTTGCGCCTTGCCTAAAGTTCGAGAAATGCGAGCAAGATCACAGAGCGCAGCGCTCGATCGCACAGTTTCGGTGCCGGGCTGAACGTTATACTCGACTCATGGTTTTTACTCGTTTCGCTTTCGACCCGGAATCTCACCATGTCTCAAGCCCATGACAAGCTGATCGGTACCGTACCGTCCCGTGTACTCGATACCGCACGTTTCAGTACCACCACCTACGAAGGCCGGGTCACCGAACTGAATATCGCCGCCTGGCTACAGGTTCCGGGCCTGGCCAATCTACCGGTCTCGCTGCTGGTCAATTACCGCGACGGTGACCGTCGTCGCGAGGTGACGGTCGATCACGGCAAGGTCGGTGGCAGTGATCGTATTCTGCTGTCGGGCGTGGCTCGCCTGCCGGTCAAGTTCAAGATCGAAGAGGTGCAGTTGCGCCTGCGTTCGGCGGTGCCGGCGACCAGCGTGGTGGTGGAAGAACTCTTCGTGCAACCGGTGGAACTGATCGAGGACGCTAGCCAGCAAGTCCGCGCCTGACGCCTGCCGGCTGCAAACGAAACCCCGCGCTCGTCGCGGGGTTTTTCGTCAGGCCACGCTACTGGTAAAGGGTACAGTGGGCAGCGGCTCGCACGCCGACTCATCGCGCACTTGCACGAGCGACTCGGGCCAGCGCGAGAAACGCAGCCCGGTAATCCGGTTCAGCCGCGTCAAAGCCCCTTGCGGATCCCGCCGATGCAGATGAATCACTTTATCCTGCACGCTGCTGCTCATACCCAACTCCTTCCCGATCACGCCATGCCCCGGTGCGAGTGCTGATGCTAGCGCCCGGTCGCTCTATCAATCGGACATAGCCAGAAGCGTGCCAGTATCCATACTGGCTCTGGCGCGCCCTGGCTATGGGCCAAGCAGGACTGGAAGGAGCTAATGTGCCGCAATCTGACTTTTTTCGTCACTCACCGGCCGCGGGTGCAACCACTCCGCCAGGCTCTGACCGAACAAGTCGCTCTGCTGCTCGTGCAGAGTTTCCAGAGCGGCGCGCAAGGCCGGGTACCAGGGCTCGTCCAGCTGCGTCGGCAGCTTGCTGACCGCCGGTAAAGGCCAGGGACTCTGGCCGATCAACTGATACAAGCTGTATTGGTTCAGGTCCCGGCACAATACCCAACCACCCGAACTGGTCCGGGTGACCAGCTTCTCGCGCTCGAGAAAATCCACCAGCTCGATCCATTCATCCTCAGGGAGCAGCCAGCCGGCGCGCTGAGCATCGCTGTGATACACCGTCTGCCCACGCCCCTGCCGATCGTGAAACACCCGCAGTACCCCCAGCAATACCAGCAACCGCGGTACCGCGCGGTGTCGCCACTGCCGCGAAGAGGACAGGTTGCACACCAGCTCGGCACCGAACAGCACGATCATCCAGGACAGGAAGATCCACAACAGAAACAGCGGCACCGTGGCGAAGGCGCCATAAATCAGTTGATAGCCAGGAAACAGACTGACATAGAGCCTGAACAGGCCCTTGGCCGCTTCGAACAGGACCGCGGTGAAAACCCCGCCGACGATGGCATGCCTGAGCGGCACGCCCGCGTTGGGCACTGCGGCATAGATCAGGGTAAAGGCCGCCACGCTGAAGGCCAACGGCATAAAGCCCAACAGCGTCGCCACACCCGGCAGTGCATGGGGCCCGGAAATCAGTTCGAGGGAAGCCACATAGGTGGAGATGGCAAATCCCGCACCCAGCAGCAACGGCCCCAGGCTGAGAATCGCCCAGTACAGCAGGAAGCTGGACACCCCGCGCCGCGGCTGCCGCACCCGCCAGATGGTGTTGAAGGCCTTTTCGATGGTGATCAGCATCATGAACGAGGTGACCGCCAGCAGCACCACGCCGAGCCAGGTCAGTTGACGGGCCTGGGTGGTGAAGCTGTTCAGGTATTGCTGCACCGTCTCGCCGGACGAAGGCACGAAATTGCGGAAGATAAAAGTCTGGATCTGCTCGCCCATGCCCTGAAAGGCCGGAACGGCCGAGAGCATGGCAAAGGTCACGGTCATCACCGGCACCACCGCGAACAGGGTGGTGTAGGTCAGGGCAGCCGCACTGTTCGGCCCGTTGTCGACGAAGAAGCGTTGCACCAGAAAGCGTAGGAACTCCACAAGGTTTTCAGCCCGTTGACGCATGCGCTTTCCTTAACGAGGGAAGAAGAGACAGGATCTGTCGCGAAAGGCGACCTGCGAGGCGATGGATGCGCTGTCAGGTTCAGCCCGGCGCGCCGACCGGGGTAGAATAGCTCCCACCTTAGGCCAGATGCGACCTGCAACATGACCGAACTGACGCTCTATCACAACCCGCGCTGCTCGAAGTCCCGCGCGGCGCTGGAATTGCTCGATGCGCGCGGCCTGACTCCGACCGTGATCCGCTACCTGGACCATCCGCCCAGCGCGACCGAATTGAAGGCCCTACTGGCCCAGCTCGGCCTGTCGGCCCGCCAGTTGCTGCGCATCGGCGAAGAGGCCTACCGGACCCTGAACCTGGCCGACGCCACCCTCACGGAAGATCAGTTGATCGAAGCCATGGCGTCTCACCCCAAACTCATCGAGCGACCGATTCTGGTCGTGGGCGAGCGTGCCGTGATCGGTCGCCCAGCCGAACGCCTGCTGGAGATCCTGCCATGAGCGCGCCCTATATCCTGGTGCTGTATTACAGCCGGCACGGCGCCACGGCCGAGATGGCTCGACAGATTGCCCGCGGCGTGGAGCTGGGCGGCCTGGAAGCGCGCCTGCGCACGGTGCCGGCCGTCTCCAGCGAGTGCGAGACCGTGGCCCCCGTCATTCCGGCCGAAGGCGCCCTTTACGCCAGTCTGGACGACCTGAAGCACTGCGCCGGTCTGGCCATGGGCAGCCCTACCCGCTTCGGCAACATGGCCGCGCCGCTGAAATACTTCCTCGATGGCACCAGCAGCCTCTGGTTGACCGGCCAACTGGTCGGCAAACCGGCCGGGGTCTTCACGTCCACCGCCAGCTTGCACGGTGGCCAGGAAAGTACCCTGCTGTCCATGCTGCTGCCCTTGCTGCACCACGGCATGCTGATCAGCGGCCTGCCTTACAGCGAGTCGGCCCTGCTCGAGACCCGCGGCGGCGGCACGCCCTACGGCGCCAGCCACCATGCTGGCGCGGATGGCAAGCGCCCTCTGGACGAACACGAAATCACCCTGTGCCGCAGCCAGGGCCAGCGCCTGGCACTGCTCGCCCAGCGTCTGGAGGTTCCCCGTGGCTAAAAAGCCCCTGCCCGCGTTGAGCTGGCTAAAACCGCGCCTGGCCTTGAGCCGCGCCGTGACCCTGATCTGCTTCTTTGCCCTGGCGCTGCTGCTGCTGGTCTGGACCCTGGTCTATGCCGACCTGCACGGGGCTCGCACCTGGGTGATCCTGTGCATCGAGTTGCTGCCCCTGGCCTTGGTCGCCCCGGGCTTGCTACTGGGCGGTGGCCGGGCTTACGCCTGGACCTGCTTTCTGATCAATCTGTACTTTATCAAGGGCGTGCTCGCGGCCTTCGATCCGGCCCGCAGCCTGCTCGGCTGGAGCGAGGCGCTGCTGAGCCTGACTCTGTTCTGCGCCGCGCTGATGTACACCCGCTGGCGCTTCCAGTACGACCGCAAGCTGGCCGGGGAAGACTAGCCGTGAAACTGGTGCTGCTGCCGGGACTCAACGGCAGCTCGGCACTGTTCGCCCCGCTGCTGCCGCACCTGAGCGTTCACCTTGAGGTCGAGTCCCTGGCATTGCCGGACAAGGGCCCCCAGGATTACCCCAGCCTGGCGCAGCTACTGGCGCCACGCCTGCAGGCAATCGGCGAGCCTTTCGTGCTGCTGGGCGAGTCCTTTTCCTCGGCACTGGCTTACCGGCTGGCCCAGGCACGGCCGGTCGGGTTGCGCGGGGTGATTTTCGTTTCGGGCTTTGTGCGCCGTCCACATCCGCTGCTGGCGCTCTGGCCGCTGCTGCGTTATCTGCCTCTGCCCATAAGGCTCGCGACTCGACCCAGTCTGCTGCGCTGTTTTTGCCTGGGTCCAGGAGCCGCCCCCGCGCAACTCGAAGGACTGGGGCTGGCGATTCGTACTATTCCCGAACCTCTACTGCGGGCGCGCCTGGACAGCCTTAACCGGTTAACGCGCCCCGTGCAGCCTCTGGACCTGCCGTCGCTGCACCTGCGCCCTTTGCAGGATCGCCTGGTCATGCCCCATGCCGCGGCCAGCCTGGCACAGCACTGCCCGCACCTTCAGCAGCTGGCACTGCCTGGCCCGCATTTTCTCCTGCAGCGTCACCCCGAGGCCTGCGCCGAGGCCATCGAGCGTTTTATTGCGGCGCTGCCAGGAACCGCCGACAGTTGACCCGCGCACACGCAGCCACTTAAACCCAAGCTTTACCAGCCCAGGATTTCCTTCAGAAAAGGAATGGTCAGTTTGCGCTGGGCCTGCAGGGAGGCCTGATCCAGGCGCTCCAGCAGTGCGAACAGGGCACTCATGCTGCGCTCGCCACGGGTCAGGATAAAGCGTCCGACCTCGTCGCTCAGGTGCAGGCCTCGGCGCGAGGCGCGCAGCTGCAGGGCCCGCAACTTGTCCTCGTCGGACAGCGAGCAGAGCTGGAAGACCAGCGCCTGGGTCAGCCGCGACTGCAGGTCCGGCAACTGCACGGCCAGCTCCCGTGGCGCACTGCCCGCGGCCAGCAGCAGCCGTCGGCCGCTGTCGCGCAGGCGGTTGAACAGGTGGAACAGGGCCTCCTCCCACTCGGCTCGGCCGACCACCGCATCCAGATCGTCCAGGCACACCAGCTCGCATTGCTCCAGGTTGTCGAAGAGCGCCGGCCCATGGCTGACCAGCTCGCCCAGGGGCAGGTAGAGCGCCTGTTCGCCCGCCTGCTCGACCCGCAGGCAGGCGGCCTGCAGCAGATGGCTGCGGCCGACGCCCGGCCCGCCCCAGAGGTAGATCAGGCTCTCGGTCCAACCGGCATCGGGGTCGCACAGCCGCTCGACATAACCGAGGGCGGCGGCATTGGCGCCGGGGTAGTAGTTGGCGAAGGTGGCGTCGTCGCGCAGGCGCACACCCAGGGGCAGCTGGATCGGTTTCATGCCGGGCCGGGGGGTTCTTCGAGCGCCTTGGGCGCGTCGTCATACAGCGCCGACACCTTGTAATGCGCATGCACATGACGCAGCAGCACCATGATCACCGCCGCCACCGGCAGGGCCAGCAGCACGCCGCTGAAACCGAACAGCTGACCGCCGGCCAGGATGGCGAAAATCACCGCCACCGGGTGCAGGCCGATGCGGTCGCCCACCAGCAGCGGGGTCAGCAGCATGCCCTCGAGCAGTTGGCCGACCATAAAGACCGCGACGATACCCAGCAGCGGGTAGAAGTCGCCACCGAACTGGAACAGGCCGGCGGTAACCGCCGCGCCCAGCCCGATCACGAAACCCATATAGGGCACGATACTGGCAAGGCCGGCGAGCAGGCCGATCAGCAGCCCCAGTTCCAGGCCCAGCAGCATCAGGCCCGAGGCATAGACAACGGCCAGGGCCAGCATCACCAGCAACTGACCGCGCAAAAAGGCTCCCAGCACCTCATGGCACTCGCCGGCAAGCTTCACCACCAGGCTTTCGCGGCGACGCGGCAGCAGCACCCGCAGCCTGGCCACCATCAGGTCCCAATCGCGCATCAGGTAAAAACACACCACCGGCACCAGGAGCAGGTTACCCAGCCAGCCCAGCAAGGCCAGGCTCGAGGCGCCGACCTGGGCCAACAGCATGCCGGCGATATCGGTGGTCTTGCCCATGTGCTCGCCGAACAGGGTCTTGAGCTGATCGAAGCGCCAGAAACCGTCCGCCAGACCCAGTTGCGCCTGCACCCATGGCAGGGCGCTGAGCTGCAGCCAGTCGAGTATCTGCGGCGCCAACTCGTACAAGCGCACCAGTTGCCGACCCAGCATGGGCACCAGCACCAGCAGCAGCATCAGCATCAGCAGGCTGAACAGGGTAAAGACCAGCACCACGCCCCAGGTGCGGGACAACCCGCGCCGCTCCAGGCGGTCGACCAGGGGATCGCACATATAGGACAGCAGGATGGCGATCAGGAAAGGCGAGAGAATCGGCAGCAGCAGGTACAGTAGCCAGCCCAGCAGCAACAGCCCGGCTATCACCAGCCAGTGGCGCGAATCGGTCATTTCAGGCTCCTTGCACAACGCGATGTTCGAATCCGCACACAGAGACCGCGACAGGGTATGGCGGCCGGGCGGCGAGTCTACCAGCGAAACCGCAGGACATCCTCACGGGGCACGAGCTGCGGGCCCGGCGTCGGTGTTGGCGCAGTGCCGTCGGCGGGCGGCAGCGTCGCGTCCAACGCCTCGCTCGCCGGCACTTCCTGCAACCGCGCCAGCGCCAACTGGGCACGCAAGGTCTCGGGTGCGGCATTGACGCGGTAGACCAGGCGATCGCCTTCCGCCCGCTGCAGGTGCGCGCCGAAAGGCTCGAGCAGCTGCTGCAGCTCCGCGTAACGGCTCAGGGTGGCGCCTTGCACCTCCAGGGTCAGACCCTGGGCCGCGCCGGGCGCGGCGACAAAGCGCGGCGCCAGACGCTGGCTGACCGCCAGCCACACCGCATCGGCCAGGGCCGCGGCATTGGCACCCTGGGCCGTGCCCTGCTCGCGGCTATCGCCCAGCCAGAGCCGCCATTGCGCCTGCCATTGACCGTCGGCTTCGCTGGCCTTCACCGCCAGCAGGGCATCGGCGGCATAGCGCTCGGAGGCCGGTCGCAGGGCATCGGGCTGGCTGGCTGTCAGGTTGTCAGGGGTGGCTATCAATTGCTCGTTCAGATCGGCCAGGGGTAGGCGCACCGGCAGGCCGCGGTGCTGGGCCGCGGCGCGCAAGGTGCTGGCGTCGTCACCCGGCCCGTCGCCGACCAGCTGGGCGCCCTCGCTGGACTCGTTCAACCACCAGGCGAGAATCGCCGGACGGTTGGCGCCCCAAAGCGTCAGCCCGGCCTGGCGCAGGGTGCGATCGGTGGTGATCGGATCGAAATCCACCAGCAGGGCATCGCCTTCGTAGGCGAACTGCAGGATCAACTGCTGCGGGTCCTGGCGCACCTCGGCCAGGGCCGGGTTCTTCAGCGCCTCGGGATCGCCGGTCAGGCGCACTACCAGGGTATCCAGGGCGCGGTTCAGGGCCGCCGTGCGTGTCTCCGGCTGCTGGTTTTCGACCGGCTCGCGCACCTGATAGAGGTCGCTCAGGGTTTGCGCCGAAACCGGCACGGCAAACAGCGACAGACTCAGGACGAACAACAGGGCTAGCGAACGCATGATGGATTCTCGAGGGGCTATAAAGCGGCTTAACGAACAGCGCTGAGGAGCTATACCTTAAACAGGCGCCTCGACCCCGGCAACACCTGGCGTCCGGGCCTAGACCCCAGCCCAGTAGAAACGCGCATTCATTAACAGACAGATACGGCCGATAAGCTTATTTAACGGTCGAGCACCGGCAGCGACATGACTCAATCGCCAGGCACAGGCCTGCAGTGGAGATACCGATGTCTATCAAACTACGGCTGCTGTTGCTCTCGGGCACCGGGCTACTTGCCGCACTGGTGATGAACCTGGTCGGCTATGTGGGAAATGCCCGTACGGCCGACGCTGTCGCTGACAACCAGGTCAGTCTCGCGGCCCTGCGCAATCACCTCGACGCCGACATGATGCATGACGCCCTGCGGGCGGATGTGCTCTCGGCCCTACTGGTGGGTCTGGGCAAGAGCGAGACCGGGCCGGAGCAGGCCCGCAGCGAGCTGAACGAACACGCCGCGCGCTTTCGGCAAGTGCTGGGCGACAACCTGAAACTACCGGTCAACGCCGCCATCGAGGCGGGCCTGAACAAGGTCAAACCCAGCCTCGATACCTATATCAGTACCGCCGAACGCATCGTCGAGCAGGCCCTCGACAATCCGGATGCGGCACAAAAAGAGCTGCCGGCGTTCAACGCCGCGTTCAGTCGACTCGAAGACGATATGGGCGCGCTCAGCGAACTGATCGAACAGAACACCCAGCTCACCAGCGACGCGACCCTGCAGGCCATCGGCACCGCCAACCTCGCCCTCGGCTGTGTCCTCGCGGCCAGCCTTCTGCTGCTGATCGTCCAAGGCCTGTGGATCACCCGCAGCATCATGGTGCCGCTGCTGGTCGCCAGCCGGATCGCCGAGCGGATTGCTCAGGGCAACCTGGGCGAGACCATTCTCGAACCGACCCAGCGGGACGAAGCCAGCGCCATGATTCGCAGCCTGGCGACCATGCAGCGCGACCTGCGCGGCATGATCGAAGTGATCCAGAGCAATGCCCAAGGTGTGAGCAGCATCAGTCAGACCTTGAGCAGCAGCTGCCATAGGGTGGCCAACAGCAGTCAGCAGCAAAGCGAGGCCGCCGGCACCATGGCGGCGGCGGCCAGCGAAATGACCGCCAGCATCGAGGAGATCACCCGCCACACCGACCGGGCCCGGGATACGGCCAACCGGGCCGAGCACTTGACCAAGGACGGCGGGCAAGTCATTAGCCAGGTGGTCGAGGACATGCAGGGCATTGCGCGCTCGGTGCAGCAATCGGCCCAGGTGATACGCGCCCTGGACAAGGAGTCCGAGCAGATATTCAGCATTATCCAGGTGATCAAGGCCATCGCCGACCAGACCAACCTGCTGGCGCTGAATGCCGCCATCGAGGCCGCCCGCGCCGGCGAACAAGGTCGTGGGTTCGCCGTCGTGGCCGATGAAGTACGCAACCTGGCCGGGCGGACCAGCGCCTCGACCCAGGAAATCGCCAGCATGGTCGAACGCATTCAGCACACTACCCGGGACGCCGTCGGCAGCATGGAAGCCGGCGTCGCCCAGGTCGACAAGGGCATGGCCGTGACCGCCGCCGTGGAACAGGCGATTCGCGAGATACTCGAAGCCACCCTCAATACCACCGCGCAGGTCAACGACATCTCCCGGACCATCGGCGAACAAAGCCTGGCCAGCAATGAAATCGCCCACCAGGTGGAAACGATCGCCACTATGTCGGCGAGCAACAGTCAGGTCATCGGCCAGACCGCCACGACCACCGACGAGTTGGCCAGCCTGGCGAACCTGTTGTCGCATTCGGTCGACCGTTTCCGCCTCTGAGTCCTCCACAGGCCGGATCGGCTGCGCCGGCGGGTAAAGCACCTGCCGACGCTTATGGCCGCCTGCCGGTAAGCCTGATAAAATCGCGCGCCTTCGCAGACCGGTGGCCGCAGTCCGGAGCCAGTGAATGCCTGTCCTGCGCGACGGCTATTCACCCGACTCGACCGGTCGATCCCCGAACACCCCTTTAAAAGGCCTGGATCTATGAGCAAGCAACCGTCCATCAGCTACAAGGACGCCGGGGTCGATATCGACGCCGGCGAGGCCCTGGTCCAGCGCATTAAAAGCGTGGCCAAGCGCACCGCGCGTCCGGAAGTGATGGGCGGCCTGGGCGGCTTCGGCGCCCTGTGCGAGATCCCGGCCGGCTACAAGCAGCCGGTGCTGGTATCCGGCACCGACGGCGTGGGCACCAAGCTGCGCCTGGCCTTGAACCTCGATCAGCACGACCATATCGGCATCGACCTGGTGGCCATGTGCGTGAACGACCTGGTGGTTTGCGGTGCCGAACCGCTGTTCTTTCTCGATTACTACGCCACCGGCAAGCTCAACGTCGACACCGCCGCCCGGGTAGTGACCGGCATCGGTGCCGGCTGCGAGCTGGCCGGCTGCTCCCTGGTGGGCGGTGAGACCGCGGAAATGCCCGGCATGTACGAGGGCGAGGACTACGACCTGGCCGGCTTCTGCGTCGGGGTGGTGGAAAAGGCCGAGATCATCGACGGCTCGACCGTGGCAGCGGGCGACGCCCTGCTCGCCCTGCCCTCCTCCGGCCCGCACTCCAACGGCTATTCGCTGATCCGCAAGATCATCGAAGTCGCGGGCGCCGATATCCAGAGTATCCAGCTCGACGGCAAGCCGCTGACCGAGCTGCTGATGGCGCCGACCCGCATTTACGTCAAGCCGCTGCTCAAGCTGATCAAGGATACCGGCGCCGTCAAGGCCATGGCCCATATCACCGGCGGCGGGCTGCTGGACAATATCCCGCGGGTCCTGCCCGACGGCGCCCAGGCCGTGGTCGACGTGGCCAGCTGGCAGCGCCCGGCGGTGTTTGACTGGTTGCAGCAGCAAGGCAACGTCGAGGAGACCGAGATGCACCGGGTCCTCAACTGCGGCGTTGGCATGGTCATCTGCGTGGCCCAGGAACGGGTCGAACTCGCCCTGCAGACCCTGCGTGACGCTGGCGAGCAACCCTGGGTGATCGGGCGGATCGAGGCCTGCGCCGAAAACGCCGAGCGCGTGGTGTTGAACAACCTCAAAGGCCACTGATGAGCTGCGATGTGGTGGTGCTGATCTCCGGCGCCGGCAGCAACCTGCAGGCCCTGATCGACGCCAGCCAGGCCGGGGAAATCCCGGTGCGCATACGCGCGGTGATCGCCAACCGCGCCGATGCCTTCGGGCTGCAGCGCGCCGCGCGCGCCGGCATTGCCACCCGGGTGCTCGACCACAAAGCCTTCGAAGGGCGCGAAGCCTTCGATGCGGCCCTGATGGCGGCCATCGATGCCTATGCCCCGCAGTTGGTGGTGCTGGCCGGTTTCATGCGCATCCTCAGCCCCGGCTTCGTGCGCCACTACCAGGGCCGCCTGCTGAATATCCACCCCTCGCTACTGCCCAAGTACAAAGGCCTGCACACCCATCAACGGGCCCTGGAGGCCGGCGACGACGAGCACGGCTGCAGCGTGCACTTCGTCACCGAGGAACTCGATGGTGGCCCTCTGGTCCTACAGGCGGTGATTCCGGTCCAGCCCCAGGATACGACAGAGAGCCTGGCCAGCCGCGTCCACGCCCAGGAACACCATCTTTACCCCTTGGCCGTCGGTTGGTTCGCCACGGGCCGTTTGCACCTGAGCGAACAGGGCGCCATGCTGGACGGCCAGGCCCTGCCAATGACCGGCCACAGGATTCATCCCGTAAGTGCCTAACCCTAGGAGGCTGTTGATGCATCGTGCCCTATTGCTCGTTCTCGCCGTGCTGGCCTTGCCGGCACAGGCCCTGGAACTCAGCCCCTTCTCGGCCAGCTACACCGCCGACTGGAAACAGCTGCCGGTCAGCGGCACCGCCGAGCGCAGCCTCGAAGCCCTGGAGAACGGCCAGTGGCAGCTCAACTTCGGCGCGGCCATGCTGGTGGCCGGGCTCACCGAACAAAGCACTTTCCGGGTCGAAAACGGCACCTTCGTGCCCCTGACCTACCGCTTCAGCCGCAGCGGCCTGGGCAAGAGCAAGGAGATCGAGCAGGATTTCGACTGGAGCGAAAAGCAGGTGATCGGCAGCGACCGCGGCAAACCGCTGCGCTTGCCGCTCAACCGCGGCATGCAAGACAAGTCGACCTACCAGCTGGTGCTGCAGCACGATGTCGCCGCTGGCAAGAAAAGCATGAGCTATCAGGTCATCGATGGCGACGAGGTCGAAACCTACGACTTTCGCGTCCTTGGCGAAGAAGTGGTCACCACCAAGGCCGGCCTGATCGACGCCATCAAGGTCGAACGCGTGCGCGACCCGACCCAGAGTACTCGCAAGACCGTGCTCTGGTTCGCCAAGGACTGGAACTTCCTGCTGGTGCGCCTGCATCAGGTGGAAAAAGACGGCAAGGAATACCAGATCATGCTCGAGGAAGGCACCGTGGGCGGCAAGCCGGTGGAAGGGCGCCGCGAGTAACGCTGCGCAGCGCTCAACTAAAAACCGGGCCCATACCCGGTTTTTTTATGCACCTTGCGGGAGAACCAGGGGGCGAAGCGCACAATCCACCCCCAGGCCTATCACCACATCAGGTCGTCCGGCACCTGGTAGGCGGCGTAGGGATCGTCCGCATCCGGCGCCTGGGTGGGCGTGTTGAGCAGCAGCACCCGATTCGGGTCGCGCTCCTGGATCTTCAACGCGGCCTCGCGGGGAATCACCTCATAGCCACCCAGATGGCCGACGATGGCCAGGGAGCCGCTGCTCAGTTTGTTGCGCATCAAGGCATTGACCGACAGGCGCTTGACCTTCTTGTTGTCCACGAAGTTGTAGTAGTCCTCGGTGGTCAACTTGGGCAGCCGGCTCTGCTCGATCAACTGCTTGATCTGCGCCGCCTCGGCCTTCTTGCGCACCTTTTCCTGCTGCTGACGGTTCAGCTCCTGATCGCGCGCGGCTTTTTCGGCCATGGCCTGCTGGGCCGCCCGCTTTTGCGAGTCGTCCAGCTCGACTTGCCCTTTATGGGCCAAACGCTGATGCTTTTGCTGTTCTTTACCGACCTGCTTGGCCTGCTTCTGGCTAACCAGCCCGGCTTTGAGCAGCTGGTCGCGGAGGGAAATGCTCATAACGTACCTTTCAAGACGGGTTCACAAGATGGATCGATCATTCGAGCCGGAGCTTGAAGCGGATACCGCCCGGCACTGGACAATGGCACGGTTCAGTCGCTCTGCCGCGGCGCCTGCGCGCTTTTTTCCCGACGCTTGGCTTCGCCCCACAGCGTATCCAAGTCGTCCAGGCTGCAATCTTCGATGGGACGCCGGGTATCGCGCAATGCCTGTTCGATAAAACGAAATCGCCGTTCGAACTTGGCATTGGCGGCGCGCAAGGCGGTTTCCGGGTCGACCTTGAGGTGACGGGCCAGGTTGGTGACCACGAACAACAGGTCGCCGAGTTCCTCGGCCACGGCCTCGGGGTCGTTCTCGCTCATGGCCTCCAGCACTTCATCCAGTTCCTCGCGCACCTTGTCCACCACCGGCAGCGCATCCGGCCAGTCGAATCCGACCTGGGCCGTGCGCTTCTGCAATTTGACCGCCCGCGACAAGGCCGGTAGCGCCGTGGGTACATCGTCGAGCAGCGACAGTTGCTCGGGGACCGAGGCTTTTTGCGCGCGCTCCTGAGCCTTGATCGCCTCCCAACGCTGCTTGACCTGGTCCTCGTCCAGCCGCGGCCTGTCCAGCGGTGCATACAGCTGGCCGGTGGGAAACACATGGGGGTGACGCCGAATCAGCTTGGCGGTAATGCCGTCAACCACAGCGGCGAAATCGAAGCGCCCTTCTTCATGCGCCAGTTGGCTGTAATACACCACCTGAAACAGCAGATCGCCTAACTCGCCCGGCAGGTGCTCGAAATCGCCTCGCTCGATGGCATCCGCGACCTCGTAGGCCTCTTCCAGGGTGTGAGGCACGATGCTGGCATAGCTTTGCTTCAAGTCCCAGGGGCAGCCGTGCAAAGGATCGCGCAGCCGGGCCATCAGGTGCAGCAGGTCGTCGAGGTGATACATGGGGCTCCTTGGGCATGCAGCGCAGGCGATGGACACGCGCCGCAAAGGCCGGATGCTCGGTATTCGCGGCCGACGATTATAACCGATCATTTGCCATGCCCTGCCCAGGTTTGACGGTTGCCGCCCGACAGCGGCTGCCCAGCGCCCGCATTAAAACCGGAGTAACCCAGCACGCTTATGCTTATCGGTTGCTTCTTTGTGCGCCGGCAGTAGCGCAGGCCGCCAGATAATAAACAGGAGCCTGACAATCTACATGGCAATACAATATTAATTAGTCACCGATAACTTGCCATGCATTGTTGCTACACGACCAGACATAGCAATAAGCAATCACCCTTGGATCCTTCCGGCTCTACCGCGGGGCTTGTTTTTGCGCAGAAGCCTGGCGTAGAGTTTGCTCACTGTATTTGCATGGGTCGCAGTGAAATGGACCTGGTGCAGTAGATGCTAGGTAGATTTGCTACATCCGCTCGATGTTTCTTACTTTCTGCTACCAGGTCAGCCCACTCGCGAAGCAGGCTGCCATCAATCCCAGGTTAAGGAATAAGATATGTCGAATCGTCAGAGCGGTACCGTCAAGTGGTTTAACGACGAGAAAGGTTTTGGTTTTATCACCCCGGAAAATGGTCCGGATTTGTTCGTGCATTTCCGGGCCATCGAAGGTAACGGCTTTAAAAGCCTGAAAGAAGGCCAGCGCGTCAGTTTCGTAGCCGTGCAAGGGCAAAAAGGCCTGCAAGCCGACCAAGTTCAGGTACTGGGTTAACCACAACCCTTGGAGCCTCTGGCGGTTCGAGCCAGGGGCTTTTTTTATATCGAAAGGCGTTAATGCGAGCCCGTGCGATAGGCTAGACAGGACGACGCCTGCCACTTTCCTGCCCCCATTAGCATCCAGGGTGAATCGCGCCCGGGCGACAACACCCCCATATGCTCCGACTATTAATTTAATAATCAACTTTAACCCAAGCCCGCCCAAGTGTGATCCAGCGCACTTAAAACCCATAGTCCTTCGCTCAACCACTCGCCGGCATTTATTACACAGCCGCATATCGCCGAGTAACCGCCTTATTTGTCACGTATTAACGTGATCGCCATCACGCTACTGCCACTGCTTTCCACCAACTCATCTATATGGCCGAGGCCGCATCAGCGTCGAGTTCGTAAACTCAGGATCTGGCCTTATGTGTGCAATACCTAGTCGATAAGGGCTGGATTTTGAGTTATTCAACGGCAATGGATGGAGATCTGCCTTATGACAGGCTTTCAAAAGCTTGGAATCGCCACTGGCATCGCCGCCTTCGCGGCGGCCAGTGCGGTGTTTAGTTCCCTCGAACCGGCTGCGGAAAAAGGAGTTTCGGCCATGCCGCCTCCTGTAAGCCCACACGTCGCCACCGCCGCCCATGGCGCCATCGCCACCCCCACTAGAGCCGCACCGCTTGCCGAACCAGCCCAGGCGCTGGACCCGGCCACGCTGGTGGTCGGCGACAACCCGCAATACCCCACCCTGGACATGCGCCTGACCGAGATGCAGGCGCGGCGCAACGGTGAGCCTTTCGATGCCAAGCAAGCCCTGGCGGCGCTGCAGCAACCCAGCGCCTGGCAAGCCGACGACAGCGTGGCCGAGCAGCTGCAACTGAGCGCCGAAGAGCGCTACGACGGCCGCTCCTTTATCCGCTTCAATGCCCTGAAAGTCGAAACCCTGATGCCGGGCGACACCCTGGAGATCCCCGTCCAGCAAGCCAACGGCACCTACCGGATGCTGGTCGAGAACGTCGAGGCCCACGGCGACGGCAGCGTCACCTGGCGCGGCACCCTCCAGGATTTCCCCAAGGAAAACCAGGTGATGATCACCCAGAGCAAGGGCATCACCTCGGGCGGCATCTTCACTCCGGACGCGCCCTACGTCCTGCAGGCCCATGGCGAGGCCGGCTGGATCGCCAGCACCGCCACCCTGTTCAAGGGCGAGGACACCCACCTGCAGCTACCGCCGGGAGTGTCTGGCGCGCCTGCCGCCCCCCACGACCACAGCAGCCATGACCATGGCGCTGCCAACTAAGCCGATCGACACCGCTTCCACCACTTCCCAGATTTGGACATGCCCATGATCCTCGCCCCACGAAAACTCAAGCGTCTGTTGATCCAGGCCTGCCTGGTCGCCCTGCCCTGCACCGCCCAGGCCGCCACCATCGACCTGCTCGTGCTCTACGACACCGACACCCAGACCTACTTCAACGGCAGCCCGAATACCGGCATCCGCAGCATGGTCGACCAGGTCAATACCATCTACACGAACAGCCAGATGGACATCCAGCTGCGCCTGGTCGGCACCATGCTGAGCAACCCCGCCGGGGCCAACATGAGCGAGGTGCTGGGCAGCATCACTCCGGATGCCGCCATCGCCCGCAAGCGCGACGAACTGGGCGCCGACTATGTCGCCCAGCTGCACCGCCTGGGCAGTTGCGGCGTGGCCTGGGTGGCCGTGCACCCCAACTACGCCTTCAGCGTCACCGGCCCGAAATGCGGCCCCACCACCCTGGCCCACGAGCTGGGCCACAACATGGGCCTGATGCACTCGCGCCGCCAGGGCGATACCGGCGGCACGCGCTACCCCTACGCCCTGGGCCACGGCGTGGACGGGCTGTTCGGCACCATCATGACCTACCCCTGGGTGTACAACGGCGCGCGCGGCGTCAGCAAGTTCTCCAACCCGCGCATCGACTGCGGCGGCCAGCCCTGCGGCGTGCCCGAGGGCCAGCCGCTGCAGGCCGATGCCGCCAAGGCCGTGAACAACGTGCGCCTGGAGATGGAAGCCTTCCGCCCCACCAAGGCCACGCCGCCGCCCCAAACGGTCGTGACCAACGGCACCTACCTGGTCAAGGCCAAGCATTCGGGCAAGTGCATGGACGTGACCGGCGCCCTCCTGGAAAACCGCAGTAATATCCACCAGTGGAGCTGCCACACGGGCGACAACCAGCGCTGGACCTTCACCCAGAACCCCGAGGGTTACTTCGAAGTGAAGGCCAAGCACAGCGGCAAGTGCATGGATGTGTCACTGTCCGAGGCCCGCAATATCCACCAGTGGACCTGTCACAAGAACTTCAACCAGCAATGGAAGGCCATCAGCAACGGCGACGGCACCTTCCGCCTGCAAGCCCGCCACAGCGGCATGATCACCGGCGTAGCCGGTGCCGGCGTGCAAAACGGCGCCAATATCCTCGAGGGCACCTGGACAGGCGCCAACGATCAGCGCTGGACACTGGAGCGCAGCAACTAAGTACTAGCCATACCGGAACGGGCAGTGCCTCAGGCGTCGCCCGTTTTGGGTTCGGTTACGCCCTTCTCTGCGTCTTTCATGGCGCCCACCGAACCGTCGCGAAGCGACCCAGTAACGCGACTGGTTCACGGCTCCCCCTACCTAAACCCATTAGTGTGACGGCCAATCAAGGCCAGCCAGGCTCAAGACCTGGGGCAACCCGGTCGGCCTTCTACCCCCTAGACACAGGTCAGGACATGAACAGACAACCAGCGCACGGACAGAACGGCGCGCCCACGCCCGCCTGCACCGGCCTTGGTTCGGATGAGCGAGGCTCGTTGAGCGAGGCATTCCAGTCGCTGCTGCTGGTCGAGGACCATCCATTGTTCCGGGAAGGCCTGCATCGCGCACTGTGCCGGTTGCTGCCCGAAGCAAAGGTAAAGATCGCCAGCACCGGACTCGATGCCCGCCAGCACCTGCTGAACCAGGCATTCGATCTGGTCTTTCTGGACCTGCACCTGCCTGAAATAAGCGGCTTCGCGATTCTCGAGGAGCTGCAGACGCGCGGCATCACCCAGCCCATCGTGATCATTACCGGCGTGGCGGACAGCATGATCGTGCAACGCGCGCGCACTTTGGGTGTGCTGGGCGTGGTCTCCAAGCGCATCGACAATCGGCGTCTGACCGACCTGTGCCTGCGCCTGATGCGCGGCGAAACCCTGTTCGAGCTGGAAAGGCATTGGCTGGAGGCCCTGCGTGTGGCCGACGGCAGCGGCCTTACCCGCCGCGAGCTGGATGTGCTGCTCAAGTTGGCCGAAGGGTTGGAGAACGGTCCGATCTGCGAGCAGCTGGGTATGTCCCACTCCACCTTGCGCACGCACCTGACCAGCCTGTTTATCAAGTTGCAGGTCGGCAATCGCACGGCCTGCGTGGTCAAGGCCATGCGCATGGGCTGGATCTAGAGGCCCGCCCATGCCGCCCTTGCGCCTGGCATGTCCAGGTTCCTGGTATTGCTGGCTGCTGCTGTGCCTGACGGGGTTGGCGCGCGCCGACGCCGCGCCCTGCTGCTCGGATTGGGCCAGGCACGGGCTTTCAATACCGCACTTTGCCTACCTGCCCGACACCGGCCTGCCCGATCCGGCCAGCGTTCTGGCCCTGCCGTTGGCGCGCTGGCGCGCGTCGACGGACCCGGTATTCAACGCAGGGTTTGCCGCAACGGGTTTCTGGTTGAGCAGCCAGATCCAGACCCCAGAGCAACTGCCGGACAGCCGCTGGCTGCTGTCCCTGCACAATGCCCAGCTCAGCCGACTGTCGGTGTACTGGTGGCGCGAAGAGGCGCCCTTGCCGCAGGCTTTCGCCGATCGGGTGGACCCGACCCGCGCGCTACTGATTCCAGGACGCCAGTGGCTGGTACCGGTCGAGGTGCAGCCCGGCACGCGCTACCGGCTGCTGATCCACCTGCAAGCCGAGGTATCGTCCCAGCTGCGGGTCGCCCTGCTGCCGTTCGAACGCTACCTGCAGGTGGAAACCGCCAGCGTCTCGCTGCTCTATGCCCAGCTCGGCGCCCTGCTGGTGCTGGCGGCGGTCTGCCTGCCCCTGGCCTGGATCTTGCGAGACCCCGGCCTGCTGTATTACAGCCTGTTTATGCTCGGCATCGTGCTGACCCATGCCTCACTGCAAGGCCTGCTGTTTCAATGGTTCGGCCCTCACGGCCTGCCGGTGCAACGCCATGCGGTGTTCGTGGCGCTCAATGCCAGCCTGCTCTTCGCCGTCCTCTTCACCCGCGTGCTGATGCGCGCGCCGGGCATGCACCCCTTCTACCCGAAACTGCTGAACGCCATGCTCGCAGGGCAGGCGCTGATCCTGCTGCTGGGACTGGTCCTGCCCGCCGACTGGCGCTTTACCCTCAACGTGCTGTTTATGCTGGCCTGTGTCTGTGGCGGGCTGGTGATGAGCCTGCACAACAGCCTGCTCAGGCAGCGCGCGGCCATGTACTACTGCGCCGCCATGACCATCTTCTTCATCGGTACTTTCCTACTGGCCCTCAACAAGCTCGGCCTGCTGGCGGTCAATGCCTACACCGAAAACCTGCAGCTGGTCGGCAGCGTGCTGTCGTCCCTGGTCTTTCTGCTGGCCATCAACGAGCGGGTGCGCCAGCAGCGCCGCAGCAAGACTCGCAGCAAGGCCCAGGCGCTGGCCTATCAGCGCCTGGCCAACGAGGCACAAGGCCGGTTACTGACCCTCGAGCGGCAGACCTCCGAGTCCCTGGAACGCCAGGTCCAGGCCCGTACCGCCGAACTTGAATCGGCCTTTCTGGCCCTCGAAGCTACCCATGGCGAGCTGCAGCAGGCCAAGCAGGCCCAAGAGCAGAGCCATCGCGAAAAAGCCCGCTTCTTCGCCGCCGCCTCCCACGACATTCGCCAACCGCTCTATGCCCTGACATTGCTGGTCGAGCATTGCGAGTCGACTCGACGGCCGTTTCATGGGCCGCGTGCCGACAGGGCGCAAGATCAATCCCTCGCCAGGATTCGCCATACGGTCGATCACCTGACCAACCTGGTCGAAGCCCTGTTCGACCTGTCGAAACTGGACAACAAACTGGTCGAGCCCCAATGGGTCTCGACGGACCTGCCCCAGCTGCTGAACAGCTTTGCCGAATGGGTGCGGCCGCTGTGCCTGCATCAGGCCATTCAGCTGCGGGTGCTGCTGCCCCCCGGCCCCAGCGTGGCCAGGACCGACGCGACCATGTTGCAACGGGTGCTCTCCATCCTGGTCGACAATGCCCTCAAGCACAGCCAGTGCCGGACCATCACCCTGAGTCTGACGCAGCACGACCGCACGCTGGTGATCGCGGTAAGCGACGACGGCGTCGGTATCGCCACCGAACAGTTGCCTCTGGTGTTCGAGGAGTTTTACCAAGTGCACAACGCCGAACGCGACCAGTCCAAGGGCATGGGCCTGGGCCTTTCCCTGTGCCGCCGGCTGGTCGAACTGCTGGGGTACGAACTGCAGGTCCAGTCGCGCCTGGGCCTCGGCACCGCGTTCCAACTGAGTCTGGACAACCGCGACGCCGCCGTAGTGCCGCTGGCCGCCCCGCCTGCCAACGCCCGCCTGGGCGGCGCGCGGATCCTGCTGGTCGAGGACGACGTCCTGGTGCGCGGCGCCACCGCCGACCTGCTGCACCGTTGGCAGATGAACTGCCGGACCGCAGCCACGGCAGACGAAGCCGACGCCCTGCTGGATCAGGGCTGGATCCCGGACCTGGCCATTGTTGATTACCGCTTGCCGGGTACGCGCAACGGCCTGCAACTGGCCGCGCGACTGCGCGCACGCTTCGCACATGCCTTACCCGTGCTGCTGCTTACCGGTGATTTGCACCTGTGCGCGGACGACAGCCAGGTGCGGGTGCTTTACAAACCCGTCAAGCCGCTCAGGTTGCGCGCGGCCTTGCAGGCCATGCTGGCTGCAGCCGAGCCTGACGAGCCCGGGTGTTGATAGACCAGCACGGTCATGGTTTTTCTGTAGCACGGGCCTGCGCCCCGGTAAGATAGGTTCCTTTTTTCAGGGCTCCTCCCATGCCGAAGCACCTGCTGCGCCCTCAGGGCGACTTTCCCAGCGCCGGACTGGTTCGTCGTCTGGCGGCCTGTTTCTACGACTTTCTGCTGTGCCTGGCGCTGCTGCTGGTGCTTACCCTGGTTTACAAAGGAATTCAGATGGGCATCTATGGCGAAGCGCAACTCAAGGCCTTGAGCGATGCCGGCGCACTGGATGGCGACCCGCTGCTGTCCACCCTGTTGTTTATGAGCCTGTTCGGTTTTTTCGCCAAATTCTGGACCCATGGCGGGCAGACCCTGGGCATGCAGGTCTGGAATATCCGCGTGCAGAACGCCGATGGCAGTGTCATCAGCCTGTGGCAGGCCCTGCTGCGTTTCCTGGTGGCCATTCCTTCCTGGCTGTGCCTGGGCCTGGGTTTTCTATGGATGCTCTGGGACGAGGACAAGCGCACCTGGCACGACAGGTATTCCGACAGCCGCGTGGTGCAGCTGCCGAAGAACGTGCACAAGAAGTAGCGAAAGCCTGCGTTTTCCAACGGGGCCGTGTCCGTTTCGTCGCGAAAAAGCTCTCAGAAAAAAGCCGGCTTGCGCCGGCTTTTCATTGCTCCTGGATCGGCCTTGATCGTTCGGCTGTGACACGGCGCACCAACAGCTGTCTCTGGACCCGGGAGGCTTCGCCTTATCGTCCAGGGTACCTCGCCGTATTTGCACGCATAAACGTGACAATCATCACGCTACAGCCACTGATTCCTGCGAGCACCTCTAAATGGCTGAGGCTTAGCGGCACATAACTCGTAATATCAGTTTGGCTATACCTGTGCATTACCAACGCCAGACTTGCTTAATACCCCGCTCATAAAGGCTGGGGACTTTATTTATCCAATCGCCACAAGCTGGAGATCTGCCTTATGACAGGCATGCAAAAACTTGGTCTGATCATAGGCGGTGCTACCTTTGTGGCTGCCAGTGCGGTGTTTATTTCACTCGAACCCACGCAGGACAACTCGGCTGCAGTCACGACTTCCTCAGTGGACCGGCCCGATGTCACAGCCCCTAGCCGCACCGCTAGCCCAACGACCAGCAAGGCATCAGCAGCGGCTGGCGGACAAGTTCAGGCGCTGGACCCGGCCACGCTGGTGGTCGGCGACAACCCGCAATACCCCACCCTGGACATGCGCCTGACCGAGATGCAGGCGCGGCGCAACGGTGAGCCTTTCGATGCCAAGCAAGCCCTGGCGGCGCTGCAGCAACCCAGCGCCTGGCAAGCCGACGACAGCGTGGCCGAGCAGCTGCAACTGAGCGCCGAAGAGCGCTACGACGGCCGCTCCTTTATCCGCTTCAATGCCCTGAAAGTCGAAACCCTGATGCCGGGCGACACCCTGGAGATCCCCGTCCAGCAAGCCAACGGCACCTACCGGATGCTGGTCGAGAACGTCGAGGCCCACGGCGACGGCAGCGTCACCTGGCGCGGCACCCTCCAGGATTTCCCCAAGGAAAACCAGGTGATGATCACCCAGAGCAAGGGCATCACCTCGGGCGGCATCTTCACTCCGGACGCGCCCTACGTCCTGCAGGCCCATGGCGAGGCCGGCTGGATCGCCAGCACCGCCACCCTGTTCAAGGGCGAGGACACCCACCTGCAGCTACCGCCGGGAGTGTCTGGCGCGCCTGCCGCCCCCCACGACCACAGCAGCCATGACCATGGCGCTGCCAACTAAGCCGATCGACACCGCTTCCACCACTTCCCAGATTTGGACATGCCCATGATCCTCGCCCCACGAAAACTCAAGCGTCTGTTGATCCAGGCCTGCCTGGTCGCCCTGCCCTGCACCGCCCAGGCCGCCACCATCGACCTGCTCGTGCTCTACGACACCGACACCCAGACCTACTTCAACGGCAGCCCGAATACCGGCATCCGCAGCATGGTCGACCAGGTCAATACCATCTACACGAACAGCCAGATGGACATCCAGCTGCGCCTGGTCGGCACCATGCTGAGCAACCCCGCCGGGGCCAACATGAGCGAGGTGCTGGGCAGCATCACTCCGGATGCCGCCATCGCCCGCAAGCGCGACGAACTGGGCGCCGACTATGTCGCCCAGCTGCACCGCCTGGGCAGTTGCGGCGTGGCCTGGGTGGCCGTGCACCCCAACTACGCCTTCAGCGTCACCGGCCCGAAATGCGGCCCCACCACCCTGGCCCACGAGCTGGGCCACAACATGGGCCTGATGCACTCGCGCCGCCAGGGCGATACCGGCGGCACGCGCTACCCCTACGCCCTGGGCCACGGCGTGGACGGGCTGTTCGGCACCATCATGACCTACCCCTGGGTGTACAACGGCGCGCGCGGCGTCAGCAAGTTCTCCAACCCGCGCATCGACTGCGGCGGCCAGCCCTGCGGCGTGCCCGAGGGCCAGCCGCTGCAGGCCGATGCCGCCAAGGCCGTGAACAACGTGCGCCTGGAGATGGAAGCCTTCCGCCCCACCAAGGCCACGCCGCCGCCCCAAACGGTCGTGACCAACGGCACCTACCTGGTCAAGGCCAAGCATTCGGGCAAGTGCATGGACGTGACCGGCGCCCTCCTGGAAAACCGCAGTAATATCCACCAGTGGAGCTGCCACACGGGCGACAACCAGCGCTGGACCTTCACCCAGAACCCCGAGGGTTACTTCGAGGTGAAGGCCAAGCACAGCGGCAAGTGCATGGAGGTATCGACCTTGGACCAGGGCAATATCTATCAACGGATCTGCCAGCAGAAAGCCAACCAGCAATGGCAGGCCATTAGCAACGGCGACGGCACCTTCCGCCTTCAGGCTCGCAACAGCAGCAAGACCGCTCGGGTAGCCGGTTCCAGCCTGGAAAACGGCATCACTATCCGCCAGGCCAATTGGACAGGGCTCGACAATCAGCGCTGGACCCTGGAGCCTATCAACTGAGCAGGTAACGGGTTTTATCCGAGCCGCCGATGCCATTTTAGGTCTGGCGCGCCCGGGCTAGCGGTTCGGCCATGGCATCGCCTTCCAGTTGGGCTTGGATAAGTTCGACGACGCCGTATTACGGCTAGCCGCCCCGCTTGGTAAAGCCAGTCTGGGCGGCGCGCGGATCCAGCGGGTCGAGGACAACGCCATGCTGGATCAGCCTGGGGTCCCAACCTTGTCATAATCCATTACCCTTGCCGGATATGCGCAATGGCCTGTAACGGGCCGCTCGGCTGCGCGCGTGTCGCGTATTACCCGTGCGGCTGCTTACCGATGACTTGCACCTGTACGCGGACGACAGCCAGGCGCGCGCTTACAGCCCGCCAGGCAGCTCAGGTTGCGCGGCCTTACAGGCCATGCTGGCCGCAGCCCTAGGGCCTGTTGACACTACCCGCACGGCCGCGCCGAACCGGGTTTTGAAACCAGACCCGGCATGAAACGCGCCGTCGGGTGTTTCAGAACGAACGGCGAGTAACTTCTTATCGCATCAAAACAGGTCCGGCCCTGCGGGTTGCGCGAATAAGGGCCCCATTCGGCGTTGCGAAACGTGGCAAGGGAATGCCATTGCCCGCGTTCCGCGCCTTGCCTAGGACCCTTCTTCACGGCAACGCGACTCGCGAGGTTAATGTCAACAGGCCCGAGCACTGATACACCAGCACGGGCAGGGTGTTTTTTTTTGCACGACAGGTGCGCCGATAGGCGCGTGGGACTCAAGCAGTAGCGCAGGCGAGCGTATCCGAAACGTGCCTTGCCCTTTCGTCACGGAAAAGCACCCAGAAAAAAGCCGGCTTGCGCCGGCTTTTCATTGCCCCCGAATAAACCCTAGCCCGCTCGGCGCAGCAGCAGCACCCCAGCCAGCATGCAGATCCCGGCGGGAACCAGCACCGCGAAGAGCGGGGAGAAACCGAAAACCAGGCTGGAGGGCCCCAGCAGATCCTGGGTGATCTTGAACACGAAGCCTACCAGCACGCCGGTAAACACCCGCTGGCCGAGGGTTACCGAGCGCAACGGACCAAAGACGAACGAGATCGCCAGCAGCACCAGCGCCGCCGTCACCAGCGGCTGCAGCACCTTGGTCCAGAACGCCAGCCAGTAGCGGCCGTTGTTCAGGCCCTGTTCGGCCAGGTAATGGATATAACGCCATAGACCGGTGACCGAGAGGGCCTCGGGCTCCAGCACCACGGTGCCGAGCAGTTGCGGGTTGAGCTTGATGTCCCACCGCTCGCTGGGCGATTTGACCACTTCGGTTTTGCGTTCGCGAAAGTGCGTGGTTGCCACGTCTTCCAGCAACCAGTGATCGCCCTGGTATTGGGCGCGGCGGGCGAAGCTGGAGGACTGCATCTGCCGCTGCTCGTCGATGCGGTAACGGGTCACGCCGAACAACACACCATTGGGCTGCACGGCATTGATATGCACGAACTCCTCGCCCTGGCGGTGCCATAAGCCGCGTTTGGCGCTTTGCGCCTCGCCACCACCCTGGGCCATGGCACGGCTGGCATGGGCCTGGTTTTCGCTCCAGGGCGCCAGGTATTCGCCTATCAGGATGCCCACCAGCAGCAGCGCCAGCATGGGCTTCATCACCGCCCAGACGATGCGCGCCAGGGACACGCCGGCAGCCCGCATGATGGTCAGCTCGCTGCTGCTGGCCAGGGCGCCAAGACCGATCAGGCAACCGATCAGGGCCGCCATGGGCAGCATTTCGTAAATTCGCCGTGGCAGGGTCAGCAGCACATAGTAGGAGGCTTCTCCCAGGCTATAGCTCTCGTCCACATCGCCCATCTCATCGATAAAGGCGAACAGCAACGCCAGGCCGACGATGATCCCCAGCACACTGAGAATCGCCAGCAGGACTTGACTGCCGATATAACGGTCGAGCTTAACCATGAGCCGGCTCCCGCGCCGCGCGGCGACCCTGCCATTTCAGGCGCCAGGGTTCCCAGTTGAACAGGACCAGGGCGATCACGAAAAACACTCCATGAACCCACCAGAGCCCCAGAACTTCAGGGGTTTGGCCCTTGTCCAGGGCGCCGCGGGCCGCAATCAGCAGCGTCAGGTAGGCCATATAGAGCAGAATCGCCGGCAGCAGTTTGAGAAAACGTCCCTGGCGTGGATTGACCCGCGACAAGGGCACCGCCAGCAGGGTTACGACGAACACCAACAGCGGCAGCGACAGGCGCCACTGCAGCTCGGCCCGCAGGCGCGGATCGTCGCTGCCGAGCAGCTGACGGGTCGGGATGGCCTCGCGCTCGCTGATCTCGCCACTGACGCTGGGCTTGGGCAGCAGCACGCCGTAGGTCTCGTAGCGAATGGCACGGTAATCGGCCTGTCCGGGGTTGCCGTCGTAGCGGTAGCCGTTTTCCAGAATCAGGTAACGGCTGCCATCGGCCTGGATTTCCTGACGCCCGCTTTCGGCGACCAGCACGGTAATGCCGCGCTCCTTGTCGCCATCGGTGGACAGGCGCTTTTCCGAGATAAAGATACCGCCCAGGGTGGCGCGGTCTTCGGTCATGTCCTGGGTGTAGGTGACCCGCGAACCGTTTTTCATGGACTGGAAACGGCCCGGCACCAGGGTATCGAATTCGGTCAGGGCGTCCTGCTGGTTGAGGATCTGCGCCACCCGGGCCACGCCCTGTGGCGCCAGCCCCAGACTCAGCCAGGCCACCAGCAGCGCCACCAGGGTCGCTGGCACCAGGGTATAGCTCAACAACCGACGGCGGCTCATGCCGGTGGCCGACAACACGGTCATCTCGCTGTCCAGGTACAAGCGTCCATAGGCCAGGAGAATGCCGAGAAACAGCCCCAGCGGTAGGATCAGCTGCAGAAAGCCCGGCAGCCGGTTGCCCATGATCATAAACAGCACACCCGGATCGAGCAGGCCCTGGGCGGCTTGCGCCAGGTATTTAATAAAGCGCCCGCTCATGATAATCACCAGCAGCACGGCGCTTACCGCGCTCAGGGTGATCAGCAATTCGCGGGATAGGTAACGGAAGACGATCAAACCGGACGCTCCAGGGTTGTCAGGTTCAGGCGGCTACGCTCACACTAGCCGCTCTGTTGCCGGCCCGTCTAAGACGGACCTTTTAAAAAATGTCCGGCATTATCCTGCAATAGCGACTCTTTGTCTTGGGGACAGCTCATCATGGAATTTATTGTCAAAAGCGCCAGCCCTGAAACCCTGAAAACCGCCACCCTGGTCGTTGCCATCGGCGAAGGTCGCACGCTCGGTGCCGCAGCTGAAACCCTCGACGTCGCCAGTGCCGGCGCCATTCGCGCCCTGCTCAAGCGCGGCGATCTGGCCGGCAAGCTCGGTCAGACCCTGCTGCTACACGGCCCCGCCCACCTCAAGGCCGAACGCTTGCTGCTGGTCGGTGCCGGCAAGGACAGCGAACTGTCTGACCGGCAATTTCGCAAAATGATCGGCGCCGTGCAGGGCGTTTTGAAAAACCTGGGCGGCAGCGATGCGGCCCTGGCCCTGGACGATGTACGGGTCAAGGGCCGCGACACCCATGGCAAGACCCGGTTGCTGGTGGAAACCCTGGCCGACGGCCTGTATGTGTTCGACCGGTTCAAGAGCCAGAAGGCCGAGGCCCCGGCCCTGAAGAAAATCACCCTGCTGACCGACAAGGCCAACCAGGCCCAGGTGGCGCGCGCCACCACCCAGGCGCAGGCGATTGCCGCCGGCATGGCCTTTACCCGCGACCTGGGTAACCTGCCGCCCAACCTCTGCCATCCCAGCTTTCTGGCCGAACAGGCCCAGGCCCTGGGCAAGGCGCACAAGAACCTCAAGGTCGAGGTGCTCGAAGAGAAGCAGCTCGCCGCCCTCGGCATGGGCGCCTTTCTCGCCGTATCCCAAGGCAGCGAGCAACCGCCGCGCCTGATCGTGCTGAATTATCAGGGCGGCAAGAAGAGCGACAAGCCCATCGCATTGGTCGGCAAAGGCATTACCTTCGACACGGGCGGCATCAGCATCAAGCCGGCCAGCGGCATGGACGAGATGAAATACGATATGTGCGGCGCCGCCAGCGTGTTCGGCACCCTGCATGCGGTGCTGGCCCTGCAGCTGCCGATCAACCTGGTTTGCCTGCTGGCCTGCGCGGAAAACATGCCCAGCGGCCGCGCCACCCGCCCTGGGGATATCGTCAGCAGCATGAGTGGGCAGACGGTGGAAATCCTCAACACCGACGCCGAAGGTCGCCTGGTGCTATGCGACACCCTGACCTACGCCGAACGCTTCAAGCCCCAGGCGGTAATCGATATCGCCACCTTGACCGGCGCCTGTATCGTCGCCCTGGGCAGCCATGCTTCGGGCCTGATGGGCAATAACGATGCCCTGGTGCAACAATTGCTCACGGCCGGCCAGTATGCCGACGACCGCGCCTGGCAGCTGCCGCTGTTCGACGAGTACCAGGAGCAGCTGGACAGTCCCTTCGCCGACATCGCCAATATCGGCGGCCCCAAGGCCGGCAGCATTACCGCCGGCTGCTTCCTCTCGCGCTTTACCAAGCAGTACCCCTGGGCGCACCTGGATATCGCCGGCACGGCGTGGATCAGCGGCGGCAAGGAAAAAGGCGCCACCGGTCGTCCGGTGCCGCTATTGACCCAATACCTGATCGACCGCAGCCAAGCGTAACCTTCCAGCCGAATGGGGCCGGCGCTTAGCCGCCCCCGTCCAGAACAGCTCAAACCATGAACGCGCCATGCCCCGAATAGAGTTCTACGTACTGTCGTCGGCCAACCCCGCAGACCGCTTGCGGGCGGCCTGCCAGCTGACGATGAAGGCCTGGCGCCATGGCTTGCCGGTGTTTCTGCGCGGCAGCGATGCGCAGCAGTGCAGTGCCCTGGACGAACTGCTCTGGCGCTTCAAGGCCGAAACCTTCGTGCCCCACAGCTTGCATCAGGAAAACCCGCAAGCCCCCGTGGTCATAGGCCGGGATGAAGAGCCCGAAACCCAGCAGGGGGTGCTGATCAACCTCAATCCGGGCCTTTCGCCCTTTATCGAGCGCTTCAGCCGCGTGATCGAAATCGTCAACCAGCAACCCGATCTGCTGACCGCCTGCCGGGAAAACTTTCTCGGCTATCGCCAGCGCGGCTATGATCCCAAACGAGTCGAACTCTAGCCGCACGCCATGGACAATCCCAAACAGCCCCACAGCCCGCCCCACCTGCTGGACGACCTCGAGTCGATCCGCGAATTCCTGCTGGGCAGCGCCGGCGCCAAGCCGCTGCCCCTCGACAGCCTGGACCCCAGGCAAATCCCCTTGCTGTCGGATGTGGTGCCGGCCCCCGCGCCCCAGGGTCAGTCCCACCAGCCCCAGCGCCCAGCAGACCCGGCGCCAGTTCAGGTCGCAACACCAGCCGCCGCGCCCCCTGCTGCCGCCCCCAGGCCGGCCAGCGAGCCCGCGGTGGCCGCGTCCGTGGCGGCCCGCCTGCAACGGGCCACCCAGGGAGGCGCGGAACCGCCGCGCCTGAGCGGCGAATTGCGCGCGGCGGCCCAGCTTATTCTGCAGGACGTGCTCGACGATTTCGTGCCCCAGATCGAGGCCGAGCTCAGGCGTCGCCTCGAAGCGCGCCTGGACCGCCTGGTCGCCCAGCGCAAGGGCTGACAGGCTGTTGAAAAACTACCTGCGTTGCCCCTCTCGATGAAAAGAAGGGGGCGTTAAAAACAGGCTCGGACGAGCGAAGTGAGAACGTCTGTAAGACGGCCCGAAGGGC
>JAZKHB010000016.1:92073-139846 GCA_040385585.1 Pseudomonadota bacterium | reverse complement strand
CCAGGAAGATCTGACCGTCGGTGATCGAGATCACGTTGGTCGGAACGAACGCGGACACGTCGCCAGCCTGGGTTTCGATGATCGGCAACGCGGTCAAGGAACCGGTCTTGCCTTTCACGGCGCCCTTGGTGAACTGCTCGACATAGTCTTCGGACACGCGGGAGGCGCGTTCCAGCAGACGGCTGTGGAGATAGAACACGTCGCCCGGGTAGGCTTCACGGCCTGGCGGACGGCGCAGCAGCAGGGAGATCTGGCGATAAGCCACGGCCTGCTTGGACAGATCGTCATAGACGATCAGCGCGTCTTCGCCACGGTCGCGGAAGTACTCGCCCATGGTGCAACCGGCGTACGGTGCGATGAACTGCAGCGCGGCGGATTCCGAAGCACTGGCGGCAACGATGATGGTGTTGGCCAGGGCACCGTTTTCTTCCAGCTTGCGCACCACGTTGGCGATGGTCGATTGCTTCTGACCGATAGCCACGTAGACGCAGTAGATACCGCTGTTCTTCTGGTTGATGATCGCGTCGATCGCCAGGGCGGTCTTGCCGATCTGACGGTCGCCAATGATCAGCTCGCGCTGGCCACGGCCTACCGGAATCATGGCATCGACGGCCTTGTAGCCGGTCTGCACCGGCTGGTCGACCGACTTACGCCAGATCACGCCCGGTGCAACCTTCTCAACCGCGTCGGTGATGACGTTGTTCAGCGGGCCTTTACCGTCGACCGGATTACCCAGGGCATCGACCACGCGGCCCAGCAGTTCCGGACCCACCGGCACTTCCAGGATGCGGCCGGTGCACTTGGCACTCATGCCTTCGGCCAACGACTGGTAGGCACCCAGAACCACGGCGCCGACGGAGTCGCGCTCCAGGTTCATGGCCATACCGAATACGCCACCGGGGAACTCGATCATTTCACCGTACATAACGTCGGCGAGACCGTGGATTCGCACGATACCGTCGGACACGCTGACAACCGTGCCTTCGTTGCGGGCTTGGGAGGCTACATCGAGCTTGTCGATGCGACCCTTGATGATTTCACTTATTTCGGAAGGATTGAGTTGCTGCATTGCTCTGCTGCCCCTTCAAACTCAAGATTTCAATGCTTCGGCTAGTTGCGCGAGTTTGCCGCGAACTGAGCCATCGATAACCAGGTCGCCGGCGCGGATCACGACACCACCGATCAAGGTGGCGTCCTCCGCAGCGTGCAGGCGCACTTCCCGGCCGAGCCGTGCACTGAGAACCTTGGCGAGTTTGTCTTGCTGTTCGTCGTTCAATGCGAAGGCACTGGTTACTTCCACATCGACCGATTTTTCCTGTTCAGCCTTGTACAGCTCGAACAGTTCGGCGATTTCCGGCAACAACACCAAACGGTTGTTTTCCGATACCACGTGGATGAAATTTCGTACCTGAGCGTCGAACTTGTCACCACACACGTCAATAAACGTGTTGGCTTTATCTGTACTCGTCAGACGCGGAGCCTTGAGCATGCGCTGCAGGGTGTCGTCTTGCGACACCGCCGCGGCCAGGCCGAGCATGGCTGACCAATTGGCCAGTTGCTGGTGGGCCTGAGCGTACTCAAAGGCAGCCTTAGCGTAAGGTCGGGCCAGCGTGGTCAGTTCTGCCATGATCGCGCCCTCGCTTAAATTTCGGCTGCCAGTTTCGCAACCAGCTCCGCATGCGCGTTTTGGTCGATGGAAGCACCCAGGATCTTCTCGGCACCGCTGACCGCCAGGCTGCCCAGTTGGGCACGCAGGGCGTCTTTGACGCTGTTCAGTTCCTGTTCGATCTCGGCCTGAGCCTGAGTCTTCAGGCGCTCGCCTTCGACACGTGCCTGATCGCGAGCTTCCTCGACGATCTGGCTGCCGCGTTTCTTGGCTTGCTCGATGATTTCAGCTGCCTGAGTCTTGGCTTCGCGCAGTTGCTGACCCACTTTCTCGTGAGCCAGCTCCAGATCGCGCGCCGCACGACTGGCAGCGTCCAGACCCTCTGCAATCTTCTTCTGACGATCCCGCAAAGCCGTGATGACCGGAGGCCACACGAACTTCATGCAGAACAGCACAAAGATGAAGAAGGCAACGGATTGGCCAATCAGGGTTGCATTAATGTTCACGCCAACACCTCGCTCGTTCGTTGTCTATCCAGCTAATCAACTCGAAGAGTTGATTAGGCTGGGATTTGAGCGATGAACGGGTTAGCGAAGGTGAAGAACAGGGCGATACCCACACCGATCATGGTCACGGCGTCGAGCAGACCCGCCACGATGAACATTTTCACTTGCAGCATCGGCACCATTTCCGGTTGACGCGCGGCGCCTTCCAGGAACTTGCCGCCCAACAGGCCGAAACCAATGGCGGTACCCAGGGCACCCAGGCCAATCAGCAGTGCAACGGCGATCGCGGTCAGACCAACTACAGTTTCCATCTTTCCTCCCGACTTTTACGTCGTATTGGTTAAGGTTTTGTAAGGTAAAACGGTCAAGCAAAATCGATTGAATCCGCCCTCGCGGGCCCCATCGAGTCTTCCCCGCCACGGCCGGTTACGGCCGTGGCAAGGCGTTCTTAATGGTTATCTTCGTGCGCCATCGACAGGTAAACGATGGTCAGCATCATGAAGATAAAGGCCTGCAGGGTGATGATCAGGATGTGGAACACCGCCCACGCCCACTGCAGCACCACGCCCAGGCCACTGAGCCAGAGCAGGCCACTGCCGAACATCACGGCGATCAGGATAAACACCAGCTCGCCCGCATACATGTTGCCGAACAGCCGCAGCGCCAGGGAAATCGGCTTGGCCACCAGGGTCACGAATTCCAGCAGGAAGTTGATCGGGATCAGGATGATCTGCACGAATATGTTCTTGCTGCCGAAGGGGTGCAGGGTCAGTTCGCCGAGGAAGCCGCCGATGCCCTTGACCTTGATGCTGTAGAAAATGATCAAGGCGAACACCGACAGGGCCATGCCCAGGGTCGCGTTCGGGTCGGTGGTCGGCACGGCGCGGTGGAAGATGTGTTCGTTGCCGCTGATGGTGGCGGCCAGGACCGGGATCCAGTCGACCGGGATCAGGTCGATGGCGTTCATCAGGAAGATCCAGACGAAGATGGTCAAGGCCAGCGGGGCGATCAGCGGGTTGCGACCGTGGAAGGTGTCTTTCACGCTGCCGTCGACGAACTCGATCATCACTTCGACGAAGTTCTGCAACGCGCCCGGCTGACCGGAGGTGGCTTTTTTCGCCGCCATGCGAAACAGCAGGATAAAGATGATGCCCAGGGCAACGGACCAGCCCAGGGTGTCGACGTGGAAGGCCCAGAAGCCCATTTCCTTGGCTTCCAGCGCGGTGTGGGCAAAACCCCATTCGCCATTGGCCAGTCGCCCGAAAGTCAGGTTCTGCAGGTGGTGCTGGATGTAGCCCGAAGCGGTTTCTGCTGCCATGGTTGCCTCAAACGCCCTAAGGTCTCGGAAGTCTTGTTTTCATCAACAGGGGAGTGAACCAGTTGACCCCCTGGGTCAACACGAAGACGCCGAATACCGCCAGCGCCTCCAATGGCTTCACGCCTGCAAACGTCAGTGCAAACAGCACTGCCGTCAAAATCAGTTTGCCCGCCTCGCCGGCATAAAAAGACCGGACGATGGACTGGGCGGCCCGCGCCCCGCTGAAGCGAAACGCCTTGTGAGCGAAGTACAGGTTGGGCAGCCAGGCGATCAGCCCACCACACAAACCCGAGTAACCACTGACCGTGCCGCGCATACCATACAGAATGCCAGCGGCTAACAGTAGTACAGCCAGCTGAACCAGCAAAAGCGGAAACACCGCCAGACGATAAAGGGGCAGGCGGCTTGGCTTGCTTACGTCCCTCATCGCTAGACCCTCTGATCGGCTGCCTTCATTCGATACTTGGCATATTTTGTGCCGACAAAACCGCGCGAAGTATAGGGGCGCGGTCTATAGGGTTCAACTGCCAGGTAGTGATTTCTGGCGACCCGCTACAGGGCAAGATGTATCAACGGATGTGTGCCAGCACGCCCTGCAATTCGTCCAGGGAGTTGTAGCGGATCACCAACTGGCCCTTGCCCTTGTTGCCATGCTTGATCTGCACCGCAGAGCCCAGGCGCTCGGCCAGGCGCTGTTCCAGACGGCTGATATCCGGATCCACCTTGGCCTCGACCACCGGCCGTTCCTTGCTGCTTAGCCACTGGCGCACCAGTGCCTCGGTTTGGCGCACGGTCAGGCCGCGTGCGACAACATGTCGCGCCCCTTCGGTCTGCTGTTCGGCCGGCAGGCCGAGCAACGCCCGGGCATGGCCCATCTCCAAGTCGCCATGGGACAGCAGGATCTTGATCTCTTCGGGCAGGGCGATCAGGCGCAGCAGGTTGGTGATGGTGACGCGCGACTTACCCACCGCCTCGGCCACTTGCTGCTGGGTCAGCTGAAATTCCTGCTGCAGCCGCTGCAAGGCCACCGCCTCCTCGATCGGATTGAGGTCCTCGCGCTGGATATTCTCGATCAGCGCCATGGCGATCGCAGCCTCGTCCGGCACATCGCGGACCATGGCCGGAATGGTCTCCAGGCCCGCCTGCTGACTGGCGCGCCAGCGGCGCTCTCCAGCGACGATTTCGAAACGTCCGCCGCCGATGGGCCGGATCACGATGGGCTGCATCACCCCCTGGACTTTGATCGATTGCGCCAGTTCTTCCAGCGCGGTGGCATCCATGTCGCGGCGCGGCTGGTACTTGCCGCGCTGGATCAGGTCCAGGGGCACATGCTGCAGCTCGCGGGTCTCGGCCTGCAGGGCTTCTTCCTGCAAGGCGTTGACACTGGTGCCGCCCAACAGGGCATCCAAGCCGCGTCCCAGCCCTCGTTTCTTGACAGCCATGGGATTCCTTATGCGGTTGCGGGGTGGGCGCTGGCACGCTGGCGGCGCACCAGTTCGCCGGCCAAGGCCAAGTAGGCGATGGCGCCACGGGATTGCTTGTCATAGACCAGCGCTGGCATGCCGAAGCTCGGCGCCTCGGCCAGGCGCACGTTGCGCGGAATAACGGTCTGGTACAGCTGCTCGTTAAAATGCTGCTTCAGCTGGGCGGAGACATCGTTGGTCAAGCTGATGCGCGGGTCGTACATGGTGCGCAACAGACCCTCGATCTTCAGCGAGGGGTTGAGCAGCTTGGCGATGCGTTGCACGGTATTGACCAGGTCGGACAAGCCTTCCAGGGCGTAGTACTCGCACTGCATGGGGATCAGCACCGCATCGGCGGCCACCAGGGCGTTGACCGTGAGCATGCTCAGGGCCGGCGGGCAGTCGATCAGGATGTAATCGTAATTCTCGCGAATCGGCGCCAGCGCCTGGCGCAGGCGGCTTTCCTTCATGTGCATTTCCAGCAGGCCGACTTCGGCGGCCGTCAGGTCGCGGTTGGCCGGCAGCAGCTGATAGCCGCCGTGCTCGGAAAACTGCATGGCCTGCACCAGGTCGCATTCGCCGATCAGCACGTCGTAGATCGAATGCTCCAGGCCATGCTTGTCGATGCCGCTGCCCATGGTCGCGTTGCCCTGGGGGTCCAGGTCGATCAGCAGCACCCGTCGCTTGGTGGCCACCAGCGAGGCGGCCAGGTTGATGCAGGTGGTGGTCTTGCCCACGCCGCCTTTCTGGTTGGCGATTGCGAATACCTTAGCCATGGCGGCGCGTTTCCCTGCTCATAGAGTGCGCCGCAGTATCAGCAAATGGCGCTGGCCTTGGCAACCGGGAACCTTGAGCACCTGGGTGTCCTCGAGGCGGAAGTCGACCGGTAGCGCCTGCAGCTCATCGTCCGGGTGCACGCCCTTCATCGCCAGCCACCGGGTCTGCCCGCTGCCCAGATGGCGGGTCCAGTTGCTGAAATCTTCCAGGGAGCTGAAGGCGCGCGAGACGATGCCCTCGAACGGCCGGGGAGGCTGCAACTGCTCGACCCGGCTGTGGATAACTTCAAGGTTGGCCAGTTTCAGCTCCAGCTTGACCTGAGTCAGGAAGCGGGTTTTTTTGCCGTTGCTGTCCAGCAGGGTGAACTGCCGCTCGGGAAACAGGATGGCCAGGGGCACGCCGGGCATGCCGCCGCCGCTGCCGACATCCAGCCAGGTCGTGCCGCCCGCGGCGACGAAGGGCACCACGCTGAGGCTGTCGAGCAGGTGGCGGGAGACCATCTCGTCGGGGTCGCGCACCGCGGTGAGGTTGTAGGCCTTGTTCCACTTCACCAGCAGCGCCAGGTAAGCCAGCAGCTGGGCGTGCTGTTCGCCGCTCAGGGCAACGCCCAGGGCCTGTGCGCCGCTGGACAGCTCCTCGGCCTGGGATTGGCTGACCTCGCTCATCAGGCACTGTGCTCCAGCTGACGACCGGCACCGCGTTTTTTCAGGTGGATCAGCAACAGGGAAATCGCCGCCGGGGTGACCCCGGGAATGCGCGAGGCCTGGCCCAGGGTCTGGGGGCGACTCTGGCCGAGCTTGAGCTGGATTTCCTTGGACAGGCCGGAAATACCGCTGTAGTCGATATCGTCCGGCAGCGCGGTGTTCTCGCTGGCCCGCAACCGGGCGATCTCGTCCTGCTGGCGGTCGATATAACCGGCGTACTTGGTCTTGATCTCGACCTGTTCGGCGACCTGCGGGTCGTCGCTGCCCACACCGGTGATCGCGATCAGCCCGGCGTAGTCGATTTCCGGACGGGTCAGCAGGTTGAGCAGGTTGTACTCATGGGTCAGCGGCGTGCCGAAGCGTTCGGCAATGGCCTGGCCCTGGGACGTGCCGGGCTGCACCCAGGTGCTTTTCAGGCGCTGTTCCTCCAGGACTATGGCCTCGCGCTTGGCGCAGAACGCCGCCCAGCGCAGGTCATCCACCAGCCCCAGCTCGCGGCCTTTTTCGGTCAGGCGCAGGTCGGCGTTGTCTTCGCGCAGGATCAGCCGGTACTCGGCCCGCGAGGTGAACATGCGATAGGGCTCCTGGGTGCCCAGGGTGATCAGGTCGTCGACCAGCACGCCGATATAGGCCTCGTCGCGGCGCGGGCACCAGCTGTCCTTGCCCTGGGCGCGCAGGGCGGCATTGGCCCCGGCCAGCAGCCCCTGGGCGCCGGCTTCTTCGTAGCCGGTGGTGCCATTGATCTGGCCGGCGAAGAACAGTCCGGCGATGACCTTGGTTTCCAGGCTGTATTTCAGGTCGCGTGGATCGAAGTAGTCGTACTCGATGGCGTAGCCCGGGCGCACGATATGGGCGTTTTCCAGGCCGCGGATCGAGCGCACCAGCTCCAGTTGCACATCGAAGGGCAGGGAGGTGGAAATCCCGTTCGGGTACAGCTCGTGGGTGGTCAGGCCCTCGGGCTCGATAAAGATCTGATGGCTGTCCTTGTCGGCGAAGCGGTGGATCTTGTCCTCGATGGACGGGCAGTAACGCGGACCGATGCCTTCGATCACCCCGGAATACATGGGGGAACGGTTCAGGTTGGCGGCGATGATCTCGTGGGTCCGGGCATTGGTGTGGGTGATCCAGCAGCTGATCTGCCGCGGATGCTGCGCCTTGTTACCCAGGAAGGACATCACTGGAATCGGCGTATCGCCCGGCTGTTCGGTCATTACCGAATAATCGACCGACCGACCGTCGATCCGCGGCGGTGTGCCGGTCTTGAGCCGGCCAACGCGCAGGGGCTGCTCGCGCAGTCGGCTTGCCAGGGCGATGGAGGGGGGATCGCCGGCGCGACCGCCGGAATAGTTCTGCAGGCCGATGTGGATCAGCCCGCCAAGAAAGGTCCCGGTGGTCAGTACCACCGAATCGGCGAAGATCCGCAGGCCCATCTGGGTGACCACGCCGCGCACCTGGTCCTGCTCGACGATCAGGTCGTCGCAGGCTTGCTGGAAGATCCACAGGTTGTCTTGGTTCTCCAACACTTCACGCACCGCCGCCTTGTACAGGATACGGTCAGCCTGGGCGCGGGTGGCGCGTACCGCGGGACCCTTGCGGCTGTTCAGCACGCGGAACTGGATGCCGCCCAGGTCGGTGGCCTGAGCCATGACCCCGCCCAGGGCGTCGATTTCCTTGACCAGGTGACTTTTGCCGATGCCGCCGATGGCCGGGTTGCAGCTCATCTGCCCCAGGGTTTCCACGTTGTGGGTCAGCAGCAGGGTCTTGACGCCCATGCGTGCCGCGGCGAGCGCAGCCTCGGTGCCGGCATGGCCGCCGCCGATCACTATCACACCGAAACGGGAAGGGAATTCCACCATGCACCTCGTGCCTGTTGCGAATTGGGGAGGCTTTTATCGGAAAAAGCAGGAAGCCGGCAAGTATAGGCACTTAGCAGGAGGGAAAGAAGCCTTGTGAACAAAAAATAGCCAGCCCTGGGGTTGGTGGTTGGGGGTGCTGTGGATAATAAGAATTAAATGAATGAAATTTTATAAAGCCTTGTTTTTATGTTTATTACTTATAAAGCGATTTTCTGTGGACAGAACGCTGCAGCCCTTTAAGCGCATGGCTTTGTCTCTTGTATAAGGCTGTGGCTAAGCCCGAAGGAGAGGCTTGGATAAGCGCTTTGAGCCTGTGGATTAAACACTGAGTTGTCCACAGGTGGCGTTATCCTCAGCTTTACCCCCTGCTTATCGACCGCTCTTAGGCCCGGTTTTCCACAGGGCTTAGGCACGGGTTCGTAGGATGGGTTAGCGGCGCGAGGGGCCTGTCTCTGGGTAATTGCTGGATTTTGGGCGCCGCGTAACCCATCACGCCGGATGGCGATCCACAGGCGATGGATGGGTTGGGGGAGGGGCGGTTATCGTGGGCATGGCACGCTCCTACGACGGCTTGCGTACCCACACGTAAACCTGGATACCCGCCTTCGCGGGTATGACGAATTGTGGAATGGGTTACGCCGCAGATTGCCTGACGCGGCGCATCAGGGCTGGGTTTCGCCGGAAAACGGCTCTACCCAGCCTACTTGCCGATACAGAAGCTGGAAAAGATCCGGCCCAGCAGGTCGTCGGAGCTGAAGGCGCCGGTGATTTCCCCCAGGGCTTGCTGGGCCATGCGCAGGTCTTCGGCCAGCAGCTCGCCGGCGCCGGCCTGGGTCAGCTGAGCGCGGCCGTGCTCGAGGCTGTCACCGGCCATGCGCAAGGCTTCCAGGTGGCGACGGCGGGCGCTAAAGCCGCTTTCCGCGGTCTGCTCGTAACCCATGCAGGCCTTGAGGTGCTCGCGCAGCAGCTCCAGGCCGTCGCTGGATTTGGCGCATAGGCTCAGGGTCACATGACCGTCCGCGCTGGTGGCCAGGGCCACCGGCTCGCCGCTGAGGTCGGCCTTGTTGCGGATCAGGGTGACCTTGGCCGGATCGGGCCGCTGGGCGAGAAACTCCGGCCAGAGGGCAAAGGGATCCAGGGCTTCCGGAGCGGTGCTGTCGACCACCAGCAGGATCCGGTCGGCCTGGGCGATGGCCTCCAGCGCCCGGGCCACGCCGATGCGCTCGACCTGGTCCTGGGTGTCGCGCAAGCCGGCGGTGTCGACCACATGCAGCGGCATGCCATCGAGGTGGATGTGTTCGCGCAGCACATCCCGGGTGGTGCCGGCGATCTCGGTGACTATGGCCGCCTCGCGCCCGGCCAGGGCATTGAGCAGGCTGGACTTGCCGGCGTTCGGTCGACCGGCGATCACCACCGTCATGCCCTCGCGCAGCAAGGCGCCTTGGCCGGCTTCGCGCAGCACCGCGGCCAGGTCGTCGCGCACCCCGTCGAGCAGGCCCAGTACATGGCCGTCGGCGAGAAAATCGATTTCCTCTTCGGGAAAGTCGATGGCCGCCTCGACATAGATGCGCAGGGCGATCAGCCGCTCGGTCAGCCCGTGCACCCGCCGGGAGAACTCACCCTGCAGCGAGCGCACGGCATTGCGCGCGGCTTGCTCGGAACTGGCCTCGATCAGGTCGGCGATGGCCTCGGCCTGGGCCAGGTCCAGCTTGTCGTTGAGAAAGGCCCGCTCGCTGAACTCCCCGGGACGCGCCAGGCGCGCGCCCAGCTGCAGGCAGCGACGCAGTAGCAGGTCCAGGATCACCGGCCCGCCATGGCCCTGCAGTTCCAGCACGTCTTCGCCGGTAAAGGAGTGCGGTCCCGGGAAATACAGGGCCAGGCCCTGATCCAGCACCTGGCCTCGGCTATCGGCGAAGTCGCCGTAGTGGGCGTAACGGGGCGTCAGTTCGCGGCCGCTGACGGCCACCGCGATGGAGGCGGCCAGAGGCCCCGAGACGCGCACGATGCCGACGCCGCCTCGGCCTTGGGCGGTGGCGACGGCGGCGATGGTGTCTCGGACGTTGGGCATGGCGCGCCTCGCAAAATGACTATCCAAATCAAAGATAACAAAACGCCCCACGAGGGGGCGTCGAGTCTACCGCTTGACCGTACGGGCCGGGGGTTAAGCCGGCACTTTCTTGACAGCCGCCTCGATCTTGCGAGTGATGTACCACTGCTGGGCGATGGACAGGCAGTTGTTGACCACCCAGTACAGCACCAGACCGGCGGGGAACCAGAGGAAGAAGAAGGTGAAGATGATCGGCATCATCTTCATCACCTTGGCCTGCATGGGGTCCGGCGGCGTGGGGTTGAGCTGCTGCTGAATAAACATGGTGGCGCCCATGATGATCGGCAGGATAAAGAAGGGGTCCTTGATCGACAGGTCGGTGATCCAGAACATCCAGGGGGCCTGGCGCATTTCCACGCTTTCCAGCAGCACCCAGTACAAGGCGAGGAAGACCGGCATCTGCACCAGGATCGGCAGGCAGCCGCCCAGGGGATTGATCTTCTCCTTCTTGTACAGCTCCATCATGGCCTGGGACATCTTCTGCCGATCGTCGCCGTGCTGCTCCTTAAGCGCCGCCAGTTTAGGCGCCACGGCGCGCATACGCGCCATGGACCGGTAGCTGGCCGCCGACAGCGGGAAGAACGCCAGTTTGATGATGATGGTCAGGACGATGATCGACCAGCCCCAGTTACCCAGCAGCGCATGGATATGCCCCAGCAGCCAGAAGATCGGCTGAGCGAGGAACCAGAGGATGCCGTAATCCACGGTCAGCTCCAGGCCGGGCGAGAGGGTCTTGAGGTAATCCTGGTTCTTCGGACCGGCATAGAGGATGGCGCCGGTCTCGGCCTGGGCACCGACAGGCACGTTCAGCGCCGGACCGGTAAAGCCGACGATGTAGTTGCCCTGGCTGTCCTTGCGTGTCTGCACCAAGTTGCTGTCGTCGCCGGCAGGAATCCAGGCGGTGACGAAATAGTGTTGCAACCAGGCGACCCAGCCGCCCTGCACGGTTTCCTTGAAGGCTTGCTTGTCGATGTCTTTCATCGAGACTTTTTTGTACGGCTCCTCCTTGGTCCACAGTGCCGCACCCAGGTAGGTAGCGGTACCGGTGGCGGTGCTGGACGAAGGATCATCGCTGCCATCGCGCTTGAGCTGGGCGTACAGGTTGCCGGTCCAGGCAGAGGCGCTCTGGTTATCGATCAGGTAGGTCACCTGCACCTGATAGCCGTCGGCATTGATGCAACCGGTTTTCTTCTGCTGCTGTTCCTTGGCCGAGCACTGGGCGTTCAGGCCATGGGTGAAGCGGAAACGCTTGGTGTAATCGACGCCGGCCTCGCTGAATTTCAGGTCGACCGTCAGCTCTTTCTGGTCATCGCCCAGGCGGTACTCGCGCTGCTCACTGTTGTACAGCGGGCGGCCATTGGCACGGGCATCCGGACCGTTGGCGCCGGTCAGGCCGCTCTGTGCCAGGTAGGTGCGTTCGCCGCCGTTATCGAACAGCTGGAAGGGCACATCCGGATGATCCTGACGACGCGGGTACTGCGGCAGCTTGAGCTGCACGATATCGCCGCCGCGCGGGTCGATTTTCAAATCCAGGACGTCGGTCACGACACGGATCAGGTCGTCGCTGACCACCGCGGGCACCACTGCCGGTTGGCTTTGTTCGGTTCCGGCCGTGGGCACATCGTCATTGGCGACGGCAGGCGCGGTCGTGCTGGCAACCGGCGTATCGGGCAAGCCCGGCGTGGCGTTGTTGCCGCTGATCACGGTGGCGGTCGGCAAGGGCGCTTGGCCGTAGTCCTGGTTCCACTGCAGCACGATCAGGTAGGACACGACTGCCAGGGCGACGATCAGGATCGAGCGTTTGATATCCATGATTATTCGGCCATCGAAGAGGAGCGGGATGAGGGTGGAACCGGGTCGTAACCACCGGAATTCCAAGGGTGACAACGACCGAGCCGGCGCAGCGCCAGCCAGCCGCCACGCAGGACGCCATGCTGTTCGATGGCATCCTGGGCGTAGCAGGAGCAGCTGGGGTGGAAACGACAGTGATTGGCCATCAATGGACTGATGGCGTAGCGGTAGAACCGGATCGGAACCACAACCAGTTTACGCATGGGGACTGTCGGTCACCCCGGATTCGGCGGGCGGGCCAGGTCGGCTGCGGGCCAGGCGCTTCCAGAGCTTGCCGAACTGTTGAATCAGTTCGGGGTTCTGTACATCGCCCAGGCCTTTGCGCGCGACTACGACAATGTCCCAGCCGATCAGGGCATCCTGATTGAGCCGGAAGGTTTCGCGAATCACTCGCTTGATACGGTTGCGCTCGACCGAGAGCTTGACGCTCTTCTTGCCGATCACCAGACCCAGGCGGGGGTGTTCGAGGTCGTTGTCGCGCGCCAGCAGCAGCACACTCTTGCCCGGCACCTTGCCGGAGGGGGAATCGAAGACTGCCGTGAATTGCCGGGGAGTGAGCAGGCGCTTTTCCCGACCGAAGCCTCGATTCACCAGCTGTGCCGAATCAGACTGCCAGACGCTTACGGCCCTTGGCGCGGCGACGCGACAGGACGGCACGGCCGTTCTTGGTGGCCATGCGAGCACGGAAACCGTGGGTGCGAGCGCGTTTGATGGTGCTGGGTTGGAAAGTACGTTTCATGGCGCAATACCTGGAGGGTCGACTACGGGCCGGAATGGCCCCCGTTTTAAGAGACCGGCGATTCTAGAGAAAGCCGCGGTTCAGGTCAATTTCCAACCAGCTTTATTCGTCAATTCCTTGTGCCGAGTCTTTTGAGCTACCCAGGGTGGGAATACGTCGGGTTGCAGAATAGAGTTAATAAAGAAGGTATTTAAATCTCTTTAGTGCTGGTTACTACTCTTATGCGGACCCTTTTCTGTGGATAAGTCGATGCAGCCCAGCAAGCATGCGGGTTGTACGGTGCCGCAAGGCTGTCGGGAAACTGGGTGCCGGCTGTGCCGCGGCTGGGTACAAGCTGGGGATAGAAGCTCAAGTTATGCACAGGCAAATTATCCACCGGTTTTACCCCCTGCTTTTCCCGGAGCCTCAGGGGTGGTTATCCACAGGGCTTGGCGAACCCCTTGGCCTAGGAGTTTAAAAGCCCCCGTAGCCCCTGGCGGTACTTGTTGGCGGGGGCACGCTTGTTGTGGATAACTTCTCGATGCATGGCTACAATGGCGGCTGTTTTTTGCCTCGCCGTGGCGATTTAGGGGATGTCCGTGTCCGTGGAACTTTGGCAGCAGTGCGTGGAATTGTTACGCGACGAGCTGCCGGCCCAACTCTTCAATACCTGGATCCGGCCGTTGCAGGTCGAGGGCGACAGCGCCGAGCTGCGCATTTTCGCCCCGAACCGCTTTGTCCTGGACTGGGTCAACGACAAATACCTGGGGCGTTTGCTCGAGTTGCTGGAAGAGCGCAGCGGCGGCCAGGCGCCGGCGTTGTCCCTGTTGATCGGCAGCAAACGCAGTGCCGTGGCGCGTTCCCCGGTGCCCATGGCCTCGTCCGCACCCAGCGCTGCCAGCCCCAGGGCCGATACCGCCAGTGCGCCAGCGCCACGCAGTGAGCCGCAGCCGATCAACGAGCCTTCGCGTTCCAGCTTCGATCCCATGGCCGCCTCTCACTCTCAGCCGCAGACGGTACGCACCGAGCGTTCCGTGCAGGTCGAGGGCGCGCTCAAGCACACCAGCTACCTGAACCGCACCTTTACCTTCGAAAATTTCGTCGAGGGTAAATCCAACCAGCTGGCGCGTGCCGCGGCCTGGCAGGTGGCGGACAACCCCAAGCACGGCTACAACCCGTTGTTTCTTTATGGAGGGGTCGGCCTGGGCAAGACCCACCTGATGCACGCGGTCGGCAACCATCTGCTGAAGAAAAACCCGAATGCCAAGGTGGTGTACCTGCATTCCGAGCGCTTCGTCGCCGACATGGTCAAGGCTCTGCAGCTCAATGCTATCAACGAGTTCAAGCGCTTCTACCGCTCGGTGGACGCGTTGCTAATCGACGATATTCAGTTCTTCGCCAAGAAGGAGCGCTCTCAGGAGGAGTTCTTCCACACCTTCAACGCCCTGCTCGAGGGCGGCCAGCAGGTGATTCTCACCAGCGACCGCTACCCCAAGGAAATCGAAGGCCTGGAGGAGCGGCTCAAGTCGCGTTTCGGTTGGGGCCTGACAGTGGCCGTGGAGCCGCCGGAGCTGGAAACCCGGGTGGCGATCCTGATGAAGAAGGCCGACCAGGCCAAGATCGACCTGCCCCACGACGCCGCCTTCTTTATTGCCCAGCGCATCCGTTCCAACGTGCGCGAGCTGGAAGGCGCGCTAAAACGGGTGATCGCGCACTCGCACTTTATGGGTCGCGACATCACCATCGAGCTGATCCGCGAGTCGCTCAAGGACCTGCTGGCCCTGCAGGACAAGCTGGTGAGCATCGACAATATCCAGCGCACCGTGGCCGACTACTACAAGATCAAGATTTCCGACCTGCTGTCCAAGCGCCGTTCGCGTTCGGTGGCCCGGCCGCGCCAGGTGGCCATGGCCCTGTCCAAGGAACTGACCAACCACAGCCTGCCGGAAATCGGTGACGCCTTCGGCGGCCGGGATCACACCACGGTGCTGCACGCCTGTCGTAAGATTGCTGAGTTGAAAGAATCCGACGCGGACATCCGCGAGGACTACAAGAATCTGCTGCGCACCCTGACTACTTAATCGCAGCTCCACCAGGCAAGGGACGAGACCATGCATTTCACCATTCAACGCGAAGCCTTGTTGAAACCGCTGCAACTGGTGGCTGGCGTCGTCGAACGCCGGCAGACCTTGCCCGTGCTGTCCAATGTGCTGCTGGTGGTGCAGGGGCAGCAGCTGTCCCTGACCGGCACCGACCTGGAAGTCGAGCTGGTCGGTCGGGTGACCCTGGAGGAGCCGGCGCAGCCGGGCGAGATCACGGTACCGGCGCGCAAGTTGATGGATATCTGCAAGAGCCTGCCCAACGATGCGCTGATCGATATCCGTCTCGACGAGCAGAAGCTGGTGGTCAAGGCTGGGCGTAGCCGCTTTACCCTGTCGACCCTGCCGGCCAACGATTTCCCCAGCGTCGAGGAAGGCCAGGGCTCGATGACCTTCAGCCTGGTGCAAAGCAAGCTGCGTCGCCTGATCGAACGCACCAGCTTCGCCATGGCTCAGCAGGACGTGCGTTACTACCTCAACGGCATGCTGCTGGAAGTGCAGACCGGCCTGCTGCGCGCGGTCGCCACCGACGGTCACCGCCTGGCCATGTGTTCCATGCAGGCCAGCATCGAACAGGCCGAGAAGCACCAAGTGATAGTGCCGCGCAAAGGCATTCTGGAACTGGCCCGTCTGCTCACCGAGCCGGACGGCAGCGTCAGCATCGTCCTGGGCCAGCACCACATCCGCGCGACCACCGGCGAGTTCACCTTCACTTCCAAGCTGGTGGACGGCAAGTTCCCCGACTACGAGCGCGTGCTGCCCAAGGGTGGCGACAAGCTGGTGCTGGCCGACCGTCAGGCCCTGCGCGAAGCTTTCAGCCGTACGGCGATCCTGTCCAACGAGAAGTACCGCGGTATCCGCCTGCAACTGGTAGCCGGGCAACTCAAGATCCAGGCCAACAACCCGGAGCAGGAAGAGGCCGAGGAAGAGATCGCCGTGGAGTACAACGGCGGCGAGCTGGAGATCGGGTTCAACGTCAGCTACTTATTGGATGTGCTGGGGGTGATGACCACTGAACAGGTGCGTCTGATTCTTTCCGATGCCAACAGCAGCGCCCTGGTCCAGGAAGCCGACAACGACGACTCGGCGTACGTCGTGATGCCGATGCGTCTGTAGCGGTCGACGGAAACCCCCGATGTCCCTCAGCCGTGTCACGGTCACCGCGGTGCGCAACTTGCAGCCGGTGACCCTCTCCCCCTCCCCGCGCATCAACCTGCTGTCCGGCGACAACGGCAGCGGCAAGACCAGCCTGCTGGAAGCCATCCACCTGCTCGGGTTGGCGCGCTCCTTTCGCAGCCTGCGCCTGAACCCGATGATCCAGTACGAGGAACCGGCCTGCACCGTGTTCGGTCAGGTGCAATTGGCTGGCGGCGGTCACAGCAGTTTGGGCATTTCCCGCGATCGCCAGGGCGAACTGCAGATCCGCATCGATGGCCAGAATGCCCGCAGCGCTGCGCAACTGGCTGAAACCCTGCCCCTGCAACTGATCAACCCGGACAGCTTCCGACTGCTGGAAGGCGCGCCGAAAATCCGCCGGCAGTTTCTCGACTGGGGTGTGTTCCACGTGGAACCCCGCTTTCTACCGGCCTGGCAGCGCCTGCAGAAGGCCCTGCGGCAACGTAACTCCTGGTTGCGCCATGGTACACTTGACGCCGCCTCGCAAGCGGCCTGGGACCGCGAGCTGTGCCTGGCCAGCGACGAAATCGACGACTACCGCCGCGCCTATATCCAGGCCCTCAAACCGGTTTTCGAGCGCACCCTGCACGAGCTGGTGGCGCTCGAAGGTTTGAGCCTGAGCTATTACCGCGGCTGGGACAAGGACCGTGGCTTGAGCGACGTGCTCGCCACCTCCCTGCCCCGCGACCAGCAGCTGGGTCATACCCAGGCCGGTCCCCAGCGGGCCGATCTGCGTCTGCGACTGGGCGCACACAACGCGGCGGAGATTCTCTCTCGCGGTCAGCAGAAGCTGGTGGTGTGCGCCCTACGGATTGCCCAGGGACACTTGGTTAGCCAGGCCCGGCGCGGTCAGTGCATCTACCTGGTGGATGACCTGCCCTCCGAACTGGATGAGCAGCACCGCCGCGCGCTGTGCCGCTTGCTTGAAGAATTGGACTGCCAGGTATTTATCACCTGCGTGGACCCTGACGTATTGAAAGACGTCTGGCGCATGGATACGCCGGTCGCCATGTTCCACGTGGAACATGGCCGTATCACCCAGACCCACGACCATCGGGAGTAAGGCATGAGCGAAAACCATACGTACGACTCGACCAGCATCAAGGTGCTGAAAGGGCTTGATGCCGTACGCAAGCGTCCCGGTATGTACATCGGCGACACCGACGATGGTTCGGGCCTGCACCATATGGTGTTCGAGGTGGTCGACAACTCCATCGACGAAGCCCTCGCCGGGCACTGCAACGACATCAGCATCACCATCCACCCGGACGAATCCATCACCGTGCGCGACAACGGCCGCGGCATTCCGGTGGACGTGCACAAGGAAGAAGGCATTTCCGCGGCCGAGGTCATCATGACCGTGCTGCACGCCGGTGGTAAGTTCGATGACAACTCCTACAAGGTTTCCGGCGGCCTGCACGGCGTGGGTGTCTCGGTGGTCAACGCGCTCTCCGAGCTGCTGCTGCTGACCGTGCGCCGCAGCGGGCATATCTGGGAGCAGACCTATGTGCACGGCGTGCCCCAGGAGCCGATGCGCATCGTCGGCGATTCGGACAGCACCGGTACCCAGATCCACTTCAAGCCTTCGGCCGAGACTTTCGCCAATATCCACTTCAGCTGGGACATCCTGGCCAAGCGGATTCGCGAGCTGTCCTTCCTCAACTCCGGTGTCGGTATCGTCCTCAAGGACGAGCGCAGCGGCAAGGAAGAGCTGTTCAAGTACGAAGGCGGCCTGCGCGCTTTCGTCGAATACCTGAACCAGAACAAGACCGCGGTCAACCAGGTGTTCCACTTCAATGTGCAGCGTGATGACGGCATCGCCGTGGAGATCGCCCTGCAGTGGAACGACAGCTTCAACGAGAACCTGCTGTGCTTCACCAACAACATTCCCCAGCGTGACGGTGGCACCCACTTGGTGGGCTTCCGCTCGGCACTGACCCGTAACCTGAATGCCTATATCGAGCAGGAAGGCCTGGCGAAGAAACACAAGATCGCCACCACCGGCGACGATGCTCGGGAAGGCCTGACCGCGATCATTTCGGTCAAGGTGCCGGACCCCAAGTTCAGCTCCCAGACCAAGGACAAGCTGGTCTCCTCCGAGGTCAAGACCGCGGTCGAACAGGAAATGGGCAAGTTCTTCTCCGACTTCCTGTTGGAAAACCCGGCCGAAGCCAAGGCCGTGGTTGGCAAGATGATCGACGCCGCCCGCGCCCGCGAAGCCGCGCGCAAGGCCCGGGAAATGACCCGGCGCAAGGGTGCCCTGGACATCGCCGGCCTGCCCGGCAAACTGGCGGACTGCCAGGAAAAGGACCCGGCGCTGTCCGAACTCTACATAGTGGAAGGGGACTCCGCGGGCGGCTCCGCCAAGCAGGGCCGCAACCGCAAGACCCAGGCCATCCTGCCGCTCAAGGGCAAGATCCTCAACGTCGAGCGCGCGCGCTTTGACCGCATGATCTCCTCCCAGGAAGTCGGCACCCTGATCACCGCCCTGGGCTGTGGCATCGGCCGCGATGAGTACAACATCGCCAAGCTGCGTTACCACAACATCATCATCATGACCGACGCCGACGTCGACGGCTCGCACATCCGCACCCTGCTGCTGACCTTCTTCTTCCGTCAGCTGCCCGAGCTGATCGAGCGTGGCTACATCTATATCGCCCAGCCGCCGCTCTACAAGGTCAAGCGCGGCAAGCACGAGCAGTACATCAAGGACGAGGAGGCCCTGGAAGAATACATGGCGCAATCGGCCCTGGAAGACGCCAGCCTGCACATGAACGAAGACGCTCCGGGCATCACCGGCAGCGGCCTGGAGCGCCTGGTCAACGATTACCGCATGGTGATGAAGACCCTCAAGCGTCTGTCGCGCCTCTACCCCCTGGAACTGACCGAGCACTTCGTCTACCTGCCGCGGGTCAGCGTCGAGCAGCTGGCCGACCAGGGCGCCATGCAGACCTGGCTCGGCCAGTTCGAGGTGCGCCTGCGCGAGGTGGAAAAATCCGGCCTGGTCTACAAGGCCAGCCTGCGCGAAGATCGCGAGCGTCACCTGTGGCTGCCGGAAGTGGAGCTGATCTCCCATGGGGTCTCCAGCTACATCACCTTCAACCGCGACTTCTTCGCCAGCAACGACTACAAGACCGTCACTACCCTGGGCGCGCAATTGAACAACCTGCTGGAACAAGGCGCCTATGTGAAGCGCGGTGAGCGCAAGAAGCCGGTGGTCACCTTCAAGGAAGCCCTGAACTGGCTGCTGGCCGAAAGCACCAAGCGCCATAGCATCCAGCGCTACAAAGGGCTGGGAGAAATGAACCCGAGCCAGCTGTGGGAAACCACCATGGACCCCGATGCCCGGCGCATGCTCAAGGTCACCATCGAGGACGCCATCGGCGCCGACCAGATCTTCAATTGCCTGATGGGCGACGAAGTCGAACCGCGCCGCGAGTTTATCGAGGCCAATGCCCTAGCGGTGTCGAACCTGGATTTCTGATCGGACAGTGGCGATGCCTCATCGGGCCTAACGGCTCTATAAAAACCCAGCCAAACGGCTGGGTTTTTTTATGCCTGCTGTCTTTCTTTTCTGGCTCTGTGCCGGCTGAAATCGCTACTCGAGAAAGCAGGCAACGCCGACCTTATGAAACGGCCGGCGTCAGGCCTCTATCGGCAGCCAGATCTCAACGGTGCCGGTCCCGGCCAGCGGATCGAAATCTGCACTGCAGCGAACGAATTCCGGCGTATCCCCTACCTGGTAACCGGACTGCGGCAGCCAGTGGTTCCAGAGGATATAAAACGTGTCGCGCAACTGGGCGATATGGCCCGAGTGGTTGAACACCGCGTAGCGACCAGTGGGGATTTTCACCCGCTGGAAGCGTTCGGCCAGTCCTGCGAAAGTCGAGACTTCGACTCCGGCGAGGTAGTCGAAGCCGCCCTCATCATCCCTGTTGTGGCAGACGCCGAAGGTACAGCCGCCTACCGGGTTGGCCATGCTAGCGATAGCGGGCGCAAAACGTTGCCACAGGCCCGGAATCCTCGGAGTAGTGGCGAAGCTGAAACGCTCGCCAAAACCGGCTACCAGCAAGGGTCCGGCTTTTTCAAAACGCGAAACTTGCAGTGTTAAGGATTGCAGCTGATTCATTCGGAAAGGCTCCACCAACAGGACATCATCCAGCGTGCCTTGCGCCCGCAGTTCTTCCGGCGCCAGGCCGAACTGCTCGCGGAAGGCGCGCGTAAAAGCTTCATGGGAGCCATAACCGGCTTCGAGCGCGACGCCGAGAATATCCACGGCTCCGGCGGCCAGCGCGCGCGCAGCTTCGCTCAAACGGCGCGCGCGTACATAGCGCATCACCGAATAGCCCGTGGTCATCCCGAATACCCGTGTCAGGCTGAAGCGTGACAGTCCGCAACCTTGGGCGACCTGCTCCAGTGACAGCTCGCTGCCCAGATGGCTTTCGATAAACCAAAGGGCTTTGGCCACAGGGTACATAAGGGTTCTCCCGATTATTGGGGAGCCAGTATTGAGCAAGAAATTCAGCTGTACTTGATCGCCGTTGCACCCTGCGACCTGCACAGGCCGAAAAACCTTACTCCTCGACCCAGACGAAATGCTCGGTCGTCAGCTCGTGCTCGCCCTGCCAGCGGTAGGCGCAGAGTTTGCCCAGGCCCTTGCCCGTTTTAGCGCAGCGGGCGGCGATGCTGTAGTCCAGGCAGGCGATATAACGGCTCAGGGGCGCCGGTTCGCCGGTCAGCCAGTAATGGCCGACGAACAGCGGCTTGCTGGCATCGTAGCCGGGCAAGAGGTCGGACGGCACCGGCGCATGGGGCAGGCTGGCGAGCACCGTTCGCGAGGCCATGGCCAGGTCGCGGTAGGTGAGTCCGTCCGACCACCAGCGGGCGCGGACATGGCGACGGATATGCCCGTCCTTGTCTGCGTACTCGATGCCGTCCGGCAACGCCAGCTCCAGGCCCTTGAGCAGGGTTTCCAGCGCTTCGTAGGCCTCATGGCCCTCGCAGCACAGGGTGGGCCAGGCGTCGGGCAGCACGCGGTTGTGGGCGTCCGTGTAGCGCTCAAGGGTTGCCAGGTGTCGAGGGTGCCAGCAGGCATGGATGACGCGCAGGCCATCGAGCTCCAGGAACAGCGGCAGGGTCTTGAACCAGTCGATAATCTCCCGGTGAGCAGGCGAGCCCTCGCCCACCTGTTCGAGGAATGCTTGGTGCTGGTGGCGGTTCTTGGCGCTGTGCGGGCGCAGGTGCTCATGGGGGTGTTCGGCATGGGGCGTGGCCCAGGCCACGGCGTTGAACTCGTGGTTACCCATCACCACCCGGGCGTGCCCCGCCTCGACCATGCGCCGGGCGATCCGCACCACTTCCAGCTGCTCGGGCCCTCGGTCGACGAAGTCGCCGAGGAAAATCACCTGGCGTTCCTGGTGTTGCCACGTACCGTTGCGTTGGGCGTAGCCCATGGTGCGCAGCAGGTTTTGCAGCGCCGAGGCATAGCCGTGAATATCGCCGATCAGGTCGTACATGGCGGTCGCAAATCCTTTTAGCCAGTGGCCGCTTCGAGGCAAGCGAGTCGCTTCGATGGGGTTAACCGCCATCCTAACGGTTTATTTCCGACCGATGCGGCAGAAAAACTTATGCACTTTTTGACGCCAGCCGAACGTCTGGCAAATAAACAACAGGATCAGGCGCTTGGCTGGGCTATCGCGGCGGCGCTGGAAATCGATCCACAGCTTATCCACAAGCGGTTATCGGGCTGAAAAGGCTCTGGCACGGGATTTTAGGCGGCAGGAGGGTCGATTTTGGCCTGGGTCTGCTCGACCCAACGGAAGACCCGTTCGTTGAGTTCGGCAATGGCCCGCGGACCGGTGCCCTCGGCGAACATCAGGGGGCCGAAGATCAGCTGCACGGTACCGGGGGTCTTGCTCCAGCCGAGTTTCGGCCAGAAGTGGGCGGCGTTATGCGCAACCGGCAGTACCGGTAGGCCAGCGTTGACCGCCAGGGAAGCACCGCCCCGTGAGAACTTCCCCATTTGCCCCTTGGGGATACGCGTGCCTTCCGGGAAGACCAGCACCCAGGCGCCCTTGGCCAGGCTTTCATTGCCCTGCTTGGCCAGCTGCTTGAGGGCGGCCTTGGGGTTGCTGCGATCAATGGCGATGGGCCTGAGCATGGCCATCGCCCAGCCGAAAAAGGGCACGAACAGCAGCTCGCGCTTGACCACCTGGGTCAGAGGATTGAAGAAGCCGCAGAGAAAGAAGGTTTCCCAGGTGCTCTGATGCTTGGCCAGGATCACGCAGGGTTTTTCGGGAATATTTTCCAGACCGCTGATCTCGTAGTGGATACCCACCACCCACTTGGCCAGCCAGATGGCCAGACGGCACCAGGTCTGGATCACGAAACGGTAACGGGCGCGAAACGGCAGCAAGGGTGCGACGAAGACGCTGAGGACGCACCAGACCAAGGAACTGGACGACAGCAACAGGTAGAAGAGGACCGTTCTGAAACCCTGCAGTATCGACATGGAAATCCTTATCTAATGAAGAAGATGGGCGGCAACGGCCGTTAGATCCTCAAATACCAAGGTGCCCGCTGGCAAGGGCGTTACGAGCGTCTTGCGGCCTTTGCCGGTGGTGACGAGTACGGGCTGACAGTCGACGGCCAAGGCGGCGTCGAGGTCACCCCGGCTGTCGCCGACAAACCACACGCCGGTCAATGCCACCCCGTAGTGGGCGGCAATGGTTCTGAGCATACCGGGTTTGGGTTTGCGGCAGTCGCAGCCCTCGTCCGGTCCATGGGGGCAATGCACGATCAGGCCGACCTCGCCGCCCTGCTCCGCCACCAGGTCACGCAGGCGCTGGTGCATGGCCTCCAGGGCACCCGGAGGGTAGTAGCCACGGGCGATCCCCGACTGGTTGGTGGCTACCGCCACGGTCCAGCCGGCTAGGCTCAGGCGGGCAATGGCTTCGATGGACCCGGGGATGGGAAGCCACTCCTCCACCGATTTGATATAGGCGTCGGAGTCCTGGTTGATCACGCCGTCGCGGTCGAGGATCAGCAGTTTCATAAAGCGTCCTTGAGACGGACTGGCCGCAACGCGCCAGGCCGCCAGTCATCCCGTGCCGTACCGGCGATCGGTACGGCCTCGTCTCAGCCCAGCACCGAGATATCGGCCACGCCGAGAAACAGCCCGCGCAACTTGGCCAGCAGCGCATAGCGGTTGGCCCGTACCGAAGGGTCTTCGGCATTTACCAGCACGGCCTCGAAAAAGGCATCCACCGGCTCACGCAAACCGGCCAGCTGCGCCAGCGCCAGGTTGTACTGGCGCGCCAGGGCCAGGGGCTGCACGGCGTGCTCGGCCTGCTGGATCGCGGCGTTGAGGGTGAACTCGCTGGGGTTGTCGAAGTAGTGGGCCTGGACGCTCGACGCGATCTGACCCTCGGCTTTGCTCAACAGGTTGGACACCCTCTTGTTGGCGGCGGCCAGGGCGGCGGCTTGCGGCAGCGTGCGAAAGCTCTGCACGGCCTGCACGCGCTGGTCGAAGTCCAGCGGCGAGACTGGATTGACCGCCCGCACGGCCTGGTAAACCGCCACTTCGACGCCTTCGTCCTCGTAACGCGCGCGCAGGCGGTCGAAGATGAAATCCTGCACCTGAGGGGCCAGGCCCTCGGCCTTGACCTTGTCGCCGAACTGCCCGATGGCAAAGGCCACGGCCGCCATCAGGTCCAGGTCCAGCTGTTTCTCGATCAGGATGCGCAGCACGCCCAGGGCCGCGCGGCGCAGGGCATAGGGGTCCTTGCTGCCGGTGGGCAGCATGCCGATGCCGAAGATGCCCACCAGGGTGTCGAGCTTGTCGGCCACCGCCACGGCGGCGCCGGTCAGGGTGCTGGGCAATTCGCCACCTGCGCCACGGGGCATGTACTGCTCGTTCAGCGCCAGGGCCACGTCGTCGGCCTCGCCGTCGTTACGGGCGTAGTAGTAGCCGGCGATGCCCTGCATTTCCGGAAACTCGCCGACCATTTCGCTGGCAAGGTCGCATTTGCTCAGCAGACCGGCGCGGGCGGCACGAATGGGGTCGCCGCCGGTGCGCTCGGCGATAAAGGCGGCAAGGACCGAGACCCGTACGGCCTTGTCATAGACCGAGCCGAGCTGGGCCTGGAATACCACGTTCTTCAGGCGCTGATTAAGGCTTTCCAGCCTGTGCTTCCTGTCCTGCTTAAAGAAGAACTCGGCGTCGGTCAGGCGCGGACGTACCACCTTTTCGTTGCCCGAAACGATCTGTGCGGGGTCCTTGCTCTCGATGTTGGCCACGGTGATAAAGCGCGGCAGCAGCTTGCCGTCGGCATCCAGCAGGCAGAAATACTTCTGGTTGTCCTGCATGGTGGTGATCAGCGCTTCCTGGGGCACCTCGAGGAAACGCTTTTCGAAGCTGCATACCAGCGGCACGGGCCATTCCACCAGGGAGGCCACTTCGTCCAGCAGGGCCGGTGGCACTATGGCCGTGCCCTGCTGCTCGGCGGCCAGCACGGCGACCCGCTGGCTGATCAGCTCACGGCGCTCGCCGAGGTCGGCCAGCACGCGCGCGCCGCGCAGGTCGTCCAGGTAACTGGCCGGCGAGCCGATGCGCACGCTCTCGGGGTGGTGGAAACGGTGACCGCGCGAGTCGCGACCGGCTTTCTGGGCGAGGATCTCGCAGTCGATCACCGCGTCGCCAAAGAGCATCACCAGCCACTGGGTCGGACGCACGAACTCTTCCTTGCGCGCGCCCCAGCGCATGCGCTTGGGAATCGGCAGCTCGTTCAACGAGGCGCTGACGATGGCGGGCAGCAGACCCGCCGCGGCCTGGCCGGGAATCTGTTGGCTGTACTTGAGCTTGGCCCCGCTGCGGTCGATGGCGCTGATGTCCACGCCGCACTTCTTGGCGAACCCCAGGGCGGCCTGGGTCGGCTTGCCCTCGGTATCGAATGCCGCCTGCAGCGGCGGGCCGTCCAGGTTCAGGCTGCGGTCGGGCTGTTGCACGGCCAGGGCCAGCACGCGCACCGCCAGGCGGCGCGGCGCGGCGAACACCTGCGCCTCTGTGTAGGCCAGACCGGCGGCCTTCAGGCCTTTTTCGATGCCCGCGAGAAAGGCTTCGCCGAGGCTCTTGAGGGCCTTGGGCGGCAGCTCTTCGGTACCCAGCTCGACCAGGAAATCCAAGGAATCACTCATTGCATCGCCTCCAGCTTGGCCAGTACTTCGTCACGCAATTCGGGGGTGGCCATGGGGAAGCCGAGTTTGGCCCGCGCCAGCAGGTACGCCTGGGCGACCGAGCGCGCCAGGGTACGCACGCGCAGGATGTACTGCTGGCGAGCGGTGACCGAGATCGCCCGGCGCGCATCCAGGAGGTTGAAGGTGTGCGAGGCCTTGAGGACCATTTCGTAACTGGGCAAGGGCAGCGGCTGCTCCAGCTCGATCAGGCGTTTTGCTTCGCTTTCATAGAAGTCGAACAGCTCGAAGAGTTTCTCGACGTTGGCGTGTTCGAAGTTGTAGGTCGACTGCTCCACCTCGTTCTGGTGGAACACGTCGCCATAGGTCACCTTGCCGAACGGGCCATCGGCCCAGACCAGGTCGTAGACCGAGTCCACGCCCTGTAGGTACATGGCCAGGCGCTCCAGGCCGTAAGTGATCTCGCCGGTCACCGGGTAGCATTCGATGCCGCCGGCCTGTTGGAAGTAGGTGAACTGGGTGACTTCCATGCCGTTGAGCCAGACTTCCCAGCCCAGGCCCCAGGCGCCCAGGGTCGGCGATTCCCAGTTGTCCTCGACGAAGCGCACATCGTGTACCAGCGGGTCGAGGCCGACGTGTTTCAGCGAGCCCAGGTAGAGCTCCTGAAAGTTGTCCGGGTTGGGCTTCAAGACCACCTGGAACTGGTAGTAATGCTGCAGGCGGTTGGGGTTCTCGCCGTAGCGGCCGTCAGTCGGGCGGCGGCTGGGCTGCACATAGGCGGCGTTCCAGGTTTCCGGACCGATGGCGCGCAGAAAGGTGGCGGTGTGAAAGGTGCCGGCGCCCACTTCCATATCGTAGGGCTGAAGCACCACGCAACCTTGCTCGGCCCAGTACTGCTGCAGGGCGAGGATCAGATCTTGGAAGGTGCGCACGGCAGGCGTAGTCTGGCTCACGGAAAATTCACCTGTACTGATGAGGCTGCGACAGAAAGGGCGGGAGTATAACCCGATTCCCCGATGCCTCCACCGCCCTGGAAGGCCCCATGCCGCGCTGCTTCTGGTGTAACGACGACCCGCTGTATATCGACTACCACGACCACGAATGGGGCGTGCCGCTGCATGACGCCCAGCGCCTGTTCGAGCTGTTGCTGCTCGAAGGCTTCCAGGCCGGGCTGTCCTGGATCACCGTGCTGAAGAAGCGCCAGCGCTACCGTGAAGTGCTGTTCGGTTTCGACCCCCAGCGCCTGGCGCAGCTGAGTGACGAGCAGATCGAAGGCCTGATGCTGGACCCTGGGATCATCCGCAATCGCCTTAAGCTCAAGGCCGCGCGGCAGAACGCCCGGGCCTGGCTGGCCCTGGAAGACCCGGTGAAGCTGCTCTGGTCCTTTGTCGGCGGCGTGCCCAAGGTCAACCACTTTCAGGACCGCAGCCAGGTGCCGGCTATCACGGCCGAGGCCGAGGCGATGAGCCGCGCGCTGAAGAAGGCCGGTTTCACCTTCGTCGGCCCAACCATCTGTTATGCCTACATGCAGGCCAGCGGCATGGTGATGGACCATACCCTGGACTGCGATCGCCATGCCGCGTTGGCTGCCGGGCGCAGCAGTGAACCTTAGATCCTCTGTTTATCGGCAAGGCCTGCGAACTCGTTGGGTGGATTGGGCGCGTAGCTGGCGCTTTATCCGACTACTCCATTGCGATGGCGGATGAACAACAGGTCATCCACCCTACATAGCTTTTAGCGTCGTTCCCGCGTATCTGGATGTCCGCCTGCTTCCCGTCTTCGCAGGAGTGACCGGGCATGACGACGCCTGGTCGGTAATCCCCTCCTCCCTATACGCCTCGCGAAGAGCCCATCCCAGGCGGACGCTGTGGGGCGCAGCCCGGTTTCGCGGAGCGCGCGGGCAAGAGCGCCCCATGGCCGGCCGAGCTGGTTACAATGCCTGCCCCCCTCGGCTCTCAGGAGTGGCTTGTGGAAAAAATCAAAGGCGCCTTGGTGGTCGGCTTTTTGCGTCTGTTCGCCCTGCTGCCCTGGCGCACGGTGCAGTACCTCGGTGCAGCCATCGGCTGGCTGATGTGGAAGCTGCCCAATGGCTCACGGGAGGTGGTGCGCATCAACCTGGCCAAGTGCTTCCCCGAACTAGATGCCCAGGCCCGTGAACGCCTGGTCGGTCAGACCCTGATGGACATCGGACGCACCCTGACCGAAAGCGCCTGTGCCTGGGTATGGCCGGCGCGCAAGACCCTCAAACTGATCCACGAAGTGGAGGGGCTGGAGGTATTGGAGGCGGCGCTGGCTTCCGGCAAGGGTGTGGTGGCCATTGCCAGTCACCTGGGCAACTGGGAGGTACTGAACCACTATTTCTGCTCGTTGTGCAAACCGGTGATCTTCTACCGTCCGCCCAAGCTCAAGGCGGTGGATGAGCTGCTGCGCCGCCAGCGCGTGCAGCTGGGTAACCGGGTAGCGGCATCGACCAAGGAAGGCATCCTCAGCGTTATCAAGGAAGTGCGCAGGGGCGGTGTGGTGGGCATCCCGGCCGACCCCGAGCCGAGCCGCTCCAGCGGTGTGTTCGTGCCGTTCTGCGCCACCCAGGCGCTGACGAGCAAGTTCGTCCCCGGCATGCTGGCGGGCGGCAAGGCCGTGGGGTTTTTCATCAATGCGCTGCGCCTGCCCGGCGGCGCCGGTTTCAAGGTGATCTTCGAAGCCGCGCCCGAGGCCATCTACAGTGCGGATGTGCAGGTCTCGGCCGCAGCCATGAGCCAGGTGGTCGAGCGTTATGTGCGCGCTTACCCCAGTCAGTACATGTGGAGCATGAAGCGCTTCAAGAAACGCCCCGAGGGCGAGACCAAGTGGTATTGAGCGGTTGTGCCCACACGGCGCGAGGATTAGCGTCGGCGCGAAGCGAGATGGCTTTTTGCCGTTGCAGTCTTAGGCTAGGCTAGGCGAGCGCCATGCTTTACCCGATCATCCGCTGACCAACCCCGTAGGAAACACCCCATGACCCAGCAGCGTGAACACCCGCGCACGCCGATGAAATGCCGGATCAAAATCGGCCATGAGAGCTTCGGCGAGCTGATCGCCATGACCCGCGACCTGTCCAACGGTGGGGTCTATGTCAGTCACCCGCAGTTGGCCGCCGAGTCCCTCTGCGCCTTGCCCGTCGGTACGCTGATCACCGGTCAGGTGCAGGACCTGCCGATCGAGGCGCCGGTGCTGAAAATGGAAATCATGCGGGTGGATGCCGAGGGCGTGGGCCTGCGCTTTATCGAGGACTGAGGACTGAGGGCGGTCTCTAGGGCGTGTTGACACTGCCCGCACGGCCGCGCCGGAACCGGTACCGGTTCTGAAACGTGAGCCGGCATAAGACGCGACTCCGGGTGGTTAACAACGAGCGGCGAGTAATCGCCTCTCGCATCAAAACAGATCCGGCCCTGCGGCTCGCGATTTTAATAGGCCCTAGAAGAACGTCAGGCCGACCTGGAACAGCCGCTCGACATCGCGGATGTATTTCTTGTCCACCAGAAACAGGATCACATGGTCGCCGGACTCGATCACCGTGTCGTCGTGGGCGATCAGCACCACGTCGTTGCGGATGATCGCGCCGATGGTGGTGCCCGGCGGCAGGGCGATCTCCTCGATGGGCCGGCCGACCACCTTGCTCGACTTGGCATCGCCATGGGCGATGGCCTCGATGGCCTCGGCGGCGCCGCGCCGCAGGGAGTGCACGCTGACGATATCGCCGCGGCGCACATGGGTCAGCAGGGTGCCAATGGTTGCCAGCTGCGGGCTGATGGCGATATCGATCTCACCACCCTGCACCAGATCGACATAGGCCGGGTTGTTGATCAGGGTCATGACCTTGCGCGCGCCCAGGCGCTTGGCCAGCAAGGAGGACATGATATTGGCTTCGTCGTCGTTGGTCAGGGCCAGGAAGATGTCGGCGTCGGCAATGTTCTCTTCCACCAGCAGGTCGCGGTCCGAGGCGCTGCCCTGCAGCACGATGGTGCTGTCCAGGGTCTCCGAGAGGTAGCGGCAACGGGCCGGGCTCATCTCGATGATCTTCACCTGGTAGCGGCTCTCGATGGCCTCGGCCAGGCGCTCGCCGATATGCCCGCCACCGGCGATCACCACGCGTTTGTAGCTCTGGTCCAGGCGCCGCATCTCGCTCATGACCGCGCGGATATGGGCCTTGGCGGCGATAAAGAACACCTCGTCGTCGGCCTCGATCACCGTATCGCCCTGGGGCAGGATCGGCCGGTCGCGGCGGAAGATCGCGGCTACCCGGGTATCCACGTTGGGCATGTGCTGGCGCAACTGGCGCAACTGCTGACCCACCAGTGGTCCACCGTAGTAGGCGCGCACAGCGACCAGCTGAGCCCGACCTTCGGCAAAGTCGATTACCTGCAAGGCGCCGGGGTATTCGATCAGGCGCTTGATGTAATTGGTCACCACCTGTTCCGGGCTGATCAGCACGTCCACCGGGATGGCGTCGTTGTGGAACAGGCCGCTGCGGGTCAGGTACGCGGACTCGCGCACCCGGGCGATCTTGGTCGGTGTGTGGAACAGGGTGAAGGCCACCTGGCAGGCGACCATGTTGACCTCGTCGCTGTTGGTCACCGCGATCAGCATATCAGCGTCATCCGCCCCGGCCTGGCGCAGCACAGTGGGGAAGGAACCCCGGCCCTGTACGGTGCGAATATCCAGGCGGTCGCTGAGGGCGCGCAGGCGGTCGCTGTCGGTGTCCACCACGGTGATGTCGTTGGCTTCGCTGGCCAGGTGTTCGGCCAGGGTGCCGCCGACCTGACCGGCGCCGAGAATGATGATCTTCATCGGGTATCGTCCTTAGCCGCGTGCTTGGGCGGCGATCTTGATCAGCTTGGCATAATAGAAGCCGTCATGGCCGCCTTCCTGGGTCAGCAACTGACGGCCGTAGGGCTGCTCCAGGCCGAAGGGGCCGGCAATCGCCAGCTCGCGGGCGCCAGGGGTGCGTTCGAGAAAGGCGCCGATTACCTCGGTGTTTTCCGTGGGCAAGGTCGAGCAAGTGGCATAGAGCAGCACGCCGCCGACCGCCAGGGTCGGCCACAAGGCGTCCAGCAGCTCGCCCTGCAGCACGGCGAGGGCGAGGATATCGTCGGGCTGGCGGGTCAGCTTGATGTCCGGATGACGGCGGATCACCCCGGTGGCCGAGCACGGGGCATCCAGCAAGATGCGCTGGAACGGCTGGCCATCCCACCATTGGGCGGTCTGCCGTGCATCGGCGGCGATCAGTTGGGCATTCAGGCTCAGGCGCTCGAGGTTCTCCTGCACGCGCACCAGGCGCTTGGCTTCCAGGTCCACCGCCACCACCGCGGCCAGGCCCGGTTCGGCTTCCAGCACATGGCAGGTCTTGCCGCCGGGGGCGCAGCAGGCGTCCAGCAGGCGCTGTCCCGGCGCCAGGTCGAGCAATTCGGCCGCCAGCTGCGCGGCCTCGTCCTGCACGCTCAGCCTGCCCTGGGCGAACCCCGGCAGCGTGGTCACGTCGCAGGGGCTGTCCAGCACGATGCCGTCGCGGCTGAAGGCGCAGGCCCGGGCCTCGATACCGGCGGCCAGCAGGTCGGCCAGGTAGGCCTCGCGGCTGCCCAGGCGTCGATTGACCCGCAGGATCAGCGGCGGGTGGGCGTTGTTCGCCGCGCACAGCGCCTCCCAGTGCTGCGGCCAATGGGCCTTGAAGGCCTTCTGCAGCCAACGCGGGTGGGCGGTGCGCACCACCGGGTCCTGCGCCAGCTCGGCCAGCAGGCTCTCGCCCTCGCGCTGGGCGCGGCGCAGCACGGCATTGAGCAGGGCCTTGGCCCAGGGCTTTTTCAGTTTATCGACGCAGCCCACGGTTTCGCCCAGGGCCGCATGGGGCGGAATACGGGTATGAAACAACTGGTAGAGGCCGACCAGCAGCAGGGCCTCGATATCCTTGTCCGCGGCCTTGAAGGGTTTTTGCAGCAACTTCTCCATCAGGATCGCCAGGCGCGGCTGCCAGCGCGCGGTGCCGAGGGCCAGGTCCTGGGTCAGGCCGCGGTCGCGGGCTTCGACCTTGTCCAACTGCCTGGGCAGGGCGCTGTTGAGCGAGGCCTTGCCCTCCAGCACCGAGGCCAGTGCGCGGGCGGCGGCCAGGCGCGGATTCACGCCTGCGCTCCGAGACGGTTGCCGACGGCGAACTGCTCGCGGCGGCTGTTGAACAGGTCGGCGAAGGCCAGGGGTTTGCCGCCGGGCAGCTGCAGGCGGGTCAGGCGCAAGGCGCCTTCGCCGCAGGCGACGGTCAGGCCGTCGCGACGGGCGTCGAGTATCTCGCCCGGCGTGCCCTGCCCTTCGCCCAGCTGGGCGGCGAGGATTTTCAGCGACTCGCCATTGAGGCTGCTGTGGCAGACCACCGCGGGGTTGAAGGCGCGTATGCGGCACTCCAGCTCCAGGGCTGGGCGACTCCAGTCCAGACGCGCTTCGTCCTTGTTCAGTTTATGGGCATAGGTGGCCAGCCGGTCGTCCTGCACCTCGCCGGCCAGGGTGCCGGCGGCCAGGGCGGTGATGGCCTCGACCAGGGCCTGGGCGCCGAGTTCGGCGAGGCGGTCGTGCAGGCTGGCGCCGTCGTCCTCGGGCCCGATGGGCGTGCGCGCTTTCAGCAGCATCGGCCCTGTGTCCAGGCCCGCTTCCATCCGCATGACAGTCACGCCGGTTTCGCGATCGCCGGCCTCGATGGCCCGCTGGATCGGCGCCGCGCCGCGCCAGCGCGGCAATAGCGAGGCATGGCTATTGATGCAGCCCAGAGGCGGGATATCCAGCACCGCTTGCGGCAGGATCAGGCCATAGGCGACTACCACCAGCAGCTCGGGTTGCAGCGCGGCCAGTTCGGCCTGGGCCGCGGGGTCGCGCAAGCTGGATGGCTGGAACACCGGGATGCCGTGCGCCAGGGCGAGCTGCTTGACCGGGCTGGGCATCAGCTTCTGCCCGCGGCCGGAGGGACGATCCGGCTGGCTGTAGACGCCGACGACCTGCAGGCCGTTGTCCAGCAGGGCCTGCAGATGACGGGCGGCGAAAGCCGGGGTGCCGGCGAAGACGATGCGCAAGACGAGGCTCCAGAAAAGAAAAAGGCTTGCTGCTGCAAGCCTCGGGTGGCGGGATCAGGCTTGCTGGCGGTGTTGTTTTTCCAGCTTCTTCTTGATCCGGTCGCGCTTGAGGTTCGACAGGTAGTCGACGAACAGCTTGCCATTGAGGTGATCGCACTCGTGCTGGATGCACACGGCGAGCAAGCCTTCGGCAATCAGTTCGAAGGGCTTTCCGTCGCGGTCCAGGGCATTAATGCGCACCTTCTGCGGGCGGTCGACGTTTTCGTAGAAGCCCGGCACCGAGAGACAGCCTTCCTGGTACTGGTCCTTCTCCTCGGTGAGGAATTCGAACTCGGGGTTGATAAACACCCTCGGCTCGCTCTTGTCCTCGCTGATATCCATCACCACCAGGCGCTTGTGCACGTTGACCTGGGTAGCCGCCAGTCCGATGCCCGGGGCCGCGTACATGGTCTCGAACATGTCGTCGATCAAGCCGCGCAAGGCGTCGTCGAACAAGTCCACCGGCTTGGCCAGGATACGCAGGCGCGGATCGGGAAATTCAAGGATGTTCAGGATTGCCATATGGGTTTGTGATGCACTTGTAGAATAAAGTCAAAATCCGCTGCTAAGATGATGAGCAGCATTGAAAAACGGCTTCATGCCTTGGCTCGAAAGCCATGTCACGGCGCTAGGGCGCTCCACGCGAAGACACATAATAAAGGGATTCACCGCATGAGGAAATCACTACTCGCCCTGCTGCTACTCGCCGCGAGTGGCTTGGCCCAGGCCGAAGTGCAGCTCAAGGACGGTCATCCGGACCGTTATACCGTGGTCAAGGGCGACACGCTCTGGGACATTTCCGGCAAGTTTCTTCGTCAGCCCTGGAAGTGGCCGGAAATCTGGCATGCCAATCCCCAGGTGGAAAACCCGCACCTGATCTACCCGGGCGATCAGTTGAGCCTGGTCTATATCGACGGCCAGCCGCGCCTGATGCTTAACCGCGGCGAGTCGCGCGGCACCATCAAACTGTCGCCGAGCGTGCGCAGCACCCCTATGGCCGAAGCCATTCCGACCATCCCGCTGGAGGCGATCAACAGTTTCCTGCTCGCCAACCGCATCATGGACACCCCTGAGCAATTTCAGGGTGTGCCCTATATCGTCGCCGGCAATGCCGAGCGGGTGATCAGCGGCAGCGGCGATCGCATCTATGCCCGCGGGCTGCTCGAGCCGGGTCAGTCGGTCTATGGCATCTTCCGCCAGGGCAAGACCTACACGGACCCCGACACCAAGGAGTTTCTTGGGATCAACGCTGACGATATCGGCGGCGGTGAAGTGGTGGCCGAGGAAGGCGATATCGCCACCCTGATGCTGACGCGTTCGACCCAGGAAGTGCGTCTGGGCGATCGTCTGTTTCCCTCCGAGGAGCGCGCGATCACCTCCACCTTTATGCCCAGCGCTCCGGAGGCCGATGTTAACGGGCTGATTCTGGACGTGCCGCGCGGCGTGACCCAGATCGGCCAATTCGACGTGGTGACCCTGAACAAGGGCAAGCGCGACGGCCTGAGCGAGGGCAATGTCCTGGCGGTGTTCAAGACCGGCGAGACGGTACGCGATCGCGTTACTGGCGATTCGGTGAAGATCCCGGACGAGCGCGCTGGTTTGCTGATGGTCTTCCGCACCTATGAAAAGTTGAGCTACGGTCTGGTGCTGAACGCCACCCGTTCGCTGGCTGTGATGGACAAGGTGCGCAACCCCTAAGCAACCCGCTACGCTGACCAGACCCCCGCTGATCCGGGGGTTTTTTATTTGGACAGCTGCGCGACGCCTGGCGCAGCGCGCCCGATCAAGGATGATCGCCATGTCGCCACCCTTCTCCCCTTCGCCTTACGCCTTGGCACCCGCCGAACTCGAGGCGCGCCTGCGCCTGCATGTTTTACCGGCCCTGGGGCCGCGGCGTTTGCGCTCCTTGCTCGGGGCGTTTTCCAATGCCTCGGCCGCCTTGAGCGCACCGGCCAGTGCCTGGCGGGCCCTGGGCCTGCCAGCGGTGTGCGCCGAGGCGCGGCGCAGTGCCACGACCCGCGAGCAGGCCGCCGCCGCACTGGCCTGGCTGGACCAACCCGGTCAGCAGGTGCTGATGTGGGACGACCCCGCCTACCCGGCCCTGTTGGGCGAGCTACCGGACGCCCCGCCGCTGCTGTTCGTCGCCGGCGATCCCGGCATTCTCGAGCGTCCGCAACTGGCCCTGGTGGGCAGTCGGCGCGCATCCAAGCCGGGCCTGGACACGGCCCGGGCCTTTTCCCGCAGCCTGGCCGGGGCCGGTTTCGTGATCACCAGCGGTTTGGCCCTGGGTATCGACGGTGCGGCGCACCAGGGCGCGCTGGACGTGGGCGGCGCGACCGTGGCGGTACTGGGCACCGGATTGCAGCGCCTCTATCCGCGCCAGCATCAGGCCCTGGCGACAGCCATTCTCGAACAGGGGGGCGCCCTGGTCAGCGAGCTGCCGCTGGATTGCCCGCCTCAGGCGGGTAATTTTCCGCGGCGCAACCGGATTATCAGCGGCTTGTCCCTGGGCGTGCTGGTGGTCGAGGCCAGCCCTTCCAGTGGCTCGCTGATCACTGCGCGCCTGGCGGCCGAACAAGGCCGCGAGGTCTACGCGATTCCGGGCTCGATCCATCATCCGGGCGCGCGCGGCTGCCATCAGCTGATCCGCGAAGGCGCGGTGCTGGTGGAAAGCATCGAGCATATTCTCGAAACGTTGCGCGGCTGGCAGGCGCTGGCGCCGGATAGCGCGCCAGCCACCCAGTTGCATCCCCTGCTGCAACTGCTCAATGCCGCGCCCCAGAGCAGCGAATCCCTGGCTGTGGCCTGCGGCCTGCCGTTGCCCGAGGTATTGGCGGCGCTGACCGAGCTGGAGCTGGAGGGTCGTGTAGCCCGGGACAATGGGCAATGGGTCGGCCTGCCTGTCTGAGGTCCTTCTTGCCGGTTGATTCAACACCGCTGAGCTTGGGTACACTGAGCGTCTATTTATCGGGAGCCGAGCCCATGGCGAGCAGCTGGCGGGTGCAACAGGCGGCGCGCGTGGTGCGTGCCGGCGGAGTGATTGCCTATCCGACCGAAGCGGTCTGGGGCCTGGGCTGCGACCCTTGGGATGAAGAAGCCGTGCAACGCCTGCTGGCGCTCAAGGTGCGGCCCCAGGCCAAAGGGCTGATCCTGGTGGCCGACAGCATCCGCCAGTTCGATTTTCTGCTCGAGGATTTGTCCGAGTCGCTGCTGGACCGCCTGGCCGGTACCTGGCCGGGCCCCAATACCTGGCTGGTGCCCCACCGCGACCGCCTGCCCGAATGGATCACCGGCCAGCACGCCAGCGTGGCCCTGCGGGTCAGCGATCACCCGCTGGTGCGCGACCTCTGTGCCCTGACCGGTCCCCTGGTCTCCACTTCGGCCAATCCGGCCGGGCGGCCGGCGGCGCGCAGCCGCTTGCGGGTCGAGCAGTACTTCGGCGGCCAGCTGGACGCTGTGCTCGGCGGCGCCCTGGGCGGACGCAAGCACCCCAGCCTGATTCGTCATTTGTTGACCGGCGAGGTGGTGCGACCGGCTTGACCGATGTCGGCAACTTGAAGGGCCGGATCTGTTTTGATGCGGCAGGGCGGTACAGGTGTGCGTTCTGGCGCACGCAACGGCGCATTTGATGCCGGGTCCCGTTTCACAACCGGTTCCGGCATGGCCGTGCGGTAGTGTCCATAGGCCTACGGCAGCAGAATGGTCGAGCCGCTGGTCTGCCGGGCGCTAAGGGCCCGCTGGGCCTCGGCCGCATCGCCGAGGGCAAAGCGCTGGCCGATCTCCACCTGTAGCTGGCCGCTGGCGATCATCGCGAACAGCTCGTCGGCCATGGCCTGCAGCCGCGCCGGGGTGTCGGCATAACCCGCCAGGGTCGGGCGGGTCACATAGAGCGAGCCCTTTTGCGCCAATATGCCCAGGTTGACCCCGGTCACCGCGCCGGAGGCGTTGCCGAAGCTGACCAGCAGGCCGCGGGGTGCCACGCAATCCAGGGAGCGTTCCCAGGTGTCGCGCCCCACCCCGTCATAGACCACCGCGCATTTGCGTCCTTCGGTCAGTTCCAGCACCCGCTGCACCAGATCTTCCTGGCGGTAGTCGATGGTGGCCCAGGCGCCCAGCGCCTTGGCCCGTTCGGCTTTCTGCGCCGAACCGACCGTACCGATCAACCGCACGCCCAGGGCCTTGGCCCACTGGCAGGCGAAGGAGCCGACCCCGCCGGCCGCGGCGTGGAACAGGATGGTTTCGCCGCCCTGCAGGGCGAAGGTCTGGCGCAGCAGGTACTGCACCGTCAGGCCCTTGAGCATGACCGCGGCGGCTTGCTCGAAACTGATGGCCTCTGGCAATTTCACCAGCTTGTCGGCCGGCAGCACATGCAGCTCGCTGTAGGCGCCCAAGGGACCGGTGGCATAGGCCACCCGGTCGCCGACCCGAAAGTGACCTACCGCGCTGCCCACAGCTTCGACAATGCCGGCGCCTTCGGTACCCAGGCCCGAGGGCAGGGCCGGCGGAGGGTAGAGGCCGCTGCGGAAATAGGTGTCGATAAAGTTCAGGCCGATGGCGCGGTTCTGCACCCGCACCTCCAAAGGCCCTGGCTCGGCCGGCGTATAGGCCCGGTACTCGAGCACTTCGGGGCCGCCGTGGCTGGAGAATTCGATGCGCTGGGTCATGGGACGCTGCTCCGGGTCGCTGGGCGAAAGCGTCTATCCAATCCCCGCGCTGGCGCCCCGTCAACCCGAAAACGCCGGGGCCGATGGTATGCTTGCCCGCCTATCCCGCCGGCAGGCCCCGTTCTGCCTGATCCGACCCCTGTTCGAGGGCATGCTGTGAGTGAGCGTACCGAGTCTGTAAAGGCCTACCTGCTGGACCTGCAAGAGCGCATCTGCGCCGCCCTGCATGCCGAAGACGGCGGAGCCGGCTTTGTCGAGGATGCCTGGAGCCGCCCGGCCGGCGGTGGCGGGCGCACCCGGGTGCTGGAAAACGGCGGGCTGATCGAAAAGGGCGGGGTGAATTTCTCCCATGTGTTCGGCAGTGGCCTGCCGCCCTCGGCCAGCGCCCATCGGCCGGAACTGGCCGGGCGCGGTTTCGAGGCCTTGGGCGTGTCCCTGGTGATCCATCCGGAAAACCCGCATATCCCCACCGCCCACGCCAATGTGCGCTTTTTCAGCGCTGAGAAAGACGGCGAGGAGCCGGTCTGGTGGTTTGGCGGCGGCTTCGACCTGACGCCCTATTACGGCGTGGAAGAAGACTGCGTGCACTGGCACCGGGTGGCCGAGCAGGCCTGCGCGCCCTTCGGTGCCGAGGTCTACCCGCGCTACAAGGCCTGGTGCGACCGCTATTTTCACCTCAAGCACCGCGGCGAGCCGCGGGGCGTCGGCGGCCTGTTCTTCGACGACCTCAACGCCTGGGACTTCGACACCAGCTTCGCCTTTATGCGCGCCATCGGCGATGCCTTTATCCAGGCCTATCTGCCCATCGTGCAGCGGCGCAAGGGCACGGCCTTTACCGAGCGGCAGCGCGAGTTTCAGGCCTTTCGCCGCGGCCGTTATGTGGAGTTCAACCTGGTCTACGACCGCGGCACCCTGTTCGGCCTGCAGTCCGGTGGGCGCACCGAATCGATCCTGATGTCCCTGCCGCCCCAGGTGCGCTGGGGCTACGACTGGAAGCCCGAACCCGGCAGTGAAGAGGCGCGGCTGACCGAGTATTTCTTGACCGATCGCGACTGGCTCTCAAATTTACCCTGAACGCTGTTGCGTTCGGCGATGCTGCGTTGAAAGCGAACTCGGACGAACGAAGTGAGAACGTCTGCAAGACGGCCCACAGGGCGAGCGGAGCGAGTAATGCTCATTTACTGCAGTAAACTCCGCTTCCTCGTCCGCTTTCGCCTTGCCTTCACTCACAACGCGTTCAGCGCAAATTTTAAGTTTTGTAGCCGGATAACATCCTGATCGCCAGCACGCTGGCTCCTACAAACGCATGATCAAGACAGGATGCTTCATGGACCGTTACGGCGTATTCGGCAACCCCATCGGCCACAGCAAGTCGCCGCTGATCCACCGGCTATTCGCCGAGCAGACCCGCCAGGCATTGAGCTACGAAGCCCTGCTGGCACCGCTTGAGGACTTCGAGGGCTTTGCCCGGGCGTTCTTCGTCGAGGGCAAAGGCGCCAATGTCACGGTGCCCTTCAAGGAGCAGGCCTATCGTCTGGCCGACAGCCTCAGCGAACGCGCCCGCCGCGCCGGGGCGGTGAATACCCTGCAGAAGCTGGACGACGGCCGCCTGCTGGGCGACAACACCGACGGTGCCGGGCTGGTGCGCGACCTGACGGCCAATGCCGGCTTCGTCCTGACCGGCAAGCGCATCCTGCTGCTGGGCGCTGGCGGCGCGGTGCGCGGTGTGCTGGAGCCCTTGCTCGCCGAGCGGCCCGAGGCGCTGGTGATCGCCAACCGCACGGTGGAAAAGGCCGAGCTGCTGGCGCGCCAGTTCGCCGAGCTGGGCCCGCTGGTGGCCTGCGGTTTCGACTGGATCGACGCCCCGGTGGACCTGATCATCAACGGCACCTCGGCCAGCCTGGCCGGCGACGTGCCGCCCATAGCCGCGAGCCTGATCCGGCCCGGGCACACGCTGTGCTACGACATGATGTACGCCAAGGCGCCCACCGCCTTCAACCGCTGGGCCGCCGAGCAGGGCGCCGCCCGTACCCTGGACGGCCTGGGCATGCTCGCCGAACAGGCGGCCGAGGCCTTCTTCCTCTGGCGCGGCGTACGCCCCGACACCCTACCGGTGCTGGCCGAGCTGCGACGCCTGCTGGCGCTGGGGTAGCGGCTTTTATCCGAGCGAAGGCGCTGTCAGCGCTGCCCGTGACTGACGGTGTAAGGCTGGCAGGAATACACTGCGGACAATCGAGCAGGAGACGTTATGGGCCCTGGCCTGGACCCCTATGATCGAGAAGGTGCGCTGGGAAGAGGATTACCGCGTGAGCGCCGAAGGGCTGTTGCTCGGCGAGGCGCGGGTCAAGGGTTCGGGGGCCGGCATGGAGATTCCAGACGGCGCCCAACTGCGCGGGGGCTACTGGCACTACCAGCGCCGGCTACCACCCCTGCAACCGCTGCGCCTGGGGCGAACCCCCGAGGCAGGGGATTACCAGCTGTGTTTCAACCAGCGTTGTCGCCCGATAAGCGACTGGCTCGGCCCGCCACAAGCGACCCAGCCGGCGTTGGAATTCTGGAGCTGTGAGCTCGGCTTCCCTGCCTCTTCCCAGGCAGGCCCTGGCCCGGGGTAGAACCGGACCCGCTCCCAGGGCCACAAGCCCTGGCCGCTCTAAGAAGAGAACCCCCATTGGCTGCTGCCGGTGGGGGTTTTGTTCGTCTGCCAGGGAAAACCGGCGTGGTCGATGCTGCCGGGTTGAAAACGCCCTGTTAGGCTTGGCCAAAGCAGCCATTTTTCAAGGATCGACAGCCGATGGACGACACCCGTGAAATCACTTATTACCTGGAGATGCACAGTCCGGAGCAGCTGCGCAGCAAGCCACTGCCGGCTGATCTGAGCGTCACCGAGTGCCAGATCAAGCAGTTCCCGCTCAACCGTTTTCTCTACCAGCTGGTCGGCGGACCCTGGGACTGGACCGACAAGCTGAGTTGGTCGGACGCCCAGTGGCGCGCGCTGGTCGAGTCAGACCAGCACCGCACCTGGGTGGCCTATCACCAGGGCGCGATCGCTGGCTATTACGAGCTGCTGCTCGGCGAGGACGCCGCGGTGGAGATCCTCTACTTTGGCTTGGTCGAGACGTTTTTCGGCCAGGGCTTCGGCGGCCCGCTGCTGAGCCATGCCCTGCAATCGGCCTGGGCCTGGCCTGGCACGCGGCGGGTCTGGGTGCACACCTGTAGCCTGGACCACCCCAGTGCCTTGGCCAATTACCGGGCCCGCGGACTGCAGCTGTACCGCGAGGAGGTCGGCGCGGCCTGAGCGCGCTACCGGCCCGGGCGAAGTGCGGTATAACGGCGGGTCGTCTCCACTTTCATCCAATCCTGAACAACTTTATTCGGCAGGACGCCGAGGTAATCGCCTATGAAATATCTCTGGGGTCTGATCTTCCTGGCCACCCTGATCTGGTCGTTCATCGAGCCCAAGGATCGCCTGACCTGGTGGCTGGAAGCCGGGCCGGCGCTGATCGGCGCCGCGGTGCTGGTCGCCACCTACCGCAGCTTCCGCCTGACGGGGCTGGTCTACGGTCTGATTCTGCTGCACTGCATCGTGCTGATGGTCGGCGCGCACTACACCTATGCCGAGGTGCCGCTGTTCGACTACTTGCGCGAGGTCATGGGCTCCTCGCGCAATAACTACGACAAGGTCGGGCATTTCGTTCAGGGTCTGGTCCCCGCGCTGATCGCCCGGGAAATCCTGCTGCGCAAGCAGATCATCGCCGGCAAGGCCTGGCAGGCGTTTTTCATCCTCTGCTTCTGCCTGGCCTTCAGTGCCTTCTACGAGCTGATCGAGTGGTGGGTCGCCCTGGCCAGCGGCGAAGATGCCACGGCCTTTCTCGGTACCCAGGGCTATATCTGGGACACCCAGTCCGACATGGGCCTTGCCCTGCTCGGGGCCATTCTGGGCTTGCTGACCCTGAGCCGGCTGCATGATCGCCAGTTGCGGGCCCTGGGCGTGCTGCCGCCGGGCGCGTAGGGTGGATCGGGGCGCGTAGCTGACGTCTTGTTCATCCACCCTCGCGATGGCAATGTCAACAGGCCCTAGAGAATCGGCGAGATCAACCGCGCCACGCGCATGCCCAGCTGCTGCAGGCGACGCAGGTTCTTGCGGTCGGCCGCCAGCAGTTCGCGGGACTGGGCGAAGTCCGTATCGAGCATCTGCGCCACCGAGTCGGCAAAGCCCAGGTCCAGGGTCAGCAGGGTGATCTCGAAATTCAGGCGAAAGGAGCGGTTGTCCAGGTTGGCGCTGCCGATGGCCGCGACGCTGCGGTCAATCAGCATGACCTTCTGGTGCAGAAACCCCGGTTCGTAGCGGAACACCCGCACGCCGGCGCGCAGGGCCTCGAAGGCGTAGAGGCTGGAGGCGGCGTAGACCACGCGGTGGTCGGGGCGCGCGGGCAGCAGGATTCGCACATCCACGCCGCGCAGCACCGCCAGGCGCAGGGCCATGAACAGTGCCTCGTCGGGGACGAAATACGGGCTGGTCAGCCAGACCCGCTCGCGGGCGCTGTGAATCGCCTCCAGAAACAGCAGGGTGCAGGTCTCCTGAGGGTCGGCCGGGCCGCTGGCGACCAGTTGGCAGAGCATGCCGGCCTCGCCGTAGTTCTCGTAGAGCGGGGGCAGCAGCAAGGGCGGCAACTGGTGGGTGGCCCAGAACCAGTCTTCGGCAAAGGATTCCTGCAGGCAGGCGACCACCGGCCCCTGGACCTGGACCAGGGTGTCGCGCCAGGGCGAGAGCGGCGGTTTGAGCCCCAGGTATTCGTCGCCGATATTCTGCCCGCCGAGAAACCCGCATTCGCCATCGACCACCACGCATTTGCGGTGGTTGCGGAAATTCAGCTGGAAGCGGTTGAACAGCCCGCCGCGGGTGGGGAAGGGGCTGATACGCACCCCGCCGGCCTGAAGGCGCTCGCGGTAGCCGCGCGGCAGTGCGCGACTGCCCACCCCGTCGTAGAGGAAATACACCTGCACGCCAGCTGCGGCGCGCTCGAGCAGCTGCGCCTGCAGGCGCCGGCCCAGGCCGTCGTCGCGCACGATAAAGAACTGCAGCAGGATCACCCGGCGGGCCCGGGCCAGGGCCGCGAAGATCGCCGCAAAGCTTGCCTCGCCGTCGACCAGCAGACGCACCTGGTTGTTCGCCAGGCAGGGCATGCGCCCCAGCCGCGGCAAGGCGCGCAGCTGTTGAGCGGCGACGGCCTGATTGGCCGCCTGGGCCTCCTCGATCCAGGGTCGCCAGTCCAGCTGGGCCACCGCCTGGCGCATCTGCTCGTCGGCCAGGCGTCGCGCCTCGATATAGGCGTCGAAGCGGCTGCGCCCGAACACCAGGTAAGGCAAGAGCGTGAGGTAGGGCATAAAGAACAGCGACAGCGCCCAGGCCAGGGCGCCTTGGGCGGTGCGCACGGTCAACACCGCATGCACGGCGGCGAGCATGCCCAGGCCATGGATCAGTGCGATCAAGTAGGCAAACAGATGGGTAATGCCGAACTCCATGGGCATGGTAGATCCTGCGGGCGGCGGCTTTTTCTTCAGTGGATTGGCGAGAGTCCAGTGTCGCACCCGGCGGGGGGGCGAGGGCAAGTCGGACGGCCCTGTACAGGTGTCGAACCGGCTCGCCGATCGGCTCGCCGACCGGCTTCGCATGAGACCCCGCCACATCCGGAAACGGAAAACCTCGATTTTCGTTTGGGTTTCCCGCGGTCGCGGTCGTCTATCCATCGATAGCGGCCACCGGCTAGCCTGGCGATGGTCGCCGATAGCCTTATACTGCAGCGGGCCGCGCGGGTGCGGCCCTCCGTTACCCTGCCCATGAGTCGTGCCGTGAATCTTCGTCTATCCCTCGTCGTTCTATGGCTGTGCAGCAGCCTCCTTGCCTCCAACCTGGGCGCGGTCGAAAAGGCCGTGGTAAAACCGGCCCAGGAACTGGCCGCCGGCAGCGCCCTGGTCGTGGACCTGCAGACCGACCAGGTGCTGTATGCCAGCAACCCCGACCTGCTGCTCCCCATTGCCTCGGTCACCAAGCTGATGACCGCCCTGGTCACCCTGGACGCCCAGCTGCCTCTGGATGCCGTGCTGGCGGTGCATATCAGCGATACGCCGGAGATGAAAGGGGTGTTCTCGCGGGTGCGGGTGGGCACTCAGGTCAGCCGGCACGATCTGCTGCTGATGGCCCTGATGGCCTCGGAAAACCGCGCCGCCGCCAGCCTGGCCCACCATTATCCTGGCGGTTATGCGGCCTTTATCGCGGCGATGAACGCCAAGGCCAAGGCCCTGGGCATGCACAGCACGCGCTTCGTCGAGCCGACCGGCTTGTCGCTGAGCAATGTCTCCACCGCCCGCGACTTGGTGCTGCTGCTCAAGGCCGCCGGCGATTACCCGCTGCTCAGCGAACTGAGCACTACCTCGGAACAGACCCTGGCCCTGGGCAAGCCCAGCTACAGCCTGGGCTTTCGCAATACCAACAGCCTGGTGCGCAAAGCCGACTGGAGCATCCAGCTGAGCAAGACCGGCTACACCGACGAGGCCGGGCGTTGCCTGGTGATGCGCGCCGTGATGGATGGGCGTCCGGTGGCCTTCGTGGTGCTGGATGCCTTCGGCAAATACACCCCCATCGCCGATGCCAATCGCCTGCGCAAGTGGCTGGAGACCGGTCAGATCACGCCCATCCCCGCCGCTGCGAAAAGCTACAAGCAGCAGCGAATGGCCCAGCGCCAACTGTCGGCCAACAGCGAGGCGGCTTTGCGCTAAGGAGGCAGGGCCTTTTCGAGCCTCGACCGGAGCACCCTACAGCGTGTGGGTCTTATCGGCTTAAGCCACTACAGGCTGTTGAAAAACCTAGGCGAGGCCGGCGAGACTAGGCAAAAATGGCCGAAAAGGCGGAGTTTACTAGTGCAAATGAGCACTTTGAGACGTCGCGTCCCGGTCTATTTTTAACGAAATATCGGCCACGTAGGTAGTTTTCCAACAGCCTGCTAGGCTGAGCGGCGCTTTTACCACCGATGGACCCTCACCATGACCCACCTCCCCCTGCAAGACCAGGCCGCCCCAGAAGGTGTCTGCTACGGCTGCGGTAGCCGCAACCCCCATGGGCTGCATATCAAGAGCCGCTGGGACGAGGATGGCGTGCATGTGATCGCCGAGCATATGCCCGACGCCCATTACTGCGGCTGGCCGGACCTGGTGTATGGCGGACTCATAGCGATGTTGGTGGATTGCCATTCCAACTGGACAGCCATGGCCTACCACTACCGTAGCGAGCAGCGCGCGGCCGACAGCCTGCCTCGAATCGATTGCGTCACCGGCAATCTCGGCATCAAATTCATCAAGCCTACCCCCATGGGCGTGCCCTTGACCCTTAAGGCAAAAGTCGAGGGCGAGGTGGGGCGCAAGAGCCGTGTCGTCTGCGAGGTCTATGCCGCCGGGGTGCTGACCGCCGTGGGTGATTCGCTCTTCGTTCGGGTGGACACCGCCCAACTGGCGGCGACAGCCAAGGGGCGCGAGTAAGCGCTGCGCCAGTCTCGGTCCGGCATTTTCACGGCCGTGCCGGACTCCGCCTTGCGGGCTACGCTACTGCCCCTCGCTCGTCTAGCTGCAAGAGGGCAAAAATCCAAGTGACCAGGCTCAGGCTTTTCCCCAGGACCTGAGCCCCATACAGAAGACACTGTTTCCGTCCCAAGAGCCTTACTTAGGCGGGAAAGCCGAACTGCTGCAGGCCTTCTGCGTGGATCCAGTGGTTGAAGCTTGCCCTGTCCTCACCCAGATGATCGGGCCAAAGCGCCTGCAGGTGGGGGTATCGTCTGAGCAGGCAATCCCATACGCGCAGGATGGTTGGCGATCTCTCGTCGACCGGTTGCACCAGCCAGGCGAAGAAACTCTGTGCGTCGCAGGCAAAGGGATCTGCGCTCCACTGAGCGCTATCACCGGTTGCGTAGAGTTCGCGCATAAGCGGTTTGACCGCGCACCCATTGGCGAAATGCTCCCAGGCGGGGACCCAAGTGAGGGCTTCCTCCTGGCCGAAGACGAGCAAAGACTCTCGGTAACAAGCCATCAATGCCCGGAGTGGATCATCCGCGGTTGCAGAATACCAATCGGCATGGCCGCTGATGGTTTCCGGGTTGCCGGGGTCATAACCACTGAAATGAACCAGCCGACAGGGCTGTCCCTCGACCGAGAGCGCGTCACCTTCCGAGCTCAGCTTGCGCTCCGTGAGGTTCCAGTGAGCGATGTTGCAGCCAGGATCGCGCACGATATGCACCTCCGTGAACAGGCTGGGCACCAGGTCCAGCCAACGCTGGTCGTAGTACATGCCTTCCTCGACCGAATCTCTGGCATGCCGGCTTAGGCGCTCCTTCCACCAGCCCAGGAAACGTCGCGCCGACGCCGATTCGGTTACACCAATCACTCCGGCGTTGAAGACCCCCGCTCTGAGGATCTCCAGTTCACGCTCCACGCGCCTGTCGCCCTCTGCCGCGCGCAGCAGGTGCGGCGTCAGCATGATAGCGTTGCTCGCAAGGGGCTCGAGCAAGGGGGTCAAAGACGCCGTGATCAGCATATCGGGGTCGAGGAAAAGTACCGACCCGTAGCCTTGGTCGAGGAGGTAGTCGAGGTAGAAGGGTTTGAGCGCTGACGAGCGCTGCTTGAGGTCGTAGCGAAAGCAGAACTGCTGCTCTTCGACCAACCCCAACTCGGCGAGCTGAACCAGCTCGAAGGGCTCGTGTTCTTGTTCGATCTCCCCGTTCAACTGATCGCTTAGCAATACCTGCACGTGCAGCCGTGGATGGTGCGCGCGAAGCGAATGCGCCATGGCCCGTACACGCGGAAGATAATTTTTCGCGGCGATGCTGGCAATGACCAAGGGATTCGAACTCATACGGCAGGTCTGGGGCAGAGCCTTGGGTCGATGGCAAACTCCTGCCAACCCGTGGTGTTGATCCAGCCGATCAGTCCCAGTCGGTCTTGGCCATAGGGATCGGGATACGCCGCCATGACATCCCTGCGTTTCAGGTAGAGGGCATGCCACATACGGCTAATGCCCGGTGCTTCTTTTCGTACCGACTCTGTCAGCCAGGCAAAGAAACTGTTCCTTTCCCGACTGGCGAAGGGGTTGCCGAAGGCTTGGACTGCGGGACCGAGCTGCCGATACAGGTCCCGGGCGATGGCCGGAACAGGGATACCATTGTCGAACGCGGCCCAGGTGTAGGGCCAATGTGAGCATTGCGAATGTCCGGCTTCCATCAGCAGCCGGTGGTAGCGGGCGAATACCTGGCCTGCGTCGCCCATTTCAGTCGTGGTCAGACGTTCGAAATAACGGGTTGCCTGCAGGGGTTGGGTCGGCTCGAAACCGCTGAAGCGGAACAGGCTGCATGGATGGTCGTCGGCATGCACCTGCTGCCCTTCGATACGCACTGTCCGCTCGGGTAAATGCCAATGACCCACGTTGCAACCCGGATCGCGGATGATCCGTACATCGGCAAAGAAGCAGGGCAACAGATCCAGCCAGCGCTGTTCGTAGTGCATGCCAGCCGCGACATCGTGCAGGCAGTTGTACTCGACCCGTTGGCGCCACCACGCCAGGGCCGCACGCGTGGTGGTTGTGTCACGGATGCCGATAAGACCGCCGTTGATGGTCCCGGCTTGCAGAATGTCGAGTTCGCGACGCTCGCATCCAGGGCCCTGCAGGGGCTTGAGCAAGTGAGGGGTCAGGGTGATCGAGCACTGGGGCAGAAGATCCAGTACGGAGCTCAGCCTGCCCAGCACCAGGCTCTCCTGCTTGATGAAGAGGACCTGTTCGAATCCCCTGTCCAACAGGTACTCCAGTAACCCTGGGGTCAGTGCATAGCTGAGCGGCAGTTGGTCGTAGCGAAAGCACCAGGATAACAGCGCCTGCTTGCCCAGGTCATCGATTGACAGGAGTTCGAAGGCCTCTTGGTCCGGCTCGAAATACCCTTCGATCTCGTCTGTCACGAGCACGAAAAAGGGAATGTCGGGATGCTCGGCCCTGAAGGATTGGGCGGTTACCCTGGCCAAGGCCAGGTTGCACTTGGCAACGATGGTTGCAGCAGCGAGCAGAGGCATGGATCGAAGGTCCTTCAGTCATGGCCTTGGCCATGAAGAAGGTTCGCCGGGCCCTGCTGGCATCTTAAGCCGAACATGGGCGCGGCGATATCACGGGCTGGTTAGTGACGTGCCGTGCGAACGCCGCTTGCCAGCTCACGGCACAGGCTCAGCACGCCGTCCACGGCCTGCTCCGGGGAGGCGGCCTGGGCGATCTGGTCGATCAGCGCCGAGCCCACCACCACGCCTTCGGCCAGGCGGGCGATGGTCGCCGCGTGTTCCGGGGTGCGGATGCCGAATCCGATGCACAGCGGCAGGTCGGTGTGCCGGCGCAGGCGGGTCACGGCCTGTTCGACATGCTCCAGGGTCGCGGAACCGGCGCCGGTCACGCCCGCCACCGAGACGTAGTAGACGAAGCCCGAGCTGCCGTTGAGCACCTTGGGCAGGCGCTTGTCGTCGGTGGTCGGCGTGGTCAGGCGGATAAAGTCCAGGCCGGCGACCTGGGCGGGGTCGCAGAGGTCGGCGT
>JAZKHB010000016.1:0-92063 GCA_040385585.1 Pseudomonadota bacterium | reverse complement strand
ACGATGATCAGACCATCGACCCCCGAGGCCTTGGCCTCGGCGATAAAGCGCTCGACACCGTATTTGTGGATGGGATTGAAGTAGCCCATCAGCACCAGCGGTGTGTCCTGCTCGCCCTCGCGGAATTCGCGCACCAGCTGCAGGGTCTTGGCCAGGTCCTGGCCCGCGTCCAGGGCGCGGATATTTGCCAGCTGGATCGCCGGGCCGTCGGCCATGGGATCGGTAAAGGGCATGCCCAGTTCGATCACGTCGGCGCCGGCGGCCGGCAGGCCCTTGAGGATCGCCAGGGAGGCGTCGTAGTTCGGGTCGCCGCCGGTGACGAAGGTCACCAGTGCGGCACGGTTCTGTTGTTTCAGCGCATCGAAGCGGGCTTGCAGGCGGCTCATGCGTGTTGCTCCTGTTCCATATAATGCACGATGGTCTGCATGTCCTTGTCGCCGCGGCCGGACAGGTTGATCACCATCAGGTGGTCCTTGGGCAGCTGCGGCGCGCGCTTCATCACTTCGGCCAGGGCATGGGCGGTTTCCAGGGCCGGGATGATGCCTTCCAGGCGGCAGCACTTGTGGAAGGCGGCGAGGCTTTCGTCGTCGGTCACCGAGCAGTATTCGACGCGACCTACCTCATGCAACCAGGCGTGTTCCGGGCCGATGCCGGGGTAGTCCAGGCCGGCGGAAATCGAATGCGCGTCGATGATCTGGCCGTCGTCGCTCTGCAGCAGAAAGGTCCGGTTGCCGTGCAGTACGCCTGGAACTCCGCCGTTCAGGCTGGCTGCGTGCTTACCGGTGGCGATACCCAGGCCCGCCGCTTCCACGCCGATGATCTTGACGCTGGCGTCGTCGAGGAAGGGGTGGAACAGGCCGATGGCGTTGGAGCCGCCGCCGATGCAGGCGATCAGGCTGTCGGGCAGGCGACCCTCCTGGGCCAGCATCTGCTCGCGGGTTTCCTTGCCAATCACCGCCTGGAAGTCGCGGACCATGGCCGGGTACGGATGCGGGCCGGCCACGGTGCCGATCATGTAGAAGGTGGTCTCGACGTTGGTCACCCAGTCGCGTAGCGCCTCGTTCATCGCGTCCTTGAGGGTGCCGGTGCCGGCGACCACCGGGATCACCGTGGCGCCCAGCAACTTCATGCGCAGCACATTGGCCTGCTGACGATCGATATCGGTGGTGCCCATGAAGATCACGCAGTCCATGCCGAAGCGCGCGGCCACGGTGGCGGTGGCCACGCCGTGCATGCCGGCGCCGGTCTCGGCGATGATGCGCTTCTTGCCCATGCGCTTGGCCAGCAGGGCCTGACCGATGCAGTTGTTGATCTTGTGCGCGCCGGTATGGTTGAGCTCTTCGCGCTTGAAGTAGATCTTCGCGCCGCCGCAGTGCTCGGTCAGGCGCTCGGCGAAATACAGTGGGCTGGGGCGGCCGACGAAGTCGCGCTGGAAATAGGCCAGCTCTTCGAGAAACGCCGGATCCTGCTTGGCCTTCTCGTATTCCTCGGCCAGGTCATGGATCAGGGGCATCAGGGTTTCGGCGACGTACTGGCCGCCGAACGAGCCGAAGAGGCCGTTGGCATCGGGACCGGCGCGAAAAGAAGTCATGGCGTTCTCCTGGTAGCGGTGACCCTGGCCGACGGACAGTCGCGGCAAGGGCGATGGGTGAAGACTAAACCCGTGCAGCGGGGGAGAAAAGCGATTAGATTGCGCTGACACGTCAGAAAAAGTCACGTATTCCATGAGCCATGATCTCCCGCCCCTGAATGCCTTGCGCGCTTTCGAGGCCGCCGCCCGGCTGCAGAGCATCAGCCGCGCGGCCGAAGAGTTGCATGTAACCCATGGCGCCGTCAGCCGGCAGATGCGGGTGCTGGAGGAGGACCTGGGCTGCGCCCTGTTCGTCAAGGACGGGCGCGGCGTAAAACTCACAGCTGCCGGCTTGCGCCTGCGCGAGGCGGCCGGGGATGCCTTCGAACGGGTGCGTGGGGTCTGCGCCGAGCTGCGGCAGGGCGCGGAAGATGCGCCCTTCCTGCTCGGCTGTTCGGGCAGCCTGCTGGCGCGCTGGTTTATTCCACGCCTTGACCGGCTCAACCGCGAACTGCCCGAGTTGCGCTTGCACCTGTCGGCCAGTGACGCCGACCTGGACCCGCGGCGTCCCGGCCTCAACGCCACCCTGCTGTTCGCCGAACCGCCCTGGCCGGCGGACATGCAGGTGCACGAGCTGGCCGCCGAGCGCATCGGCCCGGTGCTCAGCCCGCGCTATGCGCGCCACGCGGCCCTGGCGGCGGCGCCCGCCTCGGCCCTGCTCGGCGAGCCGTTGCTGCATACCACCTCACGGCCGCAGGCCTGGCCGACCTGGGCCGCGCACAACCGCCTGGAGGCTCAGGCGCTTACCCTGGGCCAGGGTTTCGAACACCTGTATTACCTGCTGGAGGCGGCGGCCGCGGGCTTGGGCGTGGCCATCGCGCCTTATCAGCTGGTGGCCGACGACCTGGTGGCGGGGCGTCTGGTGGCGCCCTGGGGCTTTGTCGAGACCCGTGCGCAGCTGGTGTTGTGGCTGCCGACCCGCCAGCTGGACCGGCGCGGAGAAGCGCTGGCGGCCTGGTTGAGACGCGAGCTTGCTGGCTGATCAGCAACCCGGCTTCGAGGGTATTAGGCGTTTCCCTATGCTTGGGTCAAGGCGTCCGGATAAAGCTGCACTAGGCTCTGTAGTGCTGCGTTTAAAACTGAACTCTGTTCCGCTCAGCAGCTTCTTAAACCTGAGCGTTAAAACCCAGGAGAGCCATATGTCCGATCACCACACCTACAAGAAAATCGAAGTCGTGGGCACCTCGAAGGTCAGCATTGAGGACGCCATCGGCAATGCCTTGAGCGAATGCGCCAAGTCGGTGCGCAATATGGACTGGTTCGAAGTCACCGAAACCCGCGGTCATATTGTGGATGGCAAGGTGGCGCATTATCAGGTCAGCCTTAAGGTCGGTTTCCGCATCAGCAGCAGCTGAGTGCTCGAGTCGAGTTTTGCCGCAGGGATTGTCGTTCCGCGTTCCAAGTGCTATCGGTGTTATCCATCCTCGAGGGAGCGTTAATCATGTTGAAGAAGTTGATGGTCGGTCTAGGACTGTTCGCCCTGGCAAGTACGGTTTTCGCGGCGGCCAAGCCGTGCGAAGAGCTCAAGGCCGAGATCGAGGCCAAGCTGCAGGCCAAGGGCGTGGCGTCCTATAGCCTGGAGATTGTCGACAAGGGCAGCGTGACCGACAAGCAGGTCGTCGGCAGCTGCGCCGCGGGCAACAAGGAGATCGTCTACTCGCGCGGCTGATGACCCTCCCTAAGCCCGGCGTCTGAACCAGGGCGCCGGGATTGCCCGGGCTGTTGTTTTCCCCTGCAATCGCCCTGCATCACCTCTGTGCTCTCCTGCGCTACTTCTACCCCGATACCTAAAAGCCGCGCCACAACGGCGCACCCCTCTTCGTCTTTCTCCACGCCCAGCTGGATGCACAGGCCCCGCCATGACACGACTCGCGACCATCAAGATTTCCACCCTCGATTTGGCGCCGATCCGCGACGACGATGCCGGGCCGCGCCAAGCGCTGCTCAACTCACTGGCCCTGGCCCGGCATGTGGAGACGCTCGGCTATACGCGGTTTTGGGTCGCCGAGCACCATAATATGGATGGCATCGCCAGTTCGGCCACGGCCGTGCTGATCGGCTACCTGGCTGGCGGTACCTCGACCCTGCGCATCGGCGCCGGCGGGGTGATGCTGCCCAACCATGCGCCCCTGGTAATAGCCGAGCAGTTCGGCACCCTGGCCACCCTGTACCCGGGGCGGATCGACCTGGGGCTGGGACGGGCGCCGGGTGCGGACGGCTTCACCGCTCACGCTCTGCGCCGTGAACGTTCGGGCAGCGCCGAAGACTTCCCCCGGGATGTCGAGGAACTGCAGGCCTATCTGGGCCCGCGCACCCCCGGGCAGCGGGTGGTGGCCATGCCCGGTAGCGGCACCCGGGTGCCGCTCTGGCTGCTCGGTTCAAGCCTGTTCAGTGCCCAACTGGCGGGTATCAAGGGTTTGCCCTATGCCTTCGCTTCGCATTTCGCGCCGGGATTGATGCACGAGGCGATCCGCGTCTATCGCCAGCATTTCAGGCCCTCGACGGTGCTCGAGCAGCCTTATGTGATGCTCGGCGTGCCCTTGGTGGCAGCGGACAGCGACGAGCAGGCGGCCTACCTGGCCACCTCCGCCTACCAGCGCATTCTGGCGCTTATCCGGGGCCAGAGCCTGGTGCAGCGGCCTCCGGTGGCGAGTATGGAGGGTTTGTGGACGGCTCAGGAAAAGGCTGCGGTGGAGGGATTCTTCGCGATGGCGGTGATCGGCGGAGTGGATACGGTCCGCACTCGCCTCGAGGCCCTGCTGGAGCAGACGCAGGCCGATGAGCTGATCTTTACCGGTGACCTGTATGAGTTCGCCGACCGCCTGCGTTCTTTCGAGCTGCTTGCCCAGCTGCGCTGAGGGGGCCCCGAATACCGACATTCGTGACCGGGGGCGCAGTATTACCGACGTGTTTGCGAAATCATGCCGTGCGCACATCCCGCCGTACGGTGGTTGCAGCGAAGCGGCCAAAAGCGCATAAAGAGTCGGTAGCAGCGATAGCTGGCACTATGCTGGCTCTGTTGTCGCGGTGCGGTTAAGCCGTGATCGGCAGGGCCCGCGGCGGATCAGTCGCTCTGCTTGGATTGTGCGCAGGGATGCTCGGGGTGCGGCTTAGTCACCCGATTCAATGACAGGGAGTTGTCAGGGATGTTTCAGCTTGGACGCAAGACCTGGATTTTGCTGTTCGTCTACCTTATCGGTGTCAGCGGCTATATCTACTACCTCTATAACGAAACCCAGACGCTCATCAACGACAGCATCAACAACAAGTTGCTGCATGCCGCGCTGGGTACCTCGGCCATCCTCGGCGAGCATTATCACGACCAGCTGGTGGACAAGCACTCCAAGTCCGTCGATGAGGACTGGGACGCCATCGAGCGCCTGAGTGGCTTCAACGATGCCCTCGGCCTGACCTTCGTCTATACCGTGATCAAGCGCGACGGGAAACTGTATCTGGTCAGTTCCAGCGCCTCTGAAGAAGAGCTCAAGGCCGGTGATTACGTGCGCTATTTCGACCCTTACCCGGACGCCAGTCAGGAACTGTTCGACAGTTTCGGGCGCAGCGAGCCGACTTGGGTCGACTACAGCGACCGTTGGGGCGATTTTCGCGCGGTCTTCGTGCCGCAACGCTCGAAGGACGGCAGCGTCTATGTGGCCGGCGCCGAAATGTCCCTGGAGAACGTCAACGAACAACTGCAACAGGACTCGCTGCAGCATATTGGCCTGGCCGCATTGGTATTACTGGCTTTTAGCCTATGGTTTGCTACCTACGTGCTACGCGTGTGTGACAACCTGGAGCAGTTGCGGATCAAGGAACAGGTGCTGAAGCAGGCCCGGGATATCGCCGAGAAAGCCGACCGTGCGAAAACCCGGTTTCTCGCCGCCATGAGCCATGAAATCCGCACGCCTATGTACGGCGTGATCGGCGCCAGCGAGCTGTTGGTGGAGACGGACTTGAACCCCGGGCAACGCGCGCTGCTCAAAACCCTGCACACCAGCGGACAGGCTTTGCTGTCGCTGATCGACGATATTCTCGACATGGCGAAGATCGAGGCCGGCAAGCTCGAGCTGCGGCCGCGTGTATTCGACGTGCGCACCCTGGTCGCCGCCGCTCTCGATGTGGTGCGTCAGCCCCTGCAGGACAAGTCGATTCTGCTGCAGGTGCAGGTCGCCGCCGATGTGCCTCTGCAGGTAAAGACCGATGCCGAGCGTCTGCGGCAGATACTGCTCAACCTGCTGGGCAATGGGCTCAAGTTCACCGAGTCGGGGGAGGTGACCCTCTCCGTTACCGTCAGCGGGGTCGCGCCGCGTCAGCGCCTGACCTTCTCGGTGCGTGATACCGGAATCGGCATTCCCGCCGAGCGCCAGGACAGCCTGTTCACTCCCTTTACCCAGCTGGATAATCTGGCCTTCCAACGCCAGAAAGGCAGTGGTCTGGGCCTGTCCATTTGCAAAAGCCTGGTCGAGGCCCTAGGCGGAACGTTGGCTTTTACCAGTCAGGAAGGTGTGGGTTCGGTGTTTTCGTTCTCCATCCCCGTGGAGGCCTGCCAGACCTCGGACATGCCCGTGGCCGAGCCCCAGGAAGTGGTCGGTTTCGACGCTTCGTTTGCCCTGCATTACCCGTTGGATATCTTGCTGGTGGAAGATAACGCGGTGAACCGCACCATCGCCCAGGCCATGCTGCAGAAGCTTGGCTACCAGCCGCGTCTGGCGGCGGACGGGTTGTCGGCGGTACAGGTCTGCAAGGCTTCGATACCCGATGTGGTCCTGATGGATATCAATATGCCAGGCATGGATGGGTTGGAAGCCACCCGCTGCATTCGCCGCTTTGCCCAGGGCCAGGCCAGCTATATCGTCGCTTTTACCGCCAGCGCCTTCCAGAACGAGATCGAAAGCTGCATGACGGCTGGCGCCAATGACTTGCTCACAAAGCCGGCCCGGCTGCGGACCCTGACCGAAGTGCTGCAGCGAGCGGTCAGGCACCGGCGGGAGTTGATGTCCACCGGTACCTGAGCTCAACCCTTGATCAGCGTGCGAAGGCCATTACGGAAACGGGCGAACCCGACCCCTTTTCCAGCCGCAGAATGCCGATGACAAGGGTCGTGCCTCTGGGCGGCAGCTGATGCAGGTTGGTCAGGTTCTCCAGGATGATGCCGTTCCGGGCCAGCACCAAGGTGTTGGTGGCGTAAGCCTCGTCCTGGCCCGGGTCGACGCCGTGGGTGTCGATGCCCACGCCGCTGATGCGGCGCTTCTCCAGCAAGAAGGCCGTGGTGTCCGCGCCGACGCCTGGAAAATGCAGACCCTCGGCGTCTTCGTTGAAGAAGCGCACCGGGTCGTTCCAGAAGGCCTGCCAGCCGGTATAGAACATGACCACCGCGCCCTGGGGGATGCGCCCGTAACGCCTTTCCCAGGTCAGCACATCCTGAATGCCGATCACGTAGTCCGGGTTGTCGAGCGTGCGGGCGCGCACGTCGATCACCACGGCCGCACGCACCAGGGACTCGGGTCGGTAGTCGTCGATACCGATACCCGCAGCGTGAAAGCTGTTGGGCGCGTTCATATGGGTGCCGCTGTGCTCGCCCATGCTGAAACGCCGCAGGTAATAGCCGTCGTTTTCCAGGGTCGCCACCTCCTCGAACTCGACCGGCGGATCGCCGGGCCAGAGCGGGATATTCGGCGTAATTCTATGGCTGAGATCAACCACCTTGCGAAACTCGATACTCAACATTCCCTTGTGCCCTTCGATGGTGCTCTGCGCCACACTGTGGCCTGATCCTACTGACAGCAATGCGGTCAGCATGCCGATACTCGCCAGTTTGATAAATCCGTTTTTCGGTTTAAATCCAGCCATGACCATATGTCGCTCCTTGAGGTTAAGTGTCAGGCATTCCAGTGGCAGGGTGTGAACGCCCTCATCGGGACGTTTTCTCTTTGGCATTGTTCGCTCGCGGGATGCATTGCCTTCGCCTTGCCCCGACCACGCCATCCGCCCTGCTGAGCTGGAACCCATCGCGAGTATCGACGCGAGTCGCAATCGGGGGAAACTGCATATTCCGTAGCAACTGGGGCGATCTTGCGGAGAAAAGCCGCATACCGCCTTGGAAAAAATGCCTCGATCTGCCTCGCCTTCAAACAAGGCAGTCGAACTTGTAGCCGCGACGCTTCTCTGAATCAGGTACCCCTTTAACGTGGAGCACCCAGATGAAGAAGACCGCATCGGCCCTGTGGCAAGGCGGGATCAAGGACGGCAATGGCAGTATCTCTACCCAGAGTGGAGCGCTGTCCAATAACCCCTACGGATTCAACACCCGTTTTCAAGACCAGCCCGGTACCAATCCCGAAGAGTTGATCGGCGCCGCCCATGCCGGCTGTTTTTCCATGGCCCTGGCCAAGGAGCTGGACGATGCGGGGATAAAGGCCGAGCGCATCGACACCAAGGCCGAGGTGACCCTGGACAAGGTCGAAGGCGGTTTCGCCATTACCGCAGTGCACCTGTCGCTGCAGGCGCGGCTACCGGGAGTGGACCGCGAGGTGTTCGAGCGGGCGGTGGAAACGGCGAAGAACGGCTGTCCGGTCTCCAAGTTGCTGAAGGCCGAAATCACCCTGGAAGTCGTGCTGGACGCCTGATCAGGGCGAGTCCTGGGAATTCTGCTGGCGCTCGTAGCGGTCCAGCAGCGGCTGGGTGGTCAGGCCGTGCAACACGATACTTAACCCCACCACGGACAGAACCAGGGCGATGGTCTCGTCCGCGGCCTCTGACGGCAGGCCGTGGTTCAAGGCATAGCTCAGGTAATACAGGCTGCCGATGCCGCGAATGCCGAACCAGCCGATCAACCGCCGTTGTCGGCTGCTGGTGCCGCGCACACGCACCAGCAACCAGACGCTGACCGGCCGGATCACACAGAACAGCGCCAGCGCCAGGGGCACCGCGCGCCAGTCCCAATGCAGTGCCAGTAGCGCCCCGAGCAGGGTTACCAGCAGCACCTCCAGGATGCGCTCGAGAATATGCCCGAAGGACAGAATCTCTCCGATCATTACCCCTGCGGTGACTTTGGGCTCCGAGCCCAGAGTGCTGATCAAGGCTTCGACGCTTTTCACTCCGGCACCGCTCTTGGGTAGGACGGGTACCACGTCTTCTGCTGGAACGGCTGAGCGACCGGACGACGCAATTTCGGCATGACGCAGGCCCACGCCTGCAGCAAAGACCGAAAGAAAGCCCCAGGCGCCGACACGCTCGGCGAAAAAGTACGCCAAAGCGATCAGCGCCAGGGCCAGGAAGTCGTTGGGCGACAACGCCGCATCGGCGTGCCGGGTGCGCAAGACAATGGCCAGCCGTCCAACGCCGCGGCCCAGGTAGAAACCGATCAACAGCCCGACCGGCACTGCCCATGCCAGGCGGTGCAGTGCCCAGTCGACAAGCCAGCCGCCGGTGCTCTCGCCGTGGTCGATAAACAGCAGGGCGAAGACTACGAAAGGAAAGGCTACTCCGTCGTTGAAGCCGGCCTCGCCGGACAGTCCGAATCGAACCCGGTCTACGTCCCGAGCATCGTTGACCTGCACCAGGCTGGCCAGCACCGGGTCGGTAGGCGCCAGCAGCGCGCCGATCAGCAGGGAAAGCCCCAGGTTCAGCTGCAGACCAAAATGGCAAACCAGGGCGACGCCGGTGATGCTTGCCAGCATCACCGGCCCGGCCAGTAGGTAGGCGCCGAGCCAGGCCGGGTGACGAAAGCGCAGACGCAACTTGATGCCGCCGATAAACAGTGAGATCAGCACGGCGACTTCGGTCAGGTGCTCGAGCCAAGAACTGATCTGGTGGAATTCCCCCTGCCACAGTTCGAAGCCCAGGGGACCTATTACCAGGCCGAATCCCAGGTAGAACACCGAGGTGGTGACCGGCAGCCAACGCAGGTAGGTCGATGCCAGCGTCAGGATCATCAACAAGCTGCCGAGCACGGCCATCCAGTGCAGGAAACTCAACCGCGCTACCACCTTTACCCAGAGAAAGGCTGCGCCAATAAGGGGCGCAGCAACGGCAGGCTGCCGTTACTGTTCGAGTGAGGGGCGGTTTTTAGGTTCCAGTAGGTTCCAGTAGGTTGCCCCCCAAATCCGACGCTTAGCTCGCTATTGCGTAGCCAGCGGCTTCAGTAAGCCCCGCAGCGCAGCACCTTACCCCTGGCGAGGACTTGACGCTGCTCGTCGTACAGCCAGGCCTGTGCCTGGTGCGCCAACGGCCTGGCCTCCAGGCGGTAGCGCCGGCCGGCGGCAAAGTCGGCATAGCGCACGCGGATCACACAGGTGATCTGCCGTGGCTCGGAGGATCCATCGAGGCCGCCATGGCCTTGGACCTCGAATTGAAAGCGTGCCAGCAACTCGTGGGCGCCGGGGCTGACCTGGAAATAGCGACCATCGCCCAGGCGCTGGCCATCGAGCCGGTCCGCCATCAGCAGCTGGCCGGGCACGGCGTAGGGCTCCACCCAGGCCTGCCGAGGATCGGGACTGGGCAAGGGCGAGGCGCACGCCGCGAGGGTGGATAGGCCGATCAGCAGGGTCAGGTGGCGCATGGCGCTCTCCTTCAAGTGAACGTGGGTACAGCGTACGCGTCCCGGGTCTCAAGGGCTCGCCTTCGATACGACACACTGCGCTATTTGAACAGAGGATGGCCACTCACCGGATCAGCCGCACGCCCAGGCATTTATTTTGAAAAAACTGAACCCTTATCGCAACAGATCACGACTCAGTCATGAATCAGGCAACAACCCCTCAGGAGAACGACCATGAACATGCTGATCAAAGCCACCGTTATCGCCGCTGCTGCCTTGCTGGCAGCCACTTCGGCATCCGCTGCGGATATGTACATCAAATTCGATGGTGTGGAAGGTGAGTCGCGCCAGGCTCAACCCACCCTGCGACCTACCAATAGCCCCGGCGCTCAGCCCCGTCCCGTTCCAGCAACAGCGGATCGCCTCGCCCAGCCCCAGAAGCCACAGCCCTTGCTGCTGCCGGCCGTACAGGCCGCGCGGGAAGCCGCGCGGCGCTGAGAGTAGCGCCCCTTGGCAGGACGTTGATCTGGCGTACCAGGGGCACTTACTTATCGCTCCGGTCAGCCGAAGATTGGCTCGATCGCCCTGCTCGAGGGGTGTCGTGGAGATAAGGCGGCGACAAGTGTTTTCGCAGCTGGAGGCGGTTTGCGCAATGGGGTAGCGTGGCGGCATGCCATCTATCGCCTCGCTCGTCCCCAGCTTGCACGCACTGCACGTCCTCGCGCTGCTGTTACTCTGCCTGGGCGGCTGCTCAACCCTGGACTACTACGGGCATCTGGCCCGCGGTCACCTGCAGCTGCTGCATGCCCGCGAGCCTATCGCCCCCTTGTTGGCCGACCCGGCGCGCGACCGCCAGTTGCGCCAGCGCCTGGCCCTGGCCTTGGAGGCGCGGGCATTTGCCAGCGCCGAACTGGGCCTGCCGGACAACCGCAGCTACCGGCTGTACGCCGACCTGAAGCGGCCCTTCGTGGTTTGGAACCTGTTCGCCACGCCAGCCTACTCCCTCGAGCCCACCCTGCATTGCTTCCCCATCGCCGGCTGCGTGGCCTACCGTGGCTTCTACAATCAGAGCCGGGCGCGGGGTGCCGCGGCATTGCTCAAGCAGCAGGGGCTGGACACCTACCTCGGCGGGGTCGAGGCCTATTCCACCCTGGGCTGGTTCGCCGATCCGGTGCTCAACACCATGCTGCGTTGGGACGATGAGCGTTTGGTGGCGGTGATCATTCACGAGCTGGCCCACCAGCAGCTGTATGTGGCCGACGACACCGCGTTCAACGAATCCTTTGCCACCTTCGTCGAGCGCGAGGGTCTGCGTCAATGGCAGCTCAGCCGCGACCTGTTGCCGGCCGACCCGGCGGCGTTGCGCAAGCGCGAGCAGTTCGTCGCCCTGGTGTTGGCCAGCCGTGAGCGCCTGGCAACCCTGTATGCCAGTGGCCGACCCGAGACCGAGCTGCGCAGCGGCAAGGTCGCCGAGTTCGAACGTCTGCGCGTCGACTACCGGCAGCTGCGTGACCGCGAATGGGCCGGAGTCGGTCGCTACGACGCTTGGATCGAAAGCCCGTTGAACAACGCCAAGCTGTTGCCCTTTGGCCTTTACGATCAATGGGTGCCGGCGTTCGCTACACTGTTTGTCGAAGCGGATCGGCAGTGGCCGGGTTTTTATGCTCGGGTGCAGGCGCTGGTCGAACTGCCCCGCGCGCAGCGCGATCAGACCTTGCAGGCATTGTTGGATAAAGGGGAAGCTGCTTCGCTATGATCTGAAGTACCCGTCCGTCCGAGACGGCCCTATCGTGTTTACAGGAAGTCCGTCATGAAGAAGTTGGGATGCTGTGTCGTACTCGCCCTGCTCGCTTCGCCGCTGTGGGCGGCGCCCAAGCCCTGTGAAGCGCTCAAGCAGGAGATCGAAGTGAAGATCCAGGCTGCTGGCGTGCGCAGCTACACCCTGGAAATCGTGCCGGCGGCCGAAGCTACCGATCCAGGTATGGTTGTCGGCAGCTGCGAAAATGGCAGTAAGCGGATCGTCTATCAGCGCAACGATTAAGCGCTGGCCAACCGCTGTCGTCGCCCCGGCCCGCCGGGGCCTCGCGACCGTGCTTGGCCGCCCCTCCAGGCCATGACCGATCAGGGATTCCCATGACTCGCAGCACACTCGCCATCTTCACCCTGCTCGCCGCCGTGACGTTACCGGCTCTGGCCGAGGACGACGGCTACACGGCAGCATATGCACCCTGCATGGATGCCGCCGTCAGTACCCAGGACATAGTCGAGTGCACGGACGAGGAAACCCTCAAGCAGGATGGCCGTCTGAACCGTGGCTATAAAGCCGCCCTGCAAGGCTTCTCTGACGAGCAGCAGCCTCGGCTACGGGATGCCCAGCGTTTGTGGGTCAAGTACCGCGATGCCAATTGCGAGCTCTACGCCAACTTGACTGGTGGCACCATCGACCTGATCAACAGCGCCTCTTGCGTGCTGGACATGACCAAGACCCGGGCCGCTGAACTGGAGCAACTGGCCGAGTAAGGACGGGGGCTCGTTCAGCGGCTGGAGTACCCTTCCATCAAATGCTGGTCTTTCAGGCGCACGTAGTTGTCGGCGCTGTAGCGGAAATAGCTGCGTTCCTTGTCGGTCAGCGGCCGGGCCTTTTTCGCCGGGCTGCCGACATACAGAAACCCGCTTTCCAGATGGCTGCCCGGAGTGACCAGGCTGCCGGCGCCGAGCATGACCTCTTCCTCGATCACCGCGCCGTCCATCACGATGCTGCCCATGCCGATCAGCACGCGGTTGCCGATATCGCAGCCGTGCAAGGTCGCGTTGTGGGCGATGGTCACATCGTCGCCGATCATCAGCGGATAGCCACGGGGGTTGAAGGGGCCGGCATGGGTGATGTGCAGCACGCAACCATCCTGCACGCTGGTGCGCTCGCCGATGCGGATGCTGTGCATGTCGCCGCGGATCACCACCATGGGCCAGATCGAACTATCGGCACCGATTTCCACATCCCCCAGGACTACGGCCGAGGCGTCGACGAAGGCCCGCGCGCCGAGCTGCGGGGTGAACTGCTGGTAAGTACGTATCGCCACGATAGAAACCTCTTAAGCTGCGCCAAGCCTTGATTGTAATTAAGATCGTACCCATGTTCAGGCCATGCGCCCGCTTTGCATGGGTCTGCCTCCATTCGACCCCGTCCCTGAAAAGGGACTTCGTTGCACACCCCTTTCGTACAGGTGCCCCCGACGTGACTGCCCACAATCCTCTGCTGCAACCCTTCGACCTGCCGCCCTATTCCGCCATCCGTCCCGAGCACGTGGAGCCGGCGGTGGACGCGATTCTCGCCGAGAACCGCGCCGCCATTGCCGTGCTGCTCGCGGGCCAGTCTGACACACCGAGCTGGGAGGGGCTGGTGCTGGCATTCGATGAACTGAACGATCGCCTGGGGCGCGCCTGGAGTCCGGTCAGCCACCTCAATGCGGTGTGCAACAACGCCGAGCTGCGCGCGGCCTATGAGGCCTGCCTGCCCAAACTATCGGAATACTCCACCGAGCTGGGGCAAAATCCCGTACTGTTCAAGGCCTACGCCGCCCTGGCCGACAGCCCCGAAGCCGCGGGTTTCGAGGTGGCGCAGCGGACCCTCCTGGAACACGCGCTGCGGGATTTCCGTCTGTCCGGCATCGACCTGGCGCCGGCCGAGCAGCAGCGTTACGGCGCCATCCAGATGAAACTCTCGGAGCTGGGCAGCCGCTTCTCCAACCAGCTGCTGGACGCCACCCAGGCCTGGACCAAGCAGGTGACCAACGAGGCGATGCTGGGCGGCCTGACCGACTCGGCCAAGGCGCAGATGCAACAGGCCGCCGAGGCCAAGGGCCTGGACGGCTGGCTGATCACCCTGGAGTTTCCCAGCTATTACGCGGTGATGACCTACGCCGACGACCGTGCCCTGCGCGAGGAGGTCTATGCCGCCTACTGCACCCGCGCCTCCGACCAGGGCCCCAATGCCGGGCAGCACGACAACGGCCCGGTCATGGCCGAGATACTCGACCTGCGTCAGGAGCTGGCTCAGCTGCTGGGGTTCGCCAGCTTCGCCGAGCTGAGCCTGGCGACCAAGATGGCCGACAGCCCCGAGCAGGTGCTGAGCTTTCTGCGCGACCTCGCGGTGCGCAGCAAACCCTTCGCCGTTCAGGACCTGCAGGAACTCAAGGCCTTTGCCGCCGAGCAGGGTCTGCACGACCTGCAAAGCTGGGACGTCGGTTACTACAGCGAAAAACTGCGTGAACAGCGCTACAGCATTTCCCAGGAAACCCTGCGCGCCTATTTCCCCATCGACAAGGTGCTCGGTGGCCTGTTCGCCATCGTGCAGAAGCTCTATGGGATCCAGATCAAGGAACTGTCCGATTTCGACACCTGGCATCCGGACGTGCGCCTGTTCGAGATCGAGGAAAACGGCCAGCACGTCGGACGTTTCTTCTTCGACCTGTACGCGCGCGCCACGCCGGGCTTCGCCGACCGGGTCGAGCAAGCGCCGCGGCGCCGATGGCCGGCTGGTCAGCCCGGTGGCCAATCTGGTGTGCAACTTCACTCCGCCAGTCGCTACTGCAGCGGTCAACGGCCGCCCGGCGCTGCTGACCCACGACGAAGTGACCACCCTGTTCCACGAGTTCGGCCATGGCCTGCACCACCTACTGACCCGGGTCGAGCACGCCGGTGTATCGGGCATCAATGGCGTGGCCTGGGATGCCGTGGAGCTGCCGAGCCAGTTCATGGAGAACTGGTGCTGGGAGCCGGAGGGCCTGGCGTTGATCGCCGGCCACTACGAAACCGGCGCGCCGTTGCCCCAGGACCTGCTGGACAAGATGCTGGCGGCGAAGAACTTCCACTCCGGGCTGATGATGGCGCGCCAGGTGGAATTCTCCCTGTTCGACTTCGAGATGCACGCCACCCACGGTGACGGGCGCAGCGTGCTCGAGGTGCTCGAAGGCATCCGCGCCGAAGTCTCGGTCATGCGGCCGCCGGCCTATAACCGCTTTGCCAACGGCTTCGCCCATATCTTCGCCGGCGGCTATGCGGCCGGGTATTACAGCTACAAGTGGGCCGAAGTGTTGTCCGCCGATGCGTTCTCGCGCTTCGAGGAAGAAGGCGTGCTGAATCCTGCCACTGGCCGTGCCTTCCGCGAAGCGATCCTGGCCCGCGGCGGCTCCCAGGCACCCATGGTGCTGTTCGTCGATTTCCGCGGCCGTGAACCGAGCATCGATGCGTTGCTGCGGCATCTCGGTTTGAGTCAGGAGGCCGCATGAACGAAGGTCCCAAGGTCAGCAAACGTCGCTTTATCGCCGGTGCCGTGTGCCCGGCCTGTAGCGAGCAGGACCGGGTGCAGATGTGGGACGAAGACGGCGTGCCGCACCGCGAATGCGTGGCCTGCGGCTATGCCGATACCCTCAATGCCCAGGGCCAGTCGGTACCTCGGGAGCTGGGCACGCGGGTCAACCAGGCCGTGCCCAAACCCGCCGACCCCAAGGTGCAGGCGGTGCAGTTCTTCCCCAATCCCAAGCTGAAAAAACCCTAGCACTGAGCGGCGGCGCCTGCCTGCCAGGCGCCGCCCAGGAGGCAAGCATGGTCGGTCCGGATCCACGTAACCCGTTTCCCATGGAAGGGTTTCCCCAGGTTTGCTACATCAAGAACCGGGTCAATAACCCGCAGATCGAGATCGGTGATTTCAGCTATTACGATGACCCGGACGGCGCAGAAAATTTTGAGCGCAATGTGCTGTATCTCTTTCCCTTCATCGGCGATCGCCTGGTGATTGGCAAGTTTTGCGCCATCGCTCGCGGCGTGAAATTCATCATGAACGGGGCCAATCACAAACTTTCCGGGTTCTCCACTTACCCTTTCCAGATCTTTGGCAATGGTTGGGAAAGTGCCATGCCAGCGCCTGGCGAGTTCCCGTACAAGGGCGATACCCGCATCGGCCATGACGTCTGGATAGGTTATGACTGCTTGATCATGCCGGGCGTGACCATTGGCCATGGCGCCATCGTTTCGGCGCGCTCGGTGGTTACCCGCGATGTTGCGCCCTACAGCATCGTCGGCGGCAATCCGGCGCAACCGCTCAAGCAGCGTTTTGAAGATGCAGTGGTTGAGCGGCTACTGGCGATCGCCTGGTGGGACTGGCCGGTGGAGCTTATCAGCCGCCATCTGAAAGCGATCACGTCTGCCGATCTTGACGCACTGCAGCGCTGCGCTGATGAGCGCTAGCCACCACGCTAAATAGCAAAAGGCCTTTGCGAGTCATCGGCATCAGACGGCGGCTGCTTATTCGGAGTGGCCGCAGATCCAGGGCACGGCAGGCGACAGCAGGTACTTGGTAACTTCTCAAGATAACTGTATTTATATACAGTATTCTCCTGAGGCCTGCTCATGTCCGTTTCCCTGCCCCCGCGTGGTCGCGGCACCGCCAGCAACCCCCATAACCGCTTTGCCCCGACCCGCTCGGTCGCCGAAGACGATGGCTGGTTCCAGGAGGTACCGGCCTCGCGCGCCACCGAAGTGCGTGTGGAAACCGCCAAGAGCATCATCACTCGCAACACTTCGCCGGATGTCGGCTTCGACCGTTCCGTCAATCCCTACCGCGGCTGCGAGCACGGCTGCATCTACTGCTTCGCCCGCCCCAGCCACGCCTACTGGGATATGTCGCCGGGCATCGACTTCGAGACCCGGCTTATCGCCAAGACCAACCTGGCCAGTCGGCTGGAGGAAGAGCTGAGCAAGCCCGGTTACGTGCCGCAACCCATCGCCCTGGGCATCAACACCGACGCCTACCAGCCGATCGAGCGCGAACAGCGCCTGACCCGCCAGGCCCTGGAGATTCTGCTGCGCTTCAAGCACCCGGTGCACCTGATCACCAAGGGCTCGCTGATCCTGCGCGACCTGGATCTGCTGGCGCAGCTCGCCGAGCAGCGCCTGGTCAAGGTGGCCTTCAGCCTGACCACCCTGGACGACGAGCTCAAGCGCATCATGGAGCCGCGCACCGCCTCGCCCAAGGCCCGGTTACGGGCGATGCGGGTACTGCATGAAGCGGGCGTGCCGGTGGGTGTGATGTGTGCGCCTATGATTCCGATGATCAACGACAGCGAGCTGGAACGCCTGCTCGAAGCGGCCCGCGACGCAGGTGCGCGTTCGGCCGGTTACGTATTGCTGCGCCTGCCCCATGAAATCGCCGAGTTGTTCGAGCAGTGGCTGCAGGCGCACTTCCCCGACCGTGCGGCCCATGTCATGAGCCTGATTCGCCAGTCCCGCGGCGGCAAGAACTACGACAGCCGTTTTGGTAGCCGCATGCGCGGCGAGGGGCCGTTCGCCGACCTTCTGGCCCGGCGTTTCGCCCTGGCCCGTAAACGGCTGGAGCTTGATCGCAACACGGATGGCGAGCTGGATTGCTCGGCGTTCTGTCCGCCCGGACAGCAGCTGTCGCTACTTTAAGAAGGCGTTCGAGTTTTCGCAGGAACTATCTTCGAACACGGGCACCCTATGGCTACAAACGCGGCTCAGCGCGGACGGCAACCCTGCTGGCCCTCGAAGGGAAGATATATGGAGATTCTCGATCTGTTGCAATGGCCGGCAATGCTGACCACCGTGGCGGCGGCGTGGCTGATCGGCTCGTTGTCACAACACAGGCGCACCCTGGGGTTCTGGTGCTTTCTGTTGAGCAATTTGTTGTGGGTGATCTGGGGCTGGCATGCTCAGGCCTATGCCTTGATCGTGCTGCAGCTCTGCCTGGCCGGGTTGAATATCCGCGGCGTCAAGAAGAACGACTCACCGGGCCGTACCCAGGCTTAGAAAATAAGCGCGCCCGTGTGAGGGGTCGCGCTGCTCTAGCGCGGGTCGCCTGGGTTGGTTGGCAGAGCGGGAAGAAAAACTTGCGATGTTCGCCTTGGGCGATTCGTTGCAGCAAGGCGCCGAGGACGGTGGACATCTGGGCCACAAACGGTGATCTTGGCTGCGGGTGAGCGTGCTTTAAGACCTAATTGAAATAATTTTTTTGTGATTATTCGAGGCAGTTATATGGCGCTCCGCCGTGTGTTGGATGCATTGAAGCCTCCGTGGGCTTTAGCACAGGCCTTGCCGGCAGAATCGATTTGATTTTTGCCGTTGCCAGGTTGAAGACCGTGTCTATACTCGTTTTGATTTAAGTTTTACCTGAATAACCGGGCTGCGCTTAAGCGAGGCAAGGTTGCGGCAGTTGAAGTCTGGATTTTAGCTGTCGCCCCTGAGCCGCAGGCCTAGCCGGCGGGATAACAAGAACTATTAGGGGAACTCGCAATGACGCGACATCCACGAGTCTGGATGGGCTTGCTGTTGTGGCTGGTAATCGGTCAGGTACAAGCTGACTGGACGGTGAACATGGCGCCTGGCGTGACGGAAGTCAGTAACGCTGTCTTCGATCTGCATATGATCATTTTCTGGATCTGCGTCGTCATCGGCGTGGTGGTCTTTGGCGTGATGTTCTGGTCCATGCTGATCCACCGTCGCTCCACCGGCCACGAACCTGCGCACTTCCATGAAAGCACTACGGTAGAGATCCTCTGGACCGTCGTGCCCCTGCTGATTCTGGTGGTCATGGCCGTGCCGGCCACCAAGACGCTGATTGAAATCTACGACACCAGTGAGTCGGAGCTGGATATCCAGGTCACCGGCTACCAATGGAAGTGGCATTACAAGTACCTCAACCAGGATGTCGAGTTCTTCAGCAACCTGACCACCCCGGCCGAGCAGATACAGAACAAGGCCACCAAGGGTGAAAACTACCTGCTGGAAGTGGACGAGCCACTGGTGGTGCCGGTAGGCACCAAGGTGCGCTTCTTGATCACCTCGGCCGATGTCATCCACTCCTGGTGGGTCCCGGCCCTGGCAGTGAAGAAGGATGCCATCCCCGGCTTCGTCAACGAATCCTGGACGCGCATCGAAGAGCCCGGCATTTTTCGTGGCCAGTGCACCGAGCTGTGCGGCAAGGATCACGGCTTCATGCCCGTGGTGGTCGAGGCCAAATCCAAGGAGGACTTCGCCCTCTGGCTGGCCGAACGCAAGCAAGCCGCTGCCGCCGAGAAGGAGCTGACCAGCAAGGTCTGGACCCTGGACGAGCTCATGGTCCGCGGCGAGAAGGCCTACAACACCGCCTGCGCTGCATGCCACCAGGCCACGGGTGAAGGCCTGCCGCCGATGTTCCCGGCCCTCAAGGGCTCGTCCATCGCTGTCGGCCCGGCCGAGGGCCATATCAATATCGTGGTCAACGGCAAGCCGGGCACCGCGATGGCCGCCTTTGGCAAGCAGCTGTCGGAAGTCGATATTGCCGCGATCATCACCTACGAACGCAACGCCTGGGGAAATGCGGTGGGTGACATCGTCACCCCGCAGGACATCGTTGCCTTCAAACAGGCTCAGGAGTAAGGGACATGAGTGCAGTGATCGATACGGGTCATGGCCATGTTGGACATGACCATCACCACGGCCCGGCCAAAGGCCTGATGCGCTGGGTGTTGACCACCAACCACAAAGACATCGGCAGCATGTACCTGTGGTTCAGCTTCGCCATGTTCCTGCTGGGCGGCAGCATGGCCATGGTGATTCGCGCCGAGCTGTTCCAGCCCGGCCTGCAGATCGTGCAGCCGGAATTCTTCAACCAGATGACCACCATGCACGGCCTGATCATGGTCTTCGGCGCGGTGATGCCGGCCTTCGTCGGCCTGGCCAACTGGATGATTCCGCTGATGATCGGCGCGCCGGACATGGCCCTGCCACGGATGAACAACTTCAGCTTCTGGCTGTTGCCGGCGGCCTTCTTGATGCTGGTCAGCACCCTGTTCATGGAAGGCGGCGGGCCGAATTTCGGCTGGACTTTCTATGCGCCGCTGTCGACCACCTACGCGCCGGAAAGCGTGACTTTCTTTATCTTCGCCATCCACCTGATGGGCATCAGTTCGATTATGGGGGCGATCAACGTGGTCGCCACCATCCTCAACCTGCGCGCACCGGGCATGACCCTGATGAAGATGCCGCTGTTCGTCTGGACCTGGCTGATCACCGGCTTCCTGCTGATCGCGGTCATGCCGGTACTGGCAGGCTGCGTGACCATGATGCTGATGGACATCCACTTCGGCACCAGCTTCTTCAGCGCGGCCGGCGGCGGTGACCCGGTGCTGTTCCAGCACGTGTTCTGGTTCTTCGGTCACCCCGAGGTGTATATCATGATCCTGCCGGCCTTCGGCGCGGTCAGCGCGATCATTCCGGCCTTCGCGCGCAAGCCGCTGTTCGGCTACACCTCCATGGTTTATGCCACGGCATCCATCGCTTTCCTGTCCTTTATCGTCTGGGCGCACCACATGTTCACCGTCGGCATTCCGCTGACCGGCGAGCTGTTCTTCATGTACGCCACCATGCTGATCGCCGTGCCCACCGGGGTGAAGGTCTTCAACTGGGCCAGCACCATGTGGCGCGGCTCGATGACCTTCGAGACGCCGATGCTGTTCTCGGTGGCTTTCGTCATCCTGTTCACCATTGGCGGCTTTTCCGGCCTGATGCTGGCCATCGCCCCGGCGGACTTCCAGTACCACGACACCTACTTCGTGGTGGCGCACTTCCACTACGTGCTGGTACCGGGGGCGATCTTCGGCATCTTCGCCTCGGCCTATTACTGGCTGCCGAAGTGGACCGGGCACATGTACGACGAAACCCTGGGCAAGCTGCATTTCTGGCTGTCCTTCGTGGGCATGAACCTGGCGTTCTTCCCCATGCATTTCGTCGGTCTGGCCGGCATGCCGCGACGGATCCCGGACTACAACATGATGTTCGCCAACTTCAACATGGTGTCGAGCATCGGCGCCTTCATGTTCGGTGCGACCCAGTTGTTCTTCCTGTTTATCGTCATCAAGTGCATCCGCGGCGGCAAGCCGGCTGGGGATAAGCCTTGGGACGGCGCCGAAGGGCTGGAATGGACCGTGGCCTCGCCCGCGCCCTACCACACCTTCAGCACGCCACCGGACGTGAAATGAGATGAGCGAAACCCTGGCCACTCGTAAGCTGGTCGGCCGCCTGCTGCTGGTCGTCGTGGCAATGTTCTGCTTCGGCGTCTTCGTGTTGCCGCCCTTTTACGATGCCATGTGCCAGGCCTTCGGTATCAATGGCAAGACCTCGGGTGCCTACCAGGGCACGCAGGGCGTGGTCGAGGAGCGTCAGGTGCGGGTGCAGTTCCTGGCCACCAATTCGGTGGAGATGGTCTGGGAGTTTCGCCCCGCCGCGGACCAGCTGACGGTGAACCCGGGGGCCAGCAACGAGATGCTGTTCGTGGCCTACAACCCCACGGACAAGCCGATGACCGCTCAGGCGGTTCCCAGCGTGGCCCCGTCCAAGGCCGCGGCCTATTTCCACAAAACCGAATGCTTTTGCTTTACCCAGCAGGTCTTGCAGCCCGGCGAACGCATCGAAATGCCGGTGCGTTTTATCGTCGACCGCGACCTGCCGGCGGATGTGCGCCAGTTGACCCTCGCTTACACCTTGTTCGATATCACTGAGCGCGCACCCCCTGTCCCTGTCGCCGGCCTATAAGGAGAACAATCATGGCAAGCCACGAACAGCACGAGCAGTACTACGTTCCCGCGCAGAGTAAGTGGCCGATTATCGCCACCCTTGGCTTGCTGGCCACTGTCTATGGCCTGGGCAGCTGGTTCAACGACCTGAAGGCCGACCGCGCCGAATCCAATGGCCCGCTGATCCTGGTCGTCGGCACCCTGATCCTGACCTATATGTTTTTCGGCTGGTTCGGCAATGTCATCAAGGAAAGCCATTCGGGCCTCTACAGCCCGCAGATGGACCGCTCGTTTCGTTGGGGCATGAGCTGGTTTATCTTCTCCGAGGTGATGTTCTTCGCCGCGTTCTTCGGCGTGCTCTTTTATATCCGTTACTGGTCGGGTCCCTGGCTGGGTGGCGAAGGCGCCAAGGGCGTCAGCAACATGCTCTGGCCCAACTTCGAATACAGCTGGCCGATGTTGAACACTCCGGATCCCAAGCTGTTTCCCGCGCCCAGCGGCACTATCAGTCCCTGGGGACTGCCGCTGATCAACACCATCCTGCTGGTGACCTCCAGCGTGACCCTGACCTTCGCCCACCATGCTCTGCGCAAGGCCCAGCGCACCCCGCTGAAGATCTGGCTGGCGCTGACCGTGGCGCTGGGATTGGCGTTTCTGGTATTGCAGGTCGAAGAGTACATCCACGCCTACCAGGAGCTGGGCCTGACCCTGGGCTCGGGGATCTATGGCGCTACCTTCTTTATGCTCACCGGTTTCCACGGGGCCCACGTGACCTTCGGCGCCATTATGCTCACGGTCATGCTGGTGCGCGTGATGCGGGGTCACTTCAAGCCCGAGCAGCACTTCGGTTTCGAAGCGGCCAGCTGGTACTGGCATTTCGTCGATGTGGTATGGATCGGGCTGTTCCTGTTCGTCTATGTGTTCTGACAGCCGTTACAGGCTGTAGGCCGCACGCCTTGGCGCTGCGGCCCGGGGTTACCAGGGGGCCTGGGAGACCAGTTGGCCGCTGTAGAAACCGTAGGCCAACAGCAGTACGGTCAGTACCGTGAGGCTGATCCGCGTGATCAGGGAGTTGAGGACGCGCGACGTGCGCCCCTCGTCCTTGACCAGGAAGAACAGGCCGCTGAACAGACTGATCAGCGTAGCCACAAATAGCAAAATGATCGCTGCCTTGAGCATGCGTAACTCCGGAAAGATAGGGGATGCAATGCGCAGCAGTATAGCCAGCCCCCACACCCGGTTTCGAGGTGGATGGTGAGGGAGTTCTGGCCCGGATGGGTGCCCACGCTGCTGGTTGTGCTGTTCCTGCCGATCCTGATTGGCCTGGGATTCTGGCAGCTGTCCCGCGCCGAGGAAAAAACCACACTCCTGGCCCAGCAACAGGCGCAGCGCGAAGCGGCTCCCGTCGCGCTGGCGGATCTGTCGCCCGCCACCGAGTCGGCTTACCGTCGGGTTCGCCTGGCGGGTCGCTTCGACGCCGAGCACGACCTGCTGCTGGACAACCGTACTCAGGCCGGTCAAGTCGGCGTGGAAGTGCTGCAGCCGTTTCTCGATCAGGCCAGCGGCCTTTGGGTGCTGGTCAACCGGGGTTGGCTGCCCTGGCCGGACCGGCGCAACCCCGTGGTCTTCGACACGCCGCAAAGCGCATTGAGCCTCACGGCCTGGGTCTACGTGCCCCTGGGAGCCCCCTTTCAATTGCAGGGTTCGCCCCCGACCAACGCCTGGCCGCGGCTGGTTACTCAGGTCCAGCCGGCAGAGCTCTGGAAGCAGCTCGATCGCAGCGGTTTTCCCTACGAGCTTCGCCTGGAGCCCGGCCCGGCGGCGTTTCGGGTCGACTGGCCGATCGTCGCCATGAGTCCGGATAAACACCTGGGTTATGCGGTGCAATGGTTCGCATTGGCGGCCGCCTTGTGCGGTCTGTTCATCTACTTGATATGGCACACTCGAATGGAAAAGCGCACGGGAGTACCCCTATGAATTCAGCCACCCCCCAGTCGGGCGAGCTGCCCAATCGCGGCCGTGGTCGCCTGCAGTTGATCCTGATCCTGCTGGTGGTGATCGGTCCGATGTTCCTGGCCGCGGCCATGTACAAGTTCGGTTTCTGGGTGCCGGATAGCCGCAATTACCACGGCGAGCTGTTGGGCACCGGCCAGAGTCGCAGCGACCTGGGCGTAGAAGGCGCGCAGGAAACCCGCTGGCAATTGCTGGTCACCGCGCCCCAGGCCTGCGCCGAGGATTGCCAGCAGCTGATCTACCTGGTGCGGCAGATCCAGATCGGCCTGAACCGCGATGCCTCGCGCGCCACCCATGGCCTGGCGGTCGCTCAGCCGCTGCCGGCGGACTACGACCAGCAGCTGCAACGCGAATATCCGCAACTGGGTCGCTATACCCTGGACACCCGGGCTTATGGCAAGACTGCCGGCGATGCCCCGGGAGCCCAGCTGTGGATCATCGACCCCCATGGCAATCTGGTGCTGCGCTACGACGCGAGCACCACGGGCAAGGCGGTGCTCAAGGACCTGCGTCACTTGCTCAAAATTTCGCAGATCGGTTGAGGTGCGGACCATGCGTAAACCCGGTTACCGTTTCGCCCTGTTCGCCACTCTGCTGGCCGTGGTGGTGGTGGTGCTCGGCGCCTATACGCGCCTGACCCATGCCGGCCTCGGTTGCCCGGACTGGCCGGGTTGCTACGGTTTTATCAGTGTGCCGATGAGCGAGCACACCCTGGCCCTGGCCGAGTCCCGTTTCCCCGAGGCGCCAGTGGAAGTAGCTAAAGGTTGGTACGAGATGGTCCACCGCTATTTCGCCGGTAGTCTGGGCCTGGTGATCCTGGGCCTGGCGATCCAGGCGCTGCGTCGCCGCGCTCAGCCGGATCAGCCGCTCAAGCTGCCCCTGCTGCTGCTGGCGGTGGTGATCATCCAGGCGGCCTTCGGCATGTGGACCGTGACCCTCAAGCTCTGGCCGCAGATCGTCACCGCCCACCTGCTTGGCGGCTTTACCACCTTGTCGCTGCTGTTCCTGCTGACCCTGCGCTTGTCCGGTCACAGCGTAAGGCTGCCTGCCTTGCCCGGTGGGTTGCGGCCGTTGGCGCTCCTGGGTCTGCTGCTGGTGATCGGCCAGATCGCCCTGGGCGGGTGGGTCAGCTCCAACTACGCGGCGGTGGCCTGCGTCGACTTGCCCACTTGCCATGGCCAGTGGTGGCCGAACATGGATTTTGCCAACGGCTTTCACCTGACCCAGCATATCGGCCCCAACTACCTGGGCGGCCAGCTGGACAGCGATGCGCGTACCGCCATTCATATGACCCACCGCCTCGGTGCGCTGCTCGTCAGTCTGGTGCTGCTCGTGCTCGCCTGGCGCCTGCGCACAGCGAGTCAAGGGCGACTGGCCGCGCTCTTGATGCTGGCCCTCGCGGTACAAGTCGGTCTGGGCCTGAGCAACGTGCTGCTGCATCTGCCGCTGGGCATCGCGGTTGCCCACAATGCCGGCGGTGCCTCGCTATTGCTGGTACTGGTGCTGATCAATTACCGGCTACGGCCCTCTACCGCCCTGGCGACACAGCCGCGCGGGGCCGAGCGCTGGGTGGCGCCGACGGGTTCTGGCGCCATTCAGCCAGGCAAATAAGAATTTCGCGATAAACGGTGGCTTCGGGCGGCGGCCCGGTCCACTCTACGACACACAACAATGAAGGAGAGACGCCATGGCCACTCTGCTCGGCGCACAACAACAGCAACAAGCCCTCTGGCGCGATTACCTGGAGCTGACCAAGCCCAAGGTACTGGTGCTGATGCTGATCACCTCTCTGGTCGGCATGTTTCTCGCCAGCCGCGCCGGGGTGGCCTGGCAGGTGCTGATTTTCGGCAATCTGGGCATCGCCTGTTGCGCTGGCGGCGCGGCCGCGGTCAACCATGTGGTGGACCGGCGTATCGACGCCCTGATGGCGCGCACCCACAAGCGCCCACTGGCCGAGGGCCGCGTTTCGCCGGCCGCGGCGCTTGGGTTCGCCCTGCTGCTGGCGGTGATCGGACTGCTGCTGCTGCTGGCCTTCACCAATCCGCTGACCGCCTGGCTCACCCTGGCCTCGCTGCTCGGTTATGCGGTGATCTACACCGGTTTTCTCAAGCGGGCCACGCCCCAGAACATCGTGATCGGCGGCTTGGCCGGCGCGGCGCCGCCCTTGCTCGGCTGGGTGGCCGTGACCGGGCACCTGAGCGCCGAGCCGCTGTTGCTGGTGTTGATCATCTTCGCCTGGACCCCGCCGCATTTCTGGGCCCTGGCCATTCACCGCAAGGAGGAATACGCCAAGGCCGATATCCCCATGCTGCCGGTGACCCATGGCGAGCACTACACCAAGGTGCATATCCTGCTCTACACCTTTATCCTGCTGGCCGTCAGCCTGATGCCCTATGTGATCCACATGAGCGGGCTGCTCTACCTGGCCAGCGCACTGGTGCTGGGTGGGCGTTTCCTGCACTGGGCCTGGGTGCTGTACCGCGACAGCAAGCCCCATGCGGCGATCAACACCTTCAAATACAGCATCTGGTACCTGTTCCTGCTGTTTATCGCCCTGCTGGCGGACCACTACCTGCTGTTGAACCTGTGAAATCAGCGAGCCTATGACCCGTACGCATAAAACCGTTTTTATCCTGATGGCCATTGTGGCCCTGGTGCTGGGCCTGACCGTCAACAAGGTGCTCAACAGCAAGGGCCAGGGCGATCCTACCGCACTGCTGGACGCCGGTATCGTGCTGCTCCAGGACAGCCGCAGCCTGCCGGCGGTCGAGCTGCTCGACCAGGACGGCAAGACAGTGGCGGCCGATCAGCTCGAGGGTCCGTGGAGCCTGCTGTTCTTCGGCTACACCTTCTGCCCGGATATCTGCCCCACTACCCTGGCCCAGCTGCGTCAGCTGCAGACCCAACTGCCCGAGGCGGCACGCGCCAAGCTGCAGGTGATCATGGTCAGCGTCGACCCGCACCGCGACACCCCGCAGCAGCTCAAGCAGTACCTGGGCTATTTCGATGCCGGTTTTCGCGGTCTGACCGGGGAAGAGGCGGCGCTGCAGAAGTTTGCCGGTGCGCTGAGCGTCCCCTATATCCCGGCCGATACCAGTAAAGAGAACTACACGGTCGACCACAGCGGCATGCTGGTGCTGATCGGCCCGGACGGTACCCAGCGCGGCTTTATCCGCGCGCCCTTCAATACCGAAAAACTCGCCGCCCAGCTGCCGGGGCTGATCAAGGAAAAGGGCTGATTCGTCGCGAAAGCAGCTACTCAGAGGCGTCCGATCCGCCCCAGGATAGCTTGCGGACGGTGAAAGCCGGCCTGCCAGCGCACGCAACCCGGGCTCCGTTTTGGCGGCTACGCCGCATGGCTAAGCGGACGAGCCCTCCTAGGCGGCCCCACCTAGGCGGCCCCACGCTTCCTACAACAGCATCTCGGCAATATTCGTAGGCCGCCTAGAGCCGCTGTCTGGCGACTCCTAGCGAGCTACCTGGCGAACAGCTGCCCGATATCCTTGAAGGCCTTGAACTCCAGGGCATTGCCGCAGGGGTCCAGCAGAAAGAAGGTTGCCTGTTCGCCCGCCTGGCCCTGAAAGCGCACATGGGGTTCTATCACGAAGGGCGTTTGCCGCGCCTGCAGCCGCGCGGCCAGGGCTCCCCAGTCCGCCCAGTCCAGCACCACACCGAAATGCGGCACCGGCACGTCGTGACCGTCGACCGGATTGCTGTGAGCCGCCTCCTGATAGGCCATCTTCGGCGCCTGATGAATGACCAGCTGATGGCCGAAGAAATCGAAATCCACCCACTGCGCGCTGCTACGGCCTTCGGCGCAGCCGAACAGCTCGCCGTAGAACCGCCGGGCGGCGGCCAGGTCCTGTACCGGAATGGCCAGGTGGAAAGGGGACAGTGCCATGGAGGAATGCCTTGCAGTAGAGGAAGAGACTTTCAATTCTATAAGCAATAATTTCGATTAAAAGCCAATATCATGATGGTCGAGCCCAAGACTTTTGAATGAATGAGGCAGCCCCGTGTTGCGTGAACTCAAGACCTTTATCGCCGTGGCCCGGCATGGCACCTTTGCCGCGGCCGGTCGGCAGGTGGGCCTGACCCAGTCCGCGGTCAGCGCCCAGATGCGCGTGCTGGAGCAGGGCCTGGGCTTGGTGCTGTTCGACCGCAGCGGACGCACCGCGGTGCTGAATGCCGCGGGGCGGCATGCCTTGCCCCTGGCGCAGCAGATGCTGGTGCTCTACGCCCAGATGGCCGTGCCCCGCGGCGAAGCCCACTGGCACGGCGAGTTGAAGGTCGGGGCCATCGGCACCCTGCAGACCGGCTTGCTGCCCCAGGCCCTGCCGCGCTTTCGGAACCTGGCGCCGCGGATCGAGCTGAAACTGGTGCCTGGCGTCTCGCTGAATCTGCTTAGCCAGCTGGATGCCGGCGAGCTGGATCTGGCGTTGCTGATCAGGCCGCCCTTTGCATTGCCCAAGGAGCTGCTGCAGGTCGAGCTGGCCCGCGAGCCCTTCGTTCTGATCGCTCCGCTCGATACGCCGGGTGACGATCCCTTGCAGCTGCTGGCCGAACAGCCCTTCGTGCGGTACGACCGCCGCTCCTTCGGTGGGCGCCTGGTCGCCGGCTTTCTGCGTCAGCAGCGTATCGAGGTGCGGGAGGCGGTGGAGCTCGACGAGCTGGAAGCCCTGGTGCGCATGGTCGAGTGCGGTTTGGGGGTGTCATTGGTTCCCCGCGCCGGGCTGTGGCTGCAGCGCCCGACGCGGGTACGGGTGCTGCCCCTGGACGAGCTGACCTTTCACCGTGAGCTGGTCGCCGTGCTGCGCCGCTCCCAGCGTCAACCGGCCCTGGATGCCCTGCTTGATTGCCTGCGCGCGGCCGCCACCGACGGCGCATAAATCCATGCGCATTCCGTGCGCCTGTCGATAGCCGGGGTGGCGGCGCGGCGCGCCCAAAAAAAAGCCCGCGCCAGGGCGCGGACTTTCAACAGGCAACGCAGGTTTAGAAGGTTGTTGAAAACGTAGGCGAGGCGGTCAAGACAAAGGCTAGGCGCCCCCGACAAAAACCGCCGAGGAAGCGCACTGGGCTCGCATACGAGTTTACGAGCTGTAAATGAGCATTACTCGCTCCGCTCGCCCTCCGGGCCGTCTTGCAGACATTCTCACTTCGTTCGTCCGAGGCTGTTTTTAACGCCTATTGGCAACGCAGGTAGTTTTCAGCAGCCTGATTAGAACGCCGGGACCACCGCACCCTGATATTTTTCCAGAATAAAGGCCTTCACTTCCGGGCTGTTCAGGGCCTTGGCCAGTTTCTGCATCGCGGCGCTGTTCTGGTTGTCGGGGCGGGCCACCAGGATATTCACATAGGGCGAGTCGCTGCCTTCGATCAGCAGGGCATCCTGGGTCGGGTTGAGCTTGGCTTCCAGGGCGTAGTTGGTGTTGATCAGCGCCAGGTCGACCTGGTTCAGCACCCGCGGCAGGGTGGCCGCTTCCAGTTCACGGACCTTGATCGACTTGGGGTTATCGACGATATCCCGGGTTGTCGCGAGGATGCCACTGCCGTCCTTGAGGCCGATCACGCCGGCCTTTTGCAGCAGCAACAGGGCGCGGCCGCCGTTGGTGGCGTCGTTGGGGATCACCACATTGGCGCCTTCCGGGAGCTCGGCCAGGGTCTTGATCGTGCTGGAGTAGGCGCCGAAGGGTTCGACGTGCACGCCGGCCACGCTGACCAGCTCGGTGCCCTTGCCCTTATTGAACTCATCCAGGTACGGCTGGTGCTGGAAAAAGTTGGCGTCCAGGCGCTTTTCGGCGACCTGCACATTGGGTTGCACGTAGTCGGTGAAGACCTTGATGCTCAGCTCCACGCCGTCCTTGGCCAGGGCGGGTTTGACGAACTCAAGGATCTGCGCGTGGGGTACCGCGGTGGCGGCCACGCTCAGGGGTTCGGCCTGCGCGCCGAAGGCGCCGACGGCGCTCAGGGCGAGCAGCAGGGGGCGGGTGATATTCAGGGACTTCATAAAGCGCTCCTTGTGGGATGACAGCAGGGCGGCGGATAGCCGGTTATCAGGCTGTTGAAAACTACCTGCGTTGGCAATACTGCGTTAAAAATGGCCTCAAAATGCTCATTTACAGCTGTAAAGTCGAATGCGACCCCAGCCGCTTTTTCAGCCGTTTTTGTGGGGCCGCCTAGGCCTTTTCTTGCCTGCCTCGCCTACGTTTTCAACGGCCTGCTATGGGTCTTACTTGCGGGAAAAATGCACCACCAGGCGGTCGCCGAGGCTCTGCAACACCTGCACCAGCACCAGCAGCAGGGCCACGGTGACCACCATTACATCGGTCTGGAAGCGCTGATAGCCGAAGCGGATCGCCAGGTCGCCCAGGCCGCCGGCCCCCACCACACCGGCCATGGCCGTGTAGGACACCAGGGTAATGGCGGTGACGGTGATAGCGGCGAAGATGCCCGGGCGCGCCTCCGGCAGCAGGGCACTGACCACGATCTGCCGGGTGCTGGCGCCCATGGCCTGGGTCGCCTCGATGATGCCGCGGTCCACCTCGCGCAGGGCGGTTTCCACCAGGCGGGCGAAGAAGGGCGTGGCGCCGATCACCAGCGGGGGAATGGCCCCGGCCACGCCCAGGGACGTGCCGGTCAGCAGCACGGTGAAGGGAATCATCACGATCAGCAAAATGATAAAGGGCAGCGAGCGCAGCACATTGACCACCAGGGACAGCAGCCCGTAGACCGCGCGTTGCTCGAACAGCTGGCGCGGACCGGTGAGAAACAGCAGCACGCCCAGGGGCAGCCCCAGGAGGATGGTGAACAGCAGCGAGCCGCCGAGCATCAGCAGGGTGTCGAGGGTCGCCAGCCAGATCTCGTACCAGTCCACGTTGGCGAAAAATACCGTCTCATCCATCACCTCAGCACCTCGACATGCACATCGGCGGCCTCGAAGCACGCCAGGGCGGCGGCGAAATCACCTCCGGTCAGGGCCAGGGTCAGCTGGCCGTAGGGGATGTCCTTGATGCGGTCGATGCGCCCGGCCAGGATGCTGTAGTCCACCCCGGTTTCGCGGGCCACGCTGCCCAGCAGCGGCGCATAGGTGGCCTGGCCCTGGAAGGTCAGGCGCAGGATGCGTCCCGGCACATGGGCGAAGTCGTCGCGCTGCTCGTCTTCGTCGATCTGCTCGGCTTCCTGCACGAATTTTTTGGTTGTGGCGTGGCGCGGGTGCAGAAACACCTCGGCCACCGTGCCCTGCTCGACGATGACCCCGGCGTCCATCACCGCGACCCGGTCGCAGACCCGGCGTATCACGTCCATCTCGTGAGTGATCAGCACGATGGTCAGGTTCAGCTCGCGGTTGATTTCGGCCAACAGCTGCAAGACCGAGGCGGTGGTTTGCGGGTCCAGGGCGCTGGTGGCTTCGTCGCACAACAGGATTTTCGGCTGGGTCGCCAGGGCCCGGGCGATGCCGACGCGCTGCTTTTGCCCACCGGACAACTGCGCCGGGTATTTGCGCGCGTGCTCGCTCAGGCCCACCCGGGCCAGCAGCTCGGCCACCCGCCCGTCGATGTCCTTGCGCGACAGCTCGCCGGCCAGTCTGAGCGGCAGGGCGACGTTGTCGGCCACGGTCTTGGAGGCCAGCAGATTGAAGTGCTGGAAGATCATCCCGACCTGCTGGCGGAAACGCCGCAAGCCTTGGGCATCCAGGGCCGTGACCTCTTCACCGTCCACCAGGATACGTCCGCCGCTGGCCGCCTCCAGCCGGTTGATCAGGCGCAGCAGGGTGCTCTTGCCGGCCCCCGAATGGCCGATCAGGCCGAACACCTGGCCCTGTTCGATCCGCAGGTCGGTGGGGTGCAAGGCGGGGATAAGTTGCCCAGCGACGGGGTAGGACTTGTGGACCTGCTGAAACTCGATCACGAAGCGAACCTTTGGCCTTTATGAGGATGGGGCGCGTTGAAAAGAGGGCGGTAAGCCGGCGCGCATTTTAGCCCGGCAACTTAGACGAACTTAGTATTTATTTTGTTTTTTAAAGATCAATCAGGAATAACCATAGAGCGTTTCGCTTGACTTGGCCTCGACCACTCTTCGGGCTGCCGCTCGGCTGGCGGTCGGCAAATAAACGGAACGGCTTCAATGGCGTCCAGTCCTTTATCGGGTAGCTCATCCACGCCGCCGGTACCGTGCCGAGGCGCGATATTCCACTCGCTCGGCCACGCGCCGGGCCAGCTGCCCGATCAGGAGTGTGAAACCCATGGCGAAGAAGAAAGCGACCCCGGCCGACAGCCAGCTGGCGGGCACCGATACCCTGGACCGCCACAACCGCAATGCCAAGCTGGACAGCCTGGAGACGTTTCGCTCGGATGCCACCGAGCAGGCGCTGACCACCAACCAGGGCGTGAAAATCGCCGATAACCAGAACAGCCTGCGGGCCGGCGAACGCGGCCCCACGTTGCTCGAAGACTTCATCATGCGCGAGAAGATCACGCATTTCGACCATGAGCGCATCCCCGAGCGTATCGTTCACGCCCGCGGCACCGCGGCCCATGGGGTCTTCCAGAGCTACAGCTGCCACAGCGCCCTGACCAAGGCCGGCTTTCTTCAGGACCCTCATCAAGAAACCCCGGTGTTCGTGCGTTTTTCCACCGTCCAGGGCCCGCGCGGCTCGGCCGATACCGTACGCGACGTGCGGGGGTTCGCGGTGAAGTTCTACACCGAGGAAGGCAATTTCGACCTGGTGGGCAACAACATGCCGGTGTTCTTTATCCAGGACGCGATCAAGTTTCCCGACTTCGTGCATGCGGTCAAACCCGAGCCGCATAACGAGATGCCCACCGGCGGCTCGGCCCACGACACCTTCTGGGACTTCGTCTCCCTGGTGCCCGAGAGCGCCCATATGGTGCTCTGGACCATGTCCGACCGCGCCCTTCCGCGCAGCCTACGGGCCATGGAGGGGTTCGGCGTGCACACCTTTCGCTTCGTCAATGCCGAGGGCAAGGGGCGCTTCGTCAAATTCCACTGGAAACCGGTCGGCGGTGCCTATTCCCTGGTCTGGGACGAGGCGCAGAAACTCGCCGGCAAGGACCCGGACTTCCACCGCCGCGACCTGTGGGAGTCCATCGAGCGCGGCGACTACCCGGAATTCGAACTGGGCGTGCAAGTGGTCGAGGAAGAAGACGAGCACGGCTTCGACTTTGACCTGCTGGACGCCACCAAGCTGATCCCCGAGGAACTGGTGCCGGTGCAACTGCTCGGCAAGATGACCCTGAACCGCAACCCGGACAATTTCTTCGCCGAGACCGAGCAGGCGGCCTTCCACCCCGGGCATATCGTGCCGGGCATCGATTTTTCCAACGATCCGCTGCTGCAGGGCCGGCTGTTTTCCTACACGGACACTCAGATCAGTCGCCTGGGCGGGCCGAATTTCCACGAGATCCCGATCAACCGCCCCGTCTGTCCATTCCACAACAATCAGCGCGACGCCATGCACCGCCAGACCCTGAACAAGGGCCGGGCGTCCTACGAGCCCAACTCCATCGATGGCGGCTGGCCCAAGGAAACCCCACCAGCAGCGGCTAACGGCGGCTTCGAAAGTTACCCGGAGCGGGTCGACGGCGACAAGGTCCGCCGGCGCAGCCCGTCCTTTGGCGATCACTTTTCCCAAGCCACCCTGTTCTTCAACAGCATGAGCCCGGCAGAGCAGGCCCATATCGTGGCCGCCTACAGCTTCGAGCTGGGCAAGGTCGAGCGGGTGGCGATCCGTGAGCGCCAAGTCAACCAGATCCTTGCCCGGATCGACCTGGGGCTGGCTCGGCAGGTCGCGACCCATCTCGGACTGCCCGCACCCGCGGCGCCGAGCGCCAGCCTGCCCAAGCAGACCCTGGGCAAGGCGCCGTCCCTGAGCCTGGCGACCAAGCTCAAGGACAGCATCCGCTCGCGCAAGGTGGCGATTCTGGTGACCAACGGCGTGGATGCCGACGCCGTTGCCTTTCTCCAGGCGCAGCTGCAACTGCAGGGCGCCAGCGCCAAGGTGCTGGGCCCGACCTCGGCGCCGGTCATGACCGCCCAGGGTCAACCGCTGCCGGTGGATGCCAGCCAGGAGAGCATGCCCTCCATCGCCTTCGACGCGGTGTTCGTGCCCGGCGGTGCGGCCAATGCCAAGGCACTGGCCGGCTCCGGCGTGTCGCTGCATTACCTGCTGGAGGCCTACAAGCATCTCAAGCCGATTGCCGTGGTGGGCGAGGCCAAGCAGCTGCTCGACTTGCTCAAATTACCGCTGGATGCCGGACTGCTGACCGGCGACGAAACCGCCTTGAAGGCCCTGGTGGGCGACTTCTTCGCCGCCATGGCCCAGCACCGGGTCTGGGCCCGACAGCCCCAGGCCGATGCCGTGCCGGCCTGATCGACAGAATTGGCTTTGGACGCCAATCCCGAGCAGGACGCTAAAGCGCGGGGCTCAACAGCAAGCGAGGCGGCCGGCTGGGGTCGACCTTGGAGCTTATGGCCAGCACGAAGCCGGGCTTGAGTTTCTTCACCCGCGCCGAGAGCAGGGCGGTGACCCAGGGCACATCCTTGGCCTGGCGCACTTCCAGGTGCACGGCGCAGCGGAAATTCACCACGTCGGCGGCGACTGCATCGAGCAGGCGGCGCAGGCGTTTGGTTTCCTCGGTATCGAGCATGGGTAAGGCCACGGCAGAGCTGGCCCTGCGCGGGTCGATCAGCTGGGCCTTGATGGGGGCCGTAGCGACAACGCTTGGTGCACTGGTAGCTGGGACGGTGGTCCGCGGTGCGTTGGGCTTGGGCGGTGGGCTGCTGTCGGCAGTGGGCGCCGGTAGCCACAGACGCGCTTGACTGAAGGCCTGGGCCGCGGCCTTGCGTTCGCCTCGTTGCAGCAGGGCTTCGCCTTGCAGCAAAAAGGCTTCGGCCAGTTGCCGGCGATAAGGCTCCAGGCGGCTGTCGTCGGGGGCGCGTTGCTGCAGATCCTGCAGTTGGGTCTGGGCGTCGTCCAGCTGCTTGCTGGCCAACTGCTGATCGAGACTCTGGAAGGCGTCGGCCAACGGGTCCACGGGTGCCGGCGCCACGGGCGCCGCGTGCTGGCAGGCCAGTAACGAACAGGACAGGGCGACAAGGGCGATGCAGCGTAAGGCGAGGAGCATAACGGCGAGTCCCGGGCTGTGCAGAACGTTCGAGCCTAAACCGCCCGGGTCACAGCGACCAGCGCACCCGGGTGCCGTTGTGACGCAGGGCACGCACTATCGGCTGCGATACCGATTCCGTGGCCCGGATCAGCGCAGCGCAATCCGGTGGCCGGGTCAACGGACTGCCGTGCGTCGCGGCAGCACGAAACTCAGGAGAAACAGCCCGGCGGCGGATACCACGATGGAGGGCCCGGCCGGGGTGTCCTCGAACCAGGACAGGCTCAGCCCCGCGCAAACCGCTACCAGACCCAGCAGGCTGGCGCCCACGGCCATCTGCTCGGGCGTGCGGGCGTGGCGCTGGGCGGCGGCGGCGGGGATGATCAGCAGAGAAGTGATCAACAGTACGCCGACGATTTTCATCGCGACGGCGATCACCACCGCGATCAGCAGCATCAGGCCCAGGCGGATCGCCGCCACCGGCAGACCTTCCACCCGGGCCAGCTCCTCGTGCACGGTGATCGCCAGCAGCGGGCGCCACAGCACCACCAGTGCCAGCAGCACCAGCACGCTGCCGCCCAGAATCCAGACCAGGTCGCTGGGGCCCACGGCCAATAGGTCGCCGAACAGGTAGGCCATGAGGTCGATGCGCACTTCCTGCATAAAGCTCAGCACCACCAGGCCCAGGGACAGGGTGCTGTGGGCGAGGATGCCGAGCAGGGTATCCGAGGCCAGGGGCTGGCGGCTTTGCAGGGTCACCAGAAGGGCGGCCAGCAACAGGCAGCCGACCGTTACCGCCAGGGTCGGGTTGACGTCCAGCAGCAGACCCAGGGCCACGCCCAGCAAGGCGGCATGGGACAGGGTGTCGCCGAAATAGGCCATGCGCCGCCAGACCACGAAGGAGCCCAGGGGGCCGGCAACCAGGGCCAGGGCCAGGCCGGCGAGCAGGGCATTGAGCAGAAAATCAGGCATGCTTGCAGCCGTCTCCATGGACATGGGGCTTGACCGGACCCTGGATGCTCAAGCCGCCGGCCTGCGGCTCGCTGACCACCGCGCCGTGCAGGTCGTGTTCGTGGTCGTGACGGTGATGGTAGATCGCCAGAGCCTGAGCATCCTGGCCGAACAGCTCGACAAAGGCCGGGTCGCTGCTGACCTGTTCCGGATGGCCGGAACAACAGACATGGCGGTTCAGGCAGACCACCTGGTCGGTGGTGCTCATCACCAGGTGCAGGTCGTGGGAGACCATCAGCACGCCGCAGCCATGGCGGTCGCGCAGGCGGGTGATCAGCCGGTACAGCTCGGCCTGGCCGGCCACATCGACGCCCTGCACGGGCTCGTCCAGGACCAGCAGCTGCGGCTCGCGCAGCAGGGCGCGGGCCAGCAGGACCCGTTGCAGCTCGCCGCCGGAAATGCCCTGCAGCGGGCTGTCGATCACCTGTTCGGCGCCGACCTCGGCCAGCGCGGCCTGGGCCCGGGCGCGGTCCACCTTAGGTACCAGGCGCAGAAAGCGCAGCACCGAGAGGGGCAGGGTCGGGTCAACGTGAAGTTTCTGCGGCATATAGCCGATACGCAGCTTCGGCTTGCGCCAGACGCTGCCCGTCTCGACTTTGAGCAGGCCCAGCACGGCCCGCACCAGGGTGGTCTTGCCTGCGCCGTTGGGTCCGATCAGGGTAACGATCTCGCCGGGCTGCACGCTCAGTTGTACCTCCTGCAGCACCGGCTGGCCGGCGAAGCTGACGCCGACGCCCTGCAAGCGGATCAGCGCCTGGCTCATGCCGCCGCCCGGCAGCCGGCACAGAGGCCGAGCACTTCCACGGTCTGGCCTTCCACCACAAAACCAACCTCGGCCGCGCTTTTCACAATGGCCTGGCTGATCGCCGCCTGTTCCAGCTCGATAGCCGCGTGGCAGCTGCGGCAGATCAGGAACTGACCCTGGTGCGCATGCTGGGGGTGGTTGCAGCCGACGAAGGCGTTGAGCGAGGCGATGCGGTGCACCAGGCCGTTTTCCAGCAGGAAATCCAGCGCCCGGTACACGGTCGGCGGCGCGGCGCGGCGTCCGTCGGTTTCGCTCAACACCGCGAGGATATCGTAGGCGCCCAGGGGTTTGTGACTGAGCCAGACCAGCTCCAGCACCCGTTTGCGCAGGGCGGTCAGGCGCAGGCCCTGGCGGGTGCAGATGGTTTCCGCTTCGGCCAGGGCTGAGCTGACGCAATGGCTGTGGTCATGAGGGCGTGAGGCCAGGGGGGCTTCGGACAGGTGCAGGCTGGGCATGGGCGGCGACGGCTTGGGCAAGAGACGTTATTATATTACCCGTTCCTTCTACCCCGAGTGTTTTCCGTGTTCCGTCTTTTTTCCTCGTGTGGCCTGTGCGTAGCATTCTTGGCGTATCTCGCCCTGGGCAGTGGCCAGGTCCTGGCCGAAGTGCGGCTGTTGACCAGCATCAAGCCGCTGCAGCTGATCGCCGCCGCGGTGCAGGACGGCGTCGGTCAGCCCGAGGTGCTGCTGCCCCCCGGCGCCTCGCCGCACCACTATGCCTTGCGTCCCTCGGATGTGCGGCGGGTGCGTGAGATCGAGTTGCTCTATTGGGTAGGCCCGGATCTGGAGAGCTTCCTGCCGCGGGTGCTGCAGGGCCGCGACAAGCCGAGCCTGGCGGTACAGACTCTACCGGGGCTGACGTTGCGGCATTTCGGCGAAGAACACGAAGAACACGAAGCGAAAAATGAACAGGCCCCGGCGCGGGAGGCGGATGAGCACGACCACGCCCATCGCCCCGGCAGCCTGGACGCCCACCTCTGGCTGCTGCCGGCCAATGCCCGGGTGATCGCCACGCGCATGGCGGCCGACCTGAGCGCGCTCGACCCGGCCAATACGGCCCGCTACCAGGCCAACCTGCACGCCTTCGGCGAACGCCTGCAGGCCCTGGATCGGCGGCTGCAGCCGCGTCTGGACGCGGTGGCGGGCAAGCCCTATTTCGTCTTCCACCAAGCCTACGATTATTTCGAGGCCGCCTATGGCCTGCAGCACGCCGGTGTATTCAGCATGGCCGCCGAAGTGCAGCCCGGCGTCAGGCATGTGGCGACCATGCGGCGTCAGTTGCAGGCCGCGGGCCCGACCTGCGTGTTCAGCGAGCCGCCCCTGCGCCCGCGCCTGGCCGACACCCTGAGCGCCGGATTGCCGGTGACCCTGGCCGAGCTGGATGCCATGGGCGGTAACCTGCCGGTCTCGGCCAGGGGTTACGAGCAGTTGCTGGAACGCCTGGGCAACGACCTGGCGGGTTGCCTGGAAGGCTTGTAAAAACGCTAAAAGCCGGCCTAAAAGCCGGCAGGGTGGAAGATAAAAACGTCTTCCACCCTACGCCCGGCGTCGGGCAGCGGGGCGCTACAGCGCCAACGGCAGGTGCAGATCGACCTGCTGGCGCTGGCTGAGGCGGCGCTGGAATTCGGCCGGATCGTGGATCAGCACCTGCTGGCCGGCGAAGGAGTCGGCGGCGATCAGCCGCGACAGCCAGAAACGCACGCAGGCGATGCGCAGCATGGCCGGCCACAGCTCGGCCTCGGCGGTGGTGAAGGGCCGCAAGGTCGCGTAGGCGCCGAGCAGGGCGCGGGCACGCGTGCCGTCGAGCCGGCCGTCGTCTCCGGAGCACCAGTCGTTCAGGGCAATCGCCAGGTCGTAGAGCATGGGTCCTGCGCAGGCGTTGTAGAAATCGATCAGGCCGGCCAGATGCGGGCCGTCGAACAGCACGTTGTCGCGAAACAGGTCGGCGTGCAGGTTGGCCCGCGGCAGCTTGAGGATCCGCGGTTTCAGCGCGGCGATCTCCAGCAGGGTGTCACGCAGCAGCGGCAGTTCGGCCTCGGGCAGTTGCAGGGCCAGGGTCGGGCCTTCGCGCAGCATCCAGTCCAGGCCGCGGTCGCTCTGGCGCTCCAGGACTTGCTCGCGGGTCGCCAGGTGCAGGCGCGCCAGCAAGGTACCGACCTCGCTGCAATGGTGAGCGTTGGGTTGGCCGATGTGTTTGCCGGCCAGGCGCGGTTGCAGCAGCGCCGGTTTGCCGGCCAGCTCGCGCAGCGCCTCGCCGCCACGGGTGCGCAGGGCATAAGGCACTGGCAGCTCGGCGGCGTGCAGCACGTCCAGCAGCTCGATGAAGAACGGCAAGTCGGCACTCGGGCCGCGTTCGATCAGGGTCAGGACGAACTCGCCCCGCTCCAGACTGACGAAAAAGTTGCTGTTCTCGCTGCCGGCGGCGATGCCCTGGAAATCCAGCAGACGGCCGAGGCCGTAGGGTTCCAGGAAGACTTCCAGCTCGCCGCGTTCGAGGGGGGTGAAGACCGACATGTCAGGACTGCTCGCTTACCAGCTAAAGATTTCCCAGGAAGGAATCAGCATATCCGGGTTGTCCGAGCGGACGAAGTTGCCGTCGCTGCCGTCGGCACGCACCAGGAAATACGGTTTACCGCCCTTAGGGATGATTTTGATCGCATAGAGGAACCCGTTGACCCGGTATTCCTGGATGGTCCTGTCGCCGTCCTGGCGAATGGTCACGTCCGGCTCGCCCGGTGCCGAGTCCTGGGCCACTGCGGCAATCGAACCGAGGCTGAGCAGGCTGGCCAGCAACAGGCAGTTGAATGTGCGCATGGTAACCTTGTCCTTTGTCGTCAATGGTCGGGCCATTCTAACGCCGACCCCGTGGAAAAGGTTGACCCAACGCATGAGCCAAGCGCCCCTCGTCCTGGTGGACGGTTCTTCTTACCTGTACCGCGCCTTCCACGCGCTACCGCCGCTGACCACCTCCAAGGGTTTGCCCACCGGGGCGGTCAAGGGCGTATTGAATATGCTCAAGAGCCTGCGCAAGCAGTACCCGGACAGCCCCTTCGCGGTGGTGTTCGACGCCAAGGGAGGGACCTTTCGCGACGCGCTGTTCGCCGAGTACAAAGCCAATCGGCCGAGCATGCCGGACGACCTGCGGCTGCAGGTCGAGCCGCTGCATGCCAGCGTGCGCGCCTTGGGTTATCCGCTGTTGTGCGTCGAAGGCGTGGAAGCGGACGACGTGATCGGCACCCTGGCCCGGCAGAGCGCGGCCCAGGGCTGCCCGGTGGTGATCTCCACCGGCGACAAGGACATGGCCCAGTTGGTCTGCCCCTTCGTAACCCTGGTCAATACCATGACCGGCAGCGTCTACGACGTGGAGGGCGTCAGAACCAAGTTCGGCGTCGGCCCCGAGCTGATCATCGATTACCTGGCGCTGATGGGCGACAAGGTCGACAACATCCCGGGCGTGCCGGGGGTCGGCGAAAAAACCGCCCAGGGCCTGCTGGTGGGCATCGGCGGCGGCCTGGACGTGCTCTACGCCAACCTCGACAAGGTCGCCGCGCTGCCGATCCGCGGGGCCAAGACCCTGGCGGCCAAGCTCGAAGAACACCGCGCCATGGCCTTCCTGTCCTACGAGCTGGCGACCATCAAGCTGGACGTGCCCCTGGAGCTCAAGTTCGACCAGTTGCACCCGGGCCCCGCCGATCACGCGGCCCTGCTGGAACTGTATGCCGAGCTGGAATTCAGAAGCTGGCGCGACGAGATCCTGCGCGACAGCAAGGTGGCTGGGGCCCAGGCCATTCGCAGCGGCGGCTTGTTCGATGCGCCGACGGTGCCAGACGGGCCGACACTGGAAGCGACGCTCGACGTGTCGGCCGTTGTGCTCGAGGGCACGCAGGTCGTTACAGGGGCGGCGACCGGGGTGCAGTATGAAACCATTCTCGCGCAGGACCGTTTCGAGGCCTGGCTGGACAAGCTGGCCCGGGCGGAGCTGTTTGCCTTCGACACCGAGACCACTGGCCTGGACGCCCAGCAGGCGCAACTGGTGGGGTTGTCCTTTGCGGTCCAGGCCCACGAGGCCGCCTATATTCCCCTGACCCACTCCTATATGGGTGTACCGACGCAGCTCGATCGCGATACGGTATTGCGCGCGCTCAAGCCGCTGCTGGAGGACCCGAACAAGGCCAAGGTCGGCCAGCACGCCAAGTACGACATCAATATCCTGGCCAATTGCGCCATAGGCGGCGACCCACTGAACGGCATTCGAGTCGAGGGCGTGGCGTTCGACAGCATGCTCGAATCCTACGTGCTGGATTCGGTCGCCACCCGGCACAACATGGACAGCCTGGCCCTCAAGTACTTGGACCACAGCACCATCGCCTTCGAGACCATCGCCGGCAAGGGCGCCAAGCAGCTGACCTTCGACCAGATCGCCCTGGAGCAGGCCGGACCCTACGCCGCCGAGGACGCCGACGTGACCCTGCGTCTGCACCAGGTACTGTGGCAGCGCCTGCAGGCCGTGCCCAACCTGGCGCGGGTACTGCAAGAGATCGAGATGCCGCTGGTGCCGGTGCTGGCCCGCATCGAGCGCCAGGGCGCGCTGGTCGACGCCAAGCTGCTCGGCGAGCACAGCCGCGAGCTGGGCGACAAGCTGGTGGCGCTGGAGCGCGAGGCCTTCGACATCGCCGGTGAAGAGTTCAACCTGGGCTCGCCCAAGCAGCTGGGAGTGATCCTCTACGAAAAACTCGGCCTGCCGGTGCTGAGCAAAACCGCCAAGGGTCAGGCCAGCACCGCCGAGGCGGTGCTGGCCGAACTGGCCGAACAGGATTTTCCGCTGCCCAAGGTGCTGATGCAGTACCGCACCCTGAGCAAGCTCAAGAGCACCTACACCGACCGCCTGCCGGAGCAGATCAATCCGCGTACCGGGCGCATCCACACCTCCTACCACCAGGCGGTGACGGCGACCGGACGGCTGTCCTCCAGCGATCCGAACCTGCAGAACATCCCGATCCGCACCGCCGAGGGCCGGCGCATCCGCCAGGCCTTTGTCGCCCCGCCGGGCTACAAGTTGCTGGCGGCCGACTATTCGCAGATCGAGTTGCGGATCATGGCGCACCTGGCCCAGGACGAAGGCTTGCTGCATGCCTTCCGCCATGACCTGGACGTGCACCGGGCCACGGCCGCCGAGGTCTTCGGCGTGGCCTTGGAACAGGTCAGCGGCGATCAGCGGCGCAGCGCCAAGGCGATCAACTTCGGCCTGATCTACGGCATGAGCGCCTTCGGCCTGGCCAAGCAGATCGGCGTCGACCGCAAGGAATCCCAGGCCTATATCGACCGCTACTTTGCCCGTTACCCCGGCGTGCTGCGCTACATGGAGCGTACCCGCGAGCAGGCCAGCGAGCAGGGCTATGTCGAGACCCTGTTCGGCCGCCGCCTGTACTTGCCGGAGATTCATTCGAAGAACCAGGCCCTGCGCAAGGGGGCCGAGCGCACCGCGATCAACGCGCCCATGCAAGGCACGGCGGCGGATATCATGAAGCGCGCCATGGTCGCGGTGGACCGCTGGCTCGGCGAGTCCGGACTGGACGCCCGGGTGATTCTGCAGGTGCACGACGAACTGGTGCTGGAGGTGCGCGAAGACCTGATCGAGACGGTGCGCGAGGCTGTACGCACGCAAATGAGTGCCGCCGCCGAGCTGGACGTGCCGCTGCGGGTTGACGTCGGAGTTGGGGCCAACTGGGACGAGGCGCATTGAAAACGGCTATCGAGCGCCGTGGTCAGGTGGCTGAAAAGCCTTTATTTTTATAGAGTTATAAAAAATAGGCTTTTAGTACGAATCATTTTCAATCAGGCGCTGAACTTTCAGGCGACGATGGCACTCAGAGTTCCTGAATGGCTGAGAAGCCTTCGATGCTCCTTTGTTGTGTTAAGTGTTGGCAGATATCTGAACCCCGCCCTAGCGGTTCAGACCTTAAACCCCGAGCCTCCCCTCCCCATACGATGCTCGGGGTTTTTTTTGCCTGAAATTCAGCCCTCGGCTGGTTCGCTCGGCTCCACCAGCAGGTCCATCCACCTCGCCAGCACGGCCTGGGCTTCTTCGATGCCCATGCGCTTGGGCGCCGAGAACAGCTGGATGCTGATGTCCTCGCCCCAGCCCCGGCGCAGGTCCTGTTGCACTTTCAGCAGTGCGGTCTTGGCCGCGCCGAAGGCCAGCTTGTCGGCCTTGGTCAGCAGGATATGCATGGGCATGCGACTGGCGACGGCCCAGTCGAGCATCAGGTGGTCAAACTCGGTCAGCGGATGACGGATATCCATCATCAGGATCAGACCGCTCAGGCTGCGACGGCTGCCCAGGTAGGCCTCCAGGTGGCGCTGCCAATGCAGCTTGAGCGGAATCGGCACCTTGGCATAGCCGTAGCCTGGCAGGTCGACCAGGCGGCGTTCGTCGTCCAGGCGGAAGAAATTCAGCAGCTGGGTGCGTCCCGGGGTCTTCGAGGTGCGGGCCAGACTGGCGTGGGTCAGGGTGTTCAGTGCGCTGGATTTGCCGGCATTGGAACGCCCGGCGAAAGCCACTTCATAGCCCTCGTCTTCGGGGCACTGGTCGACCTTGGCGGCACTGAGCATAAAGTCGGCCTGTTGGCACAGACCCATGATGGGGTTCTTGGCGAGCATCGGTATTTCCGGTTGGGGCGGCGCCGACAAGGGCGCGGCAAGCGGTGTCGTTTCCGTTTCAGCGACGCCAGTATATAATGCCGCAGATTTTGTGTGCGCTTTACCACTGTCGGTGGGGCGTTCACGGGGGCGATCCACAGCTGCTGCGCACCAGACGCAGGACGTTCCCCCGCCGATGAGGACGAGATTCCATGAAAAGCATCAAGCTCCGGCTGCTCGCGGCAAGCGTTGCCATGCTGGCCTGCAGCGTCCATGCTGCCCAGGATGCCGACGCCGTGTATGCCCGTGCGTGCGCGGCCTGCCATAACGGCCAGTTGCCGAACGCCCCGCAAAAAGGCGATAAAGCTGCCTGGGCGCCCCGTCTGGCCAAGGGCATGGACGTCCTGGTGCTGAATGTCACCAACGGCTTGAATGCGATGCCGCCCCGCGGCCTGTGCACCGACTGCAGCGCCGAGGATTATCAGGCCGTCATTACCCTGATGAGCGAGTGATCCCGTGCCTACCTCTTTTACCCTTAGCCGTAATTGGATGAGCTGATGAACAAAGTACTCGTGAGTCTGCTGTTGACCCTGGGCATGACCGGCCTGTCCCATGCAGCCGGCGACGCCGCTGCTGGCGAGGCTAAGGTGGCGGTGTGTGGCGCCTGCCACGGTGCGGACGGCAATAGCCTGGCACCTAACTTCCCCAAGCTGGCCGGTCAAGGTGAGCGCTACCTGCTCAAGCAACTGAAAGATATCCAGACAGGCACGGCGGCCGGTGCCGCCCCCGGCGTCGGCCGCAAGGTGGTGGAAATGACCGGCCTGCTGGACGGCAAGAGCGAGCAGGACCTGGCCGATATGGCCGCCTACTATGCCAGTCTGAAGATGAGCGTCGGCGCGGCCAACCCCGATCTGGTCGAGCGTGGCGAGGCGCTGTTCCGTGGTGGCAAGCTGGAACAGGGCATGCCGGCCTGCACCGGTTGCCATGCACCCGACGGCGTCGGTAACGACCAAGCCGGCTTCCCGCACCTGGGTGGGCAGCATGCCGGGTACGTGGCCAAGCAGCTCACGGATTTTCGCGAGGGCAATCGCACCAACGACGGTGACAGCATGATCATGCGCAGCATCGCCGAAAAATTGAGTAATAAAGATATCGAAGCGGTTTCCAGCTATATCCAGGGCTTGCACTGAGTCTGGGTGTAGGATGAGGCATCAATGAAAAGGCGGCTTCGGCCGCCTTTTTTCTCCAGGGCGTGCCTCATGGTCCTGCAGGAACCCTTAATTGTTATTCCGGTCCAATCGAGGTCGCTTGCGAGCGACCTTTACTTGTCTATGGAGTCAAGCATGCGCAATCTGATCTTCGGTGCCGTCCTCGCTGCGGCGAGCGTTAGCGCAAGCCTTTTCGCCCTGACCGCCGTTGCCGCCGAGCCCGAGGCGGGCAAGCAGTATGACGTGCTGAGCAGCCCGGTTCCGGTGGCCACGCCGGGCAAAATCGAAGTGGTGGAGTTGTTCTGGTACGGTTGCGGTCACTGCTACAAATTCGAGTCGACCATTAATCCCTGGATCGAAAAATTGCCGGAAGACGTGAGTTTCCACCGCATTCCGGCCATGTTCGGTGGCGCCTGGAATGTTCACGGTCAGCTGTTTATCACCCTGGAAATGATGAAGGTCGAGCAGTCCGTCCATACTGCCGTCTTCGACGCCATCCACTTGGAACGTAAAAAGCTCTCCACCCCCGAGGAAATGGCCGAGCTCCTCGTGACCAAGGGCATCGATAAAGACGCCTTCCTCAAAACCTACGATTCCTTCGCCGTGAAAGGCCAGGTGGAAAAGGCCAAGAAGCTGGCCATGGCCTACCAGATCAAGGGTGTGCCAGTGATGATAGTCAATGGCAAATACCGCTTCGACCTCGGCACTGCCGGCGGTCCGGAGTTGACCTTGCAAGTGGCCGACTATCTGATTGCCAAAGAGCGCGCCGCCCAGTAAGCCATCTTCATGCTGCGGCGTTGGCATGTCGAACGGGGTGTAGGCCTGCACAGTCCGCAGGTCAACCCCCAGTGCCTGGATGCGACCGGGCTGCCTGCCGATGGGCTGCTGCGCTTGCTCAGCTTCAATATCCAGGTCGGCAACAGCACCGAAGGCTACCGGCATTACCTGACCCGCGGCTGGCAACACGTGCTGCCGCACCAGGGGCGCGCCGGTAACCTGCAAAAGATTGGCGAGTTGTTGACCGACTACGACCTGGTGGCCCTGCAGGAGGCCGATGGCGGCAGCCATCGCTCCGGTTACATCAACCAGGTCGAACACCTTGCCCGCCTCGGTGCATTCCCTTACTGGTACCAGCAGCTCAACCGTAACCTTGGCCGTCTGGCCCAGCACAGCAACGGGGTGCTCAGCCGGCTGTGCCCGACCCTGCTGGAAGATCATCCGCTGCCCGGTCCGCCAGGGCGCGGCGCCATTCTGCTGCGTTTCGGTGAAGGCCCGGAGGCCTTGGTGGTGGTGATGATGCACCTCTCCCTCGGCCCCCGTACCCGTACCCGGCAGCTGGCCTATATCCGTGAATTGATTGGGGGCTACCGTCATCAGGTATTGATGGGCGATATGAACACCCATGCCGCCGATTTGCTGGAACATTCGCCCCTGCGCGATCTGGGCCTGGTAGCGCCCCAGGTGCATGCGACCTTTCCCAGCTGGCGCCCGCAGCGCTGCCTGGACCATATTCTGCTCAGCCCGGGCCTGATTCTCGAGCGGGTACGGGTGCTGGCCATGCCGATTTCCGATCACCTACCGGTGGCGGTCGAAATCCGCTTGCCCGGTCCTGGTTCGAGCAATATGCCGCTATGCTGATCAAGCCTCCTTTTGGACTTTAAGGCATGAGCGACGACGCCCTGCGCTGGAAAAGCAAATACCTGGAAAATCTCGAACAGCAGGAAAAGCTTGAGCGGCGCTGGGATGCCCGGCTGGATCTGCTGCGCCGCGGCCTGGTACGCAGTTCCCTGGCAGCCGAAGGCACCGATAAGGCCGTGGATCAGTGCATGCAGGAAATGCGCGAGATCCTGCGCCGTGACGATATGGACGCCGGGCTTTCGGCGCTGATTCCGCGCCTGGAAAAGGCCGTGCTGGATTCCGAACAACGCCGCGAGACGCGGGTCGCTCAGGTCAGCGCCGGACTGTCCGCCCTGGCCGCGCAACTTCAGGCCCTGGAACTGCCCGGCGAGGTGCGCAAGCCCCTCAAGCGCTTCGTCAAAGAGCTGGAAGCCCGCGCCGGCCAGGCCCGCGAACTGCCAGTGCTGCTGGCGGAACTGGGTAACCTGCAGCGCCAGGCACTGGCGTTGCGCGAGGCGTCCCAGGCCCAGCGTCCCGGTCTACTTCAGCGCCTGTTTGGTCGCGAGGACAGCGCCGATATGGCCGCCGCGACTGTCCTGGAGGTGCAGCCGGTGGCCCCCGAGTCTGGGATGTCCGAGCCCCTGGTCGAGCGCTTGACCGTGGCGTCCGAGCCCGAAATGCTGGCCGTACCCGTACCCGTACCCGTACCCGTACCCGTACCCGTACCCGTACCTTTGCCAGCAGCCGCTCCGGCCGTACCCGCGTTGGCCGCGGCGGCGCCGCCTTCTTGCGCCATCACCTTGCTCGACAGCCTGCCGTTGCCGGCGACCTTGCTCGGCGCGCAACCGGCGGTACGCCCGGAAATCGTGACGACAGCGCTGAGCGATACGGATCCGGATCCGGATCCCGATTTTGCCTTGCCGGCGGCTCCCGAGCCGGGCTACAGCGCCATCGCCGAGCATGTCGAGGCCACGCTATTGGGCCTGCTCGAGGCGCTGAGTCTGCCGGAGCGCCATCAGCCTCAGGCCGAACTGTTGCGCGAACGCATACAGGCCGGGCTGAATCTTTATGAATTGGTGCCGGTGCTGGAGGATTTTGCCGTCCTGATGCTGGCGGTGGCGGACAACGGTCAACGCGAATTCGAGGGCTACCTCAAGCAACTCAACGAGCGTCTGTCGACTTTTCAGGGCAGCCTGCAGGAAGCCCACGATGGCTATTCCGAATCGGTATCGGCGGCCCGGGAGCTGGACAGCGAGCTGCGCCAGCAAGTCGATGGCCTGCACAGCAGCGTGCAGGAAGCCACCGACCTCAACAGCCTGAAAAATGTGGTGGAGAACCGTCTGGACGGGCTGCTCAGCACGATGGCGCAGTTTCAGCGTCAACGCGACGCACGCGAACAGTCGGTGGTCGGACGCCTGCAGACCCTGGTGGAGCGCGTGGCGAGCATGGAACACGAAGCCAAGGGCTTCCGCGACCACCTCGAGGAGCAGCGGCTGAAGGCGCTGACAGATCCGTTGACCGGGCTGCCCAACCGCGCCGCCTGGATCGAGCGCCTGGAGCTGGAGGTGGCGCGCTGGCAGCGCTACGGCGGCGACCTGCTGCTGGCGGTGGTGGACATCGACCACTTCAAGCGCATCAACGACAACTATGGCCACCTGGCCGGCGACAAGGTGCTGAAGATTATCGCCGGCGAGCTGGCCAACCGCTTGCGCAAGACTGATTTCATCGCCCGTTTCGGCGGCGAGGAATTCGTCCTGCTGGTGCCGGCCACCTCCCTGGCGGGCGGCCAGCAGTTACTGGAGACCCTGCGCGCGGGTGTCGAACTCTGCCCGTTCCACTTCAAGGGCGAACCGGTCACCATCACCTTGTCGGCCGGTATCAGCGCTTTTACCGAGGGCGACCAGGGCGACCAAGTGTTCGAGCGCGCCGACCAGGCGCTCTACCGGGCCAAGCGCGCCGGGCGCAACCGCCTGGAACTGGGTTAGGGCCTGTTGACACTACCCGCACGGCCGCGCCGGACCTGGTTTTGAAATGAGACCTGGCATGAAACGCGCCGCCGGGTGTTTCAGAACGAACGGCGAGTAACTTCTTATCGCATCAAAACAGTTCCGGCCCTGCGGGTTGCGCGAATAACGCCCCCATTCGGCGTTGCGAAACTGGGCAAGGGAATGACCATTGCCTGCGTTCCGCGCCTTGCCTGGGACCCTTCTTCGCGGCAACGCGACTCGCGAGGTTAATGTCAGCAGGCCCTAGGACCACGGAGGCGATGGACCCATAACATTCCTGCGCAGGCGGGAACCCAGGTACGACGATGTTCCTGGATAGCCGCGGCGCGGGTATGACAAATGGGATCTGTAGCTTAGGCCTGCGTGGGCAGGTAAGCGCGCCAGGCTTCGGGAAACGTTGCCAGGCGCGGATAGCCCAAGGCTTGCAGCTGACCGGCCGGCAGCAGAAAGGGCGTGTGCCGCAGCGCCAGCGGCACAGCCTTCAGCTCGGGCAGCCAGAGGCTGATATAGGCGGCGTCAGGGTCGTACTGACGGGCCTGCCGCAGGGTGTTGAATACGCGGTCGCTGCGCGGGTCATTGCCGACGCCCGCCAGGTAGGCCCAGTTACCCCAGTTGCTGGCCGGGTCGTAATCCAGCAGGTGGGCCTCGAACCAGCTCGCGCCGTAACGCCAATGCTGTTGCAGGTCGTGGATCAGGTAGCTGGCCACCACCTGACGGCCGCGATTGGACATGAAACCGGTCGCCGCCAGCTCGCGCATATTGGCATCCACCAGGGGCACGCCGGTCAGGCCCTGGCACCACTGGCCGAAGCGTTCATCCGTCGCTGTCCAGGTCGCCTTTTCCTTGAGTCCACCTGCCCGGAACAGGGTGCCGCCATGGCGCACCAGGGTCCAGCGGAAGAACTCGCGCCAGAGCAGCTCGACCCACAACCAATAGGTCGAGTCGTTCTGCCCCAGTTGCGTCTCGTGGCGCTGCAGCTCGGCCATTACCCGGCGCGGCGACAGGCAGCCGTTGGCCAACCAGGGCGAGAACTTGGATGAATAGTCGCTGCCGATCAGGCCGTTGCGGGTGTCCTTGTATTGGCGTACGCCCGGGTCCCGCCACAGGTACTGCTCCAGGCGCTGGCGGGCCGCGGTCTCGCCGCCGGCAAAGGGAAAGGCGCTGTAAGCGTGGACCGGCTCCGGATCGGGTAAAGCGGCAACCTGCGCCAGCAAGGCCTCGATGCCGGCGGGCAGCGGTGGCAGCCACTGGGGTGCCGACACCGGCTGGAACAGCGGAATCTGACGTTCGACCAGCGCGCGAAACGGGGTAAAGGTGGTCGGCAACTCGGCCACCGTCAGCGGCAGCTGGTCCTCGCGCAGCAGGTCGTTACCGGGCAGTTCGCGCAGCGGCACCGCGCCCAGGGTGGCGCGCACCCGTGTCAGCTCGGCGCGTTCGTCCGGGGCGATTTCCGCGAGAGTCACTACCCCGTTCAGGTCCAGGCGTGCCACCAGCGCGGGAATGATCTGCTCGGCCCGTCCCTGCAGCACCAGCAGGCGCGAGCCGCGCTGGCGCAGGGCCTGGTCGAGGGCATTCAGGCTCTGCCGCAAAAAGACCAGGCGCCGCGGGCTGGGACGCGCTGCGGCGAAGGGCCCGCCGCGCGGCGGGTCCGGGTCGAACACGAACACCGGCAGCAGGCATTCGGCGTGCAGCGCGGCCTGGACGGCCGGGTGGTCGTCCAGCCGTAGATCCAGTTTGAACCACAGCAGTTGGCGGGGCATGGCGGTACTTCGATAAAGGGGCGGGGACAGCGGAGCGGGACGCCTGTGGCCAGCATACCCTGCACCGACACGACGGGCAGCCCCGTGCCGGGCGAAGCCCTGGCTGACGCCTGGTCGACAGACGCGGGCGCAGCGAATCATTAGACTGCGGGTTTTAGGAGCGCTGTATGGATATCTTCGGCATCGCGGTGTTGATCTTTCTGGTCACCGATCCCTTTGGCAATATCGCGATCTTCCTGGCGGCGCTGAAAACGGTGGCTCCCGAGCGGCGCCTGCGCGTGGCCCTGCGCGAGCTGCTGTTCGCCCTGGCGCTGCTGATGCTGTTTCTGACGTTCGGTGACAAGGTGCTCAGCGGCCTGGGCCTGTCCCGGGAAGCCACGGCGATCGCCGGAGGCATTATCCTGTTCGTGATCGCCATGCGCCTGATCTTTCCCAGCCCCCAGGGCGTGCTAGGGGATCTGCCGGATGGCGAGCCGCTGCTGGTGCCGCTGGCCACGCCGGCCGTGGCCGGGCCTTCGGCCCTGGCGGTCTTGATGACCCTGCGCAACACCCACGAGGGACCGTTGTGGGAGCTCTACCTGGCGGTCGGGCTGGCCTGGGCGGCCACGGCCTTTATCCTGCTGCAGGCCTCCTTCCTGCAACGCTTTCTCGGTCCCCGCGGCCTGACTGCGGTAGAGCGCCTGACCGGCATGTTGCTAATCATGCTCAGCGTCGACATGCTGCTGGATAACCTGCAAAGCGTGCTGCATATCCGTCCATGAAAAACTGCCTGCTCCTGTCGATCTTCGTCCTGCTGGTCGGCTGCGCCAGCGGCCCTGTGGTGGATACCCGCTACGTCTCGCTCAATCACGACAGCCGTATCCAGTACGTGGTGCTGCACTACACCTCCGCCAGTCTGCCGCGCTCCCTGGCCCTGCTCACCCGCGGCGAGGTCAGCAGCCACTACCTGATCGGCGAGTCGCCGCCGACCGTTTACCGCCTGGTGGACGAGAGCCGGCGTGCCTGGCACGCCGGAGACAGCGAGTGGCTGGGACGCACCTGGCTGAACAGCAGTTCGATCGGCATCGAGCTGGTCAATCCAGGGTTTACCGACGGCCCGAACGGACGGCTCTGGCACCCCTATGCCTCGGCGCAGATCGACGCGCTGATTCTGCTGCTCAAGGACATCGTGCTGCGCTACGACATACCCGCCGAGCATATCGTCGGTCATAGCGATATCGCCCCGCTGCGCAAACTCGATCCGGGCCCGCTGTTTCCCTGGCAGCGTCTGGCCGAGGCCGGACTGGGCCGCTGGCCTAACCCCCAGGCGGTAGCCGACCGGCAGGGCGCGTTCGAGGCCGAGCTGCCCAGTCCGGTCTGGTTCCAGCAACAATTACGCACCTTGGGCTATGCCTGTCCGCAGACCGGCGAGCTGGACGTGGCGACCCGTCATGTACTGGCCGCGTTCCAGATGCGCTACCGACCGGCGCGGTTCGATGGCGAGGCGGATGCCCGGACGGCCGCGTTGCTGGCGGTGCTCAATAGCCCCGAATAAGTATCACTAAGCGCGCTCGAGCATGTCGCGCACCGTGGTACGCAGCAATTCCAGGGAAAAAGGCTTGGTGATGGTGGCCACTTCGGGTGCCGCCGGATCGCGCTCCAAGCGCTCGTCGGCCGGATAGCCGCTGGCGAACAGCACCGGCAGTCGGGGTCGCAGCTGGTGCGCCGCGGTCATCAGCTGATGACCGCTCATACCGGGCAGGCCGATATCGGTCATCAGCAGATCCAGGGGCTGGTCGCGCTCGAGAATGATCAGGGCCTCGGGGGCGTCTTCGGCCTCGAAAACCCGGTAGCCGAGCTCTTCGAGCACTTCGACGGTCAGCATGCGCACCACCTGGTCGTCCTCGACCACCAGGATGCTTTTAGGCGTTGTACCCAGGGGGGCGAAGGGGGGCCGGTCGTACATGGAGTGATCTCGTGTTAATGCGGGTTAATGCCAGTGCCCGCCTCGCCGCGGCGGTCTTCGCAGAAATGCAGAGTACCTGCGCGGCGGGTTACGAGCCATGCTTTCCACGGCCAAGTCGGGAGTCAGTGTCGCCCGCCCTTACCAGACAGTGTGTGCGACCCAGGTACGCGTCAGGGGTTCAGATTAATGGCCGAATGACCGCGCTTGCGCTCGCATCGAAGCAGGTAGCGGCGTCGCGGAATGTCACAGGACAGCGGCAAACCATGCGTTTTGCCGCACTTTGCGGCAGACTCGCTGATTTTGAATGGCAGAACCTTCAGATGACCAGCCCTACCGCCATTGATGAAAAGAGCTTTCGCCGCATTCTTTCGCGCAATGTCGCTCTTCCGCTGGGTATCGGCATTATCAGTGCGCTGTTTTTTATCGGCTTGATCCTCTACCTGTTGAGCGTGCTCAAGGGGGTCGAGCACAGCGACCGGGTGATCGGCAGTGCCCATGAAGCCGCCAAGCTGTCGGTCGATGTGGAGACCGGCCTGCGCGGCTTTCTGATCACCGATGACGAGGCCTTTCTAGCGCCCTACGAGGTGGCCAAGCCGCTGATCGGCGTGCAGCTGCGCAACCTGGGCGAATTGGTGGCGGACAACCCCGCCCAGCTCGATCGCCTGCGCCGCGTCGAGGCCTTGCACCAGCAGTGGGACTTCTATGCCCGTGAATTGATCGCCTTGCGTCGCGAGGACCGCGACGTGCAACAAACCGTGCGCAGCGGTCGTGGCAAGCGCTTGACCGACGAGATTCGCGGCGAATATGCCGACTTTATCGCCGCTGAGCAGCAACGACGCGTGGCGCGCAACCAAGACGCCAACCAGACGGTCGTGCTGACCATCGCCCTCTATCTGTTGTTCAGCCTGAGCCTCAGCGGCCTGCTGGCGGTTTTCGGCCGCCGCGAGCTGTTGGGCCTGTCCGCAGGCTATGCGGCGTCCTTGCACCAGCAACAGGCCGATGCCCGGGTGATCGAACAGAAGGCCTGGTTGCGCAGCGGCCAGACCCAGCTGGCCGAACAGGTATTGGGTCAGCTGAGCGAGCCCATGCTGGGGCGCAATGTCCTGCGCCACCTGGCCCATTACCTGGATATGGTGGTGGGCGCCTTCTATGTACGCGACGAACGCTCCGGGTTCTGCCGCGTGGCCAGCTACGGCTTCTCCCGGGAGCTGGAAGCCGCCGAGCAGGGTTTCGGACCTACCGAGTCCCTAGTCGGCCAGGCGGCCCACGAGCGCCGTTTGATCCGCCTGGACAACCTGCCCCACGCCTACCTCAAGGTCAGCTCGGGGCTGGGCGAAACCGGCCAGCTGCATATCCTGGTGCTGCCGATCATCAACGACAACCTGGTCAACGGGGTCCTCGAACTGGGCTTCCTGCGGCCCATCCAGGACCGCGACCTGGAATTTCTCGAACTTATCGCCAGTAATATCGGCACCTCGATCGACGCCGCGCGCTACCGTCAGCGCCTGCAGGACGTGCTGGCCGAGACCCAACAGTTGAACGAAGAGCTGCAGGTCCAACAGGAGGAGCTGCGCACCGCCAACGAGGAGCTGGAAGAGCAGTCGCGGGTGCTCAACGAGTCCCAGGCCCACCTGGAAACCCAGCAGGCCGAGCTGGAACAGACCAACGAGCAGCTGGCCGATCAGCGCGATGCCCTGGACGAGAAGAATGCGGCCCTGAACCTGGCCCAGGCGCAGCTCGAGGAGCGCGCCCTGGCCCTGCAGCGCGCCAGCCTGTACAAGTCGGAGTTCCTCGCCAACATGTCCCACGAGCTGCGTACCCCGCTCAACAGTTCGCTGATCCTGGCCAAGTTGCTGGCCGACAACCCGCAGCACAACCTCAGTGCCGAACAGGTCAAGTTCGCCGAATCCATCTACGCTGCCGGCAACGACCTGCTGCACCTGATCAACGACATCCTGGACATCTCCAAGGTCGAGGCTGGCAAGCTCGAGGTACGTCCCCACGAGGTGCGGCTGGCGCAGATGCTGGAGGGCGTGGCCACCCTGTTCGAGCCCCTGGCCGCGGACAAGCGCCTGGCGTTCCGTATCGAATCCCTGCCTGGACTGCCCGCGGAGCTTTACAGCGACCAGCAGCGGGTCGAGCAGATCCTCAAGAACCTGCTGTCCAACGCCATCAAGTTCACCGAGCAGGGCCGTGTGACCCTGAGCGTCTCGCTCCAGCCAGACGGTGCCATCGCCTTTGCCGTCAGCGACTCGGGCATCGGTATTCGTGAGGACCAGCAGGCCAGCATCTTCGAGGCCTTCACCCAGGCCGACGGCACCACCAACCGGCGCTACGGCGGTACCGGCCTGGGCCTGTCGATTTCCCGCGACCTGGCCGCTTTGCTCGGCGGCAGCATCTGCCTGGTCAGCGAGCCCGGTCAGGGCAGCACCTTCACCCTGCTGTTGCCGCAGACCTACGAAGAGTCCCAGGCGCCGCTGCTGCGTCCCTCTGCGGCGGCACCGATACCGGTACGCGCGATAACGCCTGCGCTCCCCGTGCCGACCCTGGCTGTGACACCGTTCGCCGACGACCGCGATCAGTTATCGGCCGCTGGTCGCTGCATCCTGGTCATCGAGGACGAACCGACCTTCGCCCAGATCCTCTACGACCTGGCCCATGAGCTGAATTATCGCTGCCTGGTGGCCCACAGCGCCGACGAGGGCCTGCAGCTGGCCGTGCAACGGCTGCCCCATGCGGTGCTGCTGGATATGCGCCTGCCCGATGCTTCCGGGCTGACCGTATTGCAGCGGTTGAAGGACGACCCGAAAACCCGGCATATCCCGGTGCATATGATTTCCGTGGAGGACCGCATGGAGGCGGCGCTGCAGCTGGGCGCCATCGGCTATGCGGTCAAGCCCACCACCCGCGAGCACCTCAAGGAAGTCTTCGCCAGGCTGGAAGCCAAGCTCGATCAACGGGTCAAGCGCGTGCTGCTGGTGGAAGACGACGCCCGCCAGCGCGACAGCATCGCCCACCTGATCGGCGACGACGATATCGAGCTGACCGCCGTGGAGTTCGGCGAGCAGGCCCTGGCCCTGCTGCGCACCACCCTCTTCGACTGCATGATCATCGACCTGGGCCTGCCCGACATGGCGGGCAACGAGCTGCTCAAGCGCATGGCCAGCGAGGACATCTGCTCCTTCCCGCCGGTGATCGTCTACACCGGGCGCAACCTGACCCGCGACGAAGAAGCGGACCTGATGAAGCACTCGCGTTCGATCATCATCAAGGGTGCGCGTTCGCCCGAGCGCCTGCTCGACGAAGTTACCCTGTTCCTGCACAAGGTCGAGGCGCAGCTGTCCAGCGAGCGTCAGCGCATGCTCAAGACCGCGCGCAACCGCGACAATGCCTTCGAGGGCCGGCGCATCCTGCTGGTGGACGACGACGTGCGCAATATCTTCGCCCTGACCAGCGCCCTGGAATACAAGGGCGCGACGGTGGAAGTCGGGCGCAATGGCCGCGAGGCCCTGGAAAAGCTCGCGCAGATCGACGATATCGACTTGGTGCTGATGGACATCATGATGCCGGAGATGGACGGCTACGAAGCCACCCGCGAGATCCGCAAGAACCCGCGCTGGCGCAAACTGCCGATCATCGCCGTGACCGCCAAGGCCATGAAGGACGACCAGGACCGCTGCCTGCAGGCCGGCGCCAACGACTACCTGGCCAAGCCCATCGACCTGGACCGCTTGTTCTCGCTGATCCGCGTCTGGCTGCCCAAGCTGGAGCGCATCTGATGGTGCCCGAAGGCAACAGTGAGATCGAGGTGCGGCTGCTGATCGAGGCCATCTACCTCAAGTACAGCTACGACTTTCGCGACTACTCGGGGGCCTCGCTCAAGCGTCGGGTGCGCCATGCCCTGGAGCAGTTCGGGTGCCCGACCATCACGGCGCTGCAGGAGCGCATCCTGCACGAGCCGAGCGCCTTTATGCAGCTGCTGCAGTACCTGACCATTCCGGTCAGCGAGATGTTTCGCGACCCCGGCTACTTCCTGGCGCTGCGCCAACAGGTGGTACCCCTGCTCAGGACCTACCCCTCGATCAAGGTCTGGGTGGCCGGCTGCAGCACGGGCGAGGAGGCCTATTCCCTGGCCATACTGCTCAAGGAGGAAGGGCTGCTTGAGCGCACCATCCTCTACGCCACGGACATCAATCCGCTGTCCCTGGAGAAAGCCGAGCGCGGTATTTTCCCCCTGGACAGCGTCAGCGCCTACACCAGCAATTACCAGAAGGCCGGCGGACAGCGGGCGTTTTCCGACTACTACACCGCGGCCTACGAGGGCGTGCTGTTCGACAAGTCCCTGCGCGAGCACGTGACCTTCGCCGACCACAGCCTGGCGACCGACAGCGTGTTTTCCGAGACCCAGTTGATCTCCTGTCGCAATGTGCTGATCTATTTCAACAAGACCCTGCAGGACCGGGCCTTGGGTCTGTTCCGCGACTCCCTCTGCCATCGCGGCTTTCTGGGCCTGGGCAGCAAGGAAAGCGTGGACTTTTCCAGTCATGCCAAAGGCTTTGAGCCGCTGGTCAAACACGAACGGATTTATCGCAAAGCATGATTCTTTCTTCGCGTGTCCCCTTATCGCCCCCGCGTCCCGTTCCGATCGAGGCCCTGGTGGTCGGCGCGTCGGCCGGCGGCGTCGAGGCCCTGCTGACGATCTTCAGCGGCCTGGAAGCGGACTATCGGCTGCCCATCCTGGTGGTGCTGCATGTGCCCGACGATCGTCTGAGCCAGCTGGCCCAGGTGTTCCAGCAGCGCCTGGCACTGCGGGTCAAGGAGGTCGACGACAAGGAAAGCCTGCGGGGCGGCACCCTGTATTTCGCCGCGCCTGGCTACCACCTGCTGGTGGAGCAGGACCACAGCCTGTCGTTGAGCCGTGAGGCGCCGCTGCATTATTCACGGCCTTCGATCGATATCTTGTTCGACTCCGCGGCCGAGGTTTATGGCCCCGCTCTGGGGGGGATCCTGCTGACCGGGGCGAACCACGACGGAGCGGCGGGGCTGTCCACGATCCAGCGCCGTGGAGGCTTGACCGTGGTGCAGGACCCGGAAGAGGCCCTGGTGCCGACCATGCCACAAGCCGCCCTGGCGCTGTTGCAGCCGGATTTCATTCTGGGATTGCAGGGCATTCGCGCCCTGCTTGTCGAGTTGGATAAGGCCCCATGCTGAGTACCATCGAAACCAAACTGCTGATTGTCGACGACCTACCGGAGAACCTGCTGGCCCTCGAGGCGTTGATCCGCGGCGAAGGCCGACGAGTCTTTCAGGCTCGTTCCGGCGAGGAGGCGCTGGGCCTGCTGCTGCAGCACGAATTCGCCTTGGCCATTCTCGACGTGCAGATGCCCGACATGAACGGCTTCGAGCTGGCCGAACTGATGCGCGGCACCGAGAGAACGCGGCATATCCCCATCGTTTTCGTCAGCGCCGCTGGGCGCGACAGCGACTACGCCTTCACGGGCTACGAGCATGGTGCGGTGGATTTCCTGCATAAGCCCCTGGATATCCCCGCGGTCAAGAGCAAGGTGCGGGTATTCGTCGAACTGTTTCGCCAGCGCGAGGCCATCAAGCGGCAAGTCCAGGCCCTGGAAACCAGCCGCCAGGAGCAGGAGACCCTGCTGGCCGAGCTGCGCGCCACCCAGGATGAGCTGCGCCAGGCGGTGCGTATGCGCGACGATTTCATGTCCATCGTTTCCCATGAGGTGCGCACACCGCTCAACGGCCTGATTCTGGAAACCCAGCTGCGCAAGCTGCACCTGGCCAAGGACAACAGGGCTGCCTTTACCCCGGACAAGTTGCGGGCCATGACCGAGCGCGACGAACGCCAGATCAACAGCCTGATCCGCCTGGTTGAGGACATGCTGGACGTGTCGCGTATCCGCACCGGCAAACTGTCGATCCGTCCCACCTCCATGGACCTGGCCCAGCTGGTGGGCCAGGTGCTGGAGAACTTCAGCGCGCAGATCGCTGCGGCCGGATGCACCGTGACCTTGCAGGCACCGGTCCCGGTGCTCGGTGTCTGGGATGAGTTCCGTCTGGAGCAGGTCATCGTCAACCTGCTGAGCAATGCCCTGCGCTACGGCGCTCATAACCCCATCGAGCTCCACGTCAGTGCCGAGGCGGGCACTGCCCGGCTGGAGGTGAGCGACGGCGGGATCGGCATCTCGCCGGAAAACCAGGGGCGCATCTTCCAGCAATTCGAGCGCGTCTCGGCCACCGGGGTGACCCAGGGCCTGGGTCTGGGCCTGTATATCACCGAGCAGATCGTCAAGGCTCACCATGGCACGATCGAGGTGCAGAGCACCCTGGGCCAGGGCACCCGGTTCCACGTGCAACTGCCCCTGGCGGTGCCGTCCACCGGCAAGCTGAACTAACAGGCTAGGGGTGGTCGAATCGTTCGGGTGGAGGCCGTACGTTTCGTGTCGCCGGTCCACCCGTGTTAACCCCGCCCATTTGCCAGTGATAGGTCCAGCGTGACAAGCCAAGCAGCCTGCCCCATCGTTTTAGTGGTGGAGGACGAGCCGAATTTCCGGTTTATCCTCTGCGAATACCTGGAGAGCGAGGGGTATCGCGTGCTGCAAGCCGGTTCCGCCGATCAGGCATTCCAGATCCTGGCCAGCAAGCCGCATTTGGACTTGCTGATCACCGATTTCCGTCTGCCCGATGGGGTCACCGGCGTGATGATCGCCGAGCCCGCCCTCAAACTGCGCCCGGAGCTCAAAGTTCTCTATATGAGCGGTCATCCGGCAGACCTCTTCGAGTCGGGCACGCCGACCCTTGCCCTGGCACCGATTCTGGTCAAGCCCTTTTCTTTCGATCACCTGGCCCGGCAAATTCGTACTTTGCTGCCTTAAGACCTTGGCCGGTGGGTTGTCCGCAGGGAAGGTGTCGTGCAAATTGCAATGCAGGCAAAAGGCCTGTCGTGCAATGTGCACAGGGGTTTTGCTAGTATTTGTTTTAAGTAATTGATTTATATAGATAATTTTTACTATTGAACTTGGCACGGCACCTGCTATTTCAGACCTATGATCTGATTCAGCGATGGAGTCGCCGATGAACACCCTACTGAACCTCTTGAGTGCCGCCGCCGTTGTCGCCACGGGCGCCTTCGCCTCCACAGCGCCCCGTGACACCGTGGCTCAGCCAACCGCGCAGCCGTTTTCTCTTAGTGCGAAAGTCTCGTCCCCGCGCATGGCTCTGCAATCGCCGGTCTTCGAGGCCAACGGGCAGTGGCTGACCATCAGCGAGGGCCGCGGCGTAGAAGCCGACGATTTGCAAGCCGCGCCTACCCAGCGCTGGATTTTCTAACCCGTCAAATTTTTCAGGCGCTTCCGGCGCCGCCCAGGTCGCTCGTGCGATCTGCAACGACTGCCTCGGCCGGCAGAAGGAATACCTTATGTCCAAACCCGCATTCTACCTGCTGATCCTGGCGTCGCTGATGGGCCTTGTGCTGCTCTTCGCGCCTCCGGGTGCTGCACCCAACCTGGCGAAGCCGATCCTGGGCATCCTGGTCGGGTTGTTCGTCCTGGCGTTGGCGCTGGGTCGGCGCATCAAATTCGACCCGGTGCTACGCTGACGCCCGTGGCTTGCATAGCGGATTGACCGCACCCGCTTGAGCATTAGCATCCCCACCGCACCGCCCCACGGGCACCTTGTCTGCGCGCTGCACCCCTCGCATTCCCTGCCTGGTGATGCAAGCAGGTGAGCGCCGCCGCACCCATTGCGACCTAGAGCGGCGAGCCGGTGAGCCAGAGGATCGAAGCGGCAATTATCGCCACCGCCAGCAGTATCCCCAACAACGGCAGGTTGGAGCGGTCGTCGGATACCGATGCCGAGTCGGCCCGTATCGAGGCCAGGTCCTCCCGGGCGGCCTTGTTTACCGGCTGTGCCACGCCCGGCACCGTTGCAGTGACAACGCGCGCCGTGGCTCCCATGGTTGGTGCGGATTTGGAGCGGGTGGGCAGTACCACGGCCGGCATAAAGACCGTGGCATCTTCGTCCTGCTCCTCGGGCACCTCGACCTTGGGGCCAATCACCAACAGACGTACCGCCCCCATCTGCAGCTGATCCCCGGCCTTGAGAATGGCGCTCCCCAGTCGCTCGCGGTTGACATACACCCCATTGGCCGAACCCAGGTCCTTGATCTCCAGGCTGTCGCCATTGAGAAAGAATTCGCAGTGCCGACGGGATAACTCCAGATCGCCGAAACACAGGTCGCACTTGACCGAGCGGCCGAAGGTCAGCGAACCGGTTACCGGGAATTTCTTGCCCTCTTGTTCGCCCTTGAGCACCTGCAAGGACCACCTGGGAAAAGGCACCACCTGGCGCGGTGTGACCTTGTTCGGGTCGACGACCTGCAGCTCCACGGACCCCAGGCGCAGATGGTCGTTGGCGCGCACCTGGAAGCGGCTGTTGATCCGCTCGCCATTGACGAAGGTGCCGGTCTGGCTGCCGCAGTCGCTGAGGTAGTAGTGCCCGTGTTCCTGACGGATTTCGGCATGGAAGGCACTGACCCCTTCGTCCGGTAACACCAGGCTGTTCTTATCGTTCTGGCCCAGGGTGAAGCGTGGGTCTGCCAGCCAGATGGGGGCTTGACGGTTGTCGTTGAATTGCAGTTTCAGCATGGGATCGGGTGTCCTGTGACGGCGCCTGTGCGCGGACGGCCTCCTGAGAGGCCGTTAGTTCACGATGCGGTTCCAGATGCGTTTCAAGGGATTCTGCGTCGGCGCTGGTGTCACTGCCCGCGGCACGGGTGGGCCGCGACGATTGTCGCGCAGCAGCTGGTTCAGTGTGTCGTTATTCGGAGCCACGGCCAGGCCCTGTTCGATAAATGATAAGCCTAGTGGGTAGTCGCGATTGGCATGGGCGAGCCTGGCTTCTTCGATGCAGCGTTCGACGATGCGCTGCAGGCCCTCCATGGCGGTCTGGTTGTCCGGGGCCAGCAGCAGGACCTGACCGAAATAAAACACGGCGCTGTCCTGGGGCGGGGTTGTCAGGCGCAGGTCGGCGAGGGCCTGTTCGGCCAGTCGCAGCAGTTGCTCGACGCGGGCGGCCTGTACGCGCTCGAGTCCCTTGGCGGCCTCCGGGTTGGCACTGTCCAGCGCCAGCGCCTGGCGATAGAAATAGTCGGCGCTGTCCTGCTCCGGTGCGGTCAGTTTGCCTTCCGCCAGGCGCTGTTCGCCCAGGTCGATGAATTCGGCCAGCTGCAGGCGCGTGCGGATTTCGACCCCCGCCGCCAGCAGCAGGCCCACCAGCAGCGCCAGGCCCAGGACGGCCATGGCCATCCGAGGAAGCTTGCGGCGAGGCGCCGCCTGGCCCTGCCCTGCAACCTGCAGGGCAGGGCTTGGACGGGTCTGATCCAGGGCCTGCTCGCTCAGTATGTCCAGTTCGGCCAGCAGGGCCTTGCAGTTGGCAAAGCGCTGCGCCGGATCCTTGGCCAGCATGCGATCGAGCAGGCCCTGGTAGACCCCAAGCCCATGAGGGAGCGTCGGGATGTCCAGCTGCAGGTGATTGAGCACGGTCTGGGTGTAATTGGTGCCGCGGTAGGTATTCTGGCCGGTCAGCATCTCCAGCAGGATCACTCCCAGGCTGTAGATATCGCTGCGCTGGTCCAGCGGTTCGCACTGGGCCTGTTCCGGGCTGCTGTAGGACGGGCTGCCGACGGCGATACCGAAATGCGTCAGTTCGGTGTCCAGCCCCAGGTCCTTGGCGATGCCGAAGTCGGTGATCACCACCGTGCCGTCGTGACGGAAGAGGATATTGGCCGGTTTGATATCTCGGTGTATCAGGCCCTGCTCGTGCACCACGCTCAGGCCTTCGGCGATTTGCCGGGTAATGGCCAGGGCGCGCTCGGGCGCCAGGGTGCGTCCCTTGAACTGGGTCAGGTCACCGCCTGGCACGAACTCCATGGCGATAAAATAGCGGCTGTCATCCAGTCGATCGATGTCATGGATGGTGATGATCGAGGGATGGCTGAGGGAGGCGACCAGCTTACCTTCGTTGATAAAGCGCCGGTTGAAGGCTTCGTCGTTGGCGCTGAGCAATACCTTGACCGCCACCTTGCGCTGTAACGAGTCCTGGGTTGCCAGGTAGACCTCGGCCATGCCGCCCAGGCCCAGGCGGCCATGCACGGTGTAGCCGGGAATCACGATCAAGCCGTCGTTCATAGGCTTTCGTTCCGTCGAGTGAGTGGGTGGGCGGGACGGCCCCGGAACAGCCGGCTCAGCCACCGACGCGCATATCCGGTCAGGCCGCGGGACGGCTTGCGACCGATTACGGCGCAGGAGATATTGTCGTGCCCGCCCATGGCGTTGGCCGCGTCAATCAGCGTGCTCACCAACTGCTCCAGGTGACGGCAGTCGAGGCTGATCTGCAGCATCCGTGCATCGCTTAGCTCGCGATTCAGGCCGTCGCTGCACAATAACAGGCGCTCGCCCGGCTGCAGGGTACCCTGCGCCACGCCGACGTCCAGCGGCGTCGTGCTCTGCCCCAGGCACTGGTTGATGACATTGCGCTTGGGATGGCTGAGCGCCTGGCTTTCGCTCAGCCGGCCGGCATCGACCATGGCCTGGACCCAGCTGTGATCCTTGGTCAGGGGGTGAATGCCGGCGGCGTTCAGCAGGTAGGCGCGGCTGTCGCCGATCCAGGCCACCCGGTAGTGCGCCGCGTCGAACTGAACTGCCACCAGCGTGGTGCCCATGCCCCGGCTGTCGGGATCCTGGTGCGCCGAGTCGAGAATGGCCTGGTTGGCTGCATGAATGGCCTGGACCAGATCGCCGCGCTGCTGCAGACGGTCATGCAGGATCTGGATCGCCAGAGCGCTGGCCACCTCGCCGCGGTGGTGACCGCCCATGCCGTCGGCAATGGCCCAGAGTCCCAGGGACGGGCAGCTCAGCAGACTGTCTTCGTTGTGCACGCGCACTCGGCCGGTCACCGTGCGGGCAAAGGATTCCAGACCGATATCAGAGGGGTTCGGGGGCATGGGGCTGTAAGGGTCTGGTGCGCATAGACGGCAGGCAGGCTTGAATTTTGCCATTATTTTGCCATGATCGTCCTTGGCCGAGAAGGCCCGTAGCAGCCTGATGGGATAGTCCGAGCGCGGGCCGCGGGCTCACAGCGGCAGGGCCATGTAGAACTGCGACCCCAGACCGGGCCGCGAATACAGGCTGATCCGTCCGCCGTGCAGCTGTACGATTTCCTTGCACAGGGCCAGGCCCAGGCCAGCGCCGCCCTTCTTGCGGCCGATCTGCACGAAGGGTTCGAAGATTCGCGCTTGCTGGCTGAAGTCGATGCCCTCGCCGTTGTCTTGCACGCTGATGATCACCCGCTCGCCGTGGCGCCGCGCCTGCAGATGAATCTCGCCGCCACGGTTACTGTGGCGCAAGGCGTTGGCGAGCAGGTTGTCCAACACCCGTTCGATCTGCAGGCGGTCGAGGTTGACCTGGGGCAGCGGCTCCTGCAGCTCGATGGCCAGGGTGATGCCTTGCTCGTCGGCCTGGGCCACGAAGCGCTGCTGGGTCTGCACGATCAGCTCGTCCAGGTTGCAAGGCGCCAATTCGAGCTTTTGCAGGCCGTTCTGGTAGCGGGAGAAATTCAGCAGGTCGGTGATCAGCCGCACCAAGCGCAGCATTTCCTCGTCCACGGTCTGCATCAGGTCGGCCTCCCGCGAGTCCGGGGCGAACTTGAGGCGCTCTTGCAGCAGGCTGAAGGCCATGTGCATGCCGGTCACCGGGGTGCGCAATTCGTGGGAAGCACGCAGCACGAACTCGCTGCGCACTCGCTCGAACGCCCGCTGTTCGGTGACGTCGCGCAACACCATCACCGCACCGACGCTACGCCCGTCGATATGGCAAACCGGTGTCAGGCTCCAGGCCAGCAGGCGGTTTTCGCCTGTGGTTTCCACCGGCAGGTCCTCGGGCACCTGTTCCAGCAGTTCGCCCTTGAGCACCCGCTGGGTGGCCTCGTCCAGTTCGGGCCGGGCCAGTACCTGGCCCAGGCTCTTGCCGTGGGGGTCGTGCTCCCAGAACAGCTGGCGCGTGGCGACCGGGTTGGCGTGCTCGATACGGCCCTGGGCATCGATGATCACCAGGCCGTCGTCGATGCTGTCGAGCACCGCCTGCAGGCGGCTTTGGCTGGCCAGCAATTCCTCGATATTGCTCGCCTTGTGGTGCCTCAGGGCTTCGGCCATCAGGCCGAAACGCCGGCTGAGCAGGGCCATTTCGGCCACCGGCGACACCGGCAGACTGACCTCGAAATTACCCTGGCCGATCTTGTCGGCCGCCTTGGCCAGTTCCTCGATGGGCGCGCCGAAGCGTCGGGCGATGCTCTGGGCCGTCAGCACACCGATCAGCAGCACCGCGACGCCCAACAAGCTCAGCAGGCCGGCGATCAGCATGGCCCGTTCGCGGGTAAGGCTGTCGGCCAGGATCACGCTGTCGATGGCCTTCTGCTGTAACGCCATCAGGGGATCGCGCACCTCCTGGAAAGCCCGGCTAAAAGCATTGCCTTCCCGCAAGGTCCAGCGCTTGCCAGTGGGCTGTGCAATCACCTGGAGAAAACGTTGGTACGCCTGGTCGATGGGCGCAAAGCCTTCGCGGCTGGACTTGTAGCGACTGGCCAGCCCTGCGGCCAGCAAGGCGTTGAACTGTTGCTGGGATGCCTTAAGGGCCTGGAGGTCGGGTCGCTCGCCGAGCAGGTTGATCAGTTGCTCACCCAGGCGCTGGTTCAATTGCTGGCTCAGCTCGACACTGGCGAAGCTACGTTGGATCAGGCTTTGCTGGGCCTGGGCCATGTGCATCACGCTGATCACCCCCAGCAACAGGCCGAGCAGCGATACCGTGATCAGGGCCGAGAAGCTCAGGAACAGCCGCGTACGCAGCGTCATGGCCAGTTTCATAGGTTGTACTGTTTACGTTTGCGGTACAGGGTCGAGGCATCGATACCCAAAGTCTTGGCGGCTTGGTCCAGGGTTTCGCTGGTGGCCAGCACCGCGCCGATATGGGCTTTTTCCAGGGCTTCCAGGCTCAGCTCGGCGCCGACCCGCGGTGCGTTGCTGGCCGGTTGGGCGCCCAGGCCCAGGTGGCTGACGTCCACCTGCTGCTGGGTGCAGATGATGCTGGCACGCTCGATCACGTTGCGCAGCTCACGGATATTGCCCGGCCAGCGATAGTCCAGCAGGGCCGCGCGCGCCTCCGCGCTGAAGCTGCGGGCCGGACGCGCATAGTCCTTGACGAAGCGCGCAAGAAAACGCTCGGCCAGGGCCATCACATCGTCGGGGCGCTCGCGCAGCGGCGGCAGCTTGAGGGTAATGACATTCAGGCGATAAAGCAGGTCTTCGCGAAAGCGCCCTTCGCGGACCATCTCGTCCAGGTTCAGGTTGGTCGCCGCCAGTATCCGCACATCGGCGCGGCGGGTCACCGGGTCGCCCACCCGCTCATATTCCTTGTCTTGGATGAAACGCAGCAACTTGGGCTGCAGGCTCAGGGGAAAGTCGCCGATCTCGTCGAGAAACAACGTACCGCCATCGGCCTGGTTGACCCGTCCCAGGGTGCTTTCGCTGGCCCCGGTAAAGGCTCCGCGGCTGTGGCCGAACAGTTCGCTTTCCATCAGCTCGGCGGTCAGCGACGGGCAGTTGATGGTCACCGAGTTTTTCTTCGCCCGCTGACTCCAGCCGTGAATGGCCCGAGCCAGCTCGCCCTTGCCGGTGCCAGACTCGCCGAGAATCAGGATATTGGCATCGGTGTTGGCCACCTGCCGCGCCGTTTCCAGCACCGCCATCATCGCCGGACTGTGAGAGTCCAGGCCTTCTCCGGGTTTGTGTACCTGGCCTTCGAGCACTTCCAGGCGAGCGGCCAGCTGGCGGATTTCCAGTTGCTTGGCCGCGGCCATGCGCAGCTGATCGGGGCTGCAGGGTTTGACCAGGTAGTCGGCGGCGCCGGCCTGCATGGCATCCACCGCGGTATCGATGGCCGAATGCGCGGTAACTATCACCACCCGCATCCAGGGCGCCTGCAGGCGCATCTGGGCCAGCACCTCCAGGCCGTTGTCCTCGCCCAGGCGCAGGTCCAGCAGGCACAGGTCGAACACCTGACGCTGCAGCAGCGTGTCCGCCTGGGCCGCGCTGGTGGCGGTGGCGACGCTGTAGCCCTCGTCTTCCAGGCAATAGCGAAAGGTGCGCAGGATCGCCGACTCGTCGTCGACCAGAAGAATGCGGCCGTGTTTAGGGGTGGGCTGGTCCATGGGCGTTCTCAAAAATCCTAATCGTCAGTCTTAGTCACGGAAAGCTCGTGCAAGTTGCACGGTCGATTCTGGCGCATCCTGCAAGGTGCATGAGCGGTGTTTTTTGTATTCTGATTAAGTGTTTGTTTTATATGATTTTTTTTAATTAAAAAAGCTGGCACAAGGCTTGCGATATCACAACCGTGGACAGCCTCACCGGCTGGTTAAGCAACGACTACAAGGATCAACACAATGTTTCAGCTGAAAAAAATTGCCCTGGCCACTGCCACTGCCGCCCTGATCGGGCTGACGCCCGTGTTCGCCCAGGCCGCCGAAGGCGATGTCTCGGCCCAGTTGAAGGAAGCGCGCCAGGAAGGTTCGTTGTGGACTGCTTATGCCCTTAACCGCCACCTCAGCCCCTTCAGAATCGATGTCGATGTGGAGCAGGGCACTGCCATTCTGACCGGCACCGTGGAAAGCGAAGTGGACCGCGAGTTGGCCGAGCAGGTGGCCCTGGGTATAGAGGGCATCGCCAAGGTCGACAACAAGCTGACGATAGACGGCAAATACGAGCCCAAGGTGAGTAGCGAGCCGAGCCTGTCCCAGCGCTTCGATGATGCGACCCTGACCGCGACCGTGAAGTCCAAGCTGCTGTGGAACAGCAGTACCGAAGGCCTGGATATTGATGTCGACACTAAGAATGGCGTGGTTACCCTCACCGGTGATGCCCGTTCGTCTGCTGCCAAGGACTTGGCCGGCAAGTTGACCGACAACACCGACGGCGTGCGCAAGGTAGTGAACAACCTGAGCGTAAGCGCCGCACCAACCACCGCGGCCAAGGCCCAGACCAATGCCGACCAGGCCGGCGATGCCATCAGCGATACCTGGATCACCAGCAAGGTGAAGTCCAGCTACCTGTATAGCCGCCATCTGGACGGTTTGGACATCTCGGTGGAAACCAAGGGCGGTCTGGTGAACCTGAGCGGCATGGTCAACACCGCCGCCGAGAAAGACCTGGCCATTGAAACGGCCAACAACATCCGCGGCGTGCGCAGTGTCAATGCCGACGCACTGAAAGTGGCCGGCTAAGCACGACTGCGAGGTCGGATGCCTGCGTCCGATTCGCCTCCGATTTATCGCCAGCGCGCCGCAGTCCGGCGCAACGGCCTCAAAAGAAGAGAACCATCATGACCAGTAAAGCAAACCAACTGAATGAGCTGATTGAAATTACCCGTGACGGTCAGCGTTTTTACGAACATGCCCATGACGAGGTCAAGGATCTTCAGCTCAAGAGCCTGTTCCGCGACATGTCCATGGCCAAGACCCAGGTGATCCAGGCCCTGGCGGTCAAGGTCGCGGCCAATCACGAGCAGCCCGCTCAAGGTGGCACCGTGATGGGCAAGCTGCGTCAGGTGTATGCCGATACCAAGGCGACTCTCTCCAGCGATGAAAACGCTACCTACGTGGCCCAACTGGAAGACACCGAAGACCGCATCCTGCATGCCTTCGAAGACGCCATGAAAGAAGCCGAGCCGGACGTTCGTGCGCTGCTGGCGGTGGAAATGCCCAAGGTACGCGCCTGCCATGACCGCATGCGCGATCTCAAGCGCGCCATGAAGTAAGGGTTCCCCCTAGGGTTCTCCAGGCTTTTGCCGGAACAGGGAGGTTCCGGGCTTTTACCTGTGCAAGGGTGGTTTTGTTTCGCGACACCAGTGGTTTTTATTTTTGCACCACGTGCAAAACGGGCAGTGCAGGACGTTTACCGTGCAGCGCTGAGCCTTATTTCCGTTCCGAGGAGATTCATCATGTTGAGTTGGGCCATTACCTTTCTGATTATCGCCATCATCGCCGCCGTACTGGGCTTCGGTGGTATCGCCGGCACCGCGACCGGTATCGCCAAGATCCTCTTTGTAGTGTTTCTGGTGATGTTCGTGGTGTCCTTGATTTTCGGCCGTCGCGGTCGAGGCTGACTATGAAGTGCGTGCGTATACTCGCCGCCGCCTTATTGCTAGGCGCCGGTGGGATTGCGTCGGCCGCTGACACCGATGCCCAGTTCCGCCTCAACGAACTGCTCAGCGATGAGCAGTACCGCGAGGCTTGGCAGGAGGTGATCGAAGACGAAAGCCGCCTGCCCGAATGGGTGATGAACCTCAGCGGCGAGGCCCAGCCGATGAAGGCCTTGGAAGACGATGGCGACAAGTTTCTGGTGGGTAAGCTGTGCGAACCCCAGCAGTGCTTCAATCAGCGTCTTTATGCAGCTTTCACCTGGGACAAGCAGCGGGCCTATGGTTTGATGGTTGAAGTGCCCACCGGTCTGCCAAAGGACAAGGCCCCCAGTGGGCATGCCACCTTTCGCTGGTTGGGCGAGCCTGACGAAGCCGTCAAGCGCCTGCTGCAAGAGCAGCTCAAGGATGATCCGAACTGGTTTTGATGGCGATAGAACCCGAGCTGTAGTCCGGGATAATCGCAGCGCCATCCAGGGGGGGCGCCGAAGCATCGCAGCTTCAGGCCGCCCTGCTTCTGGGATGGCTCCGTGGCCAATCCGCGCTACCTGCCCAGGGGCCGGACAAGTGCAGCGCAACCCGGTTGCCCCATCGCCGTGTATCCATCAAGCGCAATGGCACTCCTTCGCCCGTTCGGGTGAAGACTCTATTTACCCTCGTCAACCCCTGCCTGTCGACGCCAGCCGCAGTCTTCGCCTGGCTGCCTGATCTTCGCGCCGTTATGATCTCCGACCAATGACAGTTCGGGGGACGCAATATGCTCAACGGCCTGTGGCTGGGGTTTTTCGTGGTGGCGGCGCTGGCGGGGCTGTCGCGCTGGCTGTTGGGTGACGACCCGGCGGTGTTCGCGGCCATGGTCGAAAGTCTGTTCGCCATGGCGAAGTTGTCGGTTGAGGTGATGATCCTGCTGTTCGGCACCCTGACCCTCTGGCTGGGTTTTTTGCGGATTGCCGAAAAGGCCGGGCTGGTGGATCTGCTGGGCCGCGCCCTCGGGCCCTTGTTCGCCCGGCTGATGCCCGAAGTGCCTCGCGGCCATCCGGCGCTCGGCTTCATTACCCTGAACTTCGCCGCCAATGGCCTGGGGCTGGACAATGCCGCCACACCGATCGGCCTGAAAGCCATGAAAGCCTTGCAGGAGCTGAATCCGAGCAGGACCATCGCCAGTAATGCGCAGATCCTTTTTCTAGTGCTCAACGCCTCCTCCCTGACCCTGCTGCCGGTCAGCATCTTTATGTACCGTGCCCAGCAAGGTGCGCCCGACCCGACCCTGGTCTTCCTGCCGATCCTGCTGGCCACCAGTGCCTCGACCCTGGTGGGTCTGCTCTCGGTGGCGCTGATGCAGCGTCTGCGTTTGTGGGATCCGGTGGTACTGGCCTACTTGATTCCAGGCGCCCTGCTGCTGGGTGGCTTCATGGGGCTGCTGGCCGGCCTGTCGGCCACGGCGTTGACGACGTTGTCGTCCTTGCTGGGTAACCTCACGTTGTTCGGCGTGATCCTACTGTTCCTGCTGCTCGGCGCGCTGAAAAAGGTGCCGGTCTACGAAGCCTTCGTCGAGGGCGCCCAGGAAGGGTTCGAGGTCGCCAAGGGCCTGCTGCCCTACCTGGTCGCCATGCTCTGCGCGGTCGGGATGCTGCGTGCCTCCGGTGCCCTGGAATTCGGGCTGGACGGCCTGCGCATGCTGGTCGAATGGGCCGGCTGGGACAGCCGTTTCGTCGAGGCCATGCCCACCGCCCTGGTCAAGCCGTTCTCGGGCAGCGCGGCACGGGCCATGCTGATCGAGACCATGCAGACTCAGGGCGTCGACAGCTTCGCGGCCCTGGTCGCCGCGACGATGCAGGGCAGCACCGAAACCACCTTCTATGTGCTGGCCGTGTATTTCGGTGCGGTCGGTATTCAGCGTGCCCGTCATGCCGTGGGCTGCGCCCTGCTGGCCGAGTTGGCCGGGGTGCTGGCGTCGATCGCGGTGTGTTACTGGTTCTTCGGCTGAGGTTTCGCTTCTGCGTCGGAGATACCCGCGCCGTGCGGTCGCGGTCATGCCTCTTTAATATTATTCTCTGGCGCTCGCCGATGTTTCCTAGAGGCTGCACTACAGTGAGGAGGGTGCCACAACGTCCTAAAACGCTTAGCGAGCAGTCATCATGCAGAACTTGACCATTAAAACGCGGCTACTGGCGCTGGCGGCTTCCATGCTAGTGGGCGCGCTGGTGCTGGGTGGACTGGGGCTTTACGGGCTGAAGACCACGGTCGGCGGCCTGGAAACCGTGTACCTGGATCGCGTCGTGCCGTTGCGCGACCTCAAACGCATCGCCGACCTTTACGCGGTGGATATCGTCGATGCCAGCCATCAGGCGCGCAACGGCAATGTCACCCCGGCCCAGGCCCTGCAGCGCATCGAAAAGGCCCAGAGTGGCATCGAGCAGACCTGGCAGGCCTACCTGGCCACCCTGCTGATCGCCGAGGAAACCCGGCTGATCGAGCAGATCAAACCCTTGATGAATAACGCTGCACCGGCGCTGCAGCGTTTGCGCGGGATATTGGCGCGGGGCGACCAGGCGGCATTGACCGCCTTTACCGTCGACGAGTTGTACCCCCTGATCGATCCGCTGTCGGAGAAGTTCTCCGCGTTGATCGAAGTCCAGCTGGTCGAGGCCAACCGCCAGTTCGTCCTGGGTCAGTCCACCTATTCGTTCAATTTCAGCCTGACCCTGGGCGTATTGACCCTGGTGCTGGTGTTGGGCGGGCTGCAGGCCGGGTTGATGATCCGCCATCTGCTGCACCAGCTCGGCGCCGAGCCGAGTGAGCTCAATGGCTTTGCCCAGCGCATCGCCGAGGGGCGGCTGGTCGCTACCCTGGGGGCGCGGGCGGGCATTACCGGCGTGTTAAAATCCGTCGAGAGCATGCGCAAAGGTCTGCACGCCATGGTCGGCGACATCAGCCAGAGCACCGAGCAGATCGAAAGCGCCTCCCTGCAATTGGCCACCTCCTCGGATCAGGTACTCAGCAGCGCCAACCAGCAGGCGCAGATCGCCGCGTCCATGGCCGCTGCAGTGGAGCAACTGTCGGTAAGCATCAGCCAGATCGCCGGCAATGCCCAGAGCGCCCGCACGACCGCCGAACAGGCCGGCGCCATCGGCCAGCAGGGGCAGCGAGAAATGACCCAGGCCATTCAGGAGATCGGTCGGGCGGTACAACTGGTGGAGCAGAGCGCCAGTGACGTCGAGGCCCTGGCCACCCAATCGGATGCGATCAACGCCATAGTCGGGGTGATTCGCGGCATTGCCGAACAGACCAACCTGCTGGCGCTGAACGCGGCCATCGAGGCCGCCCGAGCCGGAGAGCAGGGCCGCGGTTTTGCCGTGGTGGCCGACGAAGTCCGCAACCTGGCCGGGCGTACCGCGCAATCGACCGCCGAGATCGTCGGTCTGGTGGAAGCGATTCAGGGTGGCATGGCCAAGGCCCGGCAGAGCATGGTGACCGGCTGCGAAAGCGTCGGCCAGGGGCGGCAACTGGTCGAGCAGGCCGGGGCTTCCATGGGCCGCATCGGTGCGGTCATGGTCGAAACCCTGCAGGCGGTTGGGGGTATCGCCCGGTCCTTGGACGAGCAACGGGCCGCCAGCGACGAGGTGGCGGCGAGCATTGAACAGGTCGCGCAGATCGTCGAAGAGAACACCGCCGCCCAGGGTGGTATCGCCCAGGCCACCCACGCCCTGCAGGACCTGTCGAGCAGACTGCTGGGCCTGACCCAGCGCTTTATACTGCACTAGGGCCTGTGGACACTAACCGCACGGCCGCGCCGGAGCCGGTTTTGAAAACGATACCCGGGATGGGGCGGGGCGTTGGGTGCTTCAGAGCGAGCGATGAGTAATTTCTTGTCGCATCAAAACAGATCCGGCCCTGCGGGTTGCGCGAATAAGCGCCCCACACTGCGTTGCGAAACTGGGCAAGGGAATGACCCTTACCCGCGTTCCGCGCCTTGCCTGTGACCCTTGTTCGCGGCAACGCGACTCGCGATGATAATGTCCACAGGCCCTAGCCGGGGCGCGGCGCTCTACTGCGACCAGACCGCCAGCTCGTTGCCGCTGGGGTCGGCGAACTGGAAGCGCCGACCGCCGGGGAAGCTGAAAATCGCCTGGCGGATCTCGCCGCCGCTGGCCTGCACCCGCGCCAGGCTGGCCTCCAGGTCCGTGGCATAAAGCACCACGAGAGGGCTTTGTCCCACCGGTACCTCGGTGCAGAAACCACCCTCCAGACGCCCGTCGTTGAAGCTGGTATAGCTGGGGCCGTAATCGGTAAAAGTCCAGCCGAAGGCGGCGCTGTAGAACTGCTTGATCCGCGCCAGGTCGGTGGCGCCGAATTCGATATAGTCGATGCGGTGGTTGTGCTCAGCGTGACTCATAGGGCCGTCCTTCGGGTTGGGTAAGCCTGGAATTAGGGGGCCAGGGCGGGCACTTGTCCAGCCGCAAAATCGAGCCCGATGCACCTCGATGCTGAGCGTCCAGGAGGTGAATGTCCTGATCCGCCCCTGCGCGCGAACGACGGGCTTGATGAGTGCTGTCGGTGCGGGTCTCGCAGCCCTAGCACAGCGCTATCCGGTACTGAACGCCCCGGATTGTGCCGCGTACAGCAGGGGCGACTGGGTCGTGCACCCTCAGCCCTCCGCGCGCTCCTGGGGCAGCAGGCTGCCGGTGTCGCCGGCTTCCAGGACCACGTAGGCGCTGCTGCAGAACAGCGAGTTGAGGCGTTTCATATCGGCGATCAGTTCCAGGTGCAGGGCACTGGTTTCGATGCTCTGCACCACGCGCTGGTGCAGGCGGCCGACATGGGCATGGGCCAGGCGCCGCTCCTCGGCGCGGAACTGGCGTTTCTCGCGCAGCAGCTGGCGGGCACTGGCCGCGTCGCCGGAAAAAAACACCGACAGGCCCAGGCGCAGGTTGGCCAGCAGCTGGGTGTGCAGGCCGGTCAACTCCTCCAGGCCGCTGGCGGAAAAGGCATGGCGCTGGGCGGTCTTTTGATCCTGCACCTTGGCCAGCATGCGCTCGATAATGCCGCCGGCCTGCTCCAGATTGAGCGCCATTTCGATGATCTCGGCCCAGCGCCGGCGATCGTGCTCGCTCAATGCCTCCTGGGGAACCTGGGCCAGGTAGAGTTTCACCGCGTTGTACAAGGCTTCCACATCGTCGTCCAGGCGGCGCAGGGCCTGGCTTTCCAGGGTCTGGTTGTGACTGAGCACTTCCAGCAACTGACTGAGCATCAGCTCGATCAGGTCGCCGATGCGCAGGGTTTCGCGCAGCCCGTTGGCCAGGGCCAGGCTGGGGGTGGCCAGGGCGCTGGGGTCCAGGTGACGGGGGCGAACCACACCGGGCTCCTCGCTGCGGTCCGGCAGCAGCCAGGTACAGAAGCGCGCCACGGGCCCGACGCTGGGTAGCAGCAAGACACAGCGCAGGCTGTTGTAGAGCAGGTGAAAGCCGATCACCAACTCCTCGGGGCTTAGCGGCAGGTCGTTCAGCCAGTTCACCAAGGGGTCGAGCAGGGGCAGTACCAGCAGCAGGCCGATCAGCTTGTAGAGCAGGCTGCCCAGGGCCACCCGGCGGCCGGCCGGGCTCTGCATGCTGGCGTTGAGAAAAGCCAGTACGCCGCTGCCGATATTGGCGCCGATCACCAGGCCGATGGCCACTGGCAAGCTGATCAGCCCGGCACCGGTCAGGGTCGCGGTCAACAGCACCGCGGCCAGGCTGGAATAAGCCAGCAGGGCGAACAGCGCGCCGACCAAGGCATCGAGCAGCAGGTCGCCTGTCAGCGAGGCGAACAGCACCTTGATGCCTTGTGCCTGGGCCATGGGCGCGGCTGCCGCGACAATCAGCTCCAGGGCCAGGATGATCAGCCCCAGGCCGATGGCCACTCGGCCCAACTGGCCGGCGCGGGTCTGTTTGCGCGACAGGAAGAAGACCACCCCGAGCAGGATCAGCAGCGGCGACAGCCAGGACAGGTCGAAGGTCAGCACCCGGGCCATCAGCGCCGTGCCGACATCGGCACCGAGCATGATCGCCAGCGCCGGCGTCAGGGCCATCATGCCCTGGGCGACGAAGGAGGTGACCAGCAGCGCCGTGGCATTGCTGCTCTGCACCAGGGCGGTCACGCCGATTCCGGCGGCGAAGGCCAGCGGTCGCTTGCCGACGTTATGCCGCAGCACCTTGCGCAGCTGCGAGCCGTACACCCGCAAGATGCCGGTACGCACGATATGGGTGCCCCAAATCAGCAGGGCGACGGCCGAGAGGAGATTAAGCAGGGTCAGCACGGGGTCGCTCCTTTGGGCACGCGTACGGCCAGGGCGCGGGGTTGCCATTACGCCCAGCGTAGCTGACTCGCGTCGGGCTGCCTGGCGGTTGGCGTCCTAGCGCGGAACGGCCAGGGGTATGCTGCCATACGCGTCGCGCGTCTCGGCTGGAACCTGCCCCCACGGCGTGGTCCCGTCAAGCGGGCCGAACTGCTACCCTGAGCGCACTCCCAACGGCCGATAGTCATGCTCACGCTTTACCACGCTCCCGACCTGGAAACCCTCGGCGCCCTGGCCACGACCCTCCTCGCCCAGCCGTTGCGCGAGCCTTTCGCCCCGGCGCGGGTGGTGGTGCCGAGCCAGGGCATGGGCCGCTGGTTGACCCTGGCCCTGGCGCGCGAGCAGGGCATCGCCATGCAGCTGGAGGTGCAGCTGCCGGCCAAGTTCGTCTGGGACCTGTCGCGCCTGGTACTCGGCCAGTTGCCAGAGCAGTCGGCCTTCGCCCCCAGCACCCTGAGCTGGCGCCTCTACGACTGGTTGTGCGAACCGGCCCACCTCGCGCAGGCGCCGCGCCTGGCCCACTACCTCAAGGGAGGCGACGAGCGCCGGCGTCTGTCCCTGGCGGCGCGTATCGCCGATGTCTTCGACCAGTACCTGCTGTACCGCGACGACTGGCTGGCCGCCTGGGAGCGCAACACGCTGCTGGACCTCGGGCCGGACGAAGCCTGGCAGGCACTGCTCTGGCGCGAGCTGACCGCCGACGGCCACCCGCACCGCGCGCGCTTGCTCGAAGCCCTGCTGCAGCGCTTGCACGATCCCGCGCCTCTGGCCGGCCTGCCCGAGCGGCTGCTGGTGTTCGGCATCAGCAGCCTGCCGACCCACCACCTGCGCGTGCTGGAAGGCCTGGCGCGGCACACCGAGGTGGTGATCTTCGCCCTCAACCCCTGCCGCGAGGCCTGGGGCGAGATCCGCGATATCCGCGAGCTGGCCCGCCAACCGTTTAGCGGGCGGATGGAAAGCGTCGCGCCGTCCGCGCCGGATGATTGGTACCTGGAGGTTGGCCATCCCCTGCTCGCCAGCCTGGGTAAGCAGGGTCGGGATTTTTTCGACAATCTGTTCTCCCTGGCCTCGAGCGAGGGCAGCCAGGAGATCGGCCTGTACTCCGAAGACCAGGACCTGCACGACGGCAGCCTGCTGCAGGCCCTGCAGAACGACATCCTGCGCCTGCGCACCCGCCTGCCCGCAGAGCGCCTGGCGCTGCGCGAAGACGACCGCTCCCTGGAGCTGCATATCACCCATTCGCCGCTGCGCGAGGTGGAGATTCTCCACGACCAGCTGCTCGCCCGCTTTGCCGCCGAGCCGGACCTGACGCCGGACCAGGTGGTGGTGCTGACCCCGGATATCGAGCGCTACGCGCCCTATATCGAGGCGGTATTCGCCTATAAGGCCGGCGCCCCGCGCGACGGCACGCCCTGGATTCCCTTTAGCCTGGCCGACCGCAGCTTGCGCGCGGAAATCCCGCTGATAGAAGCCTTTCTCGGCCTGCTGGCGCTGCCCGACAGCCGCTTCGCAGCCGAGGAAATACTCGCCTGGCTGGAACAGCCGGCCCTGGCCCGGCGCGCTGGCATCGAGGCCGAAGACCTGGCGCTGTTGCGCGACTGGTTGCGCGAGGCCGGGGTGCGCTGGGGCCGCGACGGCGACCACCGCCAGCAACTCGGCCTGCCCCAGGACAGCGCCTTTACTTGGCGCCAGGGCTTGGACCGCCTGCTGTTGGGCTTCGCGGCGCCGCCGCAGCTGGCTGGCCATGGCACCCCGCTGCTGGGCGAGAGCTGGCCCCTGGATGCCCTGGAAGGCGGCCGCGCCCAACTGCTCGGGCGCCTCTCGGCCTTCGTCGCGCGCCTGACCGCCCTGGCCCGGGACCTGCAACGCCCGCGCAGCCTGGCCGAATGGGCCGCGACCCTGCAGCAGCTGATCGACAGTCTGTTCGACGAGCGCGAGGCCGGCGACAGCCTGTTGCTGCTGACCAAGGCCTGCGCCGCGCTGGCCGAGCAGGCCGCGGCCGCCGGTATCCAGCGGCCTCTGGAGCTGGCGTTGATCCGCCAGCACCTGACCGCCGCCCTGGAGCAGGGCAGTGGCGCCTCGGGCTTTCTCACCGGCGCGGTGACCTTCTGCACCATGGTGCCGATGCGCAGCCTGCCGTTTCGCCTGGTCTGCCTGCTCGGCCTCGACGACGGCGCCCTGCCACGGCGCACTCCCGCCGCCGGCTTCGACCTGATCGGCCAGAAACCCCGGCGCGGCGATCGCGCCCGGCGCCTGGACGACCGCTACCTGCTGCTGGAAACCCTGCTCTCGGCCCGCGGCGCCCTGTACCTGAGCTATGTCGGCCGCGACCCGCGCAGCAACGCCGTGCTGCCGCCCTCGGTGCTGGTCAGCGAATTGCTGGAGGTGGTCGACCTGACTGCCACCTACACCCCGCCTAAGAGCGCGGGCGCCGCTCCCGGCGAGACCCGCGCCAGCGCGCGGATCACCCTGCAGCACCCGCTGCAGCCCTTCGCCCCGGGGAACTTCGCCGGCGCGCGCCACGCCGGCTTCGCCGGTCCCTGGTTCCGCGCCGCCCAGCGTTTAAGCGAGGCGGTCGAAGCGCCCCAACCCTTTGCCAGCACCCTGGCCGCGCCGGACGGCGAACCGCTGTGCCTGGAGCCCAGCCAGTTGATCCACTGCTTCAAGCACCCGGCGCGCTACCTGCTGGAGCAACGCCTGGGCCTGCGCCTGGCGCAGAACGACGAGGCCCTGGAGGGCGACGAACCCTTCAGCGTCGACTGGACCCGCCAGCACGGCCTGCGCCAGCTGGCCCTGCAGGCCATCGAGCAGGGCTGGAGCGAGACCCAGGAGCGCGCCGTGGCCGCCGCCTCCGGCTGGTTGCCGGTGGGCGAGCTGGGCCAGGCCCACTGGGGGCAAATTCGTGGGCCGATCCGCGCCTTCGCCCCGACCCTGTTCGACGAGCGCCCGAGCGAGGCGCCGCAGCCGCTGCTGGTGGATATCCAGCTGGCCGGCGTGCGCATCCACGGCTGGCTGGACGGGGTGGGCGCCGAGGGTCTGTTCGACTACCGCCTGCGCGACCTCGGCGCCTGGGAGCTGGCGCCGTTCTGGTTGCGCCATCTGTTGCTCAATTGCGCCGCGACGCCCGCTATCAGCCGCGATAGCCGCCTGCTGTCGCCGAAAAGCCAATGGCGCCTGGGGCCTCTGGCGAATCCGCGGGCGCTGCTCGAGCCCTGGCTCGAGGCCTACAAGCGCGCGCTGTGCGAGCCGCTGCCGGTCCTGGCCAAGTGCAGCCACGGCTTCGCCAGAAAATGGCGCAAGCCCGGGCGCAAGGAACCGATCGACGCCGCCCGCGCCGAGGCGCGGGTCATGTGGCAGGGCAACGACTATATGACCGGCGAAGGCCAGGACCCCTGGAACGCCCTGGCCTTCCGTGACCGCGACCCCCTGGACGCGCGCTTCGAAACCCTGGCCGAACAGCTCTACGGCCCGGCCCTGGACGCCCTGCAGGGCAGCGAGGAGGACGACGCATGAGCAACGCCCCCCTGGATCTGCTGCGGGACAGCTTCAGCGGCCGCTCGCTGATCGAAGCCAGCGCCGGCACCGGCAAGACCTGGACTCTGACCGCGCTCTACGCCCGCCTGTTGCTGGAGAAGCAGCTCAGCGTCAGCCAGATCCTGGTGGTGACCTTCACCACTGCCGCCACCGCGGAGCTGCGCGAGCGCATTCGCACGCGCCTGGCCGAGTTGCTGGCGGTCTACGAGCAGGGTCCGGGCGAGGATGAGCTGCTCAACCGCCTGCACGCCCAGTACCCCGATGCCCTCAGCCACCGGCGCCTGCTGCTGGCGGTGCACGGCTTCGACGAGGCGGCGATCTTCACCATCCACGGCTTCTGCCAGCGCGCCCTGCAGCACGCGGCGTTCGAGGCCGGCGGCGATTTCGACAACGAGCTGACCCAGGACGACCGTGAGCTGATCGACGCCCTGATGGCCGACCTCTGGCGCCACGAGCTGGCCGCCGCCGAGCCGGCCTGGGCGGCTTTTCTGGTGCACAGGAAGCTCACCCCCCAGAGCCTGCGCCAGCGCCTGCGCACTCACCTGGGCAAACCCTACCTGCGCATCGAGCCGCCGCCCGGGGCCGGCAGCGAACTGGGCACCCTGGGCGCCGCCTGGCAGTGCGCGCGGCAGGCCTGGCAGGATGAAAGCGCGGCCTGGCTGGAGCAGCTCAGGGCCTTCGACGGTTTCAAGAGCGCCATGTGCGACCCGATCAAGCTGGGCTTCTGGCAGACCGAGCTGGACGGCTACTTCAGCGATGCCGCGGCCCTCTTCAGCAAGACCGAGGCGCACCAGCGGCTGTCGCGCGAAGGCCTGGCCAGGGCCAGCAAGAAGGGCAGCAGCGTGCCGCAGGCCGCGCTGGCCGACGCCCTGCAAGGCCTGTGCGAGGCCCTGGACAGCGCGCAGCCGGAGGTCGAGCAGCGCCTGGTCGACCTGCAGGTGCGGCTGATCGCCCAGCTCAACGCCCAGCTGCCGCAACGCAAGGCCGCCCAGCGCCTGCTGGCCTTCGACGACCTGCTCAACCTGCTGCTGCAGGCCCTGGAGGGTGAGGGGGGCGCGCACCTGGCCGCCACCCTGAGCGCGCAGTACCCGGTGGCGCTGATCGACGAATTCCAGGACACCGATCCGGTGCAGTACCAGGTGTTCCGCCGCATCTACGCCAGCCGCGGCGACCTGTGTTTCGTCGGCGACCCCAAGCAGGCCATCTACGCCTTCCGCGGCGCGGACCTGGCGACCTACCTGCAGGCGCGCGGCGAAGCCGCGCGGCAATACAGCCTGGCCATCAACCACCGCTCCACCCCCGAACTGATCGCCGCGCTCAACCAGTTGTTCGACCGGCCCATGCCCTTCGCCGAGCCGGGCCTGGGCTATCCGCCGGTCGGTGCCAGCACCCGGTCGCGGCCGCAGCTGGTGCTGCCGGCCGCCCTGGCCGCCGCGCCCCTGACCCTGGTCTGGCTGGACGCCGACTACCTGGGCAAGGGCGCCGCCGGGGCGCTGGCCGCCCGCGACACGGCCCGACGCATCGCCGGCCTGCTGGTCGCCAGCGGCCGCGGCGAGGCCTATTTCCAGGGCGCCGGAGCGCGCAGGGCGTTGCAGGGCGGGGATATCGCCGTGCTGGTCGCCAGCCATCGCCAGGCCGCGGAAATCGCCGCCGAACTCAGTGCCCGCGGTGTGCCCAGCGTACGTCGCGGCAAGGAAAACGTCTGGCACAGCGAAGAGGCCGCCGAGCTGGCCCAGGTGCTGGCCGCCTATGCCGAGCCCGGCCGCGAGGGCGTGCTGCGTCATGCCCTGGCCAGCCGCCTGCTCGGGCGCAGCGCGGCGGACCTGGCCGCCTGCCAGGACGACGCCCGTGCCTGGGACGCCGAGCGCGAGGCTGCCGAACGCTATCACCAGCTCTGGCAGCAGCAGGGCTTTATGCGGGCCTTCCGCGCCTGGCTGGACGAGCAGCAGGTGGCGCCGCGGCTGTTGAGCCTGGTCGATGGCGAGCGGCGCCTGACCAACCTGTTGCACCTGGCCGAGCTGCTGCAGAGTGAGAGCCTGCTGCGCCCGGGGCTGGAACAGCTGCTGAGCTGGTTCCACGCTCAGCGCGGCGCCGAGAACCCTGGCGAGGATGCGCTGTTGCGCCTGGAAAGCGATGCCGAACGGGTGCAGATCGTCACCATCCACACGGCCAAGGGCCTGGAGTACCCCCTGGTGTTCTGCCCCTACCTGTGGGATGGGGCGTTGCTGCGTCAGAGCGAAGACATCACCTGCCATGCTGACGACGGCACGCCGTTGCTCGACCTGGGCGGCGAGCACCTGGACGCGCACCGCGAGCGCGCCCGCCACGAGCGCTTCGCCGAACGCCTGCGCCTGACCTATGTGGCCCTGACCCGTGCCCGCGACCGCCTCTGGCTGCACTGGGGGCCGGTGGACTGCAAGCCGAAAAAGGACGGCACCCTGGCCGACGCCGGCCTGCACAGCAGCGCCCTGGCCTGGCTGCTGCACGGCCGTCACCTGCCGGGGGCGGATGCCCTGGGCGAGCTGGCTGCGCACCTGCAGACCCTGAGCCCCGCCGGCCTGCGCGCGGAGCTCGAGCACCTGGTCGAGGCCAGCGCCGGTCGGATGGCGATCGACGCCCCCTGCGAGCATGAGGTCAGCGCCGCCGGCGAGCGCCGCGCGCCCGCGCCCCTGCAGCTGGCGAGCCTGCCGCGCAGCCTGTACAGCGCCTGGCGCATCGGCAGCTTTTCCGGCCTGGCGGCAGGCATGCACATGGAGGCGCCGGACCGCGACACCTTGGTGGTGCCCACCGCCAGCGAGCCGGGCAGCGGCTTCTTCGCCTTCCCCCGCGGCGCCCGCGCCGGCACCTGCCTGCACGCGATCCTGGAAGACTGGGCGCGGGGCAAGGCACCGCTGGACGAGCTGGTCGGCCCGGCCCTGAGCGGCCACGGCATCGACAGCGACTGGCAGGCGGTGGCCCTGGGCCAACTGCAGCGGGTGCTGGACACCAACCTGGACGGCGCCGGCCTGACCCTGGCCAAGTTGCAGCCGAGCCGGCGCCTGCCGGAACTGGGCTTTACCTTTCCGGTGGCCAACCTGGATGTGCAGCGCCTGCGCGCGTTGCTGGTCGACCCCGCCTACGGCCTGGCCGCGCCCCTACGCGAGGCGGCGGCGCGCCTGGAATTCGACAGCCTCAAGGGCTTTCTCAAGGGCTTTATCGACCTGACCTTCGAGCATGAGGGGCGCTGGTACATCGCCGACTACAAGTCCAACTGGCTGGGCCCGGACGCCGGCTACTACGGCGGCGAGCGCCTGCTCCAGGCCCTGGCCGGCGAGCACTACTACCTGCAGTACCTGATCTACCTGGTGGCCCTGCGGCGTTTCCTGCGCCAGCGCCTGGCGGATTTCGACGACGCCCAGCTGGGCGGGGCCTTCTACCTGTTCCTGCGCGGCATGCCCGAGGCTGGGGTGTATTTTTCCCGGCCGGACGATGGCCTGCTGGATGCCTTGGACAGGTTGTTCGAGGAGGGCATATGAGGCCGTTTGGTTCGCCGGCGCCGGGTAGGAGCGTTCTCGACAGTTGGGTAGGGTGGATGATGCTCTTTTCATCCACCGTCGCGATTGGTGGATGGGTAAAGCGTCATCCACCCTACGGGAGCCTTGCATGAGCCTTGGCGACCTGCCCCTCGGGCCGCTGGAACGGGCCTTCGTCGACAGCCTGCGGCGCCTCGAGCCCCAGGCCCCCGACGCCGTTCTGGCCGCCGCGGCCCTGTGCTGCTCGGCCCTGCTCGCCGGTGATGTCTGCGTGCGCCTGGGCCGCTGGGCGGGCCAGGCGGCCTGGCCGGAGCTGGCGACGGGCTTCGTGCTGCCGGCCCTGGACAGCTGGCGCGCCCAACTGGAGGCCTCGTCCCTGGTGGGCGGGCCCGGGGCCTTCGCGCCACTGATCCTGGACGGCGAGCGGCTGTACCTGGCGCGCTACCACGCCTACGAATGCGCCCTGGCCGAGCAGTTGCTCAACCGCGCCGCGGCCCGGCCGGCGGTGGACGAGGCGCGGCTGAGCGAAAGCCTGGCCCGGCTGTTCGCCGGCAACGCCGGACAACCGGACTGGCAGCGCCTGGCCGCCGCCCAGGCCGTGCGCCGCAGCCTGACGGTGATCTCAGGCGGTCCGGGCACCGGCAAGACCACCACTGTGGTGCGCCTGCTCGCCGCGCTGCTCGAGCAGCCCGGCGGCGCGGCATTGGCCATCGGCCTGGCCGCGCCCACCGGCAAGGCCGCGGCGCGGATGGCCGAGGCGATCCGCAATGCCAAGGCCGCCCTGCCGGTCAGCGCGGCGGTCAAGGCCGCCCTGCCGGACGAGGCGCGCACCCTGCACCGCCTGCTCGGCAGCCGCGGCGACAGCCCGCTGGTGCGCCACAACCCGGCCAATCCGCTGCCCCTGGACGTGCTGGTGGTGGACGAGGCTTCCATGGTCGACCTGGCGCTGATGGCCAAGCTGCTCGGCGCCCTGGCGCCCGGTGCCCGGCTGATTCTGCTGGGCGACAAGGACCAGCTGGCCGCGGTGGAAGCCGGCGCGGTGTTCGCCGAGCTGTGCCAGGGTCGTGGCTTCGACGCCCAGGCCGGCCGCGACCTGCAGCGCATCACCGGCCAGCGGGTGCCGCTGGAGGTGCCGCGCTCGCGCCTGGGCGATGCCGTGGTGCTGCTGACCCACAGCCACCGGTTCGCCGACGACAGTGGCATCGGCGAACTGGCGCGACGGATCAACGCCGGCGATGCGAAGGGCACCCAGGCCCTGTTGCGCGAACCGCGCGCCGACCTGTGCTGGCTGCAGCAACCGGCCCCGGCGGCCCTGCTGGCGCGTCTGGAAACCGGTTATGCGCCCTTTCTGCGCGCGGCCCGCGGCGGCGATCCGGCCGCGGCCTTCGCCGCTTTCAACGCTTTTCGCGCGCTCAGCGCCCAGCGCGAGGGGCCCTGGGGCGTGGCCGGCCTCAACGAGGCCCTGGAGGCCCGTATCCGCCCGCCCGGTCGCGAGCGCTGGTACGCCGGCCGCGCGGTGATGGTCCAGCAGAACGACTACGCCCTGGGCCTGTTCAACGGCGATATCGGCCTGTGCCTGTCGACCGAGCAGGGCCTGCGGGTGTTCTTCGAAAGTCCGGATGCGGACGGCTACCGGCCCTTCTCCCCGGCGCGCCTGCCCAGCCACGAGAGCGCTTTCGCCATGACGGTGCACAAGAGCCAGGGCTCGGAATTCGCCGAGGTGCTGCTGGTGCTGCCCGAGCAACCCAGCCCGTTGCTGACCCGCTCGCTGCTCTATACCGGCATCACCCGCGCGCGGCTGCGGGTGGAGATCTGGGGTCTGGCGGCGCGCCTGGGCGAGGCGGTCACGACCCGCGCCGAACCCGCCGCCGGCCTGGCCGAGCGCCTGGCCCTCGACATGCCGTCCGCGCCGGCGGTGCTTGCCGCCGAGGATCAGCTGTCGTTGTTCTAGGACCTTCCTGGGTATCGCTTCGCTCAACCCAGGCTACGCGCTATTGCCGGGCAAGGAGCGCCTTGTGAGCCCGGCAGACTGTGCGCCAGTCTGCGCACAAGGCCGTTGCGCGATCCTGGCAATGGGCCTAAGCTGCGCGCCTTTCCATCAACCGCACTGCAAAGGAGGTTTTATCATGTGTCTATCGATCACCCCTTGCAGGCCGCGTCTGGGTTAATCGCCCGCGCCACTGTCAAACGCCTTTCAGACGTTTCAGCGGCCCCGCACTTCCGGTTTTCTGTCACGCCCTAGCGTGTCGCTTCGCCTTGCGCGAGGTCGAAACCCCATGCGTATCGCCTGCCCCCACTTTCTCAAGATTCACCCCATTTGGATGGGTATATGGGCATACGTAATTTATCCGACGGCATCGTTTTGATAGCCGCGGACGACACCTGGATCGAAGGAAAAGCGATCCAGCAACTTGAAACCACCGCACGCCTGCCGGGCATGCAACGGGTCGCCGGGATGCCGGATCTGCACCCGGGGCGCGGCTATCCGGTCGGCGCGGCTTTCTTTTCTGTGGGCCGGTTGTATCCGGCCCTGGTCGGCAATGACATCGGTTGTGGCATGGCGCTGTGGCGCACCGACATCGACATGGCCAAGCTGAACCTGGACAAGCTGGAAAAGCGCCTGGGCAGCCTCGATGCGCCGCTGGACGACAGCTGGCAGGACGCGGTCCAGGGCTTCGCCCTGCCACCCTGCGGCCACGAACGGTCGCTGGGCACCATTGGCGGCGGCAACCATTTCGCCGAACTGCAGCAGCTCGACCACAGCTACGACGATGCCGCCCTGGCGCAGCTGGGGATCGACCGCAAGCAGCTGTTGCTGCTGGTGCACAGTGGTTCGCGCGGCTTGGGCGAGGCGATTCTGCGCGAGCAGGTCGAGCTGTTCGGCCATCAAGGCCTGGAAGCCGGCACGGACGCCAGCGCCCATTACCTGGCCCGCCACGCTGGGGCGCTGCGCTTTGCCGAGGCCAACCGGCAACTGATCGCGCGCCGCATGCTCGAGCGCCTGCGCGCCGAGGGTGAGCCGCTGCTGGACATCAACCACAACCTGGTGTCGTCCGCGCGCATCGATGGCCTGGACGGCTGGTTGCACCGCAAGGGTGCCACGCCGTCCGACCAGGGCGTGCTGGTGATTCCCGGCTCCCGCGGCGACTACAGCTACCTGGTGCAGCCGCTGGCCGACCCGCGCAGCTTGCTGTCCCTGGCCCATGGCGCCGGGCGCAAATGGATGCGCAGCGAGTGCAAGGATCGCCTGGCCGCGCGTTACAGCGTCAAGCAGCTGGAGCGTACGGCCTTGGGCAGCCGGGTGATCTGCGCCGACCGGGCGCTGATCTACGAGGAAGCGCCGCAGGCCTACAAGGCCATCGACTCGGTGGTCGGGGCATTGCGCGAGGCCGGCTTGCTGCGGGTGCTGGCGCGCCTGAAGCCGGTGCTGACCTACAAGACGCAGGGAGGGTGCTGCTGATGATCCTTCTGCAATTGTCGGCGGCCCAGGGGCCGGAAGAATGCACCCTGGCGGTGGCCAAGGCACTCACGCGCCTGCTGGTCGAAGCCGAGGATCGAGACGTCGAGGTGCGGGTGCTGGAGCAGGAGGCCGGCGCACGCCAGGGCCTGCTGCGTTCCGTGCTGCTGGCCTTGAGCGGTGAGCAGGCCGAGGGGCTGGCGGATGCCTGGAGCGGTTCGCTGCAATGGATCTGCGCCAGCCCCTATCGGCCGGCGCACAGGCGCAAGAACTGGTTCTTCGGCGGCGCGCGCTTTGCCGCGCCGCCGGTCAACCTGGAAAGCCAGATCCGCTTCGAAACCCTGCGTTCTTCCGGGCCCGGCGGTCAGCATGTCAACACCACGGACTCGGCGGTGCGTGCCACGCACCTGGCCAGCGGCATCAGCGTCAAGGTGCAGTCCGAGCGCAGCCAGCACGCCAACAAGCGCCTGGCGCTGTTGCTGATCGCCCGACGCCTGGCGGAACAGGCCGAGCAGGCGAGCGAAGCGCTACGCGCCGAGCGACGGCTGTTCCATCACCAGGTGCAACGGGGCAACTCGACCCGCAGCTTTCGTGGGCCGGGTTTCGAACCGGTGCCGGGTCAGCCCTAAGCCTTCCGTGGCCTTGGCCGCATGTTGCGCCACGCAGAAAGCCGGGGCGTTCGCGCCTCTTGGCGAGACGTTGGTTTAGACAGCCGGCGGCTGCAGGCTCAGCAGCAGTGCCAGGATCAGCGTCAGGCTGGCGGCGGCCAGCAAGGTCTGCAGGGTGATGATTCCGGCCATCAGGTGGCTGTCGCCGCCCAGCTGACGGGTCAGCACGTAGGCGGTGGGGGCGGTGGGCAGGGCAAAGAACAGGATCAGCACGCTGCTTTCCAGCACCGGCAGCTGCAGGGCCCAGGCCACGGTATAGGCCAGCAGCGGCATGCCCAGCAGGCGCACCAGGCAGTTCCAGCCCAGGGTCGGCACTTCCCCGCGCAGCTCCTGGGGACGCAGCGCGGCGCCGACGCAGAGCAGGCCCAGGGGCAGGCTGGCGCTGGCTAGCAGACCCAGTAGACGATCGCTGCCGCCGGGTAGGCCGAGGCCGAGCAGGTTGACCAGGATGCCTGCCAGGCAGGCAAGGATCAGCGGATTCCGCACGGTGGGCAGCAGCAGGGCGCGGGCGCTGACCCCGCGTTCGGCGGTCAGCGCCCAGACCGACATCAGGTTGACCGCCGGTACCATGAGCGCCAGCATCAAGGCGGCCAGGGTCAGGCCAGGCGGGCCGAACAGGCTGCCGACGGCCGCCAGGCCCAGGTAGGTGTTGAAGCGCAGCACGCCCTGGCTCAGGGCTCCGAAGCGTCCGGCCTTCCAGCCGCGCAGGCGCTTGCCCAGCAGCAACAGCACCCAGGCGATGCCCAGGCCCAGCAGCACCGCCAGGGCCAGGCGCGGCAGTGCCGGGTTGTCCAGGGGCGCGCTGGCCAGGCTGCTGAACAGCAGGGCTGGAAACAGCACGAAGTAGTTCAGGCGTTCGGCGCCGGGCCAGAAGGCCTCGCCGGGAAAGTCCCCGCGGCGAAGGGCGTAACCGCCGAGAATCAGGGCGAACAGTGGCCAGAGGGCCAACAGCAGATCGGTCACGGGGTGGTCCTGGCTCGTGCATGGGCAACAGTGGGAGAAAAACCGACCCGCGTACAGTCAGTTTCAAAGGGCTAGCAAAATAGCAGATTGCCCGTTATTCAGTGCCGGCGGCGAACCACCGCTGTGCAGAGGACTCGACCATGGACGCATTCCATCAGGGCGGCTGCCACTGCGGCGCGCTGCGCTACCGCTTCGACGCACCGCTGCATGACATTGCCCACTGCCATTGCGGCATCTGCCGGCGCACCAGCGGCGGCCTGATCACCACCTGGCTCACGGTGCCGCTCGCCGCCTTCGCCTGGACCGCCGGCACGCCCCGGGAATACGCCTCCTCGGCCAGCTGCCGACGCTATTTCTGTGGCCAGTGCGGCGCCCAGCTGACGCTCTTTACCGACCACAGCCCCGCGACCCTGGATATCACCATCGCCACCCTGGACCACCCAGAACAGGCTCCGGCGGACCGGCATATCTGGGTTGCCAGCCGGCTGCCCTGGCTGAGCCTGGACCCGCAGCTGCCTGAAGAGTATGAGGAGTCCGTTGCGTCTGACAGGCATTAGTTCTGCCCGTCGTGGGGCTCGGCGATTTTCTCGTAGCAGGGAGTAGTCATGGCGCAATCAATGCCAAGAGACGGACTGGAATCGCCGAGCACCGCAGCGAGCGGGCCGGTCGCGGCCTCGAAGCGCCTCACGGTCAGGGTGACGAGCTGAACTGCCACATCGAGGTGCAGTGGTTTACCCTGATGCAAGCCTGTATTTACAGATTGGCCGGGTTGAAAGAAGCGAGTTCGGATGTGATGTTGCAGCGGTTATGGGTCTATGTGTTGTTGCTTCTACCGGTCTTGGTTCAGGCAGATAGCTTGCGCCTGGTCAGCGGCAACGATTACGCACCCTTTACCGGCGAACAACTACCCGGTGGCGGCATGATCTCGCAGCTGGTGCGCGCCGCCTTGGACGAGGGCGATATCGCCAGTACCCTGGAGTGGCGGCCGTGGAACCGCGGCTACCAGATGACCTTGCAAGGCGAGTACGACGCCACCTTTCCTTATATGCGTACGGCCGAGCGCGAACGGGAGTATGTCTATTCGGAACCGCTGTTCGTCGCCGAGCAGCACTTGTACAGCCGTGCCGGGGAAGTCTTCGAGGCGGATAACTTGGCTACACGGGTTGGCGCTCGTATCTGTTACCCGCTGGGCTGGCAACCGCCAGCGGCGATTCAGCAGTTGGTCGACGAGGGGCGGTTGATCCGCCATTCGCCGCCCGGGTTGGAGGAGTGCGCGAACCTGTTGCTGCTCAAACGCGACGATTTCTTTGTCTCCGACCTGCGCCTGGGGCAAGCCGCCTTGCGTGCCACGGGAGCGCCGCTGAGCCGCTTTCGTCGCTCGATCGAGGTCTTCAGCAGCAGCCCCCTGCACCTGATAGTGCCGCGTCAACATCCCCGTGCCGACGAGATTATCGCCCGCTTCAATACGGGGCTGGCCTCCCTGCGCGCGAGTGGCAAATACCAACGGATCATCGAAGATTACTCGCCACAGGACACCCCGGCGGACTGACTGGCAAGCGCGCTTAGCGAGTCTGCACCCGCCACTGCCCAGGTAGCCCAAGCGTCCGTGGCGCCGGTAGGCATGAGTTCTACCCTTCAGGGTACTGAACGATTTTCTTAGCCCGTTACTGCGAGCTTCGCCGATCAGGGAAGCCGCAGCCCGCCGCCGGCTTTGTGCAGGGTGCGCAGGTGGCTGCCCAGCTGGGCCAGATTGGCCTCGCTGGCTTCCAGTTCGACGCGTCGGGTCGGCTCCAGCAGGCGGCGCACCTCCCGGTCGAGGTCGTCGCTCAGGCTGCGTAGCTGCTGCTGGCGGCTGGAGCTCTCCTTTTCCAGGCGCTGCCATTCGCCGGCTTGAGGCAGGCCGTAGCCGCCGTCCAGCAACTCGGCCGGCCGGCTGAGAAAGCCGCTGGTGGCCAGCAGCTGTTCCAGGGCGCCACCGGCCTTGGCGAAGTCGCCGCCCGGTTTTTCCCGGGCTGTCAGGTAGTTGCGCTTGAGTTCATCCTGGGCGAGCAGCAGTTGGCGGCGCAGGGCCGCCTGCTCCAGCAACAGCAGGGCGGCGCTGGCGCGCAGGTCGGCCTGCTCGAACCAGGGGCGGCGCTGGCTGGCCGGCAGCCCCAGCCAATCCTCCACCTCGGCCTGGGGTACCGGCAGGCGAGCCTTGAGCACGGCGAACATGGCCTGGTAGCGCTCGCGGAAGGAGTCGAAGCGATAACCCAGCCGCAGGGCCTCCTGGGGATCGTCCAGCACGCCGCGGTCGGCCAGGCCGCGTCCCACCAGCACCTCCAACAGGCCATTGGGCATAATGCTGTCCAGGTCCTGCAGGGCCGGATGTCCGGTGCCGCTGCGCAGCAATTTCAGGGTTTCCACCGCGCAGTTATTGGAGATGAAGTAGTACTGGCCGTCGTAGCTCCAGTGCCGTTCGGCGGCATGCTCGACCAGCTGCTCCAAAGCCTGGCGCTCCAGGTGCAGGGGCACCGAGGCCAGGCCGCGCAGCTCGACCTTGGTGTATTCATCAATTATCTGGGCCAGGGGCAGGACGAACAGGCGCGAAGGGTAGGCGCCGGTCAGGCCGTCCCAGCTGGACAACTGCACATCGCCGACAAAGGCGCGGTAGGACAGCACCAGGTGCTGGTCCAAATCCAGACGGCAGGCCGGCCCGCGCGGCCGACCGGGGGCGCAGATCACCAGGCGCAACATGCTGTGTCCCCAGCGACTGGCCCAGGCCTGGTTCGGCTCGGCCAGCAGGTAGTCCACGGTATAGACCCGCTCGGGATCCAGGCGACCCAGGGGTTCGCGGGCAAAATCCCGGCCGGCGTTGAGGTAGGCCTGGGCCGTCTCGCAGGTTGTCTGTGCTGGCGGAGCCCAGTCGAAGTGCTCGCTGAAATAGCGCTGCAGGCTGGGGCGACGGCAGGCGTAACCCGGGTCCAGCAGAAAATACTCCAGGTTCACCGCGACGAATTCGCGCGGGTTGCTCAGCTCGTAAAGATCCGGGCTGCGTGCCACTTGGCCGTTTTGCGTCTCGCGCTGGCCGCGTCGGCCGACGTATTGCGCCCAGCCGGCCAGGTCCAGCAGGCGCGGGTCGTCGCTCAGGGTGAAGCGCCGGGCGCTCTGGCTGCGGCACTCGCCCGGCAAGCCCACGCTGCCTAGGCTGGCGACGTGCCAGCTGCAGCGGCGCGCCAGGGTTTTTTCCTCCGTCGGCCAGGCGGCGTCACGGTCGTACAGGTGGCCGAGCTCGTGCAGTAGAGTCGCCAGCAGCTCACGGCGCAGGGTGCCATGGGGGCGTTGGGTCTGTTGCGTGGCGGCCGAACCGTCGACCAAAGCCGGCAACAACCGTGCATTGAGGTCCAGGGCATCGAGCGTGCGGATGCGCCCATAGGCATTGGCTGGCAGGTCGTCGCGCCAGCCTACCCGCACCTGCTTGTCCAGGCGTTGGGCGAACAGCGGCGGCAGCGCCGCCAGGGCTTCGTCCAGCAGCGCCTGGCTGGCTTGGCGCTCGGCGTGGCTCAGGCCGTCGGACTGCAAATTCAACTGCAGTCTGGCCTGGACGCCAGGATGGAACAGCAGCAGCGCAATGCCCAGCCAGAGGGCCCGGTTCAGGCCGACCGCGCGTCCTGCGGGCTTACAGGGCAAGAATGGCTTCAGCCAGCACCTGGTCGGTAGCACCCTGGGCCTCGGGTACGCGGCTGCGGATGGCGGCCAGGGCGGCTTCCAGTTGCACGCCGCGAATGGCGCCGGCGCTGGCGACGAAGCTGGCGGCATCGTCGCGGGCGGCCAGTACCAGCTTGGAATCGCGGACCGAGGTGGTGGTGTCGGACGTGAAGTCGAAGGAGCGGTCGATGGCCCGGATAATAATATTGCTGGAGGCCACCAGGGTTTGCGCCTGAGCGCCGAAGGTGAACAACAGACCGAACGTAACGGCAAGCAGGGAACTGCGCATAGGGTGTCTCCAAATGACCAAGGGACTGCGGACGATTGGACGACCAGGACGTACAGCAGTTCCGACGCCCTTACGGATATCCGCTAACGACGCGGGTGCACGGCGCCCACGTCGTTGCAGTGTGCGCCTACGTGGCGATCAGCGGGCCAGAATCGCTTCGGCCAACTGCAGGTCGCTGGCCTGCAGTTGCGGGGCTTGCTGGCGGATATGCTGCAAAGCGGCCTGCAATCGCGCGCCAAGGATATGGCCATCGCTGGCGACGAAACTGGCGGCGTCATCCCGGGCGGCGATTACGATTTTGTCGTCGTTGAGGGAGGAGGACATATCGGACGTGGTATCGGATATCTCCATCGAAGCGCCACCCACCGCGTCCGTGGTGGCGACAAAGCTGGTGGCCGAGGCACCAGTGGCCAGCATTAGCAGGGCGGCGGCGCCGAACAGACGGATAGAAGTCATGGTGTATCTCCTTTGCGTGTGGGGAGGGCCACGAAATGCAAGTGGTGATGCAGCCTAGCCGAGTCCGCTTGGCTTAGGCCAGTACTGGCGTTTGCGCACGCTTGCTGAGCGAGAGGGGGGTTGCATCAAAGAATGAGGAGAGCGGATGCTCAAGACCTTTTTGAAGCAGATTTCGGCCCGACTTTGTGTAAACTGCCTTCCCTGGCGGGTATCGACGCGCTTGGACGGGGCTTTAAGCCCATCGGCCAGTGCCGTCGCTGTCGCAGCGGGCCCCTACTGCCGTGGGGCCCCCGTGACGCAGTGGACTGCTCGGTTCACCCAACCTAATAACAATCAACTGCGCATACCCGGAGCGCGCCTGCCGGAGGGTTGTTCTCGCCATATGATCATTCTTGTTGGATCGAAAATCGATCAGGCGGCTATTCAGGGTGCCCTGGGTAAGCCGGAATACAGTTATTTTTTCTTGATGAAAGACTTCCTCCCGGCGCTCGAGCGTCTCGGGCGCGTGCTGATGGTCAAGAGCATCGAGGAAATCGAGGCGCTCTGTGCCGAGCACCCTGGCGAGCAGGTGGTGTTTTTCAGCTTCAGCCCGCCCCATCAGGTGCCGTTGGGCCTGCGCTGCCCGACTATTGCGGTGTTCGCCTGGGAATTCGACAGCATCCCGTCGACGGCCTGGGAAGACAATCCGCAGAACGACTGGCGCTATACCTTTGCCCGTGTACAGGGCGCCATCAGCACCAGCCAGGAAGCCGCGCGGCTGGTGCGCCAGCATGGGGCCGGTTTGCCGGTTGCCGCACTGCCCGCGCCCATCTGGGACCGCTATGCCGAGCCCGAGGCGGCCGAGGGTCTGACGGTCGAGCTGGGGGAGCGGCAGTTTTCCTTCGCCGGCATCGTGATCGACAGCCCCATTCTGGGCCTGTCCGCCGATGGCCTGGTGCGCAAGCCCGAGCCCGTGGTCGAGCCATCCGAGCCTGAGCCTGAGTCTGAGTCTGAGTCTGAGCCTGAGCCTGAGCCTGAAACTGAAACTGAAACTGAAACTGAA
>JAZKHB010000015.1:151139-156597 GCA_040385585.1 Pseudomonadota bacterium | reverse complement strand
AGCCTGAGCCTGAAACTGAAACTGAAACTGAAACTGAAACTGAAACTGAAACGCTGCCGGTGCAGGTTATTCCCCGTCGCGCGGCGTGGCCTCTGGGCAAGGCGCTGATCAAAGGCTGGTGGCATGAGGTGTGTCAGCCGTTGGGCCCGTTGCTTGTCGCCCGGGCAGCCCGGGCAGCCCTGGTCGAACAGCCCGCGCCGCTCGAACCCCCGGCGCCGATAGCGGTGCCAGAACCCGAGTTACGCCAGCTCGGCGTCAGTGGTGTGGTCTACACCACCGTGCTGAATCCGGCAGATGGGCGCAAGAACTGGGTCGATCTGGTCACGGCGTTCTGCTGGGCGTTCAAGTACACCGAGGATGCCACCCTGGTGCTGAAGATGACTCACCACGACCTGGAGCATTACCGGATCGTGCTGATGACCCTGTTGTCGCGTCTGGCGCCGTTTCGCTGCCGGGTGCTGGTCCTGCACGGCTTTCTCGAGGACGATCAGTACCGCGAGCTGATCCGCGCCAGCACCTATTACGTCAATGCCTCGTCCTGCGAGGGGCTATGCCTGCCACTGATGGAGTTTCTGTCCAGCGCCAAGCCGGTGATCGCCCCCGACCACACGGCCATGGCCGATTACCTGAACGAGCAGTTGGCCTTCGTGCTCAAGACCTCTCTTGAGCCGACCTGCTGGCCTCATGACCCCACCGGGATGCTGTTCACTCACAAGCATCGTTTGAACTGGCAATCCCTCATGGAGGCCTTTCGCGAGAGTCATCGGGTTGCGTCAGGCGATCCGGCGCGCTACCAGGCCATGTCGCGCAGTGCTTATCAGCAGATGCAGCGTTTCGCCTCGGTAGATGCGGTCAGCGCACCGCTGGCGGCCTTTCTTGGCGAGGTGCTGGCAACTACCGCCGAATCACCCCAGAACCTGCGGGTCGCCAGGAGCCTGGTCGAATGAAAATTCTCGTTTACTCCCAGGTCAATGCCGCGCGCATCGCCTCCAGCTTGGGCCTGCCGGAGTACAGCTATTATTTCGTGTTGCGCGATTTTCTGCCGGCGCTACGGTGCCTGGGCGATGTTTCGATAGTCGAGACGCCGGAGGAGGAGGTCGACCGTCTCTACGATGAGGCCTGTGCCGCTGGGGAACGCTGCGTCTTTCTGTCATTCTCGCCGCCACAGAAGACCCCGCTCGCGCTGCGTTGCCCGACCGTTCCGGTTTTCGCCTGGGAATTCGACAGCATACCCAGCGAGCATTGGCTGGATGAGTTGAACCAGGACTGGCGTTATTCCCTGGGCCAGTGCGGACGCGGCATCACCCATTGCGGATTGACGGTGCAAGCGGTCAAGGCCGAGCTGGGCGCGGATTTTCCGATCATCAGCGTGCCTTCGCCGGTCTGGGACAAATACCAGGGGTTCCGCGCGCAACCCTCGGACCTGCCGCTGAAGCATGCCCGGCGGATCGAAGTGCGCTCAGGCGTGGTGCTCGATACCCACGATGTGGCCCTGGCGCCTTATATGCCCGGGGTCGGTGCGGTCGCCAATGCGGTAAAAGCCGCCAGGGCCCAGGAGCGGCCCGACAGCCAGGCGCCGATCCTCACCGACGTGCCACTGATCCCGCAACCATACCGTCAGCAGTCACGGCTGCAGATCACTCGCCGTTACCTGGGCGAGTGGTACCTGCGAGGGGTGCGCGAACTGCTGCTGCGTCGGCCGCGGCTGGCACCTGCGGGTTCCGCCCTGACCCTGGTGGCCGAAGATGAAACCCGGCATCTGGAACCACGCAATACCGTGGAGCCCCTGCTGTTGCCCAAGTCCGGTGTCACCCCACAAACCCCGGAGTGGGGCCTGGCGCCTTGCAGCTTCGAGCTGTCGGGCGTGGTCTTCACTACCCTGTTCAATCCCTACGACGGGCGCAAGAACTGGGTCGACATGCTCACGGCCTTCTGCGCCGCATTCAAGGACACCCCCGACGCCACGCTGCTGTTCAAGCTCGGCCACCACGAATACCAGTCCGCCCTGAACGACATGCTGATGTGCATGGCGCGCATGCCGACCTTTCGCTGCCGGGTGGTGCTTCTGCAGGGTTTTCTGGATGGGCACGAATTCGAGAGCTTGATCCGCGCCAGCGCCTTCGTGGTCAATGCCTCCCATGGCGAAGGCCAGTGCCTGCCGCTGATGGAGTTCCTGTCCTGCGGCAAGCCGGCGATCGCACCGCGGCATTCGGCGATGCTCGACTACATCGACGAGGATGTGGCCTTTATAGTCGACAGCTGGCTGGATGCCTCGGCCTGGTCCCATGACCCGCGCCTGGCCTACCGCACCTGCCGTCACCAGATCGACTGGGCCTCGCTGGTCGAGGCCTATCGCAGCGCCTATGCCTGCGTGATCGAAGACCCCGAGCGCTACGCACGGATGTCGGCCGCCGCCATCGAGCGCATGCAGGGGCACTGCTCACTGGCGGTAGCCAGCGAGCGCCTGCGCGCGTTCCTGAACTCTGACGAGGCCCCTACTCCATGAACTCATTCGAGTTGTTCCGTCGTCTGGCCGGGGTGGAAAACGACCCGCGCCCGGTCGAAACGATCTGGGATGAAACCATCCATGCGCCGAACTTCGTCGACTCCCGCGACTGCGGGCTGGTGGATGCCGTGCAGAGCGGCTGGTACCTGGGCGAGAGCAACGAGCTGTTCAAGGGCTTCGCGGTCGGTGCCGAGGACAGCGTGCTGGATATCGGCTGCGGCGCTGGCGGTGCCACCCTGTTCTGCGCCAACCGCGGGGCCCATGTGGTATTCGTCGACGTGGTGGCCGCGAAGATCGACGCGCTGCGCGCGCGCGTGGCCCAGACCCCGGCGCGCCAGGCCGAGGGGTTCGTCTCCGACGGCCTGCCCCTGCCAGTGGCCGGTGCCAGCATGTCGCGGATCATCGCCATGGAGGTGCTGGAGCACGTCGAGGATCCGGCGGCCTTTCTCGCCGAACTGGTGCGGGTCGGCCAGCCCGGGGCGCTCTACCTGCTGGCGGTGCCGGATCCGGTGGGCGAGCATATGCAGAAAAGCTTCGCCCCGGCCTATTACTTCCAGCAGCCCAACCATATCCATATCTTCGAGCGTGAACAGTTCGGCCAGCTGGTCACCGAGGCCGGGCTGGAGATCGTCCGGCGCGATGCCTTCGGCTTTTTCTGGACCATGTGGATGTTCCTCTACTGGACCTCGGCCAAGGCCGCGGGTATCGAGCTGGATGGCACCTCCCACGACGTGGTGCAGCCACCCTATCCGCCGCTGCTCAATGACTGGGCCAAGCTGTGGATGACGGTCATCCAGATGCCCGAGGCGGCACCGATGAAACAGGCCCTGGACCAGTTGTTGCCCAAGAGCCAGGTGATCATCGCGCGCAAGCCCGAGCGCGCCTGAAGATGAACGCGCGTATCGCCGATATCGAGGTGCTGCGGGCGGTCGCCGTGTTATTCGTGCTGTTCCAGCATCTGGGTAGCCTGTTCCCCTGGATTTCACCGGCCCTGGAAGCCCTCTATGGCTACCTCGGTGGCACCTTCGGGGTCGACCTGTTCTTTGCCGTGTCCGGTTTCGTCATCGCCCGCGACCTGATTCCGCGCCTGCGCGCGGCGCCCGATCGGGCCGCGGCCTGGCGGATCATGGCGGCCTTCTGGGTGCGGCGGATCTGGCGGCTGTGGCCCTCGGCCTGGCTGTGGCTGGGGCTGATCCTGCTGGCGGTGCTGCTGTTCAACCGCAGCGGCGTATTCGGCAGCTGGGAAGCCAACCTGCAGGCGACCCTGGCCGGGATTTTCCATTACGCCAATGTGCGCTTCGCCCAGTTGTTTATGGTCAGCGAGATCGGCGCCAGCTTCGTCTACTGGAGCCTGTCCCTGGAGGAACAGTTCTACCTGCTGTTCCCTCTGTTGATTCTGGTATTCAGACGTCATCTGGTCTGGTTGCTGCTGGTCGTGGCCCTGGTGCAGATTGGTCTGCCGCGGGCGCACCCTTACCTGATGATGTTTCGCACCGATGCCCTGGCCCTGGGTATCCTGCTGGCCCTGTGGAGCCGCCAGGATTCATGGCAGGCGATGCTGAGGCTGTTCGGCGGCCTGGGGCGCTGGGGGTGCCGGCTGCTGGCGGCGACCTGTATCGGTACCATGGCGTTGCTGAGCAGCCGTCTGGAGCTGACCGCCTATGCCATCGGCCTGATCGCCGTGCTGTCGGGCGTGCTGGTGCTGATGGCCTCCTACAACCGCGACCTGCTGGTGCCTGTTGGCCGGCTCCAGGCCCTGCTGCTGTGGATCGGCGCGCGCTCCTACGCGCTCTACCTGATCCATGTACCGGTGTTTTTCGCCACGCGCGAAGTGTTTTACCGCGCGTTTCCCGAACAGGCCAGCGACCCCCAACTGGCGCCGGCCTACCTGCTCTGTGCCGCAGTACTCTTGGTGCTGCTGGCCGAGCTGAATTTCCGTCTGCTCGAGATGCCCTTGCGCAGGCGAGGGGCCCTGTTGTCGGCCCGCTTGCTCGACCCGACACACCGCCGTGACAGCAGTCTTGACCCGGCCGCCCTGGACGCCCTGTCCGTCCCTTCCGCCGAACCCACTTCGAAGGTTTAACCCATGTTGAAACTGCTGAAACGGCTTACCCGTTCCGCCCCCGCCGCGCCAGCGGCCGTGTTGCCCGAATTGCCGGTAACGGTTATGACCGCAGCCGTGAGTGAAGCGCCGGCTTTGCCCGACGATCCCACCCTGACCGATGCCTACCTCAGCGGCTGGTTTCGCCGCGACAGCGGCGAGCTGTTCGAGGGTTTTCCGATCGATGCCGCAGACTCGGTGCTGGACATCGGCTGTGGCGACGGCCCCTTCGCCACCTTCTGCGCCGAACGCGGTGCCGAGGTGATCTTCGCCGATATCGACGCCGAGAAAGTGGCGGCGGTCGAGGCCATGCTCAAGCAGTCGCCGGCCCGCGCCGTGCTGCCCCTGGTCACCGACGCCAACCCGATCCCCCTGCCGGATGCCCGGGTCAACAAGGTGATCGCCATGGAGGTGCTGGAACATGTGCAAGACCCCGCGCAATTCATGCGTGAACTGGTGCGGGTGGCCAAGCCGGGCGCGCAGTTTCTGATCACCGTGCCCGATCCGTTGGGCGAGAGCGTGCAGAAGAAGCTGGCGCCGGATGCCTATTTCGAGCACCCGAACCATATCCGGGTCTTCCAGCGGGATGAATTCGAGCAGCTGATCCTGGATGCCGGGCTGGTGATCGAAAAACGCGCCGATTATGGTTTCTACTGGTCCATCTGGTGGTTCTTCTTCTGGGCCTGCAAGCAGGACCTGTCGCCGCCCTGGCACCCGCTGCTGGAATCCTGGACCCGTACCTGGAACATGCTGCTGTCCACGCCCGACGGCCCGCGGATCAAGAAAGCCCTGGATGAAGCCATGCCCAAGAGCCAGGCGATTATCGCCCGTAAGCCGCTATAGCCGTGGAC
>JAZKHB010000015.1:69971-151129 GCA_040385585.1 Pseudomonadota bacterium | reverse complement strand
ACAGGAGCGTGTCCATGGCGTCGGCCCCCGTATCCCGCACCCGCGTGTTCGCCTTTCTGCGCGCCAACGGCGCGCTGCTGGCCTGCGCGGCGTTGGTGCTGACCGTGGTGCTGTTGATTCGCCTGACCCTGGGTTTCGAGTTCCCAATCCCCTGGAACGATGAAACGGCCTTTATCGCCCAGGCTTTCGAGTTCAGCCGCAGCGGCAGCTTCTTTGTCTGGGGGCTGAACCAGGAGCGCCTGGTGATGTGGATGCCGCCCGGCTACATGTTGCTGTTGGCCGGCGTGTACAAGCTGTTCGGTTACAGCTTCGAGATATCCCGCTGGGTCTCCTGTGTGCTTTACCTGGGGGTATTCGGCATTGCGCTGACGCTGGTGCGCGGATGCCTGCAGGGCTGGCGCCAGCGATTGGCCCTGGGCTTGATGCTGCTGGCCTTTCTTTCGCCCTATGCCTTGGCGATCTCCAATATCGCGCGCATGGAAGCGCTGTACGGCCTGATCTTCTTCGCCTCGCTGCTGGCCGCGCTGCGTGGCAAGCCGGCCTTGGGACTGGCCCTGGTGTTGTTGGGCGCCACGGTGCATTACAACGCGGTGTATTTCCTGCTGCCCTATGGGGGGCTGGTGCTCTGGACCCTGGTGCGCCGGGAGAGCCTGCGCATCGGGCCCGGCGAGTTGCTGGCGCTGGTGGTCGCCATGCTGGCGCTGGCCGGTTACGGCCTGTTCGTGATCAAGCATATCGACGGCTTCTGGCAGGACATGCGCTTTCAGTTCGACTTCAAGCTGGGCGCCCCGCTGATGGGCGGGCGGCCGGGCTGGACCCTGCTGCTGGGGCTGCTGGCGATCCCCATCATTCAGTTGCTCACCCATCGCCGCTTCGGCGCCGAAGCCTGGCTGTCCCTCTACGGGGTGGCCTTTGTCGCCCTGGCCTTGAACGGCCACAGCATGTGGTACTACTTCGCCTACGGCTTCGGGTTCTGGCTGCTTTTGCTCGGTGTGCTCGTCAGCAGCGCCGCTGTCGGCAAGGCTCATTGGCGCATGGCCTGGGCGTTGCTCGCACTGGGCCTGGCCGTACCGCTGGGCTATTACACCAGCCGCAGCACCCCCGAGTTCGATCCGCTCAAACCCCGGCTTTCCTCGTTGTCGCGGGACTTCCTGGCGGGCCGGGAGCTGCAGCGCGTACGCGATTTCATCCAGGCCCTGCCGGCGGACAGCACGGTGTCCTTCGGTTATTCCGGGGTCGAGCCGTATTTCTTCGACGACCTGGCCAATGCCAAGGTTCGCTGGAGCATACCGGGGCATAGCGTGATCCAGGTGTTTCCGGCGCGCAGCCTGGATTACCGGGTGCTGTGCGACAGCGCGCTATTTCCTCCTTACCTGTTCGTCTACGACTGGGACGGGTATCCGCGAAAAGGCCAGGACAGCGGCTGCACGGTCATCCCCTTAAACCCGGCGGCAACGCCGGCTGCCTCGGCGCCCCGGTCTTGACCGGCCTATTCACGAGCTACAAGGACGTCACCCCATGACCTTTACCTCCTACGCGCAGAACTTCGAAGACGTGACGTTGTGGCGCACCCTGAGGCTGTTCGGCCCGGGTTTCTACATCGACATCGGCGCCAATCACCCCAAGCAGGACTCGGTCACGCACACCCTGTACGAACGCGGTTGGCGCGGCATCAACATCGAGCCGGTGCTGCATTACCACCAGGCTCTTAGCGCGGCGCGCCCGGAAGACATCAACCTGTGCGTGGCGGTCGGCGAGGCCGAGGGCGAGCTGGTGTTCTTCGAGTCCGCCGAAACCGGGCTGTCGACCCTGAGCCTGGAGATGGCCACGCTGCAGCGCGCGGACGGCAACGACTTCGTCGAGCGTACGGTCAAGGTCCGCACGCTTAGCAGCATCTGCGAAGAGCACCTGAGCGCCGAACTGCCTTGGCAATTTCTCAAGATCGATGTCGAGGGTTTCGAGGAACAGGTGCTGCGCGGCATGGATTTCCGGCGCTGGCGTCCCTGGGTGATTCTGATCGAGTCCTCCTACCACACCGACCCGCACTGGAAGCACCTGATCCTGGATGCCGGTTACCGTTTCGCCCTGTGCGATGGGATCAACCGCTACTACGTGGCCGAGGAGCGCACCGATCTGTTGGTACCGCTGGCCTTGCCACCCAACCTGATCGACGATTTCCGGCTCTGCCCTGGACATCGCTTTAGCCACCCGGTGGAGGATGCATCGGCGCTGCAAGCACAGCTGCACGACGCAACCGCACGGGCTGAACGGGCCGAAACGCAATTGGCGGCCATCTACGACAGTCGGCTGTGGACCCTGGCCAAGGGGCTTACCTGGCTGAAACGGCGGTTCTCCTAGGAAACCCAGGCCCCGGCTGGACTTTCGAACGCAGGCTGCCCGCGGTACGCGAGCCCCTGTATTTCTGCATGATGCAAGGATGCGTCAGCCTTTTTAGAGACCCACCCCAAGGATTAAGCATGGCAACGCTTTCAATTGTTTCGAGCCCCACACCCGACTCGACCGCTTCCCACACCCACGTCTGGGCGTGGATCGGCCGCCTGCTGCTGGTTCTGAGCCTGTCGCTGTTCCTGTTCGAGTCCTGGGCCCCGGTCGAGCAGATGGACGATGCCTTTATCAGCTACCGCTACGCGCAGAACCTGCTGGACGGTCATGGCTTGGTATTCAATCCGGGCGAACGGGTCGAGGGTTACACCAACCTGTCCTGGACGCTGCTGGCGGCCGGCGGCATGGCGTTGGGCTTACCGGCGCCCCTGGCCGGGCATTGGCTGGGGCTGCTCTCCGGGCTGTGGCTGCTGTGGGCCAGCTACCGGTACGCGGCTTTCCTGCTGAGCGCAGCCACGCGCTGGCTGGCGGGCCTGGTGCCCGGCGTTTTGCTGGCCAGCAACAGTTTTGCCGGTTGGAGCGGCGCCGGACTGGAAACCTGCCTGTTCGCCGCGACTGCGGTCTCGGCCCTGCATGCCTATGGCAAGGGGCGGATGGGCTGGGTCCTGCTGTGGACGGTACTGGCCAGTATGACGCGCCCAGAAGGGGTGCTGCTGGCCGGGCTGCTGCTGGGCTGTGACTGGTTGCTGCGGGTACAGCGCGAGCGCCCCAGGAACCTGTCGACCTTGTTGCGCCTGTCCATGGCGGCCCTGGGCTTTGCCGGCTATCTACTGCTGCATACGGGGTTTCGCCTGTACTACTACGACGATTATGTGCCGAATACTTTTCATGCCAAGGTCGGCGGCGTGCCCCTGAGTCGGGGATTCTCCTATGTCTATAATTTCCTGGTCGACGGTCCCGGGCTGCTGTTGATTCCGGCATTGATCGCAGTGCTCAAATGCCCGGCCTATCGCATGGGCTTTGCCTATCTGGTATTGACCGCGGCCTACAGCGTGGCGGTCGGCGGCGATGCCTTTCGCCTGGGGCGCTTTCTGCTGCCAGTCTTGCCGGTATTGATTGCCGGAGCCCTGGTCGGCGTCTGTTGGCTTTTCTACCGGCAGCGTACGTTGGGGCTGATGCTTGGACTGATGCTACCCGCCTCGGTTCTCTGGGCGCTTTACAGCACCTGGCCTGCAAATTTCGATTTCAGCGGCCTTAAGGCAGGGTCCTGGCCGGTATCGGCCAAGCGGCTGAACGCGCGCAAGCACGATGTCTTTATCAACGAAGCTATTTCCCGGCGACTGGTCGAATCCCTTGGCCAGGTGCAGCCGCCGGTCAGGCGGGTGGCGGCGATCGGCATCGGCCAGATCGGCTACTTCGGCATGCACCTGGAAATTATGGATGTGGTGGGACTTACCGACCGGCATATCGCGCGCAGCGAACGCCGGATCGATTCAGCCTTAATCTTGCCGGGTCATCAGCGTACCGACGCGGACTATGTATTCTCGCGCAAGCCCGATGCGCTGATCATTCCCCACAAGGGCAGCCCGCAGATGGTGCTGCTGCCGGCCACCCTGGATCTGTGGGGCGATCCGCGGCTGGACGCCGAGTATCAGTGGGACGAGTCGCTGCTGCTGTACCTGCGCAAACCGCAGCTTCGCCAAAGCCCCTGAGCGGGTTCTGTTCAAGGCGCTGCGCAAGCGCCTTTTTTGCCTAGGGATCGGGCACGCTACTCCAAGCCGGAGCGCTGTTGGCCGTTCGATCCTCCATTGAAAAATGGAGGTGCGTATGTCGCCCATCGCGTCTGCCTTATCGTCGATGCCGGTCTTCAAGGCCCTGGCAGGGTCGGTTCTGCTGCTGTTCACCCTGGCGCTGGTGCTGTTCGTGCGTGCCAATAGTTATTTCATTGCGGACGATTACGATCATTTTATCCAGGCCGCGCGCATGCCCCTGTTGCAATTGCTGTCGATGCCCATCGATGTGCATTATGTACCGCTGCACAAGCTGTTCAGCGCCCTGATCCTGCGGTTGGCGCCGCTGAACTTCGACTTGGCCCTGGGGGTGATGCTGGGGTTTCACGGCCTGTCCCTCGCTCTGCTGTACCGGCTGTTGCAGGCGCTGTCGGCCAGTCCGGCGAACCTGCTGATCGTACTGCTCTATGCTTGCAATCCCTTTCTCGTCCACCCGCTGCTGTGGTGGAGTTCCGGTATCCATCGTTTTCCCTATGTATTGCTCTGTCTGGCCTGCCTCTATTGCTATGCGCGCTATCGGCAGAGTCTGCGCGCCATTCAACTGGCCGGCTGTTACCTGGCCTTTGTGCTGGCGTTCGGTTTCTACAGCAAGGCCATTCTGATTCCGCTCTATGTCCTCGGCCTGGAACTGTGTCTGGGCGGCCTCAAGCCGGGGCGGCTGGTGCAGCGTTTTGCGCCGGGTGCCGTCATGCTCCTGCTCTCATTGGGCTATGCACTCTGGTACTTGGCTTTCGCGCCGGTGATGCAGCAGGGGCCGACGCCCAGTCTGGTCGTTACCGGCGAAATCGTGCTGAGAAATTTCCAGGTCATGGCCGCCGTGCTGACCTTGCAGCGACACGATGCGCCGGCCGTTGCGGTCAGCCTGGCCCTGCTGCTGGTCCTGGCGCTGGGTATTGTCTGCAGCGCCCTGAGGGAACGCCGCACGCTTTGGGTCTGGCTGGTGCTGTTCGCCTGTGTCGGGATCAACTTCGTCATGGTCGCCTCATCGGGACGCGGCCAGATGTTCGGCCGTTTCCTGGCTTTGGCGCTGCGTTACTATTGGGAGGTCATGTTCCTGATCGCGCTGTTTTCCGGTCTGCTGCTGGCCATGCTACGCGGACGGGCACAGTCCGATCTCAGGTCGGGCCACCGGGTCGCGCTGCTGTTGTGCATCGCCTATATCGGCGCCTTGGGTTGGGTTGGCCGGACACAGATTCTCACGTCTTATGAAGACTCCCATGTGGCCACGGCGCGTTATATGAGGCGCCTGGTTGCCGACCTGGACCGTCTGCCCGCGGATCGACCCCTGTTGCTGGCACAGGGGAATTTCCCGGCGCATGTCTACGGCAGTTTCCTGAATTTCTTCGACACGCGCCTACCCTTGGCCAAGGTCTTGCCGCTGCGCTACAGCCACCTCGCCCTGGTGCCGGCGCCACAGGCGCAGTATCGCGTCGATGAGGTCAACGGGGCCGTGCGCGCGGTGCCTGGCCACGGCGTGGTGCGGGCACCTTAGGCACAGCGTTTGCCGATCAGGTCGCCACAGGCCGCGGCCGTAGCCAGGTACGCGCGGTCTTCTGGATCAGCCGTTGCGCCGGCCGCTCGATAAACCGGTAGGTGGCCGCCGAATAGGCGATCAAGGCGATCAGGTACACCGGGGTCAGCGTCCAATGGCTGTAGCCCAGACTGCCGAGGCCGGTATCGACCAGCATCAATATGATCAGGTGATTGAGGTAGACCGAATAGGAAATCGTCCCCAGCCATTTCAGCTTCGCCAAGAGCCTGGCCAGCAGGCTGCTCTCGAAGGCAAACAGCAGCACCAGCGCGGCGAATACAAAGGGCGCGAACAGATCGAGTATGCGCAGCGTACCCTGGCGTCCGAACAGCAAGAACAACACCAGCCCCAGGCTGACCAGTTGCGCAACCATCAACAGCCAGGCGGCGATGCGCACACCGCTTAGGACGCGATAAGCGCGGTAAGCCAGTATCCCGAGTACGAAGGCGGCCCAGCCACGCAACAACCCCGAGTTGAGCACCTGGAAATAGTTCTGGTAGGTGGTATCCAGATGCCCGGTCAGGTTGGCGATCACCACCAGACCGGCCACGCTCATCAGGAGCAGGTGCAGGCTGGAGGTGCGGCGTCCGATGTAGCAAAAAAATGCCAGGTTCAGCCAGAACTCCACGGAAATCGACCAGCCCGGTGCATTCCAGGTTTGACCATGGATGTTCAGGCCGACATTGTGGGTCAGGGTCAGTTGCTGCAGCAGGGTGAACAGGGTGCCGTCGGGGTAGCGCGGGATGTCCTTGACCAGCAGGAAGTAGACCAGCGTATAGGTAACCAATCCATAGAAGTGCATGGGATAAAGACGGGCCAGGCGGGCCAGCACAAAGGCCCTGCCTGAGGGACGCTCGCCGGCATAGAGATAGCGGTGGGCGAGGATAAAGCCGCTGAGCACCAGGAAGAAATCCACCGCCAGGTAACCCTGAAAACTCAGCAGCCAATGGAACAGCGCGACGCCGATCGCCGCCAGGCCGCGCAGGCCGTCCAATGCACCGAAGTAACGGGTCAAGGGGTTATTATTATCGTTACGCATAGTCATTCTCATAAAACAGTGGCGAACCCTAGATCTTCGTCAAGACGTGTCCCCCCTTCTACTGCGCAGGGCTTTAGAGTCGGTAGATGCTGTCCATCCCCGGCGCCTGTCGAATAGGTCGAACTGAGGTGGCGCCGGGAGTTTCCCTGATCAGACGATAAAGAGCCAGTCCCGCACGGTTTCTGTCATAGGCAGGTCGTCGGTTATTTCAGGTAAGCAAAGGAGGCGGGAAAGCCCCGCCGTCGTATGCGATAACGCTCCAACAAGGACTGCAGGTACATCAGGTAGACGGACAGCAGAAGGCTGCCCAGGATGACGGTCGGCACATACAGGGCTTTATGGGCGGGATTGATCAGCAAGGCCTTTTCGCAGAGAAAAAAAACCAGGAAATGGCTGACGAAAACCGGGTAGGCCAGGCGCCCGAAAGCTTCGTCGAGACGCTTGATGTGCTTATCGATAGGCCGGTAATCAAGCGCCGCACGGGTCAAGGGCAGGGCCATCACGGCGCCCAGCAGCAGTTCCTGCACATAGGGGTTCTGGTAAAGGCCGGCGCTTGGCGCCATTACCAACAAGATGCCGAGATACAGCGCCAGCAGGCAGCCGGTTACGCCCAAATAGAATGGAGTCGCGCGCCTGGCATAGGCGTAACCGAAAAGGAAAAACGTCAACACTCCAAAAACGAAACGGTAACCGAAGTTATTGCTATTGAACGCGCCGTGGGCAAAGAACAGGCTGGCGGTTTGAATACAGGTGCTGATGCACAGCACGCCCACGAAGGCGCGTGGCTTGAGCGCGGCGATAAGTGGCAAGAGCAGATAGAAGTGAAACTCTGTCGCCAATGACCAGGCGGGTGGCACGGCCGGGAATGCCCCAAGAGCTTTAATAGCCACTGGATCAAATATGTAGTTGGTGGGGAGCAACAAGGCATTGAGCAGAACCTGGAGCGGTGTTGTCGTCTGGTCCATAAACAGGGTATGACGGGCCGGACCTAGAAAGGCGACGGCGATAAAGCTGAGCAGTACCACCAGCAGGTAGATCGGAAACAGTTTCAGCAGGCGGTCGACATAAAAGCTTCTGATCGGACTTGGGCTGTTCTGTTGAAAACGTTGGTAGCTGCCATGCATCAAAACGCCGCTGATAAAATAGAAAACAATAACCGCACTGATACCGAGATTCAGGCGAAAGCCGTTACCCGGAATATGGGAAGTCAGCACCAGCATGGCGAGAGAGAAACGCAGGATGCCCAGCATGGGTCGTGTCCGTCCGTGGTCGACGTGAAGCATGGCCTGACATCTGACTAGGCGGATAATTACTGGGCTTATGTGGGCCGTTACCGCGGTGTGGACCGCCGATTCAAAGTACTCAATCAATCCGCAGGCTGCGCAAACGAAGCCCGAGTTGGCGAGGATCGCGTAGGCCGGGTGCGCGTGAATCGGGGGTTTCTATATCAAGCCGATTGCGTCCTTCGATATAAGGCAGTTGAGTCAGCTGAAGGGGTGCTTTGCTGCTCAGGGCGCCCGAGAAGACAGGTTGCCGATTGAGTGAAATGGTCACTTGCTGCGCGTCATAGGCCGTCGCGTTGAGGATCAGGCGCCCCCTGAGTTTCGCCGTGTTCTCCAGGGTAAAGGCGATCGAGGCCCGCTTGCCCAGGGACCAGATATGCTCGTCTTCGGGAAGGGACCAGCCCGCGAAGTCGAGACGAGCATCGGCAAAGGACAGTTCGCCATAAACGGCTTGCTGTTGTGGCGTCGGTGAGAGTTCGATCGGAAACTTTGCATGGCACTGCGGAAAGTGAACGGCGCCCGGCAAGGCGGGACACGCGAGTATGCGATAGCCGCGCTCATGAACAGGGGGCAGCAGAACGCTAAGGCTGGTGCTGTCGCCTTGTTGCATGGCGTTCGGCAGAGGGTAGTTGTTCTGGAACAGGACCTTCCCTGCATTGCTGATGACCATTACCTGCCAGCTCACGGCATTCGCAGCCTGGGGGTTGTGGGACCAACTGCCTTCTCCGGTTTTCTCCAGGGTCAGCGTCAGGCGAGAGCCCGTATCGTCAAGCTGTGCCTGGGCCGTGAAGCCGTAGAAGGTTTTTTCCGGCTGCAAGGCTGTGCTGCGCCGGATAAACAGATGAGGAACCCTCGATGTTGAATCGAGTTGGTACCAGCGTTGGAAGGCCTCGGTATGGAAGAGCAGTTGAGTGCCGCGAAAATCGGGCGAAGGCATCAGCGTCTTGCTGATCGGGTCGACAAGGGTATGCAGTTGGATCACCGCCGGTTTCTCCGACAGCACATAGTCGTTGTCCCATTTGGCCATAAAACCGCCAGGAACCTTCGAGATGTGCCGGTTGTTGAGGCCGACCATGTCGATCGTGGGTAATCCGGCGAAGTAGGGAATGGCCCCGGCGTCCACGACCGCAATCTTGCTGTCGCTCGGCAGGTTCATCGCGGCGATATGTTTGCCCATGATGATGTCGCCTTCGGTGGCCAGGCGCTCGTTGGCGGCCACCCCATGCAGCTGATTCGTCAACCAGAGCGAGTAACCGGCAAAACCGATAACGGTCAGCACGGATGCGCGATTTGAGTCCCGCAAGGCCAGGGCACAAATGCCGATCAACAGGGGTGTGATGGGCATGATAAAGCGGTAGCCAATCATCCAGTCGCCGCCGGCCAACAGATTGAACGCGGTGTAGCCACCCACGAAGATAAAGCTTATCCAGGCCCACCAGGCGCCTTTTCCGCCCTGGACTATCAGCACAAGAGTTGCCACGAGGTAGAGGCCCACCAGGTAGAAGTACTCCAGGGTAAAGCGCGCGACATAACCTGCGCCCTGCCTGAGTTGCAGTGCGAGATTGCCGGTTTTGGCCGATACGGTGGTGGGAAGAAACTCGCCGTAGGTGCTGTAGCGCCACAGCAGCAGGGCGATCAGCAGGCTGGCAAATACCAGTACGTTCAGTCCGACGCCTGGCCAGAAGACCTGTTTTTTCAACAGGGCGCGGCTGGCTTCATAGACCAGTACCGCGCCGATAAACGCCGCGCCCTCGGGCCGGGTGAAGGCCAGCAGCGCGAAAAGCAAACCCGCCAGGGCGTAGGGCTTGAGCGACGGACCCTGACTGGCTCGAAAATAGGCAAAGCAACTGGCGGTGATCAGCAATGCGAAGAGGATGCCTTCCATCGCGGCGGGTGCCCATAGCGCCAGCAATGGGAAAGAAAACAGCATCAGCAGCAGGGCCACGGGCGGCCAGAAAGCCTTTGCCGTTAACAGGTGTCGTTGGATGACCAGCAGGAGCAGCGCAAGCCCCCCATAGCTGGCAAGCCCCAGCAGCTTGGCCCCCTGCAGGGGGTCCAGCCCTGGCCATGCCAGCAGGCTGCAGAGCAGAGTCCAGCTGACACTGGAAAAGCCTTCCACCCACTCACCGTTGAAGGTCGGGCCGTTGCCCGTAATCAGGTTCTTGACGTAAACCAGATAGATAAAGGCATCGTCAGGCTGGTAGAACCAGTAGGCGAGTACATGGGCGGTGCCCATGGCAAAGAGCAAGGCAAGTGAAAGCCTATAGGTTAAGGCGGTGTAACGGTCGCGATCCATGCGGCGTCTCTTCCTGTGGCGCTGAGACGAATCGATCCTGATTCGTCTTGTCGTCGGCGCTGATTTCGGTGCTTAGGCCCTGCCCGACAGCTCTGGTTATCCAAGGCCTTCCTTTCAGCGGTTTACCCGGTCGTGCCCGGCCGCCGTTCCTGACGACCCTAAGCGAGCCGTTGTTCCGGCGTTTGCCGGTACTCGAGCCGCACGATAGACAGTGTCAGTGCGGCTTGAGTTCGACAGGCTCTGCCTCGCTCAATCTACTTCGTCGCGGTTTACCTCGTATAAGCCGGCTGCATAGGATCGAGCCTTAGCTGAGCGATGCCTGACGTGCTGTGTCTTGGGCCCGGTTCAGGCTGTGCTTGCGAATCCATCCCTGCAGTGGCCGTTCGAAGCCGCGGTGTACGACCAGGCTGAGCACGATCAGCAGGGCGAAGTAACCACACCACAGAACTGGGCTGTAAAAGATTGCCCGTTCGGGCACAAGGTTGCCCCACAGCATCACGAATACCAGCTGCAACGGAAAGTGCAGCAGGTAGGACGCATAGCTGATTTCGCCCATCCAGGCTAACCCCCTCCCGCGTATCTGGCCGAGGGTTTCGCCGAGCGGCAGGGCAAGAATCGTAGAAGGCAGTAGCAAGCCGGTGACCCAGAGCATTTTCAGTCGCTCCAGGCCGACACCGGTACAGCTGCTGGTGCAGTACTGGCTCAGCAGTGCCTGAAGGCTGCCCAGCCGGAACTCCAAAAGGGTCAGCAGCCAGGCCGCGAGACAGACCAGCAGCGTAGGCCGTGCATACCGACGTACCCGCCCTTGTTCGAGCAGGGTCTGGTAGGCGAAATACACCAGGGCCCCCATATGGAAAGCAAATAGCCCTCGTCCGATCAGCTCGGAGTACCCCTGAACCATTAATCCCGCTGCGGCCAATACCAGGGCGTGGCGCGCCCGCAAGCGAAACAGCCGCGCCATGCAGAAGAATAAGCCGTAGAGCAGGATTTCAATGGACACCGACCAGATCGGCGCATTGAAGGAAAAGCCTTGTTCCAGGCCCCAGGCGGAGGCGAGAAACAGATTGAGTCCGAAGTGAAAGACATCGTTGTGGGGGTAGACGAAATAACCGCTCTGGCTCTGCAGGTGCTGCCATTGCAGACCTGCCACGAGCAGTAGGGTGGCCAGGTGCAAGGGATAGAGCCGCGACAGGCGTAGCATGAAGAAGCTGCGCAAGCCCACTTGCCGTAGGCGGATGGGGCGGGCATAGAGGCAGAAGAAGACGAAACCTGACAGGGCAAAGAAAAAATCAACGGCCAGCCAGCCTTTCTCGTAAAACAGCGCCAGCGCATTGTAGAAGGGCTGTGCCTCGCGGACGAAGGTAGATCCGGGTCGTGCGCCCTCGAAGAAAAAGTGCTGCCAATGCCAGATCACCACGGCCAAGGCCGCGAGGCCCCTGGCCGCGTCGAGCGTGTTGAAATAGTCCGGTTGTAAGTCTTTCAGGAGCGGTGCTGTGCGCCTTGAGGCGCAGAGAGACGCGGACATACTGTTCCTCACTGGAGTGAGCCCTAGCGAAACCTAAAGAGGTCCGTTTATAAGTGCGGGGCGCCGCACTGCAAATTTATCGAAGGTATACAGGCAGTCGTCCGCACAGTTAACGGCATAGTCCAAAACTGCATCGACAGCGCGTGTTGTACAGATGGCACTCGACGTGTACATAAAGTCTAGTTCGGGACGTGCTACACAGGCATCCATACCGTGATCCTTCAGGTACAGCAGCACGCCAGCCACGGTGACCCATAACTCGTCGTTGCGTGCGGGGTAGCCAAGGGCCAAGGCAGTGCCGGGATGCCTGAGTAGGGCATCGCCCAGCCTCTGGACATGCTCCCTTTTGTCCAGTGGCGCAAGACTTAGGCCAGTGGCTAGCCAGGCCAATACGCCGACGATTGCGCCAAGGCCGAGGGTGTCTGCAGCCCATTTTCGATGCAAGCCATACAGGCCTGCATAGACCAGCAGACCCGCCAGTCCCATCGGTACGCCCAGATAATACAGGCCCATAAAGGGGTAAAGCGGTTGGGGTGCGGTGCTGTAGTAGAGCGCGAAGACCAGGGTAAAAAGCAGTGCCAGCATTACCGCGTTTCTGATAAGGGATAATTGTCCTTCGAGGCGTCCATGGCCGATGACGATAACCAGCAACGTGCCGGGTATCAGCACCATGGATGCGCTCTTCCAATAGGCGGCAGTGAAACTTGCGGCTTCCACCCAGCTGGAGTTTTCGCCGTTCATGTTCTGGCTGGCACTGATAATCCGATCGAGGTTGCTCTGTTCGCTGATCAGCAGGTCGATCAGTAGCGGCAGGAAAAAGACAAAGCCGATCGAGAGTGACACGCCTATCCAGCTTAGATTGGCTCTTTGTAAGAGACTGTGGTGCCGATGACTCAGCAGGGTGGTCAGCAGGAGGAAAGGCAGAGTGAAGAGCGGCATGGTCACATAGCCATGGATCAGCAGACAGGCCAGCAGCACGGCCAAAGGCAGGCGCCGCGCCCCTTCCTTGAGCACCAACAGCAATGACAGGTAGAACGCGGCAAAAGGAAGAACCAGGCGGTAAGGCATCCAGATATTGAAGGCATCCGGACCCAGTACAACCAAAGCAGGCAGCGCCGCGGCCAGGGCGTTTAGGGAGAGCCGCTGCCCGAACAGACGTGGCAGCAGCCAGGCGATCAAGAGCAGGAAGACCAGATTCAGCGTCAGCGTAGACAGAATCCAGGTATTGGCTCTGGATAGATCGAACAGGGCTCCGAGCTTTTCGAACAGCGCATTGATATAAAAAAAGATCGGACCGGGATGATTGAAGCCGAAGCGCGAATAGTGCCCTTTGAGCAGGTAGCCCTGACTGTCCAGCTCGTTAACGAGCAACAGGTCTGTCGCAAAGTCCCCGTCGGGATAGAAAGTTGTTTGCAGCTGTGGGATTGCCACCTGCAGCAGCACTACGGCCACTGATATCAGCATAAGCCAAGGCATGAAGGCCCATGCTCTGCGCATTACCACCACAGCCTTCTGCAGGGGAGCCCGTTGCCCTGGATTGGCGCCTTTCCGGTTACCCAGGATGAGGGCTCGCCTAAGCGAAGGACGGGTTTTTTCGAGATCCCGGGAGATCTTTTGGACCGAGGTCCATAACACTGCAGAGGGAGTGGTGTGGCAGTCACTGCAAAAAGCAGGACAGAGGCAGAGCCCTCGATGGACGAGGTATAACGGTCGCGATCCATGCGGTTTATTCCCTGTGGCGCAAAAACGAATCGATCCTGATTCGTTGTGTAGTCGGCGCTGATGTCGTTATTCAGATTTTAGACGGAGTCCGCTAGCTCGGCGTTGCCCGTGCTGGTTTAACGGGTTTGTCGTCATTCCTGACACGGTGGGTGCCATCGGTTGGAAAACCCATGGACCTTTGCCAGTATCCAGGCCGCTCGATAGACCCTTCAGATACGTTTCAGTTCGATAGGCTCTGCCCCGTTCGGTCCCATCCGTTGCTCCAGGGAGTTAGGGTAAGAGCTGCCGAGCACAGGGGCTTTAACACGGGCGCCCGCTCAACATCCCGAAGGTAAAGCCTGCCTGCGCGGTCCTTACCTGAGCGAGAGTTTGCGAAAGGCCATGGCCATGATCCGTGGGTCGTCGGAGGGAGGTGCATGCGCATCGGGCAGATGGAAGCTGAATACATTGAGACCTGCACGTAGTCGCTCTGGAGGAAAGCTGAAGCGAATTTCGCGCTCGCCCCCGATGATGCGATCTTGGTAAACCTGCTGGCCATTCAGTGCAATCCGCAGCGTCTGATTGCCGAGAAATCCCGCCTGCAGGTTGACCTCGCCTTTCAGCGCCTGTCCGTCGAGCATGATGCTCAGTTCGGCCTCCTGTCCTTCGCTCCAACGAAACCCGTCTTCGAGCCCGTAAAAACCGTTGAATGCCGCGTGCTTCGAGTCGAAGGGTATGTCGATAAGGCTTGTAAAGAGGGGTAACTGCTGGCTATTGAATTCGGCCAGCCGCGCCTGATGCCGGGCTTTGTCATGCAGCAATTGCGGATAGCGCCAATCGAAAAGATAGTGGGGGTATTGGTCGACGTTGGGTTCGACGCTCCACTGTATGGCGTATGGATTGAACAGTCCCTGGTAGGTATTGATATAGATAGCGAGCGAGCCACTGACGATCAACGCGGCGTACATTAACCGCTTCCTGTGTTGCAAGACCCCCAGGACACAAAACAGGCCCACGAATAGACCGGGTAGGGCATCAACCATCAGCCGCGCACCGAACGACCATCCTGCCCACCAGTGAGGGAACTGGCTGATTGACAGAAGATGGGCCATCGGCCAGGCCAGGCTGATCAGGGTCAGTGCCGCCAAGGCCCTGTTGCGTGGCGCAAGCAGCAGGGTCGCGAGCAGGGATACCGCCAGAAAGGGCGAGAAAATAAACAGCCCACGGGCAGGGCTGAACAAATTGCCATAGAGCGCCGTCAAGGCATCGGCACCCTCCAGGCGTTTGGGCAAGTAATAGTCCGGCAGTATCTGGTCGAACTCGGTCATGCTCCAGGCCGCAAAACCTAGCAGCAGCAGACCCAGGGCAAAGGCGGCTACCAGCGCAGATTTCTTGTTCTGCAGAAAGTGATACAGCAGAAGAAAGGGCGCGAGCAAGGCCAGTGTGGGTCTGCACAGGTATGCCAAAAACAAGCACAGTCCTATCAGCAAGGACGGCAGCAGGCTTTGCGGTTGGCGCCGTAACACCAGAAAAATCGCCGCGCATGAGAAGACGAAAGCAAAATCGTGAGACCAGAGCGCAGTGCCTACCGTGCTCGCCAGTGCGCTGCCGAACCAGCAGAGTCCGGTAATCAGCAGGCCCTGCGTTTTAGGGAGAAAAAGGCGGGCGGTCTTATAGAGCAAGAGTGCAATGAGCAGTGCGGCAAACGCAGTGAGCATCATCTGGGCCAAGGGCTCATCCTTTGCCATATCCAAGCCTAAAAGGTTGGCGAAGGCCACGAACGGCGTGCTGACTAAGGCAGTACCCAGGGGGAAGTAGTTGTAGGTATGCCCACCTTTGCTATGAGTAACACCACGATAATTAGCTAAAAGGGGCTCGCCGTAGGAGTCCAGCTTAACGGTGCCATGCTGCGCAATGACCTGACTGACCAGCAGGGTGCCACGTGGATCACTGCCCGTATTGTTGGTGCTCTGCCCGGCGATCACGGCCAGAATCATGAAGACAAGCAGCCAGCCCAGCCATTTTTCGTGGGTGGCCCGGCTGCCATTTCCTGTCTGGGCCCTGCGGTGTTTTGTGGTTGCGTCGAGCGTTGAGCTTACTGCTGCGTGCATAGGGACTACTTCTTCCTGCTTAGAGCGACAGTCGCTTGAACACGAATTCCGGCACGCTCCTGATAATCGCCATGATCAGAAACCAGAACGAAGGCGTGTACAGCACGTTGCGTTTTTTCTCGATGGCCTTCTCGATGTCCAGGGCGACCTTCTCCGGGCTGGCCCACAACGGGCCCTTGGGGAAGCTGGCGGTCATGGGCGTATCGACGAAACCGGGTTTGATGGTCAGCACTTGCACGCCGCTCTTGTGCAGCCGGTTGCGCAACCCCTGCAGGAAAATGGCCAGGGCACCCTTCGCGGTGCCATAGACATAGTTCGACTGGCGGCCGCGATCGCCCGCCACCGAGCCGATCACCGCGATGCAGCCTTCGCGCTGGGCTTCGAAATGCGGAGCCAGCAAGGTCAGCAGGGAGATCACGCTCAAGGCATTGATAGTCAATTCCTGCAGGGTCAGCTCCACGCTGTTTTCGCAGGCCTTCTGATCGCTCAGGGTGCCGTAGGCGATTAGCACGGTGTCCAGGCCACCCAGCTCGGCCAGGATGCTCTCAAGCAGCGGCTGGTGCCGGTCGAAGGCGCAGGCGTCGAAATCGCCATAGGCGACCTTGCTGGCGCCACGGATGCTCAGGTCGCTGGCCAGGGTGCCCAGGCGTTCCTGGTTGCGCGCCAGCAGGTAGAGGCTGGCGCCTTGGGCGGCGAAGCGCCGCGCGGTGGCTTCGGCAATCGCCGAAGTGGCGCCGATGATCAGTATCTTTTCCATGAGTCAGTCCAGCCCCAGCCGTTGTGCTTGTCGCGAAGTGAATTTGCCCTGCGCACCGTAGCGCGCGCGGACCGCTTGCAGCTGTTCCCACGCCGGGTAGCTGCGTTTGAAGGTCTGTTCGCTCATGCGCGCATCTTTGGTCAGGTAGATGCGCCCGCCCTGTTCCAGCACTCGGGCGTCCAGTTCTTCGAGCAGGGGAAACAGCGCGCTGTCGTACTTGAAGTCCAAGGCCAGGGTGTAGCCTTCCAGGGGGAACGACAGGGGATTACGATTCTGCTCGCCGAAGGCCTTGAGCACGGCGAGGAAAGAGCCGCGGTGGGAAGCAGCGATGCGGCTGAGGATTGCGCGCATGCCTTCCAGTCCGGCGGCCTTGGGGATCACGAACTGGTACTGCAGAAAACCCTGCTTGCCGTACAACCGGTTCCATTGCCCGATACCGTCCAACGGATAGAAAAAGCTCTGATAGTCGACCCGCTGCCTTGACTTGGCCTGACGCACGCGCTGGTAGTAAAGGCTGTTGAAGGCCTGCATCGAGGCTCGGTTTAGCAGCGCAGCGGGCATGTCCAGCGGCACGCTGAGGGTGCGTTTTGGCGGCAGCTGCAACCCGCCGCCACCGGCGTGCTCGCCGACCATCAGCAATGAGCGGCCCAGGTCGGCACCGCTGGCCAGGCAGTCGATCCAGGCCACCGAGTAGGTCCGGTGCTGCTGGGCCTCGAACAGTTGCAAGGCCTCTTCCAGGTTGGCCGCCTTGAAGGTGGTCTGGGCGATATAGGCGCTGCGAATGGGGGTCAGGCGCAGGCTGACCTCGAGAATCAGCCCGGTCAGGCCCATGCCGCCACAGGTGGCATGGAACAGGTCGGGGTGTACGCTGCGCGAGCAGGTCAGCAGGCTGCCATCGGCCAGGCCCAGGAGCAGTTCATCGACGAACTCGCTGAAGCAGCCATGCAGGTGATGATTCTTGCCGTGCACATCGCTGGCAACGGCGCCGCCGACGGAGACGAAGCGGGTACCCGGGGTGACCGGCAGAAACCAACCCCGTGGCACCAGCACGTCGAGCAGCTGGCCCAAGGTGGTGCCGGCCTGGCAACGCAGGGTTCCCTGCTGTGGGTCGAAGGCCAGCAGGTGCTGCAAGTGCTGGGTACCGAGCACCTGGTCGTGCAGGGCGCTGTCGCCATAGCTGCGGCCCATGCCACGGCCGATCAGCGAGCCCTCGGCACCGAGCAGCGACGTGGCGGCACTGAGCGTAAAGGGGTTGTGCAGCGTGGCTTCGACATCGGGGTAGCGGCCCCACCCATGCAAGCGCATCAGACCGCCTCCGTACGAAAGACGAAGCGCTTATCCAGGGCGTATTTGGCGAGATAACCGATTGCTAGGCCGATCACGCCGCCCAGGTAGCGCATCTCCTTGCTGGCGAAAAAATGCTCGAAGGCCAGTTCGAAGCCCCAGAAAATAGCCGTGGTGATCAAGCCCATCAAGGCGTAGAGCATAAAGACCTGTCCGTCGTGGGCGGCATTCTGCGCCTTGAAGGCGAAGATATACCGTTTGTCCAATATATATTTGACGACCAATCCCACGGCGGTACCGAACACCATGGACAGCAGGATGCTGTATGAACCCGAATACAGGCGAATCAACAGATCCTGGGCGCCGATATTAAAGACCGTGGCGATGATCGCCAGTAATCCATAGATCGCAGCGAGTTTCATGGTTCCCCTCGGTGCGGTTATTAGAGGGTGCGGATGCTAACCCAGGCGGTCGCGCGCTTCCATGGGTGGCGAATTGGAACGAATCGCGACAAACGGTTGTCAGTGTTGTTCGGTTGATGTTTAGGTCGTTGGATACTTTGGTTTGGCGCGTCCAGGCCCACGCCAGAGCAATCAATCAGATGCGAACTCAGGGAAGAGTTCTTCTGCACAGTGATTTGTATTCGTCAGGCAGCTTGCCGGGGCGTTTTTATCCTGTAGTGTGCGGAATTTTATGGGCGGCAGGAGCTTTGACCCTCTGATGAAACAACTTTTAGTGACAGGCCTCGGCGGCTTTGTAGGCCGACACGTGCAGGCGGCCCTGGTTCAGGACCAGCAGCCGCAGTGGGCGCTGTGGCCGATGCTCAGTTATGACCTGCTCGACGTGGAATCTTTGGATCGCCTGTTCGAGCGAGGCTGTCCGGATGCAGTTATCCACCTGGCCGGCCAGACTTTTGTGCCGGAAGCCTTTCGGGATCCGCGGCGGACCCTGGAAGTTAACGTGTTGGGCACGCTCAATCTGCTGCAGGCGCTTAAACGCAAGGGTTTCGACGGTACTTTTCTGTACGTCAGCTCGGGCGATGTCTACGGCCAGGTCGCTGAAGCGAGCCTTCCAGTCAGCGAATCCTTGCTGCCCGGGCCGCGCAATCCCTATGCCGTCAGTAAATTGTCGGCAGAACTTCTGTGCCAACAGTGGAGCTATGGGGAGTCATGGCGCATCATAGTGGCACGTCCGTTCAACCATATCGGCCCTGGGCAAAACGATTCCTTCGTCATAGCGAATATGGCGAGGCAAATTGTGCGTGTTCGTAAGGGCTTGCAGTTACCGCAGTTGGAAGTGGGCGATGTCGATGTGTCGCGGGATTTTCTCGATGTCCGCGACGTGGTCCAAGCCTATTTCCAATTGCTGCAGCGCGGTAGAAGCGGCGAGGTGTACAACCTCTGCTCCGGTCAGGAGCGGCGGATTCGTTCACTTATCGAGGACATGGCGGGTCTGGCTGGTGTGGAAATCGAACTACACCAGGATGCGACGCGTATGCGTTTGTCCGAACAGCGTCGAGTGGTCGGCAGTGCCGACAAGCTTCAACGCGAGACTGGCTGGAAGCCCAACATAACCATAACGGAATCCCTGCGCAGCGTGCTCTGCGATTGGGAAATGCGGGAACTACAACAATGAGCAAAAGTGCACTGATTACAGGGCTGACCGGTCAAGACGGCGCCTACTTAGCCAAACTGCTGTTGGAAAAAGGCTACCGCGTTCACGGCATGGTAGCCCGGCGCAGCACCGATACGCGCTGGCGTCTGCGCGAGCTGGGTATCGAAAACGATATCGTCTACCTGGAAGGGGATCTGGCGGATGCCTGCTCGGTGCAGCGCGGCGTTATCAAGTCCCAGCCCGACGAGCTGTACAACCTGGGTGCCCAAAGCTTCGTGGGGAGCTCTTGGGACCAGCCGGTGACCACCGGTATTGTCGACGGCCTGGGCGTCACCCACGCACTGGAAGCTATTCGTCAGTTCAGTCCAGAAACACGCTTCTACCAAGCCTCTACCAGTGAAATGTTTGGCCTGATCCAGGCCGAGCTGCAAGACGAAAATACCCCGTTCTACCCGCGCAGCCCGTACGGTGTGGCCAAGTTGTACGGCCACTGGATTACCGTGAATTACCGGGAAAGCTTCGGTCTGCACGCCTCCAGCGGCATCCTGTTCAACCACGAGTCACCGCTGCGTGGCATCGAGTTCGTGACCCGCAAGGTCACGGATGCAGCCGTGCGCATCAAGCTCGGCAAGCAGAAGCAATTGAAGCTGGGCAATATCGACGCCAAGCGCGACTGGGGTTTTGCCGGCGATTATGTCGAGGCCATGTGGCTGATGCTGCAGCAGCCCAAGGCTGACGATTATGTGGTGGCCACGGGTATCACCACCACGGTGCGCGACATGTGCCGCATCGCTTTCGAGCACCTGGAACTCAACTATGAAGATTACCTGGTCATCGATCCGGCCTTCTTCCGTCCGGCCGAAGTCGAAGTGCTGCTGGGCAATGCCGGCAAGGCCGAGCGGGTACTGGGCTGGAAGCCCAAGACCAGCCTGGACAGCCTGATCCGCATGATGGTGGATGCGGACCTGCGCCGTATCAGCAAGGAGTAGGGCCGCGATGATCATTCCCGTGATCCTGTCCGGTGGGGCGGGCACCCGGCTCTGGCCGGTATCCCGTGAAGGCCATCCCAAGCCCTTTATGCGTTTGCCTGACGGTGAGTCGCTGCTGCTGAAGACCTATCGGCGCGCCGCGGCCCTGATCCCCGACGGTGGAGAAATAGTCACGGTGACCAACCGTGACTATTTCTTCGAGAGCAAGGATCATTTCGCGGAAGCCAAGCTGCCCTTGCACCGTGGCCGTTACCTGCTGGAGCCGCAAGGGCGCAATACCGCCGCGGCCATGGCGGTTACGGCGTTGGCGTTAAGTGCCGAATACGGCGAAGAGGCGGTGCTGGTGGTCATGCCGGCCGATCACCTGATCGCCGACCAGGCCGCTTTCAAGGCCGCTACCCAGCACGCCGCCGTGCTGGCGGCGGCCGGTCATCTGGTCACTTACGGTATCCAGCCCACGGCGCCGGAAACCGGCTTCGGCTATATAGAGGCCGGTGCCGACCTGGATGATCTGGGCGGCAGTCAGGTACTGCGCTTCGTCGAAAAACCGGATCTGCAAACGGCCGAAGAGTACCTGGCCAGCGGGCGTTACTTGTGGAATTCGGGCATGTTCTGTTTTACCGCGGGCAGCCTGATTCGCGAGCTGGGCCTGCATGCCCCCGAATTACTGGAGCTGGCCCGCGCCTGTGTGGCGGAAAGTCCGGTGCAGGGCAGCGGCACTGTGCTGATGCAGGAGCTGCATGCTCCAGGTTTCGCCTTGCTGCCGGATATCTCCATCGATTATGCCTTGATGGAACGCTCGGCGCGGGTGGCCATGGTACCGGCGCGTTTCGACTGGAGCGACATCGGTTCCTGGGGCGCGCTGTGCCAGTTGGTGCAGCCCGACGCTCTGAACAATCGGGCCCAAGGCGATGCCATCTTCGTCGACAGCCGTAATACCTACGTGCAGAGCGAAGGGCGGCTGGTCGCCACTGTTGGGGTGGACGACCTGATTGTCATCGACACCGGCGATGCCGTATTGGTCGCTCGTGCCGATCGCGCCCAGGACGTGCGTCAAGTGGTTAAGCAGCTCAAGGCCGGCAATCATCCGGCTTACCGGCTGCACCAGACCGTTTCCAGGCCCTGGGGCTCTTACACCGTGCTGGAGGAAGGGCCGCGCTTCAAGATCAAGCGTATCGTGGTCAAGCCCGGCGCCGCCCTGTCCCTGCAGATGCACCATCACCGCAGCGAACATTGGGTGGTTGTACAGGGTATGGCCAAGGTCACCAATGGCGACGGGGACAGCCTGGTCAACAGCAATGAGTCGACCTTTATTCCCGCCGGCCACAAGCATCGCCTGCAAAACCCCGGGGTGCTGGATCTGGTGATGATCGAGGTGCAGAGCGGCGAGTACCTGGGCGAAGACGATATCGTGCGCTTCGAAGATCAATACGGCAGGGTGCAGTAATGGCTGTCGGCATGGCGCGCGCGGTCTGGAACTACCGCGGCTTCGTGATGGGCAGCGTTAAGCGCGAATTCCAGACCCGTTACCGCAACTCTTTACTGGGCGCGACCTGGACCATACTCAACCCGTTGTCGATGATCATTGTCTACACCGTGATCTTTTCCCAGCTCATGCAGGCGCGCCTGCCGGGGGTGGACAACAGTCTGGCTTATGGCATCTACCTGTGCGCGGGCATTCTGGCCTGGGGCTTTTTCGCCGAGGTGCTGGGTCGCAGCCAGTCGGTGTTTCTGGAACACGCCAACCTCATCAAGAAATTGAGTTTCCCGCGCATCTGCCTGCCGTTGATCGTGGTGATGAATGCCGGGGTGAATTTCGCCATAATCTTCGCGTTGTTTCTCGGCTTTCTGCTGATTACGCAGAATTTCCCCGGCTGGGCCCTGCTGGGCGTGATCCCATTGATATTGATCCAGGTCGCGTTCTCCATCGGCTTGGGCATCATTCTTGGGGTGCTCAACGTGTTCTTCCGCGATGTCGGGCAATTCGTCGGTATCTTTCTGCAGTTCTGGTTCTGGTTCACGCCCATCGTCTATCCGTTGTCGATTCTCCCCGAAGACCTTCAACCCTGGATCATGGCCAACCCCATGTCCCCTTTGATTGCGGCCTACCAGGGCATTTTCGTCTATAGCCGCTGGCCGGACTGGTCAACGCTCTGGCCTACCGCGCTACTCGCGGTGGCCCTTTGTCTGCTGGGCATGCGCTTGTTTCGCAAACGCTCCGGCGAAATGGTGGACGAACTCTGATGGGCAGCATTCAGGTAACGCAACTGGGCAAGGCCTACAAAAACTATCCCACGCGCTGGTCGCGTTTGGTCGAATGGCTGATTCCGTTTTCGCGGCCGCGGCACCAGCTGCATTGGGTGCTGCAGGATGTGTCGTTTCACGTCCATCCAGGTGAGGCGCTGGGTATCATCGGCATCAACGGCGCGGGTAAGAGCACCTTGCTGAAGATGATCACCGGCACTACCCAGCCCAATGCCGGGCAGATCCAGATACAGGGCCGGGTCGCCGCCCTGCTCGAGCTGGGCATGGGCTTTCACCCCGATTTCAGCGGCCGGCAAAACGTTTTTATGGCCGGTCAATTACTCGGTCTGGGCATGGAGGAACTGCATGCCCTGATGCCCGAGATCGAGGCCTTTGCCGAGATCGGTGATTACATGGACCATCCGGTACGCACCTACTCCAGCGGCATGCAGATGCGCCTGGCCTTCAGCGTGGCCACGGCGCGCCGCCCGGACGTGCTGATCGTCGATGAAGCCCTGTCGGTGGGCGATGCTTATTTCCAGCATAAAAGCTTCGATCGTATCCGCGCGTTCCGTAAGGCCGGCACCACGTTGCTGATCGTCTCCCATGACCGGCAAGCGATCCAGACGTTGTGCGACCGGGCCATTCTACTGGCCAGTGGCCGGTTGGCCTTGGAAGGTGCGCCCGAGGAGGTGATGGACTTCTACAGCGCGATGCTGGCGGAGAAGGAGCAGCAGACGGTGCGCCAGGAGCGTCTGGACAACGGCAAGATCCGCACCATTTCCGGTACTGGCGAAGCCGGTTTCCTCGATATCGCCTTGCTCAACGACCAGGACAAGCGGGTCGAAGTGATCGAGGTCGGCAGCCGCGCGACCCTTGAGGTCACGGTCGGAATTAACGCCCCCATCGACCGACTGATCCTCGGTTTTATGATCAAGGATCGCATGGGGCAGGCGATCTATGGCATCAATACCCATCGTTTGAATCGTCCAGTCGAGCGCCTCGTGGCCGGCGAGCGGGTGATTTACCGCTTTCCTTTTCTGGCGGCGCTGGGAAAGGGCAATTATTCGATTGCCCTTTCCTTGTCTCGCTTCGATTCGCACCTGGACACTAACTACGAGTGGCGCGACTTCGCCCTGGTGTTCCATGTAATCAACACCAAACAACCGGACTTTATCGGCTGTGCCTGGTTGGACTCGGATCTCACCATTGAACGCGGTGTCTCGGCACCCTCGGCCATTCTCAAGGAACAGAGCTGCACATGAGACTGTTGATCGAATGTACCTACGTCTATGACCATCCGCAGGATAACTCCGGAATTCAGCGTGTGGTGCGCAATATCGTTCGTAACCTGGATGGGCTCGCCAGCGAGGCGACCTGTATACCGGTGATTCTTAAAAACGATAAGGTCTATAGCGTCACCCAGCTGAGCCCCACGCGCGGTGGGTTACCCAGCCTCCAGACCTGGCTATCGCGTCAGCACGATCGGCTCGGGCGCTTGCGCCATCAGCTCTGGCTGAGTTACTCGAAGCGCGAGCGCAGTTTCCCGTTTCAGCACTCGCCATTGCTCAGGTTCTTTCTGCGCTTGGCCTGCAAGGCATTCAGCTTCGGCCTGGCGGTTCCGCAGAAGGTTCTGGCGCGCGTGTCGCTACGCTATGTGGATAAATCCCGTGCGTTGGAATTCACGCCTCAGCCCGGCGATGTCTTGGTGCTGCTGGACTCGTCCTGGCACGCCGATTTCTTTCCGGTTGCCGAACGCTTGCAGCAAGAGGGTATCGGTATCATCTCGGTGATCTACGATCTCATTCCGCTGACCCATCCGCAGTTTTGTGATGAAGGCCTGGTGCGGGTTTTCGAGCACTGGTTCGATTGGATCGCACGCACAGCCGACGGCTTTATCGCGATCTCGCAAACCATCAGCGATCAGGTACGCAGCGAAGTGCAGTGGCGCCTGGGACGGGATGTCGCCGCGCAACGCTGGTTCGATCATTTCCACCTGGGTAGCGAGCTGGACCAGGCCAACCCCCGGGCCGTCGTCCGGCACGAAGTCCAGCGCATGTGCAAAGGCCGATCGGTTTACCTGATGGTCAGTACCATCGAACCGCGCAAGAACCATGCGTATCTGCTCAAGGCCTTCGAGCGCTTGTGGGACGAGGGAAGCGAAGTTGCGCTGTGCTTTGTCGGCAAGGTCGGCTGGAAAACCGAAAAATTGGTGGAAAGCATCAGGCAACACCCGCAGTTGAACAAGTGCCTGTTTATGTTCAATGACCTGAGCGATCGCGAACTCGAGCATTGCTACAGCCATTCCCGAGCCCTGGTTTTCCCCTCCTTTGTTGAAGGCTTCGGGTTGCCGCTGGTCGAGGCCATGCAGCGGGGTTTGCCGGCCATGGCCAGTGATATTCCGGTGTTCCGTGAAATCGGCGGCGACTCCATGGCCTATTTCGGCTTGTCTGAACCTGAATCGCTGTGTCGCTTGATTCGCCGCTTTGAAAGCACGGGCACCTTTCCGGCCGTGACCTGTTTGAGCCAGTGGTCCTGGTTGTCCTGGAAGGGTTCGGCCAGCCAGCTGGTCGAACGCATTGAGCGGCATACTCTCAAGCGCCAAGAGTTTCTTCCTGCGGCCCGCCCCGATGTCCTTATCGGTCGGCCTTAACGCCAGTATCCTGCGTGCGCCGCGTACCGGTATCGGCCAGTATGCGGCCGAGCTGGTACAGGCTTTGGCAGCGCGCTCCGAGTTCGAACTCGAGCTGTTCGGTGGCTGGGACTGGCAGCCGACGCTGCCGACTGCGGCCATGCCCGGTTACTCCCGCCTGAGCGCCATGCTCAAGCGCGTCCCCGGGGCTTACCAGTGGCGTCGCCTGATCGAGCAGCAGCGCTTCAATCGCATCGGTGGCGCCATCGCGCTGTATCACGAGCCCAGCCTGTGGCCATTCGAGTTCGACGGGCCCATGGTCATGACGCTGCACGATCTGACCCATGTGCATTACCCCGAGACCCAGCCCAGGGATCGATTGCGTGAAATCGAGCGCCAGGTCGGACGCGGCTTACAGCGGGCGCAGCGGATACTGGTGGACTCGCAGTTCATTGCCGATGAAGCCTGCACCTATTACGGGCTGGCGAAGGACAAGGTGGTGGTCGCGCCGCTGGGCTACGCTGTGCGTTTCCACCCCCGCGAGGCCGAAGCGTTATTGCAGCCCTTGCAACGTTTGGGTGTCGAGCCTGGGGGCTATCTGCTTTGTGTCGGCACCCTGGAGCCGCGCAAGAACCTCGACCTGGCGCTGCGTGCTTACGAGCGTTTGCCCGAGGCACTGAGGGCGCGTTTCCCGTTGCTGATTGTCGGTCTGGCCGGCTGGCATCAGGACCGCTTTGCCGATAGGCTGGCGCGCGGCATGCGCGGTGGCCAGGTACGGGTGCTGGGCTATCAGCCCGACGAGACGCTGGCTCAGCTGTTGGCCGGGGCCCGTATGCTGTTGTTTCCGTCGCTGTACGAAGGCTTTGGCCTGCCGGTACTGGAGGCGATGGCCAGCGGCACTCCGGCGGTGCTAGGTAACTGTTCGGCCCTGCGCGAGGTGGGTGGTGAGGCCGGTGTGTATATCGATGCGCAGGATGAGCAGGCCTGGATGCAGGCCATACAGCAGTTGCTGGACGACCCAAAGGAATGGGCGTGCAGACGCGCGGCGGGCTTGGAACGGGCCGCGTTGTTTTCCTGGGGGCGTTGCGCGGCCATCACTGCCGCGACTTATCGACAAGCCATGGAGGCTCACTAATGCGTGTTCTGCACTTCTTCAAGACTTACCTGCCCGATTCCATGGGCGGTATCGAACAGGTCATCTACCAGATCTGCCAGAGCGGTCTGGCCCATGACATCCAGAGCGAAGTGCTGACCCTGAGCGCCACACCGGAACCCGCCTCGTTGATGCTCGACGGTCACCGGGTGCACCGGGCCAAGCTGGACCTGCATATCGCCTCCACCGGTTTTTCCTACAGCGTGCTCAAACGCTTCCGCGAACTGGCGGCCGAGGTCGATGTGGTGAATTACCACTTCCCCTGGCCTTTTATGGACCTGGTGCATTTTGCTTCCGGCGTGCGCAAGCCCAGCGTGGTGACCTACCACTCGGATATCGTGCGGCAAAAGCATCTGCTCAAGTTGTATCAGCCCCTGATGCACCGTTTTTTAACCAGCGCCGACCGTATCGTGGTGGCATCGCCCAACTACCTGCGTACCAGTAAGGTCCTGACGCACTACCGCGACAAGACCCGTGTGATTCCCTATGGGCTGGACAAGGCCAGTTACCCGGTGCCGTCTGCCGAGCGTTTGGATCGCTGGCGCCAGGTTGTGGGCGAGCGATTCTTCCTGTTCGTGGGCGTCATGCGCTACTACAAGGGTCTGCATATCCTGCTGGAGGCGCTCAAGGGCACACCCTATCCGGTGGTGATAGTCGGTGCCGGGCCGCTTGAACAGGAGCTGCGTGCCCAGGCAATGGCCTTGCAGTTACACCATGTGCGCTTTCTCGGGCGCCTGGAAGACGAAGACAAAGTGGCCCTGCTCCAGCTCAGTGGGGCCATCGTCTTCCCCTCGCACCTGCGTTCGGAGGCTTTCGGCATCTCGCTGCTAGAGGGCGCCATGTATGGCAAGCCAATGATTTCAAGCGAAATCGGCACCGGCACCTCCTATATCAATATCCACGGCGAGACCGGACTCGTGGTGCCGCCCAGCAACCCGCAAGCCCTGCGCGAAGCGATGCGTCAACTGTGGAACAATCCCCAGCAGGCTGCGCAAATGGGCATACGGGCCGAGCAGCGCTACCAGCAACTGTTTACCGCCGAACGCATGGGCCAGCAGTGCGCCGAACTGTACCGCGAACTGCTGGCCGAGAAGGCGGCATGCGCCTTGGTCGTAGACTGAGGGGGTAGCACCCGGCAGCGCGAAACTGGACTCAACGCCAGAAGGGCTTGTCCAGTTCCGCCGCGCGCTCTGCGGTATAAAGTCCGAAATCGGCCATTTGGCGTTCGTCCAGCTGCGCGAGCTGCTGGCGCGCGCGCGCGTTATGGGCCCAGCGGGCCATGACGCTCAAAACTTTCCTGCCCCAGTGCGTGGATACCCTACCCTCGGAGGGCACAGCCACGGGGTAAGGTGTTTCTATGGGAGGGCGGGGAGTAACGAGTGTGCTGTCCATGGCGGTAGTCCTTCTGCTCAGGTTCAAAACATGGGCAGTACAGAATGGCCGCTAGCGGGCCCTGTGCTCAGTCACAGCAAGGTTTGATTGTTACGGTTCAATTAGTTAATTGTTATGACTGTACTGCTTCCGTCTGTGCTGGCTGTGTTGACCAAGCCCTGAAACGAAAAAACCCGTCGCGGTTGCCTGCGACGGGTTTTTGTTTTGATCCGGGTGGCTGGCAGCGATGCCAGCTGGCGCATGCTTAGCGCCAGAACGGTTTGCTCAGCTCTGCATAACGCTGGGCTTCGCTAATCCCGGCATCGGCCAACAGGCGCGTATCCAGGCGAGCCAGCTGGTGGCGGCTGGCGATGCGACGCTGCCAGACCATCAGATTGGCGATTACACGCAGCGGCAAGCTGGCAGGTGCGGTGGTGGCTTCGATGTTACCGAAATACAGACCGGAACTTAGGGTGCGTTCCATGATGACGTCCTTCCGCTTGTGGCGGGCTTGATGAATTAACCTAGAGCAATGATCCTCTTCTGCAAGCAGACTCTACAGTCACAGTTGCTTTAAATTGTGTAGCTAAGCATCTATTTTTTCGCAAACTGTACTGTTACCGATAGAAGCATCTGTATTGGTTTTGTGCCTTTAAGGTGCGTTTTTTCTACCCAAAACCCCCAAAACAACCAAAATGGGGCATGGAAGGGGCTCGCGTAGCAGTACAGTTTCTATGTGTTTGCATCCGTAGTCTTGTATAGACTGTCAGTAGCGCACACAGCGCTAAAGACCGGAACAGAAAATAAATTTTCGTATAAACAAGGGCATAGGGCGACTCAAGATCAGTCGCACCCTGGCTGCTCGAAAAGGTCTGCCAAACGGGAAAAGCATAATCTTGCTCGTTACAGTGATCAGTTGACGACTGATCGTATGTTTTTCGGGCTGTAACGCTTGCCGGCCTCATCGAGTGGGCGGCCGCCCTGTAGTTGTCGGTATGGAAGAGCGGGATCTTTCACTTCTGTATGTAGGATCCAGACGTGGAAGATCTAGCGGCCAAGGTGGTCGCCGCCGCCGCGCAGCGCATGCCGGTGCGCGAATACTTCCCCGGCGTGAAGCCGTTTCGCATGGTGTCTATGGAAGACCGTTTCGGCAATATCCTGGAGATCTGCGGCCACAGCTACGAGCTGACCTATGCCGCGGGAGCCTATCAGTAACCCGGCCGAATCCAGGGCCTGCGCCCAGGGCCAGGGGTTCGCTTCAGCGGTGTTCGGCGCAAAAAAAAACACCGGCACGAGGCCGGTGTTTTCATGAGGCGGCGCTGGGCTCAGTCGACGGCCTTGATCATGTCCTCGATCACTTTCTTGGCGTCGCCGAAGACCATCATGGTCTTGTCCAGGTAGAACAGCTCGTTGTCCAGGCCGGCATAACCGCTGGCCATGGAGCGCTTGTTGACGATGATGGTCTTGGCTTTGTAGGCCTCGAGAATCGGCATGCCGGCGATGGGCGACTTGGGATCGTTCTTCGCCGCCGGGTTGACCACGTCGTTGGCGCCCAGGACCAGGACCACATCGGCCTGGCCGAACTCGGAGTTGATGTCGTCCATCTCGAACACCTGCTCGTAGGGCACTTCGGCCTCGGCCAATAGCACGTTCATATGGCCCGGCATGCGCCCGGCCACCGGGTGGATGGCGTACTTCACGGTCACGCCGCGGTGGGTGAGCTTTTCCACCAGTTCCATCAGCGCGTGCTGCGCCCGGGCCACCGCCAGGCCGTAACCGGGGACGATGATCACGGTGTCGGCGTTGGTCAGCAGGAAGGAGGCGTCGTCGGCCGAGCCGGATTTGACCGGGCGGGCTTCCTGGGCGCCGGCCGGACCGGCGTCCGCCGGGGCGCCGCCGAAACCGCCGAGGATGACGTTGAAGAACGAGCGGTTCATCGCCTTGCACATGATGTACGAAAGGATCGCGCCCGAGGAGCCCACCAGTGAGCCGGCGATGATCAGCATCGAGTTGTTCAGCGAGAAGCCGATACCGGCCGCGGCCCAGCCCGAATAGCTGTTGAGCATCGAGACCACCACCGGCATGTCGGCGCCACCGATGGGGATGATGATCAGCACGCCGATGATAAAGGCCAGCGCCAGCATCACGGCGAAGGCCGTGAGGTTGCCGTTGAGCATGTACACCACGCCCAAGCCCAGCAGGGTCAGGCCGATGGCCAGGTTGATCAGGTGCTGGCCCTTGAACTGCACCGGCGCGCCCTGGAACAGGCGGAACTTGTACTTGCCCGAGAGCTTGCCGAAGGCGATCACCGAGCCGGAGAAGGTCACGGCGCCGATGGCCGCGCCGAGGAACAGCTCCAGGCGGTTACCGACCGGGATCGGGTCGCCGAGGGCGGCGACTATGCCCATGGACTGTGGCTCGACCACCGCGGCGATGGCGATAAAGACCGCCGCCAGGCCGATCATGCTGTGCATGAAGGCGACCAGTTCCGGCATTTTGGTCATTTCCACGCGCTTGGCCATTATCGTGCCGGCGGTGCCGCCGACCAGCAGGCCGATGAGCACGAAGCCCAGACCGCCGAGCAGGTCGATTTCCACGCCCTTGCTGCGGAACTCGGTGACCTTCATCGCCACCAGGGCGGCGGTGGTGAGGGCCGCGATGGCCATGCCGATCATGCCGAACAGGTTGCCGCGGCGCGAGGTGGTGGGGTGCGACAGGCCTTTAAGGGCCTGGATAAAACAGATCGAGGCGATCAGGTAGAGGATGGTGACGAGGTTCATGCTCATGTCAGTGCTTCTCCACCGGCGCTTTCGGCGCCTTCTTCTTGAACATTTCCAGCATGCGCCGGGTGACCAGGAAGCCGCCGAACACGTTGACCGCGGCCAGAGCCACGGCCAGTGTGCCCATGGTCTTGCCCAGGGGGGTGACGGTCAGCGCCGCGGCTAGCATGGCGCCGACGATGACGATGGCCGAGATGGCGTTGGTTACGGCCATCAGCGGGGTGTGCAGTGCCGGGGTGACGTTCCAGACCACGTGGTAACCCACATAGATGGCCAGGGCGAAGATGATCAGGTTGTAGATACCGTCGGAAATTTCCATGGTGGTGCTCCCGCTTAACCGTTGGTTCGCACGACGTCGCCGTCGCGGCACATCAGGCATGCGCTGACGATGTCGTCTTCGAGGTTGAGGTGAAACCGGCCTTCGCTGTCGAGGACCAGCTTGAGGAAGTCCAGCAGGTTGCGTGCATAGAGCGCCGAGGCGTCGGCCGGCACCAGGGCCGCCAGGTTGCTGTAACCGACGAGGGTCACGCCGTGCTGCACCACCACCTGCTCGGCCACGGTCAGCGGGCAATTGCCACCCTGGGCCGCGGCCAGGTCGATGACCACCGAGCCGGGCTTCATCTGTGCCACGGTCTCGGCGCTGAGCAGCACCGGCGCCTTGCGACCCGGAATCAGCGCGGTGGTGATGACGATGTCGGCCTGCTTGGCGCGCTCGTGCACGGCCACGGCCTGACGCTGCATCCAGGAGGCCGGCATGGGCCGGGCGTAGCCGCCCACGCCCTGGGCGCATTCGCGTTCCTCATCGGTCTCGAACGGCACATCGACGAACTTGGCGCCTAGGGATTCGATCTGCTCCTTCACCGCCGGGCGCACGTCCGAGGCCTCGATCACCGCGCCCAGGCGCTTGGCCGTGGCGATCGCCTGCAGGCCGGCAACGCCGGCGCCGAGGATCAGGATGCGCGCGGCCTTCACCGTACCGGCGGCGGTCATCAGCATGGGCATGAAGCGCGGGTAATGATGGGCGGCCAGCAGCACGGCCTTGTAGCCGGCAATGTTGGCCTGAGACGACAGCACGTCCAGGCTCTGGGCGCGGGAGGTACGCGGTGCGGCTTCCAGGGCGAAGGCGGTGATGCCCGCCGCCGCCAGCTGCGCGATAGTCTCGTTGCTGAAGGGGTTGAGCATGCCGACCAGTACGGCGCCGCGCTGGAAGTGCCCCAACTCCACCTGACTGGGGGCCAGCACCTTGAGCACCAGTTCGGCGCCAAGGGCTTGGGCGGCCGTGCCGATGGCGGCGCCCGCGGCTTCATAGGCGCTGTCCGGAATGCTGGCGTTGAGGCCGGCGCCGCTTTGCACCGTCACGCTGTGGCCCTGGCCGATCAGCTTTTTCAGGGTCTCGGGCGTCGCGGCAACCCGCGTTTCGCCAGTCTGGGTTTCGAGGGGAACACCGATGTGCACGTGAAATCTCCTGGGTGATCGTTTCTAAAAACCAGAGCACTGCGGATGGCGCAACTGGGGTTGGAATCATCACAACCGCTGACACGGTCCTGGGACCAGCGAAGCGCGGCATTTTGCCCGGCGGGCGCAAAGCCTACAAGATGTTATGAAAGAACACGATATGATAACTACAAGTCATTACTTGACCGAGCGTGACGGTAAAAAACGACAACCCCAGCTAATACGTGGCCTAGCGTCCGATCAGGGGATTTCGCCGAGTCGCGGCATGCCCGGTATGAATAGCCATTCATCAGATTTGAGCGGGTAACGCCATAGGGGCCTTATTAAGGATGAAATACGAATTAAGTTATTGTTATGTATGAATATATTCTTAAGTTCCGGTTTTGCTCCAGCAGCCAGCCTGTAGCCGGTCAGGATCCTGACTACATGTTCAAGAACCCTAATCCTGAGGGCTTGCGGCTTGTCGGCAGCCTGTCTCAGTCCTGTTCCAGCAGCCATCGCAGCGGACCGGGAGCATAGTCGGGTATCTCATCGATTGCGGCGCGGTTGCGCGCCTCGAAAATCTGCAGTTGTTCTTGGTCGCGCACGAATACCCAGGGACCGCCCTGGTCGCCCTGTTGCAGCCAGAGGCTGTCGTGCTCGCCGTTCATCGATGCGCAATCGCCCGCCAGGCACAGGGCATAGCGCTCGACGCCGGACAGACCGTCGACTCGACCGTCGGGGTGAAAACGCACCAGACCGCCTTGCCCGGGACCCTCGCGCACCGTCCAGGTACCGCTCATATAGGCGGTGTACAGCGCCTGTTCGAAATGGCTGCCTGCCGGGGCGTTGGCCGCGGGTATCACCGGCGAGCGTTCAAAGCGCTGCGCGGGCCCGGTCGGGCTGGCCTGTTGCACCAGGGACGCATCCTCGAGCACTAGGGTTTCCTGGTAGTCGCCTTCAAAGTCTACCCGCCACTGCTCCTCGGCGTTGGAGGTCAAGGCTCCCTCGGCCAGCTCGAAGCCATTGCTCAGGCGCGCCAGGCGGCGCGGCATATCCAGTTCCCATTCCAGGACCGGCCCGTAAGCCAGAAGCGCTTCACGCAGGCTGCCGTTTTGCACCGCCGCGTCGATGGCGGCCTGGTTGATCCAGACACCACTGGGGTCGCGGTTTTCTTGACTGGCACAGGCGCCGAGCAACGCGGCAAGCAACAGCAGGCAGAGATGACGCATGGCAGACTTCCTATTGCGGCGTTAAAAAGCGGACTTACTCCAGGACCAGAATCGCGTCCATTTCCACCTGCGCGCCCTTGGGCAATGCAGCGACGCCTATGGCGGCACGTGCCGGGTAGGGCTGTTGAAAGTAGCGGCCCATGACCTCGTTCACCGTGGCGAAGTGTGACAGGTCGGTGAGGAAGATATTGAGCTTGACCACATCCTTGAACGAGCCGCCAGCCGCCTCCATCACCGCCTTGAGGTTTTCGAAGACCTGCACGGTCTGTGCTTCGAAGCCTTCCACCAGTTCCATGGTCTTGGGGTCGAGCGGGATTTGTCCGGACATATACAGGGTATTGCCGGCCTGGATGGCCTGGGAGTAAGTGCCGATGGCGGCCGGGGCCTTGTCGGTGCTGATGATGCGCTTGCTCATAAATGCTCCTGAAAGTGACGATGAAAAACACCCTGGGCGCTGCCCGGGGTTGGCCGTCTAGGGTGGGTGAAGCTCGGGGCGCTGTCAAAGTCCGCAGCGTCAAAGCCGGGCAAGCATCCTGTGCCTGAGCGCAGGCCGCCAAGGCGTTGCGCTGATCCCGTTACGGGATAGCGAGGGCATCAATAGTAGGTTGGGCGCAAGGAGCGAAGCTGCTTCAGGCGCGAACCCGATTGATATGGATCACGCCCTTGAGGGCGCGCAGCTTGCGGATCACCCGGGCCAGGTGGATGCGGTCGTGCACGCTGACCACCAGGCGAACCACGCTGGTGCGACCGTCGCGCTCGTCCATGCTGATTTTCTCGATATTGCCGTCGGCGGCGTTGACGCTGCTGGCCAGCAGGGCGATCAGGCCGCGCTGGTGTTCCAGCTCGATGCGCAGCTCGACATTGAACTCGCCGACCACGTCCTTGGCCCAGGACAGTTGGATGCATTTTTCCGGATTATGCCGGATTTCGCCGATGTTCTTGCAGCTGTCCAGGTGCACCACCATGCCCTTGCCGGCCGACAGGTGGCCTACGATGGGGTCGCCGGGAATCGGCGTGCAGCACTTGGCGTAGCTGAGCACCAGGCCCTCGGTACCGCGGATCGCCAGCGGTCCTTCGGCGTTGGGCAGTTGCTCGCTCTCGCCAGCCAGCAGGCGTCGGGCGACCACGTAGGCCATGCGATTGCCCAGGCCGATGTCTTCCAGCAGGTCTTCGATGACCTCGAGGCGGTATTCGCCGAGCACCGGCTGCACGTGCTCGGGGGTGAGCTTGTCCAGGTGGCTGTTGAAACCGGCCAGTACCTTGTTCAGCAGGCGCTCACCCAGGCTGATGGACTCGGAGCGCCGCTGCAGTTTCAGGGCGTGGCGGATATGGGTGCGGGCCTTGCCGGTAACCACGAAATTCAGCCAGGCGGGGTTGGGTCGCACGCCGGGGGCGGTGACGATTTCCACCGTGGCGCCACTCTGCAGGGGCTCGGACAGCGGTGCCAGGCGTCGGTTGATCCGGCAGGCGATGCAGCTGTTGCCGACATCGGTGTGCACCGCGTAGGCGAAGTCCACCGCGGTGGAGCCCTTGGGCATCTCCATGATGCGGCCCTTGGGGGTGAAGACATAGACCTCGTCGGGAAACAGGTCGATCTTCACGCTCTCGATGAACTCCAGGGAGTTGCCGGCGCGCTGCTGCATCTCCAGCACGCCCTTGACCCACTGGCGGGCACGGGCGTGGGTGCCCTTGGGCTGGTCGGTTTCGTTGGACTTGTACAACCAGTGGGCGGCGATGCCGTTATTGGCCATCTCTTCCATCTCGCGGGTGCGGATCTGGATCTCGATGGGCACGCCGTGCATGCCGAACAGGGTGGTGTGCAGGGACTGGTAGCCGTTAGCCTTGGGAATCGCGATGTAGTCCTTGAAGCGTCCCGGTAGCGGCTTGTACAGGTTATGCACGGCGCCCAGCACCCGGTAGCAGGTGTCGACTTTGTCGACCACGATGCGAAAGGCATAGACGTCCATGATCTCGTTGAAGGCCCGGCGCTTGCCGCGCATCTTCTGGTAGATGCCGTACAGGTGCTTCTCGCGGCCCATGACCTCGCCTTCCATGCCCTCGCGGGCCAGGCAGTGGGTCAGGGATTCCTCGATCTTGTTGACGATTTCCTTGCGGTTGCCCCGGGCGCGCTTGACCGCGGCGCGTATGCGCTCGGCGCGCATGGGGTGCATGGCCTTGAAACCCAGTTCCTCGAATTCCACGCGCATGCTGTGCATGCCCAGGCGATTGGCGATGGGGGCGTAGATCTCCAGGGTTTCCTTGGCGATGCGCCGACGTTTCTCGCCGGCCAGCACTTCCAGGGTGCGCATGTTGTGCAGGCGGTCGGCCAGCTTGACCAGAATCACCCGGATATCCCGCGCCATGGCCATGGCCATCTTCTGGAAGTTCTCGGCTTGAGCCTCGGCCTTGGTCTCGAAATTCATCTGGGTCAGCTTGCTGACCCCGTCCACCAATTCGGCCACGGTTTCACCGAACTGCGCATTGAGCGCTTCCTTGGCGATACCGGTGTCTTCGATCACGTCGTGCAGCATGGCGGCCATCAGGCTCTGATGGTCCATGTGCATGTCGGCGAGGATATTCGCCACCGCGAGGGGGTGGGTGACGTAGGCCTCTCCGCTGCGGCGGCGCTGGCCGTCATGGGCCTGTTCCGCGTAGAAATAGGCCCGGCGCACCAGATTGACCTGATCGGTGCCCAGGTAGGTCGAAAGTCTAACGGCGAGGGCGTCTATGCTCGGCACGGGTGATCCCCCTGCCAGCTCGGCTGACACCGTGCCGTGTGACTTCGACCAGGCATGGCGTTACAAGGCCTCGTTGGCCTCGTCCTCGAATGCAGCGAACAGCGGCTCGTCATCGACGATTTCTTCCTGGGCGATGACGTCGTAGTCGATCAGGCCGGCGGCGATTTCGCGCAGGGCGACCACGGTCGGCTTGTCGTTTTCCCAGGCGAGCTTGGGTTCCTTGCCGCCGGTGGCCAATTGACGGGAACGCTTGGTGGCGAGCATGACCAGCTCGAAGCGATTGACGACGTGTTCCAGGCAATCTTCAACGGTAACGCGGGCCATGGTCTTCCTCGTAGCAATAATGGGCGCTGTACCCCGATGGGCGAGCGGACTGGGTAGTTTAAAAAACAACCAGCCATAAGGGAAGCGCTGTTTTACGCCAGCAGCTCGACCAGCAAGGCGCTGTGGCGTTGTTGCTGCACGCTCTGTTGCAGCTGATTGGCGCGGAAAATGGCCTTCAGGTCGTCCAGGGCAGTGGCGAAATCATCGTTGATCACCAGGTAGTCGTACTCGACGTAGTGGCTCATCTCGCTGACGGCTTCGCGCATGCGCTGGGCGATGATCGCATCGCTGTCCTGGCCGCGGTTGGTCAGGCGCTGGCTCAGGGCCTGCTGGGTCGGCGGCAGGATAAAGATCGAGCGGGCCTGGGGCAGTAGGCGGCGCACCTGTTGAGCACCCTGCCAGTCGATTTCCAGGATCAGGTCGAAGCCCTCGGCCAGGGTCTGTTCGACCCAGCGCTGGGAGGTGCCGTAGAGGTTGCCGAAAACCTCGGCGTGCTCGAGAAACTCGCTGCGCTCGAGCATCTCCAGGAAGCCGTCGCGGCTGACGAAGTGGTAATTGACCCCATCGACTTCCCCCGGGCGCATGGCGCGGGTGGTGTGGGAGACCGAAACGCGTATCTGCGCCTGGCTGTCGATCAGCGCCTTGACCAGGCTGGTCTTGCCGGCGCCCGAGGGCGCGGAAACGATGTAAAGGGTGCCAGTGGTAGTGGCCATTCAAAATCCCCGAAATGCCTGAATAATGTCTTGCTGGAAAAGCGTATCGAGCGACGGCTAGCCAAGGCAGTCGAGCGCACGGATGTCACGACGGTGAGTCAGCACTTCTATTCGCTTCGCTCCCCTGATGAGCCAGCCTTCGGCTGTTACTCCGCCTAGCTTCGTATCAATGCTGCCTAGTCTAGCGCAGTGGCTTTTATTCGATGTTCTGTACCTGTTCGCGCATCTGTTCAATCAAGACCTTGAGGTTGACCGCGGCCTGGGTGCTGCGGGTGTCGAACGCCTTTGAACCCAGGGTGTTGGCCTCGCGATTGAGCTCCTGCATCAGGAAGTCCAGGCGCCGTCCCGCCGCGCCGCCGGCCTTGAGCACCCGACGGACTTCGATCACGTGGGTGTTCAGGCGATCCAGTTCCTCGGCCACGTCGCTTTTCTGCGCGAGCAGCACCAGCTCCTGTTCCAGACGCTGGGGGTCCAGTTCGACCTGCATCTCGGCGCAGCGCTCGCGGATTTTCTGCCGTTGTCCGGCGAGCATCTGCGGCACCAGGTCACGCAGGGCGACGACCTCGCGGTCGATATCGTCCAGGCGCTCAGTCAGCAGTCTGGCCAGTTCGGCGCCTTCGCGCCCGCGGCAGGTTTTCAGCTCGTTCAGGGCCTGGCCGAACAGGGCCAGCGCGGCGCTGTTGAGGGCCTGGGGATCTGAGGCGTCGGCGACCAGTACGCCGGGCCAGGCCAGCACTTCCAGGGGATTGAGTGGGGCCGGTTGTTGGATCAGGCCGGCAATCGCTTCGGCCGCGGCTACCAGCTGCGCGGCGCGCTCGCGATCCACCTGCAGGGCCTTGCCGGTGCAGTCGTCGACCAAGCGCAGAGTGCATTCGATCTTGCCGCGCGACAGGCCCTGGCGCAATGCTTCGCGTACGGGGCCTTCGAGGTCGCGCAGGGACTCCGGCAGGCGCAGGAGCGGCTCCAGGTAGCGGTGATTGACCGAGCGCAGTTCCCAGCTCAGGGTGCCATAGGTGCCGGCCTGCTCGATGCGGGCGAAGGCGGTCATGCTGTGCACCATGGGCGTGTACCTCGCGTAAATAAGTCGGTTCAAGGGCGCGAGATTGTAGCGCAGTGCGTCGGTCGCTCCCAATTTGCGTGTCGCCGCCCGGACCTGCGCCCTATAATGCTCGGCAGTTTTCCGTCTAAAGCAGGTAGTCCAGATGAAACGTCCCAGTGGTCGCGCCGCCGATCAGTTGCGCCCGATCCACCTCACCCGTCACTACACCAAGCATGCCGAGGGTTCGGTGTTGGTGGAGTTCGGCGATACCAAGGTGATCTGTACGGTCAGCGTCGAGTCGGGTGTGCCGCGCTTTCTCAAGGGCCAGGGCCAGGGCTGGTTGACCGCCGAATACGGCATGCTGCCGCGCGCCACTGGCGATCGCAATCAGCGTGAAGCCAGCCGCGGCAAGCAGGGTGGCCGGACCCTGGAGATCCAGCGCCTGATCGGCCGTTCGTTGCGCGCCGCGCTGGACATGTCCAAGCTGGGCGAGAACACCCTGTACGTTGATTGCGACGTGATCCAGGCCGACGGCGGCACCCGTACCGCCTCGATCACGGGCGCCATGGTGGCCCTGGTCGATGCGTTGAAGGTGATCAAGAAGCGCGGCGGCCTCAAGGGCGGCGATCCGCTCAAGCAGATGATCGCCGCCGTGTCCGTGGGTATGTATCAGGGCGAGCCGGTGCTGGACCTGGATTACCTGGAAGACTCCGCGGCCGAGACCGATCTGAATGTGGTGATGACCAGCACCGGCGGTTTTATCGAAGTGCAGGGCACCGCCGAAGGGGCGCCGTTCCAGCCCGCTGAGCTCAATGCCATGCTGGCCTTGGCGCAACAGGGCATGGCCGAATTGTTCGAACTGCAGCGCGCGGCCTTGGCCGATTGATTGCTGCCTAACCGGAGGTGAAGTAATGGATGAACTGAAACTCGACAAACCGCACAGCCCTGAGGTCCGTCAGTGGGCGATGTTTTGCCACTTCGCGGCATTCCTGGGCCTGATCATTCCCTTCGGCAATCTGTTGGGGCCATTGATTCTCTGGCAGGTCAAGAAGGATATGGATACTTACGTCGACCAACAGGGCAAGGAAGCGCTTAACTTCCAGATCACCGTGGCCCTGGCCATGTTGGTTTGCATGTTGCTGATGTTGGTAGTGATCGGCTTCCTGTTGATCTGGGTGGTCGGTATCGCGGCATTGGTGCTGACCATCATCGCCGGTATCAAGGCCAACGAAGGTCAGGACTACCGTTATCCCTTCGCACTGCGGCTGATCAAGTAACACGTGCGTTAAAACGAAAAAGCCGGCATTGCCGGCTTTTTTGTAAGTGCGCGGTGAGGCGCTTAGATGCTCAGGGTCCAGTCGTAATCGACGATTAGCGGTGCATGCTGGGAAAAGCGCGGCTGGCGCGGCAGGCGAGCACTGCGCACGAAGCGGCGCAGGCCGGGTGTCAGCAGCTGATAGTCGAAACGGCAACCCAGATTCAGGGTGGCGGCCTGTTCGTTGTCCGGCCACCAGCTGAATTGCTCCCCTTCGCGATTGACCTCGCGCAGCGCATCGACATAGCCCATGGTGCCCGTTACTTCATCCAGCCAGGCCCGTTCCGGTGCCAGAAAACCTGGCGACTGCTGACTGTCGCGCCAATTGCTGACATCCAGCTTCTGGTGCGCCACATAGAGCGAGCCGCAGTAGAGGTACTCGCGGCGTTTGCGGCGTTGCTTGTCCAGGTAGTGAGCGAAGTCGTCCATAAACTTGAATTTCTGATTCAAGGCCTCGTCGCTGCCCTGCCCGGAAGGCAGCAGCACGGTGGCGATACTGACTTTGTCGAAATCGGCCTGCAGGTAACGCCCATAGCGGTCGGCCGTCTCGAAGCCCAGGCCGGTGATCACCGCCTTGGGCTGCAACCGCGAGTACAGGGCCACACCACCCTGGCTGGGGACTTGGGCTTCGCAGGCATAGAGGAAATAGCCGTCCAATTGGAGGGCAGGGTCGTCCAGTTCGAGGGCGGAGGCGCGAGTGTCTTGCAGGCAGATGACGTCGGCATTCTGTGCTTGCAGCCAGCTGAGCAAGCCACGCTCGACCGCAGGCTGAATACCATTCACGTTCACACTGATGATCCGCATAAATGGCCCCCAAAAACACATGCATGTATGATACCCGAGCTCAGTAGCATTAGCGAAATTCCTAGCCAAATCCGTGCCGTCCGGGGCTTTTCATGCAGCTTTACCAACGCGAATTCATTCGGTTTGCCATCGAGCGCGGCGTTCTGCGTTTCGGCGAGTTCACCCTGAAATCCGGGCGTGTCAGCCCTTATTTCTTTAATGCCGGTTTGTTCAACAGTGGCAAGGCATTGGCCAAGCTGGGGCGTTTCTACGCCGCGGCGGCTGTGGAGAGCGGTATCGCCTTCGACGTGCTGTTCGGTCCGGCCTATAAAGGTATTCCGCTTGCCGCTACCACCGCGGTGGCCCTGGCCGAGCAGCATGAGCTGGATTTGCCCTGGTGTTTCAATCGCAAGGAGGCAAAGACCCATGGAGAGGGTGGCAATCTGGTCGGTGCGCCCCTGAGCGGGCGTGTGCTCATTATCGACGACGTGATTACTGCCGGTACCGCCATCCGTGAGGTGATGCAGATTATTCAGACCCAGGGTGCCCAGGCCGCCGGGGTCTTGATCGCCCTTAACCGTCAGGAGCGCGGCCAGGGCCCGTTATCGGCGATCCAGGAAGTGGAGCGCGATTTCGCAATGCCAGTGGTGAGTATTGTGTCCTTGGCTCAAGTACTGGAATATCTGGCCGACGATGCTGAACTGAAGTGTCATTTGCCGGCCGTGGAGGCTTATAGGGCCCAGTTCGGCATCTGAATTTTCCTCTCGCAGGGTTTTGTCCTTATGCACAAGCTGGGCGCTGTCCGTTGTCTGCTCATCATTGCCTTGTGCATGCCTGGCTGGGTGTGCGCCACCGAGCTGTATCGTTACACCAACGACAAGGGTGTGGTCGTGCTCGACCGCCAAGGCGTCCCTGCCCAATACATTGGCAAGGGCTACGAAGTGCTCAATGACCAAGGCCGGGTGGTACAGGTGGTACCGCCGGCGCCAAGCCCCGAGGAAATGCAGCGCATATTGGCCGAGCGCGCGCGCGCCAAGACCGACGCACAACTGCTGCGGCTGTACAGCACGGTCGAAGATGTCGAGCGGGCCAAGGAGCGCAAGCTCAACGAGCTGGATGGGGTCATAGGTGTGGCCCGGGGTAACTTGCAGTCCCTGCGCAGCCAGCAGGCCAATCTGCAGAACCAGGCTGCCGATCACGAGCGCGCCGGGCGCGCCGTCCCCGAGCATTTGCTGACCCAGATCGACAATCTAAAGGGTGAGCAGGCGAGCGTTCAGAAGGACATCGCCCGCTTCCAACAGAATCGCAAGGACGCCGAGGCCAGTTTTACCGCCGATCAGGTAAGAATTGGCGAGCTGATCGGCGTACAGCCTTAAAAAGGTACCGTCGTAATCAGGACTTATGGCGCCACTGTTGTGGCACGTCACCCCGCTGGTCAAGGTTGTCTCGGCAGGGTATCCCGTTTTCGGCAGCCAGGCTAAGCGTTCGTCATGCCATGCAGCGGACGGGCTCGACAGTGACAGTGCCGATGGCCAAACCCAGCCAGCGACGATCCGTTCCCAGGCCAAGATCGATCGGTCGATGCGTGTGCAGAAGACTGATCTCGAGGTGTATTGCCTCATGCTTATCCACAGGCAGAAGATTGGGATCTACTTGAACTTGCCAGAGCAGGCTGCCATGGGCGCCTGGTCGTAGAGTGGTTGCAAACTGCTTACCGTTCACGCGCAATTCGGCAGTGGCCAAGTCATCCCTGGTGAGTTGGTGGACAACACTGATGCTGATCCATACCGGCTCATCAAGGCGCACAGGTAAAACCAGGACCGATCGGGTAGACGGGCCGCTCCAGCGAAACGGACCCAGCCGCTCGTGCTGTTCCAGTCCGTGCCATTCAAAGCCGGCCTCTTCTGCCCGTGCCGGATATGTCTGCTTGCCCGTGCTGGAAATGAGCGGCGCACTCGGCGAATGGTGATGGGAGCCCTTGAACGCCTGGTTGGCGGCGGTTTTTGCCGTTGCAGAAATATCACGTCGGGTCGGCAGCTCGATGCGCAGCAGGCGATCTTCTGCAGCTGCTCGCAACGTTGCGCTGAGCTCGCGGCGGCGAAAAACCTCACCGTCACGGCGCATCAGTTTCAAATGCTCATCCTGCTCGGTCGTATTGCGCAGCCCGTAGGCGTTGCGCCGCCAGGCTGCGTTGAACTTGAAGGTTGTGAACTCTCCGGTTGGGACGATCTGTGCTCCGGCGTCATGGCAGCGAACCAGAAAGTCGTGATCGACTACCACCATCGCTTCTTCCGGGGAGCGCCATCCGCCGATGCGCTGGGCTATTTCCAAACGATGACACATGGACGAGGGGGGGAAGAAATGCATGGGCGTGTAGCGGTCATGGGGAAAAAAGCCCGTGACTGCACGCATACCCGACTCCTTCGGGCCATACAGCAGGGTTGCCGCGGCGACTATATCGGCGTGGGTGTTTTCGAAGGTCTCCAGGGCGGTTTGCAGGTGGGTTGGCCACCACAAATCATCGTGCCCTAGGTAGGCGACATACAGCCCCCTGGCTTGAGCCAATGCATGATTATTCGGCCCCCATTGGCTGCCGCAATTCTGTGGCAAGTTGTGCCAATGGAACCGCTCGTCTTGCAATGACTGCACGACATTCGCGCTGTCATCGGTGCAAGCATCGCCGACCACCAGCACTTCAAAGTCGGTAAAGGTCTGGTCTCTGACGGACTCAAGGGCAATTTTGAGCGCCGCGCTCCAGTTATACGTAGCCACAATAACCGTGAAAATTGGCATGCGGATCACTTACCAGCCGATATCTCTGTCGAAGCTGTAAGGCACGCTTTCCTTGGTGACTCGATATTTGTCGGGGCTGGCGTGATTGTAGGGAACAGTCGGCATGTTGATGAAAATTGCATCGACGATGCCGATGTTTTGCACGGCATGTACTACATAAGGCGGAATAAGCAGCAGGCCACGATTGCGTTCGGACAGATGAATTTCATTGATCAGACCAAAAGTTGGCGAATCCGCACGGTTATCCCAAAGTACATATTTGACGAAGCCCGATAATGAAAACATTCTGTCGGACTGCTCCTTGTGATAAACCCAGCCTTTTACTTTGCCTGGGCGGATCATCGACATATAGACATGTTCGAGTGCCGCGCCAGATTCTATCCCCCATGCTTTGCTGTACATCTCGGCAATTTCGCCGCGCTCGTCGATTTGGGTAATGACCGGGCGAACTACCACGCCATGAATCAGGGTTTCCTTTCGTTCACCGCTCGCTGTAACAGTCGATAGGTCTTTGCTGGCAACAATCGGTGAATCGCTCATCTCAATTTCTCCTGTGGATTTAAAGCGGTCTAGGCTTTGAGCGGTATCGCGTAATAGAGATGAGCCCTGAAGGCTGGCTGTAGCATATGCAGGGCATTCATATCACATGCCGAAATGTAACAAGGCATAATGCCATTTCACTTCTTGTAAAGGCAATACGTTAGGCACTCTGCGTAAGCTGCGACGATTTGGAGTGTTGCAGTCACACGGCGTGGCCGCAGCTGGTCTAAATTGCTAGCGAGGCGCTGGGGTCTTTCAGGTCAGGGCTTTGTAAGCGAATTGATTTCATTGTCTTTTAAGTGAAGAACACGTCTTAAATCGAGCGCATACCTTTCAGCTTCTTGAGCCGTCGTTTGCCAGTGCTCGATAATGTCTTGCGAGGAGGCCTCCCTTGTTAATGCCGCCGAGGCACTGTGGTTGGCGTGATTCAAGGCTTCGCGCAGCGACTCGATTTCACCGCTCTTCAGGTGCAGGATGCGTTTTAAGTCGAGCGCATATTTTTCGGCTTCTTGAGCCGCCGTTTGCCAATGCTCGATTATGCCTTGTGTAGAGGCCTCTCTTATGGCCGCAGAAGCGCTGTGGTTGGCGTGGACCAGCGCTTCGATTTCACTGTTCTTTAGCTGTAAAGTACGTTTTAAGTCAGATGCATATTTTTCGGCTTCTTGAGCCGCCGTTTGCCAATGCTCGATAACGCCTTGTGAAGAGAGCTCTCTTATGGCCACAGAAGCGCTGTGGTTGGCGTGAATCAGCGCTTCGATTTCACTGTTCTTTAGCTGTAAAGTACGTTTTAAGTCAAATACATATTTTTCGGCTTCTTGGGCCGCCACTTGCCAGTGTTCGATAACACCTTGTAATAAGGCTTCCCTTGCCGCCGAAGCACTGAAGAGCTTCGGTCTATCCACAATTTTGGCCAAAGCCTTGATCAGGGTAGTCGAACCGATACGCATGGGTATCGCTGCTTGGGCTGTATTTGCCAAGCCTTCTAGTAATTCGCCTAGGCACGCCTCGCGTGCCAGGCAGGTCTGCTTCAGCAGTTTTTCCCAGGCTTCGCGCTGTATCAGGGAGTAGTGACGCACCTGACACAGCTCTATAATGCGTTCGGCCAATCCCTCCCAACGGTTTTCATTGAGAAATACCAGATCGGATTCTCGATTGGCATGACTCAAGGCGCCATGAAGCTTTATCAGTGTATAGTGATCGGTGGGTAATCCCAGGCAAGGGATAGCTTTTGTCAAAGCAAAGACTAATGGGTGATAACGCGTGCTGATGACCACATCAGCCTGCTGCGTAAGCCATAGCGTTTCGGCGCTGCTAGAAACATCGGCTACTGTCATTGTTGCAGGATTTTGCAAAAGCCTGGCTAGCGCTTGGCCAATGGCCCGGTCGCCCGTATCCCGGCCATTTTCCATTGTGCGTAAATGCGGAATAAACAAAACGTGTCCACTGGTTGCTTCAATTACTCGATCCAGTTCCGCAGCCAAGAAATTCAGCCAATTGTTTGGCGAGTCGAGGGCGAATACCGGGTGGAGCGTAAGGCCAATCAGTGGTCCATTGCGTTTGCTGGAGGGGCTGCTGGGTAGCAGCGGCGAGGGTGCGGGAAGCAGGGTTATGGCATCGTCGAGCTGGTAGTCGATACGCTCCAGTGGCACCCCTAGAGAGAGGGCCAGCGCAACAGAGTTGGCCTCGCGCAGCCCGAGCCAATCGGCAGAATTCAATATTTCCGCAACCAATTGCTTGTCGTAGTCAATCAGTCCTGGGCCAATTGTCTGGCCGAGAATCAGCACTGGCGTTCTCCGCGCTTTAGCCAGTCGCACCAGTGCAAGGCGCTCAAGGATATGCTCTGGCCAGGTGCTGGAAAGATTACCTCCACCCGAGATTACCAGCAGGTCGGCTTCAAGTAAGGTCTGTAGTGCGTCTGGCAGGCTGTTGGGCAGGTACTTGGCACTGTCCACCCAGTGATCGATGCGTTCTAACTCAGCCTGCCGATCTGAGGAAACATCGGAAAAACCAAGGCGCGGCACTGCTGCTGTGCCATAGAGTTCCCGGGTGGTTGCCGGGTCAAGAGAGACGACGGTAAATTGGGCCGCCGGCAAGAGCCGCCGGAACATCAATAAGTTGCATTCCAGCATGGCCTCATCGCCGACATGAAAGCTGGAATGGCTGCCGACATCCGCCACGAACAGAACATGTGCAAATTTTTGGCTAGCACCCGCTGCGGAAGTCATTTCAGCTCAACCGCTTTATCAACTTGGCAAAGCGTCCAGCTGAGGACACCACAGCCACCTCGGCTCCTGCCGGGGGAGTTTCCAACGCAAGGCGCAGTGTGGCGACTTCCTGTTCCAATGAGTGCGCATACTCCTCAGCGGTTGCCTGTGAGTGCCGCAGAGCGGTCCATTCGACCTCTGCTGGGCGCGTCTCCAGAGCAAGACGCAGTGTGGCGACTTCCTGTTCCAGTGAGTGCGCATACTCCTCAGCGGTAGCCTGTGAGTGCCGCAGAGCGTTCCATTCGGCCTCTGCTGGGCGCGTCTCCAGAGCAAGGCGCAGTGTGGCGACTTCCTGCTCCAGTGAGTGCGCATACTCCTCAGCGATAGCCTGTGAGTGCCGCAGAGCGTTCCATTCGGCCTCTGCTGGGCGCGTCTCCAGAGCAAGACGCAGTGTGGCGACGTCCTGTTCCAGTGAATGCACATGCTCTTGCGCCGCGGAGTCTGAATGTCGCACGCCGGTCAATTCGAGTCCTGCTGGTCGAGCCTCTAAGGCAAGGCGCAGTTTGGAAACCTCCAGTTCCAGTGAATGGGCATACTCTTGCGCCGTGTTCTGTGAATGCCGCACGGCGGCCAATTCGGTCTGTAAATGTTGTACGTAATGATCGGGAGCTTGCGACAGGGTGCCGGCAATCATTGGAAAATGATTGCCGGTCAATACGCTGCGTGTTCGCCCGTCCATATAGCAGGCCGTGAAGGCGCGCCGTGGCTGACTCGACGGATTAATGCCGGAGCGGTGAATAAGCCAGTTATGCATCAGGACGGCATGCCCGGCCTTAACTTCCAGGGATATTGCTCGCTCGGGGGGGCAGTGGCGATGCACGTCCTCCTCGCTCAGCGTGCTGCCATGGGCGCTGAGCAGGCCCAGGCGGTGTGAGCCGGGTATCACCTCAACGCAACCATTGGCGCGCGAGGCTGGATCGAGAGCGACCCATATCGTCACGAGGGGATCGCGATCCAGTGCCCATACATTGCCAGCGTCTTGGTGCCAGGGAAGATAGGTACCCTGGCCTGCCGGTTTATTCATGATCATCGCCCGGAAGAGCGATACCGGAGCGTGGGCACCGTACAGGCGGGCGCAGATATTTATGAAAAGCGGATGGCGCACCAGGGGAGAATACAGAGGGTCATGTTCCAAGCCCTGAATCTTGCGGTACAACCGCGTGCCCGCTTTGAAGCTGCTGACGGCTTCGGGCAAGGCCTCGTAGTCACCGCCCGTATCGAGCTGCAGCTGAACCTGCGGATTGACCTGGGCGCCACTGGCCAAGTCATCGGCACGCTGAGTCAGTTCAGCAATAGCTTCGGTGTTGAGCAGTTCTCCCAAGTGCACGAAACCATCGCGCTCGAAATCGCTCCATTGCAACTCAGTGAGCATATTTTTCCCCTCGGCATGCATGAGGTCTGATCTTGGGTCTCTGAAGGGTGGCCGCGATAATGCGCTTCCGAGTAGCTTCCATGCCAAAGTTTATGCATCCCCCGCAGTATCGTCGGGGTACAGGATCCTGATGCGGCTGTCCTACGGCCTATTACGGCGAACTTTCTCCTTCAAAGCGCCTGCCGTCTGTTTCAATATCAACGGAGGGGGGCCGGCGCCTCATTAGCCCACATTGGAAGCTCGGTTAGGATGCTCTAACCGAGCGCATCATCATGGATCTACAGAGGCTTTCGGTTGCAGATCAGCGTGCCGACGCCGCTGTCGGTGAAGATTTCCAGCAACACGGCATTGGGTACCCGCCCATCGATAATGTGCGCGCTGACCACACCGCCCTGCACGGCTTCCAGCGCGCAACGGATTTTGGGCAACATGCCGCCGTAGATGGTGCCGTCGGCAATCAGGCGGTCCACTTGCTCGGTGCTCAGTCCGGTCAATACCTCGCCCTGCTTGTCCATCAGGCCGGCGATGTTGGTCAGCAGCATCAGCTTTTCGGCCTTAAGGGCTTCGGCGACCTTGCCGGCGACCAGATCGGCGTTGATGTTATAGGACTCGCCATTGGCGCCCACGCCGATGGGCGCGATCACCGGGATAAAGTCGCCTTTCACCAACATATTCAGCAGGTCGGTATTGACCCCGATCACTTCGCCGACATGACCGATGTCGATGATTTCCGGTTGGGTCATCTCCGGCGTTTGACGGCTGACGGTGAGTTTTCTTGCCTTGATCAATTCGGCGTCCTTGCCGGTCAAACCGATGGCGCTGCCGCCGTGACGGTTGATCAGGTTGACGATGTCCTTGTTGACCTGGCCACCGAGCACCATTTCCACCACGTCCATGGTCTGGCTGTCGGTGACGCGCATGCCGTCGATAAAGTGGCTTTCGATGCTCAGGCGCTTGAGCAGGTCACCGATCTGCGGGCCGCCGCCATGCACCACTACCGGGTTGATGCCCACGGCCTTCATCAGCACGATGTCACGGGCAAAGCCGGTTTTTAGCTCGTCGCTTTCCATGGCGTTGCCGCCGTACTTGATCACCAGGGTTTTGCCTACGAAGCGGCGGATATAGGGCAGCGCTTCGGACAGTACCTTGGCAATATTGGTGGCGGCTTCACGGTTGAGGGTCATGCAGGGCTCCGCGGCAATCAAAACGGCAGGTTGAGAGTGGGGGCAATGGTGTACAGCTGGGCGCGGAACAGCTCTTGGATGCGCTTGAGTTCGTCCTCGGTCTCGGCTTCGAAGCGCAGCACCAGCACCGGCGTGGTGTTGGAGGCGCGAATCAGGCCCCAGCCCTTGGGATAATCGACGCGCACGCCATCCAGGGTGGTGACGTTGGCGGCGCCCCAATGCCCGTCGCGTTGCAGGGCGGCGATGATGGTGAACTTGCTTTCGTCGGTAACCGTAATATTGATTTCCGGTGTCGACACGTCATCGGGGAAGGCAGAAAAAACCTGCTCGGCGGTGCGCTTGTCCTGGCTGAGAATTTCCAGAAGCCGTGCGGCGCTGTAGATGCCGTCGTCGAAACCGAACCAGCGTTCCTTGAAGAAGATATGCCCGCTCATCTCGCCGGCCAGCAAGGCACCGGTTTCCTTCATTTTTTTCTTGATCAGCGAATGCCCGGTTTTCCACATCACCGGACGGCCGCCGTAGCCGCTGATCAGTGGGGTCAGGCGGCGCGTGCATTTGACGTCGAAGATGATGTCGGCACCGGGGTTGCGCGACACCACGTCCTTGGCGAACAGCATCAGCAGGCGGTCCGGGTAGACGATGGTACCGGTGTTGGTCACCACGCCGACGCGGTCGCCGTCGCCATCGAAGGCCAGGCCCAGGTCGGCGTTCTCGGATTTGACCTTGGCGATCAGGTCCACCAGGTTTTCCGGTTTGCCCGGGTCCGGGTGGTGATTGGGGAAGTTGCCGTCGACGTCGCAGAACAGTGGGATTACGGTGCAACCCAGGGCCTCAATCAGCTGAGGAGCGATCACCCCTGCCACGCCGTTGCCGCAATCGACCACCACCTTGAGTGGCTTGGCCACGGCGATGTCGTCGCGGATCTGTTTGAAATAGCGCTCCAGTACGTCGATTTGCTCCACGCGGCCGATACCGCTGGCCAAGTCATTGGTCTCGATGCGGGTGCGCAGGGCCTGGATCTGCTCGTTGGCCAGGGTATCGCCGGCGATGACGATCTTGAAGCCGTTGTAGTCTGGCGGATTATGGCTGCCGGTCAGCATCACGCCGGATTTGCCGGCCAGGATATTGGCTGCGTAATAGAGCACGGGGGTCGGCACCATGCCGACATCGCTGACCTGGCAGCCGCAATCGAGCAGGCCCTGGATCAACTGCTGCACCAACTCGGGGCCTGACAGGCGACCGTCGCGGCCGACCGAGATGTTCGGCTCGCCCTTGGCCAGGCTTTCGGAGCCGATGGCGCGACCGATCCAGTAGGCGGTTTCGGGGGTCAGGCTGTCGCCGACCACGCCCCGGATGTCATAGGCACGAAAAATATTGGCGGGCAGTTTCGGGGCGATACGGGTGCTGATCATAGGGTTTGCTTGCTCCAATCCCAGGAGGTCCTGGTCTTCGTCGAGTATGTCGATATCGAGAATATCGGTGTCTTGAAACAACGGATCGACTCGCGTGGCAGAGGCTGCGGACGTCGAAGTCGTCGCTGGTTCGCGGTTCGGCGAGCGGTCGCCCGAGTCCGTCGTGGCGGGTGATTCGGCTCGGCGCCGCGGCAGGCGCGCCAGGCTTTGGGCCAGGCTTTCGAGTGCCGGCAGGCTTAGCCCGAGGGCTTTGACGACTTTTCCTGCGGAGAGTTCTTGGATCAGGCGGCCCAGGTGCAGCGCATCGCTGCGTATGCGTCGTTGCAGGCCGTTCTGCACCAGGATCAACCCGAGCACTGCCCCGGCAAGGGCCAGCAGGCCGGCCAGTCCCACCAGCATGGGCGAGACCAGTGCCTGGGTCAGCGTCGGTCCGGCCGTGAAACTCAGCTGCCAGTTGGGGTTGCCGGTGCCGAAGAGCATGGGCTTGCCCGGTGCGGGCTGACCGCGCTGGGCCAGTACCTGGGCCGGGGTGCTGCCGAACTGCTGGGCCAGCTGCAGCTGGCCGATCCCGGCGGGCAACGGCGGTAGCGCGGCCAACAACCGCTCCAGGTCGACCGCCAGCAGCAGGGTGCCCTGCAGTGGGTCGTTGTCATTGCGGCGCAGGGGGGCGACGCTGTAGACCAGCCAGCGTTGACCGACCTTGTAAGCTTCAGCCTCTGCGGCCTGGCCATTCTCGACACGGCGTAGCATGTCCAGGGCGGCGAAATTCATCGGTCCCACGCGGCTGGGGTCCTGGACGGCCTGGCCGCGCAGATTGAGGTGGGCATCGACCACCCCGTCCCAATACATCAGGCTGCGTTCGGCCAGGCTGATCAGCGAGCGATCCTGGCTCTGCAGGGCCTCGAGCAGTTGCGGGTTGTGTGCGGCCGTCTGGGTATCGGCCGCCAGTTGCTTCAGGGCCTGCTGCAGGGCCGCCGCCTGGCTGCCGCCCCAGGCCTGGCTCAGCAGGGTCTGCTGGCGCTGCTGGGCGCTGCCGAATAGGGTGAAGCCGAGAAGGCCGGCCGCCAGTAGCAGTCCCACCAGTGCGGCGATCAGGCCCGGCAACAAGGCCTGCTTATCCAGGCCTGGAGCGCTGTAGGCCTTGACCGGCTTGCCCGGACTCTCGGCTACACCGGGGGCGGCGGCGTCTTTCGCGGTGCGCTTGAAAAACTTCACGTACGGCCTCCTCGGCGCTTCATCCTGGATGTCTGCCACGGCCCGGGGTGCCGGTGGATAAAGGGGATCTCACTGGCTGCCAGAATGGCCGAAGCCACCCGTGCCGCGTTGCGTTGCGTCGAACTGCTCGACCAGCTCGAAGTGCGCCTGTACCACCGGTACCAGAATCAGTTGGGCGATGCGCTCGCCGACCGTCACGGTAAAGGCACTCTGCCCGCGGTTCCAACACGACACCATCAACTCGCCCTGGTAGTCCGAGTCAATCAGGCCGACCAGGTTGCCCAGCACGATGCCGTGTTTGTGACCCAACCCGGAGCGCGGCAGGATCAGCGCGGCCAGGCCTGGATCGCCGATATGGATCGACAGGCCGGTAGGCAGCAGCCGGGTCTGGCCCGGCTCAAGGATCAAGTCCTCCTGCAGCATGGCGCGCAGGTCGAGGCCGGCCGAACCGGGTGTGGCGTATTGCGGCAGCGGAAAATCACGGCCGAGGCGGGGGTCGAGAAGCTTGGCTTGCAAGGCGTGCATGGTTAACCCTGTTGGGCCTGATTCAGGCGTTCGGCGATAAAGGCAACCAGTTGCCGGGCGATCTTGCCCTTGCTGGTCTGCGCGAAGCTACTCTGCTGCAACGCGCGGTCGATGATGGTGATGGCGTTCTCTTCGCTGTTGAAGCCGATGCTCGGATTGGCCACGTCGTTGGCCACGATCAGGTCCAGTCGCTTGTCCTGGAGCTTGCGTGCGGCATAGTCCAGCAGCTTTTCCGTTTCGGCGGCGAAACCGACGCTGAACGGACGATCTTCGCGTCCGGCCAGGGTGGCGAGAATATCCGGGTTGCGCACCATTTGCAGGAGCAGACCGTCGCCGGTGCTCGGGTCTTTCTTCAGTTTGTGCTGCGCCACCACTTCCGGGCGGTAATCGGCCACCGCGGCGGCGGCGATCAGCAGGTCGCAGGGCATCGCCGCCTCGCAGGCGGCGAGCATGTCGCGGGCGCTGACCACATCGATGCGCTCGACCCGATCCGGCGTCGCCAGGTTCACCGGGCCGCTGACCAGGGTCACCCGGGCGCCGGCCTCGGCCGCGGCCTCGGCGAGGGCGAAGCCCATCTTGCCGGAACTGTGGTTGGTGATGTAGCGCACCGGGTCGATATTTTCCTGGGTCGGGCCGGCGGTAATCAGCACATGGCGGCCGGTCAGGCTCTGGCGCTGGAAGCAGTCGGCGGCGCGTTGCGCCAGGTCGTCGGCCTCCAGCATGCGGCCCGGTCCTACATCGCCGCAGGCCTGGCTGCCGGCGCCGGGGCCGAACAGGTGCAGGCCGCGCGCGGCAAGCAATTGGGCATTGGCTTGGGTCGCCGGATCGCGCCACATGGCCTGATTCATGGCCGGGGCCAAGGCCACGGGGGCGTTGGTGGCCAGCACCAGGGTGGTCAGCAAGTCGTCGGCTATGCCCTGGGCCAGGCGCGCCATCAGGTCGGCGGTGGCTGGGGCGATCAACACAAGATCGGCCCAGCGGGCCAGTTCGATATGGCCCATGGCGGCCTCTGCGGCCGGGTCCAGCAGGTCCAGGTGCACCGGATTGCCGGACAGCGCCTGCAACGTCAACGGGGTGATGAACTCGCGCCCGCCGCGGGTCATCACCACATGCACCTCGGCACCCTGATCACGCAGGCGACGAACCAGTTCTGCACTCTTGTAGGCGGCAATGCCGCCCCCCACGCCGAGGACGATGCGTTTCCGGTACAACCGCTGCATAGGCCTGCCTTGAAAGAGGATGAAAGTGCGCCGCGGCGATGACGCCTCCCCAGGCCGATCGCCGCGCAAAAGTTCGGCTAAGATAGCACAGCCCCCGCACCGGAACAGCGGGCTTGCTCGACACGGAGGTGCTATGAGCATACGCAACTGGCCTGCGGCGGAACGCCCGCGGGAGAAGCTTCTCAACCAGGGCGCGGCGGTCTTGACCGATGCCGAGCTGCTGGCCATTTTCCTGCGCACGGGGGTGGCCGGACGCAGTGCGGTCGATCTGGCCCGCCAACTGTTGGTGGCCTTCGGCAGCCTGCGCGCGTTGCTGGAGGCCGACCGGCCGACCTTTGTCGAACACCTTGGCCTGGGGCCGGCCAAGTTCGCCCAGCTACAGGCGGTACTGGAGATGGCCCGCCGGCACCTGGCCGAGGGCCTGCGCCGGGATTCGGCCCTGGAAAGCCCACAGGCGGTACGCGACTACCTCAAGGCCTTGCTGCGCCACGAGCCCCACGAGGTATTCGGTTGCCTGTTTCTGGATGCCAAGCACCGGGTGCTGGCATTCGAGGTGCTGTTTCGAGGCTCCATCGACAATACCAGCGTTTACCCGCGACAGGTGGTCAAGCGTGCCCTGGCGCACAACGCCGCGGCCCTGATCCTGACCCACAACCACCCTTCGGGGGTGGCCGAGCCCAGTCAGGCGGATCGGGTGCTGACTCGGCGCCTGAAAGAGTCCCTAGCGCTGATCGATGTCCGGGTGCTCGACCATTTTATCGTCGGCGACGGCGAGCCCCTGTCCATGGCCGAGTACGGCTGGCTCTAGGGCCTGTTGACACTACCGGCACGGCCGCGCCGGAACCGGTTCCGGTACCGGTTTTGAAACCAGACTTAGCATGAGGCGTGCCTCCGGGTGGTATACGACAAGCGGCGAGTAATCGCTTTTCGCATCAAAATAGATCCGGCCCTACGGGTTGCACGAATAAACGCCCCATTCGGCGTTGCGCAACTTGGCAAGGGAATGACCCTTGCCTGCGTTCCGCGCCTTGCCTGGAGCGCTCCTTCGCGGCGACGCGACTCGCGATGTTATGTCAACAGGTCCTAGGGCCTTTATGGACCGGATTGCACCTGGGCCATAAATGCAAGTGCAGGACCTTCCCAGCCGTCATTCGCCGAGGCTGACCCTGGAAAAGTCCTGCCGACCGAAGGGACTGGCCGCATAACCCTGCACGTTGCGGCGAATCAGTGCCGTGGCGGTGGGGTGTGCCAGGGGCAGCCAAAGGGCCTGCTCTTGAATCAGCCGTTGCGCCTCGTGATACAGCCTGCTGCGCTCGCCCTGCTGCGCGGTGGTCTTGGCGGCGCCGATCAGGCCATCCAGTTTCGGGTCGCAATAGCGGGCGAAGTTGGTGCCCGACTGCACCGCAGCGCAGGAGAACTGCGGGGTGAGAAAGTTATCCGGATCGCCGTTGTCGCCGGCCCAGCCCATAAACAGCAGATCATGTTCGCCGGCCTTGGCGCGGCGGATCAGCTCGCCCCATTCGATGACGCGGATCTGCGCGCGGATGCCCACCTTGGCCAGATCGGCCTGCAGCAGTTGTGCGCCCAGGCCGGGATTGGGGTTGAGCAGGCTGCCTGAAGGGCGGGTCCAGAGGGTGGTGTCGAAACCGTCCTCGAGCCCGGCTTCGGCCAGCAGCGCGCGGGCCCGCTCGGGATCGTAGGGGTAGCCCGGCAAATCCGCGGCATAGCTCCAGGTGCTGGGCGGATAGGGGCCGCTGGCAGGCTGGGCGCCGTCTTCGAACACCGCCTTGAGGTAGCCAGCCTTGTCGAAAGCCAGGTTGATGGCCTGGCGCACCTGGGGTTTATCCAGGGGTGGGTGCTGGCTGTTGAGGGCGATAAAGGCCGTCATAAAGGCTGCGGTACCGACCGCCTCGAGGTCCGGATCGCCCACAACGGCGCGCACGTCCAGAGGTTTGGGCGACAGTGCGACCTGGCATTCGCCGCGGCGTAGCTTCTGCAGGCGTACATTGGCATCGGGGGTGATGGCGTACACCAGCTGGTCCAGGGCCGGCTTGCCCGCGAAGTAATCCGGATGGGCGTCGTAACGCACCACGGCGTCCTTCTGAAAGCGTTTGAAGACGAAGGGGCCGCTGCCGATGGGCTGGGCGTTGAGTTTTTCCGGGGTGCCGGCGGCCAGTAACTGGGCCGCGTACTCAGCCGAATAAATCGAGGCGAAACCCATGCTCAGGGTGGCGAGGAAAGTCGCGTCGGGGCGGCTCAGGGTAATGCGCAGGCTGTGAGGGGTCGGCGCCTCGAGGGACGCGATCAGGCTCGGCAGCTGCATGGATTGGGCGTGGGGGAAGCCGCTCTGGGCGACCTTGTGCCAGGGGTGCGAAGGGTCGAGCATGCGCCGAAAGCTGAACAACACGTCTTCGGCGTTCAGCATGCGGCTGGGGCTGAAGTAGTCGGTGCGGTGGAACTTCACATCCTCGCGCAACTGGAAATCGTAGGTCAGGCCGTCCGCGGAGACCTCCCAGCGGTTCGCCAGGCTCGGCTGCAGGCTGGCGCTGGGGGCATCGAATTCCACCAGGCGATTCATCAGCACGTCCGCCGAGGCATTGGTGGTGGTCAGCGAGTTGTACTGCACCACGTCGAAGCCTTCGGGGCTGGCTTCGGTGCAGACGCTGAGCGTGGCGGCTTGGGCCAGAAAAGGGGCAAAGAGCAGCGGCAGTGCGGCGAAGCGCATGGTGAATTCCTCGTGCGAAATAGGCGTTCCGTGCTCGGGTGCGCGGTCAGCAGCCGGTCAAGAACCTACCCTAGACCAGCCGGCGACCCAGGACAATGCCCGCGAGCCGACGAGCGGTAGGCATGCCTGATCCTCTGCGGGACGGCTTGCGCGGCGTGCCGATCCCCGCGGCCCTGGTTTAATCTGCGGCAATTCTTGTTGCTTCGAGGTCTTTCTGGTATAAAGCAGCGCTCTTTTCTAGGGGCCCGGTTCCTTCGTTGCTAGGTGTAGCCGGTAAGACCCCGAAGAAATGCGGCGCCCAGCGCCGAACAACAGAGATTAAACGGCCAACCCATGCCGGGTTGGGCATGTGGTTTTAGAGGGCTGAGGTATGTCGAGAGTCTGTCAAGTTACCGGTAAGGGTCCGGTAACCGGGAATAACATTTCCCACGCAAACAACAAAACCCGCCGTCGTTTCCTGCCGAACCTGCAGCATCACCGCTTCTGGGTCGAGTCCGAGAAGCGTTTTGTGCGCCTGCGCGTAACCGCCAAGGGCATGCGTATCATCGACAAGCGTGGCATCGATGTGGTGCTGGCTGATATCCGCAAACGCGGCATCAAGGTTTAAGGAGCTAGTCATGCGCGAATTGATCCGTTTGATTTCCAGTGCCGGTACTGGCCATTTCTACACTACCGACAAGAACAAGCGCACCACCCCGGACAAGCTCGAGATCAAGAAATTTGATCCGGTTGTCCGCAAGCACGTGATGTACAAGGAAGGCAAGATCAAGTAATTGATCGATGCCGGCCCAAAAAACCCGCCTGTATGGCGGGTTTTTTTATGGAAGCAAGGCCTGCTCGGCTCCTTAGTGCCTTGGGCATGGGGTGGGCGGATTTCGTATCCCGGGCAAGCCTTTGCGCTGTCCGAGGCCGCGGCTCGCATACCCGCGCAGGCGGGTAACCAGGACCCTCGACGCCCCTGGGTTCCCGCCTTCGCGGGAATGACGGTGAATGCACAGTGAGCCTATCGCAGCGCAGTGCTTGGCTATTTCCGAATATGGCTCTAGCGGTTCAGGCTTTGGCCTGCTCGAAGATCACATAAACCTTACGGCAGGCTTCCAGCACCTCCCAGGTGCCAGAGAACCCCGCCGGAATGACGAAGCGGTCGCCGGCCCTTACCGTCTTGGCGTTACCGGACTGATCGCGCAGCACCGACACGCCCTGGAGGATTTCGCAGTATTCGTGTTCGGTGTAGTGCACCGTCCACTGGCCCACCGCGCCTTCCCAGATACCGGCATTGAACTGCCCGCAGGGGCTGCCGTAGTGATTGCGCACCGATTGCGCCGGGTCGCCGCTGAGCACCTTGTCGGCCGCCGGGCGGTAATGTTCCGGCGCCGTGCCGGCTTGGGCGAAGTCGATCAGGCTGTCGAGGGTCATCGGGTTTTTTCCTGGTCAGGGGGCAGGTGAAAGGCCTACAGGCCGAGCGAGGTCGGCGAAGGCGTCGCCCCCCTCGAATATTAGCGAACGGGGGGGCGCCGTTTTCAGCGACGGCCAGGCTTGCAAAACGCCGAATCGAAGCTGATGGCGCCAGAGTCTATGTACGATAAAACGAACAAGGCAAGGGTGTTTTTCGCTGTTTTGTCAAAAATATTGAAAACGCAACAGCCTCTGGTTTAACGTGGTCGGCACTTTAGGCCGCCGACGGCCTTGCAGAATAACGAACAGCGCGGGCGTCGAGCACGCCGTGCGTCTTTCGCCAAAATAGCCGAAACGAGGATGCCTTATGACCAGCTTGACCCGCGCCGACTGGGAACAACGGGCCCAGCGCCTGGCAATCGAAGGCCGTGCCTTTATCCAGGGTCAGTACACGGCGGCCGCCTCGGGCGCCACCTTCGACTGCCTCAGCCCGGTGGATGGTCGCCTGCTCGGCCAGGTTGCCAGCTGCGACGCGGCCGATGCCGAGCGCGCGGTGCAGGCGGCACGCAGCAGCTTCGAATCCGGCGTCTGGTCGCGTATGGCACCCACGGCGCGCAAGGCCGTGATGCTGCGCTTCGCCGAGCTGCTGCTGGAGCACGCCGAGGAGCTGGCGCTGCTGGAAACCCTGGACATGGGCAAGCCCATCGGCGATGCGCTGTCCATCGACGTGCCCAGCGCCGCGCGGGCGATTCGCTGGAACGGCGAAGCCATCGACAAGATCTACGACGAGGTGGCCGCCACCCCGCATGACGAGCTGGGCCTGGTGACCCGCGAACCCATAGGCGTGGTGGCTGCCATCGTGCCGTGGAATTTCCCGCTGCTGATGAGCTGCTGGAAGCTCGGTCCGGCCCTGGCCAGCGGTAACTCGGTAATCCTCAAACCCTCGGAAAAATCGCCGCTGACCGGTATCCGCGTGGCCCAGCTGGCTCTGGATGCGGGGATACCGCCCGGCGTGCTGAACGTGCTGCCGGGCTTCGGCCACACCGTCGGCAAGGCCCTGGCCCTGCATATGGACGTGGATTGCCTGGTGTTCACCGGCTCGACCAAGATCGCCAAGCAGCTGATGGTCTATGCCGGTGAATCGAACATGAAGCGGGTCTGGCTGGAGGCCGGCGGCAAGAGCCCGAACATTGTCTTCGCCGACGCGCCGGACCTGCAGGCCGCCGCCGAATCGGCTGCCAGCGCTATCGCCTTCAACCAGGGCGAGGTCTGTACCGCCGGCTCGCGCCTGTTGGTGGAACGCTCGATCAAGGCGCGTTTCCTGCCCCTGGTTATCGAGGCGCTGAAGAGCTGGAAGCCGGGCAACCCCCTGGACCCGGCGACCAACGTCGGCGCCCTGGTAGACACTCAGCAGATGGACAACGTACTGGCCTATATCGAGGCCGGGCATGCCGACGGCGCCACCCTGGTGGCCGGCGGCAAGCGCACCCTGGAGGAGAGCGGTGGCACCTATGTGGAGCCGACCATTTTCGACGGGGTGAACAACGCCATGACCATCGCCCGGGAGGAGATTTTTGGCCCGGTGCTTTCGGTGATCACCTTCGACACGGTGGAAGAGGCGATCCAGATCGCCAACGACTCGCCCTACGGCCTGGCCGCCGCAATCTGGACGGCCAACCTGTCCAAGGCTCACCTGACCGCCAAGGCCCTGCGTGCCGGCAGCGTCTGGGTTAACCAGTACGACGGTGGCGACATGACCGCGCCCTTCGGTGGCTTCAAGCAGTCGGGAAACGGTCGCGACAAGTCGCTGCACGCCTTCGACAAATACACCGAGCTGAAAGCCACCTGGATCAAGCTGTAAGTCGTGACTGAGCCGCGCCCTGGCCCTTGCCAGGCGCGGTTTCGTACCTTGACGGCCGGACGTCTTGCACAGGACGGCCGGCCGTTTTGCCTTTACGGGCCATCAGGAGAAAATCATGCGCTGGGGGAGCTATTTCGCCGTATGCGCGGCGGTGATCAGCGTCGGACTGGCGCTGGGCCTGAGCCTGCCGCTGGTGTCCCTGAGGCTGGACAGCTGGGGTCATGGCAGTTTCGCCATCGGCGTCATGGCGGCGATGCCGGCCATTGGCGTGCTGCTCGGCGCGCGCCTGGCCGCTCCCCTGGCGGGCCGGCTGGGCACCCCGCTGACCTTGCGCCTGTGCCTGCTGCTCAGTGCCGTGGCGGTGGCCCTGCTCGCGGTCTGGCCGTCCTACGCCTTGTGGTTGCTGCTGCGCCTGGTGATCGGCATCTCCCTGACCCTGGTGTTCGTCCTGGGGGAAAGCTGGATCAACCAGCTGGTGGCGGACCGCTTGCGCGGGCGGCTGGTGGCCCTGTACGGCAGCGGTTTCGCCGTCAGCCAGCTGTGCGGCCCCGTGCTACTGACCTTGCTGGGCACCGCCGACAACCGGGCCTTCTGGTTCGCCGCCGCCCTGCTGGTGGTCGGCAGCCTGGTGCTGATGGGGCGCGATGGCGCCCCGCGTATCGAGGCGGGCAGCCTGTCCGGGCGCGGCATCGGCGACTTCTGCCGGCACTGGCCGGCGATTGCCTGGGCAGTGGTGTTGTTCGCCGCCTTCGAGGCCATGGTGTTGACTCTGTTTCCGGTCTATATGCTGCGCGAGGGCTTCAGCGCGCAGCAGGGGCTGTGGATGGTCAGCGCGGTGGTGCTCGGCGAGGCGATTCTGCAGCTGCCGATCGGCTGGCTGGCCGACCGCATGCCGCGACGGCGGTTGTTCCGGCTCTGCGGCGTGGGGTTGCTGCTGAGCAGCCTGAGCCTGCCGCCGTTGCTGCACACGGCCTTGATCTGGCCGTTGCTGGTGTTGTTCGGGGCCAGTGCCGGCGGGCTCTATACCCTGTCGCTGATCCTGATCGGCGAGCGTTTTCGCGACGCGGCGCTGGTGCGCGCCAATGCCCATATCGCCGTGCTCTGGGGCGTTGGCTGCCTGCTCGGGCCGCTGTCCACCGGGGCCGGTAGCCAATGGATCAGCGGTCACGCGTTGCCGTTGCTGATGGCCGCTGGCGCGGCCGTCTTCGTTTGGCTGGCCTGGCGCCGGGCGGCCTTCGGCGACGAGCCGGAGCGCCAGCCTTCGGCTTAGAGCATCCGCTCCAGCCCCACGGTCTTGGCCAGCCAGGCGTTGAAGTGACGCCACAGCCCGCCGGGTTCGCGCGCCAGGCGGTAGGGGCGGCCCTGGTCCTCGCCCAGCCAGATCATCTGGCGGGGTCCGTCCTCTGGTTCCAGCCGCACCTGATAGCTGACGCCGGGCGCCATGCCTTCCAGGGTCAGGGTGCGCACCGCTTCGGTCAGCTGCGGGCTGTCAACGACTATGCCGACCTCGGTGTTCCACAACACCGAGCGTGGGTCGAAATTGAACGAGCCGATAAAGACCTTTTCCCGGTCGAACAGCACGGCCTTGCTGTGCAGGCTGGATTCCGAAGAGCCGCTGAGGCTGTAGGCGGGGGGTTGATCCGGTAGCCGACGCAACTCGAACAACTCGATCCCGTGCTTGAGCAATGCATGGCGATAGGGCGCATAGCCGCCGTGCACGGCCGGCACGTCGGTGGCTTCCAGGGAGTTGGTCAGCAGGTGGATCTGCACCCCGGCATCGGCGCGTTCGAGCAGGTAGGCCATGCCTTCTTCGGCCGGCACGAAGTAGGCCGAGATCAGCATCAACTCCTCGGACACGCCCTGCAGCGCAGGTTGCAACTGGGTGGTGAGCAGCAGCTGCGCATCCGGTACGCCGCGGGCCAGTATCTTGCTCGGCGCATCCCAGAGCGCCTGACCGTGGGCCCAGATCAGCTCGTCGAGCCAGGTCTGCAGCTGCGGGTTGCTCCGGTAGCTCATCAGTCGGTCGTACAGTTGCCGCTGGGCGCGGCGCTCGTCATCCAGGCTGTCGCCCAGGGCCGTGCGCAGTTCATCCAGGGCCTGGGTCGAGGGCTGGCGCCAGACGAATTGCTGGATGGGTTTGCTCAGTGCGCTGTTCCAGTACTGATCGAAACTCTGGCCCAGTTGCTCGGCCACCGGGCCCACGCCGAGCAGATCGATGTCGGTGAAATTCAATCCGTTTTCCACGCCGAAATAGGCGTCGCCCAGGTTGCGCCCGCCGACTATGGCCACGCTGTTATCCGCCAGCCACAACTTGTTGTGCATGCGCCGGTGCTGGCGCGACAGGTCCAGCAACCGGCCCAAAGAACGGGTCATGCCCGTGCTGCGTCCCAGGTGCAGCGGGTTGAACACGCGCACCTGGATATTCGGGTGCGCGGCCAGTACGGCGATCTGGTAGTCGTGGCCGTCGCTACTGGTGTCGTCCAGCAACACCCGCACCCGCACCCCTCGATCGGCGGCGTGCAGCAGCTCTTGGACCAGCGCGCGGGTGCTCAGGCCGTCGTTGACGATGTAGTACTGCAGGTCCAGGCTTTGCTGGGCGGCGCGGGCCAATTCGGCGCGAGCCCGAAAGGCTTCGCCACCGTTGGGCAGCAGACGAAAGCCGGAGCGGCCTTCCTGGGTCGCGGCTCGGGCCAGGATGGCGGCGCCGAACGATGAGGTCGCGGCTGGCAGAGCCTGGGAAGGCATTTTAGGAGGCGGGCTGGCACAACCGCTCAGGCCGCAACTCAAGCACAGCAAAACGCACAGCAGATAGCGGATGGGCACGTAGCCTCCGAAGCGAGTCGACCTGAAAATACGACGCTTCGTTAGGTATTAAATTCAGTGTTCTTGGCATTCCGCCATCAGTGCCGCTGCGGTCTCGCCGACCGTGCGCACCGCCTGCTCGATCTGGGCGGTGGGTGCCGCGGCATAGTTCAGGCGCAGGCAATTGCGGTACTTGCCGGCGGCGGAAAAGATACAGCCCGGGGCTATCTGGATTCCGAGCGGCAACAGCAGGCGGTTCAGGCGCAGGGTGTCGAAGGTCTCGTCCAGCTCGATCCATAGCAGAAAGCTGCCCTGGGGGCGGCTGACACGGGTACCGGGCGGGAAATAGCGGGTGACCCAGTCGATCATCAGGTCGCGACTGCGCGCGTACTGGCTGCGCATGCGCCGCAGATGCGGCTCGTAATGGCCGCCGGCGATGAATTCGGCCAGGGCCAGCTGCGGCAACTGCGCGGTGCTGCCGGTGCCCATGTATTTCATATGCAGCACCCGATCCAGGTAGCGCCCCGGGGCGATCCAGCCAATGCGCAGGCCGGGCGCCAGGGTTTTGGAGAAGGAGCTGCACAACAGCACCCGACCGTCCTCGTCGTAGGACTTGATGGTTCGCGGGCGCGGGTAGCTGTAGGCCAGTTCGCCGTAGACATCGTCTTCGATGATCGCCACGTCATACCGCTGCGCCAGGGCCAGCAGGGCGCGCTTGTTGGCGTCCGGCATGATGTAGCCCAGAGGGTTGTTGCACGTCGGCGTAAGCTGGATCAGCTTGATCGGCCATTGCTCCAACGCCAGCTCCAGGGCTTCCAGGCTGATACCGGTCAGCGGGTCGGTAGGCAGTTCCAGCGCCTTCATGCCGAAGCCCTTGAGGGCCTGCATGACGCCATGAAAGCTCGGCGAATCGACCGCGACGATATCGCCCGGTTCGCAGATGGCGCGGATGGCCGCCGACAGCGCCTCATGGCAGCCGCTGGTGATGACGATGTCCTGATAGGGGATCCGGCAGCCGGAGTCGAGCACCAGGCGCGACACCTGTTCGCGCAGTGCCTGGTCGCCATGGATGCAGCCGTAGGTCAGGCTCTGCAGGTCCTGGCGCCGGCTCAAGCGCGAGAGCGAGCGCAGCAGCGGCTTCAGGGTCGGGCCGCTGATGTCCGGTCGGCCGCGTCCCAGCTGGATCACCTGGTCGCGGCTGGGCGGGATGCTGATCAGTTCCAGTACATGCTCCCACTGCGAGACCTCGACCGGGCGCTGGGCGCTGCGGCTGATGGCCGGCAGCGCCGGTATCTGGCGCAGCGTCGGGACGAAATAGCCGGACTTGGGCCGCGGCGTGGCCAGACCGTTGTCCTCCAGCAGCCGATAGGCCTGCTGCACCGTGCTCAGGCTGACGCCATGTTCCAGGCTGAGGGCGCGCACCGACGGCAAGCGGTCGCCAGGGCGGTAGAGGCCCTGTTCGATGCGGGTACCGAGCAAGTTGGCCAGATCGATATAGAGACTCATGACAGTTGCGTATCTCTTGGTGGAATAAAAAGTAAAACCAGTACAGATGGCCAATAAATCTATCATTCAGCCGGCCATAGACCTTTCTGTATGGATTTAAAATGCTTTTTTTGAGTCTGTCACGGTTTTCCCCGCTTAGTCATCATGAACTCCCATGGCACCTGCCTGCAGGAGAACAGAATGAATGGCCTCAGCGATCCACGACTGATATTAAGAACCCACGAACTGTCGGCAGAGGGCCGACCACGTGTGACACAGGCCCGCCGGGTGGACCTATCGGGCCTAGGGCGCTGGCAGCTGTTCTGGCGCCGGCTGACCACCCGCCGGGTGCTCTTGCGGCTGGATGCCGCGCAGCTACAGGACATCGGTCTGACCCGCGAACAGGCCCGAGCCGAAGCGCTATTACCCTTTTGGAAGCTCTAGCAGGTCGCCGCGTCAGCTACCCCGGCTTGCAGCGACTGCGTGGGCCGCGGAGGTGCAACCCCTGTATCGACCCGGTGGCCCACGCGTCGCGCAGGCCGGTGCGCTTCTTGCGAGCGGGCCGACTCAGCCCCGTTCCTTGAGCCGATGCCAGAGCATGCCCAGGGCGAGCAACGGCGAGCGCAGATGCTTGCCGCCGGGAAAGGTCATATGCGGGACCTGGGCGAACAGCTCGAAGCCGCGGCTGGCCTGACCGGCGATGGCCTCGGCGAGCAGTTTGCCGGCCAGGTGAGTAGCGTTCAGGCCATGGCCGGCATAGGCCTGGGCATAGAACACATTGGCCTGGTCCTTGAGCCGGCCGATCTGCGGCAGGCGGTTGGCGCCGATACCGATCATGCCGCCCCATTGGTAGTCAATGCGTACCTCGGCCAGCTGCGGAAAGACCTGCAGCATCTTGGGCCGCATATAGCCGGCGATGTCCGCCGGATCGCGGCCCGAGTAATGGCAGGCACCGCCGAACAGCAGGCGGCGGTCGGCGGACAGGCGATAGTAATCCAGGGCCACGCGTTGGTCGCACAGGGCCATGTTCTGCGGAATGATCGCATGCGCCTGGGCCTCGCTGAGCGGCTCGGTGGCAATCACGTAGCTGCCGGCCGGCAGCACCTTGCCCCCCAGCTGGGGATTCAGGCCGTTGAGGTAGGCATTGCAGGCCAAGACCAGGTGGCCGGCGCGCACCAGGCCCTGGTGGGTATGCACGCGCACCTCGGGGCCATGCTCGATGCGCGTGACCGCCGAGTGTTCAAACAGCTGCACGCCCAGGGCCTGGGCCGCGGCAGCCTCGCCCAGGGCCAGGTTGAGCGGGTGCAGATGGCCCGAACCACGGTCGATCAGGCCGCCCACATAGCGTTCCGAGCCGACCACGGCGCCCATCTCCTCGGGCTGCAATAGCTGCAGGTCGTGGCGATAGCCCAGGCTGCGCAGCTCCTGCGCATCCTCGGCAAAACCGGCCAGGTCACGCGAGGTATTGGCCAGGTCGCAGTAGCCCCAGGTCAGGTCGCAGTCGATGGCATGCCGCTCGATGCGCCGGCGCACCAGTTCCACCGCCTCCAGGCCCAGGCGTTTCAGTTCGCGTACGCCCTCGGCGCCGAGCAGCTTTTCGAACTGCTCCAGGCCATGGCCGACGCCGCGGATCAATTGTCCGCCGTTGCGCCCACTGGCGCCCCAGCCGATGCGCCGGGCTTCCAGCAGGACCACCGAAAAGCCGCGTTCGGCCAGCTCGAGGGCCGTGTTCAGGCCGCTGAAGCCGCCGCCGACGATGCAGACATCGGCACGCACTTCGCCGCTCAGGGGTGGGCAGACCAGCTGGCGATTGGCGCTGGCGGCGTAATAGGAAGGCGCATGGGAGTGGTCGGTGGACGTAAGACGAGCATCGGCAGTCATGTGCGAAATCCTGATTTTTTTGCCGTTTATGTTTGGAAAATTTTACGCAGGATAGGCATGCACCAGGCGCTTCGCCAAGAGGGGGGCGCAAATCGGATCGCAATGCCTGAGCGCGCAGTGTGTACGAGGGCAACGTCGCACCGGTCTTTGCTAAGATGCCTGGCCGGCTCGGCCGGTTTACCCATGAAGATGGATCACCGCCATGAGCTGCATCCGCCATACCGTCGACCAGTTGCGCGTGCGCATTCCGTCCTTTGCCTGCGTACCCGGCTGCCACGACTGCTGCGGGCCTGTGACGGCCTCGTCGGAGGAAATGTCGCGGCTGCCGGTAAAAAGCGCGGCTGAACACGACGCCGCCCTGGCCGAGCTGAACTGCGTGCATTTGGGCCCTAATGGCTGCGAGGTGTACGACCAGCGGCCGCTGATCTGCCGGCTGTTCGGCACCACGCCCAGCCTCCCCTGCCCCAATGGCCGGCGCCCGGAGCAGATGATCGAGCCGCAGGTGGAGCGGCAGATCCATCGGCTGATCGCCAGCACCCGGCAGGTGCTGGTCTAGCCAGGCGCAGAATGGCCGGAGCGTAGGAAAGGCTCTACAGCCTTTTAAGTCTCAAGCGAACCTACGCGCCTCCCGTAGCCCGGATACGAGCTGCGCAATCCGGCAAGCACCGCCGCAGCTCTCGTCTGGCATCAGCGCGGAGCCGGCAAGGTTGGCCTTATTCCGGCACCGGCAGGTTCAGGCTTTCCTTCACTTCTTCCATGACGATATAGCTTTTGGACTCGCGCACATGGGGCAGCTTGAGCAGGATATCGCCCAGCAGCTTGCGGTAGCTGGCCATCTCGGATATCCGCGCCTTGACCAGGTAGTCGAAGTCGCCGGAGACCAGGTGGCATTCCAGGACATGGGGCAGCTTGAGCACCGCGCGGCGGAACTCCTCGAAGGTGTCGCCGGACTTGTAGTCCAGGCTGATCTCCACGAAGACCAGCAGGTTGGCCTTCAAATGCTGGGGGTTGAGCCGCGCGCTGTAGCCCATGATGATCCCTTCGCGCTCCAGGCGGCGCACCCGCTCCGTGCAGGGCGTGGTCGACAGGCCGACCCGTTCGCCCAGTTCGGTAAAGGAAATGCGCCCATCCTCCTGCAGGATACGCAGGATATTGCGGTCGATCTTGTCTAGTTCGCGGCGGCTTTGGTGTTGGGTGCGCATGGGGAATACCCCTCTGTAAACGGCTTTTTAGCCAAGAATTATCGCCAAATATAGCTTTCTATATAGTGAAAAGCACTACCGTTTGCTTCCTATACTGGCCATCTATTGGCTCAAGACAGCAAACCGCCAGCGAATAGCCGTGGCGATGGAGGTAGGTATGCGCGTGTTGGTACTCGGCAGCGGTGTCATCGGCACCGCCAGTGCTTATTACCTGGCCCGTGCCGGCTTCGAGGTGGTGGTGATCGACCGCCAGAACGGCCCGGCCCTGGAGACCAGCTTCGCCAATGCCGGACAGGTTTCACCGGGCTACGCCTCGCCCTGGGCCGCGCCGGGTGTGCCGTTCAAGGCCATTAAATGGCTGCTGCAGCGCCACGCCCCCCTGGCGCTCAAGTTCACCGGCGATATCGAGCAGTACCTGTGGATGGCGCAAATGTTGCGCAATTGCACCGCCAGCCGCTACGCGGTGAACAAGGAGCGCATGGTGCGTTTGTCCGAGTACAGCCGCGATTGCCTCGACGAGCTGCGCATCGAGACCGGTATCGCCTACGAAGGCCGGCGTTTGGGCACTACCCAGCTGTTCCGTACCCAGGCCCAGCTGGACAACGCCGCCAAGGATATCGCCGTGCTGGAACAGTCCGGCGTGCCCTACGAATTGCTCGACCGCGCCGGTATCGCCCGGGTCGAACCGGCCCTCGCCGGTGTCGCCCACAAGCTGGCCGGCGCCTTGCGCCTGCCCAACGACCAGACCGGCGACTGCCAGCTGTTCACCGCGCGGCTGGCCGAGATGGCCGAGCAATTGGGCGTGCAGTTCCGCTTCGGCCAGACCATCGAGCGCCTGGATGTGGCGGGTGATCGGATCAACGGCGTATGGGTCGACGGCAAGCTGGAAACCGCCGACCGTTATGTCATGGCCCTCGGCAGTTTCAGCCCCGCGCTGCTTAAGCCCCTGGGCATCCGCGCGCCGGTCTATCCGCTCAAGGGCTATTCCTTGACCGTGCCGATCACCGACCCGGCCATGGCCCCGACCTCGACCATCCTCGATGAAACCTACAAGGTCGCCATCACCCGCTTCGATCAGCGCATCCGCGTGGGCGGCATGGCCGAGATCGCCGGCTTCGACCTGTCGCTTAATCCGCGCCGGCGCGAAACCCTGGAGATGATCGTCAGCGACCTCTATCCCCGGGGCGGCGATCTGGCTCAGGCGGACTTCTGGACCGGCCTACGTCCAACCACGCCCGACGGCACGCCCATCGTCGGTGCCACTCCGTTCGCCAACCTGTTTCTCAACACCGGTCACGGCACCCTGGGCTGGACCATGGCCTGCGGTTCGGGCCGCCTGCTGGCCGACCTGATCGCCAAGAAGCAGCCGCAGATCAGCGCCGCCGGTCTGGGTATTTCCCGCTACAGCACACATCAGGAGAGCAGCACCCATGCCCATCCAGCGCCAGCACACTAACGCGCGCATGAGCCAGATCGTGGTGCACAACGCCACGGTCTACCTGGCGGGTCAGGTCGGTGACGACTTGAGCGCCGGCATCGAGCAGCAGACCCGCGAGACCTTGGCGGCGATCGAACGCCTGCTGAAGCAAGCCGGCACCGATACACGCCACCTGCTGTCGGTGACCATTTACTTGAAAGACATCGACGCCGATTTTGCCGGGATGAATCGCGTCTGGGACCTGTGGCTGCCCGAAGGTGTGGCACCGGCCCGGGCCACGGTGCAGGCCCTGCTGTGCGAGCCGGAGATTCTCGTCGAATTGTCGGTCGTCGCGGCCCTGCCCCAGAGCCAGGCGTCTGACCTCAACCACCGTTAATTCTTTTCCATCGGCTCGGACCTGCATGACAGGCACGGCCGCTGCCTGCGAGAACCCGCATGCGTCCTGCCCGCGCCCTGATCGATCTGCATGCCCTGCGTCACAACTACCGCCTGGCCCGCGAGCTGGCAGGTGGCAAGACCCTGGCGGTGATCAAGGCCGATGCCTATGGCCATGGTGCCGTGCGCTGCGCCGAAGCCCTGCAGGATGAGGCCGACGGTTTTGCCGTGGCCTGTATCGAGGAGGCGTTGCAGCTGCGCGAGGCCGGTATCCGTGCGCCGATTCTGCTGCTGGAAGGCTTTTTCGAGGCCGACGAGCTGGCGTTGATCGCCCATCACCAGCTCTGGTGCGTGGTGCATGCGTTGTGGCAGCTGGAAGCGATCGAGCAGGCTTCTCTTATCCGGCCGCTGCGCGTCTGGCTCAAATTGGACTCGGGCATGCACCGGGTCGGTCTGGCCCCGGCCGATTACGTGGCGGCGCACCGACGCCTGCTGGCCAGCGGCAAGGTCGAAGACGTCGTGCTGATGAGCCATTTCGCCCGGGCCGACGAGCCGGACAGCCCGCGCAGCGACGAGCAACAGACGCTGTTCGATGCCACCTGCCGGGGATTGGAGGGTGCGATCAGCCTGCGTAACTCACCCGCGCTACTGGATAATCGAGGTCGCCCCGGCGACTGGTCGCGCGCCGGCATCATGCTCTACGGTGCAAGCCCCTTCGAGCAACCGCATTCCCAGGCCGCGCGGTTGCAGCCGGTGATGACCCTGGAGTCGAAGATCATCAGCCTGCGCGAGCTGCCGGCTGCTGAGCCGGTGGGTTACGGTGCGCGCTTCGTTACCGCCGGGGCGACCCGGGTCGGGGTGGTGGCCCTTGGGTATGCTGACGGCTACCCTCGCCATGCGCCCAGCGGCACGCCGGTCAGTGTCGACGGCCAGCCGGCACCGTTGATCGGACGGGTGTCTATGGACATGCTCACGGTGGACCTGAGCCACCTGCCCGGTGCCGGGCTCGGCAGCCGGGTCCAGCTGTGGGGCCGCGAGGTGCTGGCCAGCGCGGTGGCGGCCCACGCCGGGACCATTCCCTATCAGCTGTTTTGCAACCTGCGCCGCGTGCCTCTGGTTTATTTAGCCGACTGACGCGGCGTTCAGTCGATCGGCATTGCGCACCAGGCGTTGTAAATACTGAACGCTGTTGCCATGATACGGACTCTTTCCATCTCTTCCCGAAGGGGGACTCCCGTATTGGACGTCGGTGCCCGACTGCAATCCATTCGCAAGCTCAAAGGTCTGTCCCAGCGTGAACTCGCCAAGCGGGCAGGCGTGACCAACAGCACCATTTCGATGATCGAGAAGAACAGCGTCAGCCCCTCGATCAGTTCGCTGAAGAAGGTCCTCGCCGGTATCCCCATGTCCCTGGTGGAGTTCTTTTCCCTGGAAATGGAGCAGGACAACCCGGCCCAGGTGGTCTACAAAGCCGCGGAGCTGATCGATATTTCCGACGGCGCGGTGACCATGAAGCTGGTCGGTAAGGCCCATCCCAGCCGGGCCATCGCCTTTCTTTCGGAAACCTACCCGGCCGGTGCCGACACCGGTGTCGAGATGCTCACCCATCAGGGCGAAGAGGCCGGGATCCTGCTGGAGGGCCGGTTGGAACTGACCGTCGAAGGCGAGACCTTTATTCTTGAAAGCGGCGACAGCTACTATTTCGAAAGCAGCAAACCGCACCGCTTCCGCAACCCCTTCGAGGCACCGGCGCGGCTGATCAGTGCTACCACACCGGCGAATTTCTAGGCCTGCAGGTTGTTTTGCCTGCGACAAGTCGGTTGTTTCGGCCGGACGGTCTTACCGTTATACTGGCTCTCGCCCGCGAAACCGTGGCCGCGGGCGTGACTAGCCACGATGAGGTGTACGCGTGAACCTGATTAAAAAAATACTGGCGACACAAGCGGCCGTACTGGCCCTGTGGGCGGTGAGCGCTCAGGCCGCGACCAACGATGACATCGCCGCACGGCTCAAGCCGGTTGGCGAAGTCTGCGTTCAGGGCGCGGAATGCAAGGGTGTCGAAGCCGTGGCCGTCAGCGCCCCTGGCGCGCCGCGCAGCGGCAGCGATATCGTCGCCAAGCACTGCGGTGCCTGTCACAACGCCGGTGTCCTGGGCGCCCCGGTGGCCGGTGAAACCGCTGCCTGGAAGGCCCGTGCCGATGCCCGTGGTGGCCTGGATGCAATCCTGAAAACCGCTATTTCCGGTATCAACGCCATGCCGCCCAAGGGCACCTGCGGTGATTGCTCGGACGACGAACTGCTGTCGGCCATCAAGCAGATGTCCGGTCTCTGACTTCAGAGACCGCGACCGCCAAGCCGCCTCCGGGCGGCTTTGTTGTTTCTGCGCCGCCGTTCAACCCCAACCGGCGCCGTCCAGGTGTCCACGCAACCTGAGGAGAATTATCCGGTGTCTTGCTCCCTCGAACAGGCGGTCGACCAGGTGCTGCTGCGAATCGACGGCCCGATCCGCCTCGGCCTGCCGTTGGGCCTGGGCAAGCCCAACCGCTTCGTCAATGCCCTGTACCGGCGTATCAAGGCGCAGCCACAGCGCTCGTTGACCCTTTATACCGCGCTGTCCCTGGGCCGGCCCGGTGGTGGCAGCGAGCTGCAGCGGCGTTTGCTCGAGCCCTTCGTGACGCGCGTGTATGGCGACTACCCGGAACTCGAGTACCTGACGGACCTGCGTCGCGGGGCGCTGCCGGCCAATGTGCAGCTCGAGGAGTTCTACCTGCAGCCGGGCAGCCTGCTGAACAACCCCGGCGCGCAGCAGCGCTACGTTAGCCTCAACTACAGCCAGGTGGCCCGCGACCTGAACCGCAAGGGCATCAATGTCGTCGCCCAACTGGTGGCCAGCGTCGAGGACCGGCCCGATCACCTGAGCCTGAGCTGCAACCCCGATATCACGCTGGATCTGCTGCCGCTGCTGGCGGCGCGGCGCCAGGGCGGTGAGACCATCCTGTGCATTGCCCAGCGTCATGCTGATCTGCCTTATATGGCCGGGGCCGCCGAGGTGCCGCGAGCGGATTTCGACCTGCTGATCGACGAGACCGAACGCAGCACCCTGTTTTCCACCCCCAATATGCCGGTCAGTCTGCAGGACCACATGATCGGCCTGCATGCCAGCAGCCTGGTGCGCGACGGCGGCACCCTGCAGATCGGTATCGGTTCCATGAGCGATGCCCTGGCCGCCGCACTGCTCAACCGTCAAGCGGATAATCCCGGTTACCGCGCGCTGCTGGATACCTTGCAAGTGCCGCAGCGCTGGGCCGGACTGATCGAGGCGGAGGGCGGCCTGGCCCCCTTCGCCGAAGGCCTGTACGGCTGCAGCGAAATGCTGGTGCCCGGGCTGCTGGCTCTGGTCGATGCCGGGGTGGTGCGCCGCCCGGTTTACGACGACGAGCGGCTGCAGGCGCTGGCCAATACCGGGGCGCTGGACGAGCAGGGCCACCTGCGCAGCCTCGCGGCCCTGGGCCAGGCCCGTCTAGAGCCCGGCACCCTGGCCTGGTTGCAGGACCAGGGTCTGCTGGCACCCGGTATCGAGGCCCACGGCGACCGCCTGACGCTGCCCAGCGGCCAAGGCGTGGTCGCCAACCTTGAAGACCCGGCGACGGTTGCCGCCCTGCAGCCTTACCTCGGCGCCGCCCGGGGCGGCGTGCTGGTGCATGGCGGCTTTTTCCTCGGTCCCCTGGCCTTCTACCAGCGCCTGCGTGCCCTGAGCGAGGCTCAGCGCGCGCGTATCGGTATGACTGGCATCGGTTTTATCAACCGGCTCTATGGCCAGGAGTCGCTCAAGCGCCTGCAGCGACGCGATGCGCGCTTTATCAACAGCGGCTTCAGTGTGACCTTGCTGGGGGCCGGGGTGGCCGATCAGCTGGAAGACGGCCGGGTGATCAGCGGCGTGGGTGGGCAATACGATTTCTTCGCCCAGGCCCATGAGCTCGAGGGCGCGCGGGCCATCCTGATGCTGCGCAGCTGGCGCGAAGCCGATGGCAAGGTCAGTTCGAATATCCTCTGGCAGTACGGTCACAGCACCATTCCCCGGCATCTGCGCGATATCGTGGTGACCGAGTACGGCATCGCCGATCTGCGCGGCAAGAACGACGCCCAGGTGATCGCCGCCCTGGTGCAGATCGCCGACTCGCGCTTCCAGGCCGGCCTGATCGAGCAGGCCCAGCGCGCCGGCAAGCTGGCCAAGGATTTTGTCCTGGCACCGGCCTATCGCAGCAACCACCCCGAGCGGCTGCGCGACTGCTATTCGCAGCACCGCCCGCTGTTTGCCGATTACCCCCTGGGCTGCGATTTCACCGCTCAGGAGCAGGACCTGCTGCGGGCGCTGCAATGGCTCAAGGGTCAGTTCCAGCCCCGGGCGCTGCCCGGCCTGGCCAAGGCCGCGCTGCTCGCCTCATTGCCCGATGCCTACACCGCGCATCTGCAACGCATGGGCCTGGCGCAGCCCCAGGGCTTGCGCGAACGGCTCTATCGGAAACTGCTGCTGGCAGGGCTGAAGGCCACGGCGAGCGCTTAGCACGGCGGGGCCCTGCGGTCGGGGAAAGCCAGGGGTTCCTCACGATAGGTCTGGCTGAACCTTGGCAGCTGCAGAGCAAAGCTGCATGCCCACCCCAGTGTAATGAGGTCTCTGGATACCCGCCTGCGCGGGTATGACGGGAGGGTGTGGGCAGGCTGAGCGAGCCTCTGCGGGTACGACGAATCAGCGATCCTGGCTCCAGCGCAATCGGCCATGGGCCGAGCCGGCCCTTCGGAGGCGGTCTTCTACACGCCAAGCCATGGACAGGATTCAGGGCTTTTTCAGCAGGGCGCGGATGTCAGCCAGGGCCGTGTTGCCGCGCACTGCCTTGACCTCCACCGGGGTGTCGTCGAGGCCTTCCCAGGCCAGGTCGTCCGGCGGTAGTTCGTCGAGGAAGCGGCTGGGCGCGCAGTCGATGATCTCGCCGTACTGCTTGCGCTTGCCGGCGTAGGTGAAGGCCAGGGTCTGGCGCGCGCGGGTGATGCCGACATAGGCCAGGCGCCGCTCCTCCTCGATGGTGTCGGCCTCGATGCTGGAGCGGTGCGGGAGGATCTCCTCCTCCATGCCCATGATAAAGACATAGGGGAACTCCAGGCCCTTGGAGGCGTGCAGGGTCATCATCTGCACGCCCTCGGCGCCGTCCTCTTCTTCCTGCTGGCGTTCGAGCATGTCGCGCAGCACCAGCTTGCCGATGGCCTCCTCGATGGTCATGGCGCCGTCTTCGTCTTTTTCCAGGGTGTTCTTCAGCGCCTCGATCAAAAACCAGACGTTATTCATCCGGTACTCGGCAGCCTTCTCGCTGGAGCTGTTGGCGCGCAGCCAGTTCTCGTAGTCGATGTCCATCACCATGCTGCGCAGGGCGGCGATCGGGTCGGTCTGGGCGCACTGCTGGCGCACGCCGTCCATCCAGCGGGTGAAGCGTTGCAGGCGTTCGGTGTAGCGACTGTCCAGATGCTCGCCCAGGCCGATTTCACCGGCGGCGATGTACATCGACGTCTTGCGGTCGGTGGCGTAATTGCCGAGTTTTTCCAGGGTGGTGGAGCCGATCTCCCGGCGCGGCACGTTGATCACCCGCAGAAAGGCGTTATCGTCGGCCGGATTGACCAGCAGGCGGAAGTAGGCCATCAGGTCCTTGACCTCCTGACGGCCGAAGAAGCTGTTGCCACCGGACAGGCGATAGGGAATCTGGTGGTGCTGCAGCTTCAGCTCGATCAGTTTGGCCTGGTAGTTGCCGCGGTAGAGGATGGCGAAATCGCTGTAGGGCCGGTCGCTTTTGAGGTGCAGGGTGAGGATTTCCACCGCCACTCGCTCGGCCTCGGCGTCCTCGTTGCGACAGCGAATCACGCGGATCTCGTCGCCGTGGCCCATTTCGCTCCACAGCTGCTTTTCAAAGGCGTGGGGGTTGTTGGCGATCAGCACGTTGGCGCAGCGCAGGATACGGCTGGTGGAGCGGTAGTTCTGCTCCAGCATGACCACCTTCAGCGAGGGGTAGTCGTCCTTGAGCAGCATCAGGTTTTCCGGGCGCGCGCCGCGCCAGGCGTAGATCGACTGATCGTCGTCGCCTACCACGGTGAACTGGTTGCGGCTGCCGATCAGCAGCTTGACCAGCAGGTACTGGCTGGCGTTGGTGTCCTGGTATTCATCGACCAGCAGGTAGCGCACCTTGTTTTGCCATTTCTCCAGGATGTCCGCGTGCTCCTGGAACAGTTTGACCGGCAGCAGGATCAGGTCATCGAAGTCCACCGCGTTGTAGGCCTTGAGCGTGCGCTGGTAATGCAGGTAGACGATGGCCGCGGTCTGCTCCTTGGGGTTGCGGGCGTTTTCCAGGGCTTCGGGCGGCAGGATCAGGTCGTTCTTCCAGGCGCCGATCATGCTGCGGATCTCGTCGACCCCGTCGTCGCCGGCATATTCCTTCTGCATCAGGTCGGTCATCAGTGCCTTGGTGTCGGCGTCGTCGAAGATCGAGAACCCGGGCTTGTAGCCCAGCCGGACATGTTCCTTGCGGATGATGTTCAGGCCCAGGTTATGGAAGGTCGAGACTGTCAGGCCGCGGCCCTCGCCGCCCTTGAGCAGGGTGCCGACCCGCTCCTTCATCTCACGCGCGGCCTTGTTGGTAAAAGTCATGGCGACGATATGCTGCGCGCGGATGCCGCACTGCTGGATCAGGTAAGCGATCTTGCGGGTGATCACGCTGGTCTTGCCGGAGCCGGCACCGGCGAGCACCAGAAGCGGGCCGCCGACGTAGTTCACGGCTTCCTGCTGCCGGGGGTTGAGTCGGGACATAAAGAGGCTTCGCGGGTGAGGGGCGCGCATTTTAACAGGCTGGCCGCTCCGTGCCCTTGCCGTCTGTACACGCGGCGCGCGATTCCTTAATGGCTAGGTGCCAGGATTTGGATATTACGCGCAACCGGGTACGCTTGTGCCCGCTGCAGGCTCTGCCGCGAGGCTTTACAGGCCCGCTCAGGCATGGAGCGTTGCGCAAGGAAGCGCGAAAAAACGCCGGCCACGGCGCACATCGGCGCAGCGCCGCCTGTTTCTTTGTGACCTGGGGAGGTCGCGTGTCCGCCCATGTTGAACCCTTGCGAATGGTCGTATTGGCCGAGGCGCCGGAATGGGCCGAACTGTTGCGCGAGCGCCTGCAGGTCCTGGGGCAGGCTTCGAGCCTGATCACCGCGCCGTCCTGGGCCGCCGCCAGCAGCCTGTTCGACGGCCAGGGCGCGGGCCTGCTGCTGGCCACGCCGGGCTGCCTGCCCCCGCCGGGCTGCTGCCCGGTGCCGACCCTGCTGCTGCTGGACAGTGAGCCCGAACACGCGCCCGAAGGGGTCAGCGACTGGCTGGTGCGCGGCACGCTCTCGGTGGATGGCTTGCGCCGCTGCCTGCGTTACGTGAGCGAGCAGCGCAAGCTGAAGAACACCTTGCTGCGCCTGGCCGAGCAGGACGCCCTGACCGGCATCGCCAATCGCCCGGGTTTTCATACCCTGCTGGCGACGCGCCTGGCCGAAGGTGCCGGCGCCGGCCTGACCCTCGGCCATCTGGACCTGGACAACTTCCGCCACGTCAACGACGCCCTCGGCTACCAGGCCGGCGACCGGCTGATCCTGCTGGTGGTGGCGCGGCTGCAGGGGCAGCTGGAGGCAGGCGATCAGCTGGCGCGGCTGGGCAGCGACGAATTCGCCCTGCTGCTGGACACCCGACGCGAGCCGACCCGCGCCCTGCGCCTGGCCGAACGCATCACCGAGGCCCTGTCCGAACCCTATTGGGTGGATGGCGAAAGCCTGCTGCTGGGCTGCAGCCTGGGCCTGGCGACGTCCCGGGCCGATCTCGATGCGGACGCGCTGATGTGGCATGCGCATATCGCCATGCAGCTGGCCAAGGGCGCCCAGGGCTGCACCTTCCAGTGCTACGACGAGCGTCTGAGCCGCGGCGCGCGGAGTCTGGCGGAGCTTGAGGGCGAGCTGCGCCGGGCGTTGCGCCGCGACGAACTGGAGCTGCACTACCAGCCGCGCTTGTGCCTGAGCAGTGGACGCATCCTTGGCCTCGAAGCCCTGGTGCGCTGGCGTCATCCCATCCATGGCCTGCTGGCGCCGAGCGAATTCGTGCCGTTGGCCGAGGAGAGCGGCTTGATCGTGCCGCTGGGCTACTGGGTGATCGCCCGGGCTCTGCGCGACATGCAGTGGCTGCGTGGGCGCGGTGTACCGGCGCTGCATATGGCGATCAATCTGTCGTTCCGCCAGTTCCTCGACAGCCAGTTGCTGGCGACCCTGCAACGGCTGATCGCCGACCGTGGCGTCGACGCCCAGTGGCTGGAGTTCGAACTGACTGAAACCGCGGTCATGCGTCGTAGCGAGCAGGTACAGCAGACCATGGGTGCGCTCGGCCAACTGGGGGTGCGCTTTTCCCTGGACGACTTCGGCACGGGGTTCTCCTCTTTCGTGCACCTGAACAGCCTGCCGATCACCCTGCTGAAAATCGACAAGAGTTTTGTTGGCAGCATGGACGACCGTCCGGAGAGTCATCAGCTGGTGCGGGCCATGATCAACCTGGCGCACAACCTCGACCTGGAGGTGGTGGCCGAAGGCGTGGAAACCACCGAGCAACTCGGCCTGCTGCGCCAGTTCGGCTGCGACCAGGTGCAGGGCTACCTGATCAGCAAGCCCCTGCCCTTGGCCGAGCTGGCGCGCTTTCTGGTGTTTGGCCTGCGTGAGCCGCTGCGCGGATTGCTGTCCTAGTCACGCGAGGTCCCGCTAGGCGCAGGGGCGTGCCGCGTTACCCGCCGCGGGGGCGGTTTTCCGCTGTTTGCCAGGGCCGAGCAACCGCGCGGTTTTCCATTCGAAGCCCAGGGTCAGGCCGGTTGCCGCGCACGCCAGGCCGCCGGCCAGCCCCCACCACACCCCTTGTGCGCCCCAGCCCAGGGGGAAGGCCAGCAGCCAGGCCAGAGGGGCGCCGACCAGCCAGTAACAGCCCAGGCCGACGAAGAAGGTGGTCTTGGCATCCTTCAGGCCGCGGATCGCGCCCATGGCGATGGTCTGGATGCCATCGAAGAATTCGAACCAGGCGGCGATCGCCAGCAGGCTCACGGCCAGGGCGGCGACCTCGGCATAGGCCGGGTCGAGGGCGTCGAGAAACAGGCCGACCACCCACTGTGGCGCCAGCCAGAACAAGGCCGCGAAACCGAGCATGCAGCCGGCGCCGATGCCGATTCCCAGGCGTCCGGCCTGCTGCGCCTCGAGCAGGCGGCCGGCACCGAAGTGCTGGCCGATGCGAAAGGTCACCGCGTAGGAAAGGCCCACCGGCACCATAAAGGCCACATAGACCGACATGATCGCGATCTGATGCGCAGCCAGCTGCGTGCTGCCCAGAGCACCCATGCACAGCGCGGCAAAGGCGAACAGGCCGGATTCCACCGCATAGGTGCCGCCGATCGGCAGGCCCAGGCGCAACAGCTCTTTAAGCTCGCTCCACGCCGGACGCAGCAGGCCGCGCCACAGCGGGTACCCGGCGAAGGCGCTGTGATGCAACACATGCCAGGCCAGCAAGACGGCCATGGCATTCATCACCAGCGCCGTGACCAGGCCGATGCCGGCCAGGCCCAGGGGTGGCAGACCGAAACTGCCCGTGACCAATCCGTAGTTGAGCACGAAGTTGGCCAGGGCTCCGCCGATGCTGATGGCCATGACCGGGCCCGGGCGGCCGATGGCGCTGGTAAAGCCGCGCAGGGCCATAAAAGTCATATAGCCGGGCAGGGCGAACAGCAGGGTGGCGAGAAACTGCATGGCACCCGTGACATTCTCCGGTTGCTGGCCGAACCGCAGCAGCAGGGGTTCCAGGTTCCACAACCCGAGTCCCGCCAGCAGGGCCAGGCCCCAACCCAGCCACAGGCCGTTCTGGGTCAGGCGGGTGACGCCGGCCGCATCCTGGGCGCCGTGACGGATGGCCACCAGATTGCCGACCGAGGCGATCACCCCGACGCAGAAGATCGACACGAAGGAATAGCTGGCCGCGCCCAGGCCGCCGCCGGCCAGGGCCTTGGGCCCGAGCCAGCCCATCATCAGGGTGTCGGTGAAGACCATCAGCACATGGGCCAGTTGCGCCGCGATCAGCGGGCCGGCCAGGCGCACGATGGCGCGCAATTCGTCGCGAAGGGTGTGACGCATGATGAGTTTGGCTCAGTGGGAAGGCTTGCCCCGGGTTTCCCGGCAAGCGGACAATGTCGCCATTCTCGGGAGATAGGCCTGCTACCACAAAGGGATAAAAACGATGCAAGTCATGATTAAAACTCATGGATAAGAATCGTCGTCTGGCACCGCTCTACGCCCTGCGTGCCTTCGAGGCCGCGGCGCGGCACAACTCCTTCACCCGTGCCGCCGAGGAACTGGCGATTACCCAGAGCGCGGTCAGCCGGCATGTCCGCACCCTGGAGGAGCATTTCGCCTGCCGACTGTTCGAGCGCCGCGGGCGTGCTCTGCACCTGACCGAGCCGGCACGCCTGCTGCTGCCGGGCCTGCGCGACGGCTTCGATGCCCTGGAGCGGGCCTGCGGCAGTTTGCGCGCCGATGACGGCATTCTGCGCCTGAAGGCGCCCTCGACCCTGACCATGCGCTGGCTGTTGGCGCGGCTGTCGCGCTTTCGCCTGCAGAACGCTGACATCGAAGTGCAGCTGACCAGTGCCTGGATGGACGTGGACAAGGTGGATTTTATCCACGAGCCCTTCGACTGCGCGGTTCTACTCGGCAGCGGCGGTTTCCCGGACGAATGGGGCAGCGCCCTGTTGTTCGCCGAATGGCTGATCCCGGTCTGCGCGCCCGAGGCGGCTGACAGGCCCTGGGACCTGCCGCGGCTACAGGGGGCCGAGCTGGTCCATCCCACCCCGGACCGGCGGGACTGGCGCCAGTGGTTGCAGGCCATGGGACTGGCCGAGCAGGTACCGCTCAAAGGCGGCCAGGTGTTCGACACCCTGGAGTTGGGGATTGTCGCGGCATCGCGCGGCTACGGCGTGTCCATCGGCGATCTGGTGCTGGTCGCCGAAGACGTGGCCCAGGGGCGCCTGGGTCTGCCCTGGCCATGCGCGGTGCCCAGCGGCTGCAGCTATTACCTGGTCTGGCCCAAGGCGCGGCGCGGTCAGGAGCGCTACCTGCGGCTGCGCGATTACCTGGTCGGCGAGGTGGCGGCGATGCAGCTGCCCGCGGTGCAGCGGCTAGGGTGAACCCGGCTCGCTCAGCCCTGAGGGTTGGCGCGGTACTGCAGCGCTTCGGCCAGGTGCGGGCGGGTGATGGCGTCGGCCTGCTCCAGGTCGGCCAGGGTGCGCGCCACTTTCAAGATGCGATGCGCCGAGCGCAGGGACAGGCCCAAGCGCTCGCAGGCGCTTTCCAGCCAGGCCTGGTCGACCGGGGCCAGGACGCAATGCCGGCGCAGGCCAGGCAGGTCGAGAAAGGCATTGGCGCAGCCCTGGCGTCGCTGTTGCAGGCGGCGGGCCTGGGCCACCTGGGCCGCGGCCTGGGCGCTGTCGGCCCCGTCCGGTTCGGGCAGGGCCAGGGTGGTCACTTCGCGGGCTATCGTCAGGTGCAGGTCGATACGGTCGAGCAAGGGACCTGAGAGTTTGCCCCGGTAGCGCTGGATCTGGTCCGGGGTGCAGCGGCAGCGCCCGCTGGGGTCGCCCAGGTAGCCGCAGGGGCAGGGGTTCATGGCCGCCACCAGCTGAAAGCGCGCCGGGAAGCGCACTTTGTCGTGGGCCCGGGCAATGACGATCTCGCCGCTCTCCATGGGCTCGCGCAGCACTTCCAGCACCCGTCGGTCGAATTCCGGCAGCTCGTCGAGAAACAGCACGCCGCGGTGGGCCAGGGTGATTTCCCCGGGGCGAGGGCGGCTGCCACCCCCGACCAGCGCCGGGCCCGAGGCGCTGTGGTGCGGGTGGCGAAAAGGCCGCTGCGGCCAGGCTTCCAGCGGCGCCTGGCTGGCGATGGAGTGAATGGCGGCGACCTCCAGGGCTTCCTCTTCGTCCAGGGGCGGTAGCAGCCCGGGCAAGCGGCTGGCCAGCAGGGTCTTTCCGGTCCCGGGTGGACCGCTGAGCAGCAGGTTGTGGGCGCCAGCGGCGGCCACCAGCAGGGCGCGCTTGGCCGCGACCTGGCCCTGGACCTCGGCCAGGTCCGGGTGGGGCGGGCTCTGACGGATCAGGCCCTGGGCCTGGTAAGGCGCCAGCGGCGACTGGCCGCTAAAATGCGCGGCCAGTTCCAGCAGGTGGTCGGCGGCCAGCACGGTCAGGCCGGAGGCCAGGCAGGCTTCCTCGGCATTGGCCCGAGGCACCAATAAGGTGCGGCCCGCGGCGCGAGCGGCCAGGGCGGCGGGTAACACGCCACGCACCGGGCGCAGGGCGCCGGACAAGGCCAGCTCGCCCAGGCATTCGATATGCTGCAGGGCCTCGGCCGGTAGCTGGCCGCTGGCGGCGAGAATCCCCAGGGCGATGGCCAAGTCGAAGCGACCGCCGTCCTTGGGCAAGTCGGCGGGGGCCAGGTTCAGGGTGATGCGCCGCGGCGGAAAGTCGAACCCGGCATTGAGGATGGCGCTGCGCACGCGGTCCTTGCTTTCCTTGACCGCGGTTTCCGGCAGGCCCACCAGGGTCATGCTCGGCAGGCCGTTGGCCAAGTGCGCCTCGACCGTGACGGCCGGGGCTTCGACGCCGACCTGGGCGCGGCTGTGGACTATGGCCAGGGACATGGATCACTCCTTGATCGCATGTCGCCCTCGCCGAGCGGGTTACTCGGTGGGCGACGACGGCGCGGTGGCGAGGCGGGTCTCGAGTTCGGCGACCTTGGCTTCCAGCGCCTCCAGGCGCGAGCGGGTGCGGGCCAGCACGGCCATCTGGCTGTCAAACTCTTCACGGCTGACCAGGTCGAGCTTGCTGAAGCCGCTTTGCAGCAGGGCCTTGAACTGGGTTTCGAACTCGCCACGGGACACCGGCGCATCGCCGTTGAACAGGCGCGAGGCGTGGGCACCGAGGGCGTCGAGCAGGGCTTTGGGTGGCAGCATGGCGGGGTTTCCCAAGTAAACGGCGGCCAGTGTAGCACGCGCCCCTGGCGTGGCTGCCGAGGTAGGCGCTGCCCGGTTTTGGGCGGCGCGCCCCGCCACTTCGCACTCAAATGGTGCACAGCTTCGCCTGTCGAATTGGCCGATTAGGGCTATTTGCCAGCTAAGTAGCTGAAAAAATGTACTTTTAGCCAAGCTGGCAAGCTTTCTGCTTATTCGCTGACGACGCCAGCATCGATGCCGTTGCGGTGCGGCAGGCGAGCGCACGGCGGTTCCGCCGGCAGTGGGCGGGTGGTACCCAGGCGGCCAGGGCAAGGCGGTCGGGATCTCGGGCAAGGACGCCAATCTGGTTCGCGCCGAGAAG
>JAZKHB010000015.1:0-69961 GCA_040385585.1 Pseudomonadota bacterium | reverse complement strand
TTAGACTTGAGCCGGGGTCGTATTCCTGGGGCAAAGTCCACCTACACGGGAGAAAGTTTCATGAAACTAGTCACTGCCATTATCAAACCGTTCAAGCTGGACGATGTGCGCGAATCACTGTCCGACATCGGCGTGCAAGGCATCACCGTTACCGAGGTCAAGGGCTTCGGCCGGCAGAAAGGCCACACCGAACTGTACCGTGGCGCTGAATACGTGGTCGATTTTCTGCCGAAGGTGAAGATCGATGTCGCCATTGCCGACGAGCAGCTCGATCGCGTGATCGAGGCCATTACCAAGGCGGCCAACACCGGCAAGATCGGCGACGGCAAGATCTTCGTGGTCAACCTCGAGCAAGCCATCCGCATCCGTACCGGCGAAACCGATACCGACGCGATCTAAGCAGCCCTTCGAACCCCCCCAAAGCCTCAGGAGAATACACCATGACTCTGCGTCAGTTCGCAGGGCTCGGCGCCCTGTTGTCCCTCGTCACCCCCGGCATGGCCATGGCGGACGAGGTTGTGTTGAACAGCGGTGACACCGCGTGGATGTTGACCGCCACCGTGCTCGTGCTGTTTATGACCATTCCCGGCCTGGCGCTGTTTTATGGCGGCATGGTGCGCTCCAAGAACATCCTCTCGGTGATGATGCAGTGCTTCGCCATCACCGGCTTGATCAGCATCCTCTGGGTCGTCTACGGCTACAGCATCGCGTTCGACACCACCGGCATGGAGCAGGGGGTCGTCAACTTCAACTCCTTCGTCGGCGGCCTGTCCAAGGCCTTTCTCAACGGCCTGACGCCTGCCAGCCTGACCGCGACCTTCCCGGAAAGCGTGTTTATCACCTTCCAGATGACCTTCGCCATCATCACCCCGGCGCTGATAGTCGGCGCCTTCGCCGAACGCATGAAGTTCTCGGCCATGCTGATCTTCATGGGCGTGTGGTTCACCCTGGTCTATGCGCCGATCGCGCACATGGTCTGGGGCGGCAACGGCGGCCTGATGTGGGACTGGGGTGTGCTGGACTTCGCCGGCGGCACCGTGGTGCATATCAACGCCGGTATCGCCGGTCTGGTGGCCTGCATCGTACTGGGCAAGCGCAAGGGCTACCCGACCACTCCGATGGCCCCGCACAACCTGGGCTACACCCTGATCGGCGCCGCCATGCTCTGGGTCGGCTGGTTCGGCTTCAACGCCGGTTCCGCCATCGCCGCCAACGGCACCGCCGGCATGGCGATGTTGGTCACCCAGATCGCCACCGCCGCCGCCGCGCTGGGCTGGATGTTCGCCGAGTGGATCAGCCACGGTAAGCCGAGCGCCCTGGGCATCGCCTCCGGTGTGGTCGCCGGCCTGGTTGCCGTGACCCCGGCCGCGGGTACCGTGGGCCCCATGGGTGCCCTGGTGATCGGCCTGGCCGCCGGTGTGATCTGTTTCTTCTGCGCCACCAGCCTCAAGCGCAAGCTGGGCTACGACGACTCCCTGGACGCCTTCGGCGTGCACGGCATCGGCGGCATAGTCGGCGCACTGCTGACCGGTGCCTTCGCGGCCCCGGCACTGGGCGGCTTCGGCACTGTGACCGACATCCCGGCGCAACTGTTCATCCAGTTCAAGGGCGTGGCCTTCACCGTTGTCTACACCGCCATCGTCACCTACGTGATCCTCAAGGTGATCGACCTGGTGATGGGCCTGCGGGTGAGCGAAGAGGAGGAGACTGTCGGTCTCGACCTCGCACAGCACAACGAGCGTGGCTACAACCTGTAAACGAATGAAAAAAATGCCCGGTTCGCCGGGCTTTTTTTTGGCTGGCATTTGCCCGGCGACGGAGAGGCATCCATGGAAAGCACGGCACTGATTCCCCTGCAGTACGCACTCGATACCTTCTACCTGCTGGTCTGTGGCGCCCTGGTGATGTGGATGGCGGCGGGTTTCGCCATGCTCGAGTCGGGCCTGGTGCGGGCGAAGAACACCACGGAAATTCTTACCAAGAACATCGTGCTCTACGCCCTGGCGTCCGTCATGTACCTGCTGCTGGGGTATCACCTGATGTACGGCGGCGAGGCCGGCGGCATACTCCCCGACCTCGGTTTCCTGATCGGCGACGAGCACGCCGTTGAGCAAGTGGCCGCCGGTGGCGAAGGCGCGCCGGCGTATGCCAGGCGTGCGGACTTCTTCTTCCAGGTGGTGTTCGCCGCCACCTGCATGTCGATCGTCTCCGGCGCGGTGGCCGAACGCATGCGGCTCTGGGCCTTTCTGGCCTTCGCCGTGGTCATGTGCGGGCTGATCTATCCGGTGGAAGGCTACTGGACCTGGGGCGGCGGTTTTCTCAAGCAGGCCGGCTTTAAGGACTTCGCCGGCTCCGGCATCGTGCACCTGGCCGGCGCCACTGCGGCCCTGGCCGGGGTCATGCTGCTCGGGTCACGCCGGGGCAAATACGGGCCGAACGGGCAGATCAGCGCCTTTCCCGGGGCCAACTTGCCGCTGGCGACCCTGGGCGCGTTGATCCTCTGGTTCGGCTGGTTCGGCTTCAACGGCGGCTCCCAGTTAAAGATCAGCAGCATTGCCGACGCTAACGTGGTGGCCACGGTCTTCGTCAATACCAACCTGTCGGCGGCCGGTGGTCTGTTGGCAGCGCTGGTGATGGCGCGGCTGCTGTTCGGCAAGGCCGACCTGACCATGATCCTCAACGGCGCCCTGGCCGGGCTGGTGGCGATCACCGCCGAGCCGGCCACCCCCAGCGCGACGCAGGCACTGCTGATCGGCGCCGTGGGCGGTGTGCTGGTGGTGTTCAGCATTCTGGTCCTGGACAAGCTGCGGCTGGACGATCCGGTCGGGGCCATTTCGGTGCACGGCGTGGCGGGCGCCTGGGGGCTGCTGGCGGTGCCTCTGACCAACGGCGATGCCAGCCTGGGCGCGCAATTGCTCGGTCTGGGCTGCATCTTCGGCTGGGTGTTCGGCGCCAGCCTGCTGACCTGGGGACTGATCCAGCTGGCGATGGGCCTGCGCGTCAGCGAGGAAGAGGAATACGAAGGCGTAGATATCACCGAATGCGGCATGGAAGCCTATCCGGAGTTCACCAAGTCTTGATCGACACCGTGGTAAACGAGGGCGCCCACGGGTGCCCTTTGTTTTTTCTGGCAGCGCGCTAGAATGCGCGCCGACCGAGCGCAATTTTCACCCTGGCGCTGGCGATCGAGGAGGTCTGGCATGTGGCAGCAGACGCTGATTTGCCTGACGGCCAGGCAGCGGGGGTTTCACCTGGTCACGGACGAGGTGTTGGCCGCGTTGCCCGCCGTGGCGGCCTGCCGGGTGGGCCTGCTGCACCTGTGGCTGCAACACACCTCGGCCTCGCTGACGGTCAACGAAAATGCCGATGGGGCGGTGCGGCGTGACTTCGAACGGGTTTTCAACCGTCTGGTGCCCGATGGGTATGGTTACGAACACGACGAGGAAGGTGCGGACGACATGCCGGCGCATATCAAGGCCAGTGTGCTCGGGTTTCAGCTTAGCCTGCCGATAACCGAAGGACGCTTGGCACTGGGTACCTGGCAGGGCATCTATTTGGGTGAGCACCGCGACAATGGGGGGGCACGCCGAGTGCTGGCCACCCTGCAGGGCGAGGCGCGGTGATTTTTTTCGGCGGTGCTCGAAAGCTGGCGCCGCTGGGCTATAACTAATCTGCTTTCGCAGTCATGAGGTAGAACATGAGCGACGAAGACCTGGAACACGACGAAGTGGAAAACGCCGAGGACGAAGGCGAGGAGCTGGCAGCTGCGGACGATGGCGAGGCCGATGAGGACCCGGACGGCGAAAGCGAACGCGCAGTCGCACCGAGCAAGAAGACCAAGGCCGTCGAAGTCGACGAATTGCCCAGTGTCGAGGCCAAGCAGAAGGAGCGCGATGCCCTGGCTCGCGCCATGGAAGAGTTCCTCTCCCGTGGCGGTCAGGTGCAGGAAGTCGAGCCCAATGTGGTGGCCGATCCGCCCAAGAAGCCCGATAGCAAATACGGCAGCCGGCCTATCTAAGGTCTTGTCGTAAAAAACCCGCCTTGTTGGCGGGTTTTTTATGGCTTCGCCCGCTGTCGATATAGAAAGCAGACGTGCGTACTGCGCTGTATCTGTTCGGCTACGGACTACAGGGCTACAGGGCTACAGGGCTTTAGGGCTTTAGGGCGTCAGGCTCCCGTGCGGGAACCCCAGTCGCCCAGCAGCGCAGGCAGCTCGGCCAGGCTGCGGATTTCGGCATGGGCCTGTGTGGCGCCGGTCCAGGGCTTGCCGGCCGGGTTGAACCAGATGGCCTGCATCCCGGCGGCATGGGCGCCGCCGATATCGTCCTCGGGGTGGTCGCCGATATGCACGGCCTGTGCAGCGCTCACCCCGGCGCGGTGCAGCGCCTGCTGGAAGGGCCGCGGGTCTGGCTTGCCAACACCCAGCTCCTCGGCACAGAGGGCGAAGCGGAAGTAATCGGCCAGGCCCAGGCGCCGCACATCGGCGTTGCCGTTGGTGATCACTGCCAGCTGGAAGCGTTGCGCCAGGAGTTCCAGGGTCGGGTGCACCTCGGCAAACAGCGCGACCCGATGGCGGGCCTCGAGAAAGACCTGAAAGCCCGCCTCGGCCAGTAGCTGCGCCTCGGCCGCAGGATAGCCGGCGTCTTCCAGGGCGTGCAGCAGGATGCGCCGGCGCAGTTCGCTCAGGCGATGCCTGAGCGCCGGTTCGGCCGCCAGCAGGCGTGCGCGGAAGGTCCACAGGTGCTCCACCGGGACAGGTCCCAGGCGCGGGGCCTCCAGGGCCAGCCAGTCGCGCAGCGTGGCTTCGGCGCCGTGCATCACCGGCGCCACATCCCAGAGGGTGTCGTCCAGGTCGAAGGTGATCAACTTGATACTCATGCGTCGCTGCCTTTGCTGCGTTTTGCCCGCGGATGGGCGTTGTCATAGACCGTGGCCAGGTGCTGGAAATCCAGGTGGGTGTAGATCTGCGTGGTGCCGATATCGGCATGCCCGAGCAGCTCCTGCACCGCGCGCAGGTCCTGGGAGGACTCCAGCAGATGACTGGCGAAGGAATGGCGCAGCATATGCGGGTGCAGGTGCTGGCCCAGTTCGCGCACGCCGGCCTGGCGCACCCGCAGCTGGATCGCCCGCGGGCCAAGGCGCCGGCCCTGCTGGCTGATAAACACCGCGTCGTCGGCCGGGTTGGCCAGCACGCGCAGCGCCAGCCACTGGCTCAGGGCTTCGCGAGCCAGGCGCCCGACCGGCAGCACGCGCACCTTGCTGCCTTTGCCCAGGACTTGCACCAGGCCCTCGGCAAGGTCCAGCTGCTGCAGGTTCAGGCCCACCAGCTCGGACAGGCGCAGGCCCGAAGAGTAGAACAGCTCGAGCATGGCCTGGTCGCGGCGGGCGATAAAATCGTCTTCTACCGTGCCGTCCAGCAGTTGCAGGGCGCGGTCCGCGTCCAGGGTGCGCGGCAGGCGGCGTTCGCCCTTGGGCGGCGTCACGCCGCTGGCCGGATCGTGCTGGCACAGACCCTGACGAGACAGGTACAGGTACAGGCCGCGGGTCGCCGACAACAACCGCGCCAGGCTGCGGCTGGACTGGCCCTGCTGGTGCAGTTGGGCGACAAAGCGGCGCAGGCTGCGCACCTCCAGGGCCGCCCAGCCGTCAATGGCTTGCTGCTCGCAAAGCGCCAGTAACTTGTGCAGGTCCTGGCGATAGGCCGTCAGGGTATGGGGCGAGACCTGCCGCTCAGTGCGCAGGTGATCCAGGTAGGCGTCGAGCTGGCTTTGCATGGAACGCCCTCGGGTGGATAGAGTGCTGCGCAGCCCTACCTGACCGAGCGTAGCGGCGTGGCGAAGCGTGGCAGTACCCGCGCCAGCACCTCGCCGATATAGCCGAGAAACAGGGTGCCCAGGGAGCTCTTGTAGTGCTGCGGATCGCTGCTGCCGATGGCCAATACGCCATGCAAGCCCTGGTAAGTCAGGGTGACCACGGCGGCCGAGCCGACCAGCGGGCCCTGCTCTTCGCCGAACAGGAAGGCCAGTTCATGGCTGCGCAGCACGCCGCAGATGCTCTTGCCTCCGGTCAGCAAGCCGCCGACGGCCTGGTGCGCCTCGGCGATGCTGACCGAGCGGCCGACCCCCAGGGGGCTTTCGCTGAAGAGGATCAGGCTGACGAAGGGGACCTGGAAGGCATGGCGCAGGCTGTCCTCCACCGTGCCGACCACTTCTTCCAGGCTGGTGGCATCGAGTAGGTCGAGCACCAGGCGGCGGGTCTTGTCGAACAGCCGGTCGTTGTCCCGGGCCACGTCCATCAGCTGGGCCAGGCGATGACGCAGCTCGATGCTGCGCTCGCGAAGCAGCTGGACCTGACGCTCGACCAGTGACACGGTGTCGCCACGCTGATGCGGCAGGCGCAGTTCGGCCAGCAGCTCGTCGTGTTCGACAAAGAAGTCTGGATGGGCGCGCAGGTAGGCGGCCACGGCTTCGGCGTCGAGCGGCTCGGTTGCAGCGACCTGATCGGTCATAGGCGCACCTGTCCTTCGTAAACCCGTACGGCGGGGCCGGTCATCATAACCGGCTGCCCGGGCCCTGCCCATTCCAGGGCCAGGCGGCCGCCTGGGAGCTCGATCTGCAGCGGCGAATCCATCCAGCCCTGGCTGATGGCGGCCACCGCTGCGGCGCAGGCGCCGGTGCCGCAGGCCTGGGTTTCCCCGGCGCCGCGTTCCCAGACACGCAGCCGCGCATGTTGGCGGTCGAGCACCTGCAGGAAGCCGATATTGGCCCGCTGCGGAAAACGCGGGTGCTGTTCCAGCTTCGGCCCCAGGCTGTGCACCGGTGCCTGTATCACGTCATCCACGCGCAGCACGCCGTGGGGGTTGCCCATGGACACGGCGGCCAGCGCGAGGGTCTGGCCGTCGACCTCGATCGGGTAGCTCAGGGCCTGGGCCTCGGCCTGGAACGGAACCTGTGCCGGCGCCAGGCGCGGGGCACCCATGTTCACGCTGACCAGGCCATCGTCGCGCATATCCAGTTCGATGATGCCGCCAGCGGTTTCCACACGGATCTGCCGCTTCATGGTCAGGCGCTTGTCCAGCACGAAACGGGCGAAGCAGCGCGCGCCATTGCCGCACTGCTCCACTTCCGAGCCGTCGGCATTGAAGATGCGGTAGCGGAAGTCCACGTCCGGGTTGGTCGGCGCCTCGACCAGCAGCAGCTGATCGAAGCCGATGCCGGTGTGGCGATCGCCCCATTGCTTGGCATGCTTGGGCAGGATATGCGCGTGCTGGCTGACCAGGTCGAGGACCATGAAATCGTTGCCTAGGCCGTGCATCTTGGTGAAACGCAGCAACATGGCCCTATCCTTCAGACGCGAGTGCAACCGCTGGCGGCAACAGGCTTTCGCCGGCGAAGAGTTCCTGCACGGTCTCGCGGCGGCGCACCTCGAGCATTCGCTCGCCGTCCACCAACACCTCGGCCGCGCGGCCGCGGGTGTTGTAGTTGGAGCTCATGACGAAGCCGTAGGCACCGGCCGAGCAGACGGCCAGCAGGTCGCCTTCGGCCAGGGCCAGTTCGCGGCTGCGGGCCAGGAAATCACCGGTTTCGCAGATCGGTCCGACCACGTCGTAGAAGCGCCCGGCGTTGTCGCGCGGGACCACCGGGATCACGTCCATCCAGGCCTGGTAGAGGGCTGGGCGGATCAGGTCGTTCATCGCCGCATCGACGATGGCGAAGTCCTTGTGCTCGGTGTGCTTGAGGTATTCCACCCGGGTCAGCAACACCCCGGCATTGGCGACGATGGAGCGGCCCGGTTCGAACACCAGCTTCAGGTCGCGGCCCTCGATGCGTTCGCGCACGGCCTGGATGTAGTCGCCGGCCAGCGGCGGCTGCTCGTCGCGGTACTGCACGCCGAGCCCGCCACCCAGGTCCAGGTGCTGAATCGGGATGCCTCGCTCGGCCAGACGATCGATCAACCCCAGCAAACGCTCCAGGGCATCGAGAAAGGGCGGCAGACTGGTCAGTTGCGAGCCGATATGGCAATCGACCCCCAGTACCTGCAGGTTCGGCAAGGCATCGGCGCGGGCATAAACCGCCTCGGCGGCGTCGATGCCGATGCCGAACTTGTTTTCCTTGAGCCCCGTGGAGATATAGGGATGGGTGCCGGCGTCCACGTCCGGATTGACCCGCAGGGACACGGGGGCGATCACGCCCAGCTCGGCGGCCACGGCTTGCAGGCGTTCCAGCTCGTCACTGGATTCAACGTTGAAGCAGTGCACACCCACTTCCAGGGCGCGGCGCATGTCGGCCCGGCTCTTGCCCACGCCGGAAAAGACGATCTTGTCCGGTGCGCCGCCAGCGGCCAGTACCCGCTCCAGTTCACCGAGGGAGACGATGTCGAAACCGGCCCCCAGGCGTGCCAAGACATTCAGCACGCCCAGGTTGGAGTTGGCCTTGACCGCGTAGCAGACCAGGTGCGGTACGCCCTGCAGGGCGTCGGCATAGGCGCGGTACTGCGCCTCGATATGGGCGCGGGAGTAAACATAGGTCGGGGTGCCGAAGCGGTCGGCAATGGCGGACAGCGCCACCCCTTCCGCGAACAGCTGACCTGCGCGGTAGTTGAAGGCGTTCATGGCGCTTCCTTATTCGGCGTCGGGCTGTGCGGACTGTTCGGCGGGCGCGGGCGGTTCGGGCAGGAACAGCGGGCCTTTCTGGCCGCAGCCGGCGAGCAGGGTGGTGACGGCGACGAGCGCGATCAGGGCGGAGAGCAGCCGTTGCATGGCGAAATCCTTGTAAAAAAGCAGTGATTGCGCGGGAGTATACCGGCCCCCCGACGCCTTGTCTCTGCGCCACAGGGCCGCCGGACGGGGCTTTGCCCCGCCGCTGCGCTCATCTCGACGACAGGGCTAGCACCGATCCGCGGCCACGAACAGGCTTAACCTGGGCGTTGCCCGGCGGTAGACTCCGGCACCTGATGCGCTGCGTTTTGCGGTGTTGCCGGCCTGCAGCCGCGCGAGCCGCTCCCTTATGTTCCGAGATGCGCCGAGGTAATCCATGAGTTTGAGCGAAGCCCGTTTCCACGACCTGGTCGATGCCACTCAGCAAGCCGTGGAGGATATTTTCGATGACTGCGACCTGGATCTGGACCTGGATAACTCCGCCGGGGTACTGACGGTGCGTTTCGAGAACGGCAGCCAGCTGGTCTTCAGTCGGCAGGCGCCGATTCGCCAGCTCTGGCTGACGGCGCGTAGCGGTGGCTTTCACTTCGACTACGACCCGGACAGCGAGCGCTGGATCTGCGACAGCAGCGACGAATTGTTGGGTGAGATGCTGGTGCGCATCACCTTCGAGCAGGCGGGCGAGCAACTTGAGTTCGAAGAGCTCTGAGCCCGACGGGGCGCCGGTGGCGTCGCCCTGCCGGCGCCAGTGTTGCCTGGACGACCAGGACCTCTGCCTGGGTTGCGGCCGCTCCCTGGCGGAAATACTCGCCTGGGGCCAGGCCGACAGCGCCACGCGGCGGGCCATTTGCAGCAAGGCTCAGGCGCGCCTGGCGCAACCGCATCGCGGTGGCTGAGGCGTCTTGTTTATTTGTTGCCCTGTGATAGGGTCGGACAAAGAATTTCAGGTCAGAACCCCGCCATTGGGCGGGGTTTTGCTTTTTCAGCGCTTCCGTTCAGCTTCGCCAGGAGACTCACGCCGACCATGAACAGCTCACCCCCCATCACCATTACCCGTCTGGATCTGCAACGCCTCGAGCTGCTGCTGGACGGGCTGGACTCCGCCGCCAGCGAGGCGCTGGCCCACGAGCTGGCGCGGGCCCAGGTGGTCGGCCACGACGAGGTCCCATCGGGCGTGGTGACCATGAACTCGCGGGTGCATTGCCGCGAAGACGGCAGCGGCAAGGATTATCACCTGACCCTGGTCTATCCCCAGGATGCCGGCCCGGCCGGGACGGTATCTGTTCTCGCGCCGGTCGGCAGCGCCCTGCTCGGACTGACGGTCGGGCAGCATATCGACTGGCCGGGCCCCGGCGGCAAGCTGATCAAACTGACCCTGCTGGCGGTGGAATACCAGCCAGAAGCCGCCGGTGAATACCGTCGCTGATTACCATGCGGGTCAGACGTGGCTGTGGCCCTGTCCTCAGACCCGCTGCAAAGCGCTGTTCAGCGCCTCTTCCAGTTCGGCCTTGTAGCGCAGGCAATGCACGGTCTGGGCCTGGCCTTCGCCGAAGACGGCTGACAGGTCCAGGTCGGTGATGTAGCAGGGGTAGTGCTCGGGCGTGCGGCGTCGGGTGAGGATATGCCGCGCCACGGCGGCATAGAGATCCTGGCCGTATTCCAGTTCGGAAAACTCCCGGTGGTTGCAGTACAGGGTCACGTGCACCGGTTTGCCGTCGGCCGGGACTATGATCGCCTGCACGTCGTAGAAGGGATGGCTGAGCGGTGCCGGTGGCGCCGGGCGGCGTTCCAGGCTGCGGGCCCGCAACGGTGCCGACGGCAGCACCTGGTAATACAGCACCTCCAGGGCCGGCGGCGGCTGCGGGTTGTCCAGGGCGACCAGGGCGTTGCGCCGGTACAGCTGCGATTGCAGAAAGCGCTGCAGCGGGGTCAGCAGGCTGTGTTCGTCGCGAAAGGCCAGGCGCTGACGCCACAGGGCATTGTGCTCGTCCAGCACCGTCAACTCGGCCTGGTCCTGCTCGACCAGGCGGTAGAACACCTGGATGCTGCCGGGGCGGGCCTGGGGCAGGATCAGCGCCAGGTCTTCACCTTCCAGGGCGTAGCGGTCCAGGTGCAGCGGGCTGTAGCGCGGCTGCGCTTCGCCCAGGTGGCTGAGCAGCGCCGGCAGGTCGGCCAGGCTGCGGTGGCGCACCTGGCCGGCGCTGCGCTGCAGCATGTGGAAATGCTGTTGGACCTGCAGCAGGTAACGAGGCTGGCTCAGGGTTTTCGCGCCGCCCAGATGAACCAGGGCATCCTGGAACAGCTCCCGGACCCGCTCGCCGATGGCCTGGGCGCGGTTGCGGCAGAAGCAGCGCACCTGCAGGTCCGGGGCGGCGGCATCGAGCGTCGGGCCGTTGAGAAAGTCGCGCAGGCAGTCGAGCAGGGCCGTAGGGCCTTCGTAGCGCTGGACGATCAGCTCGTTCCAGCTGTTCAGGCTGATCTGGTCGAGGGTCAGCACCAGGTTTTCGCGCACCCCGGAATAGCCCAGCGAATCGGTGCGGCCGGTGGTCATGTGCAGGTTCAGCTGGCTGTGCTGCTTGAGCGGGTCCACGCCGACATTCACCAACAACAGCACCTGGCGCGGGGTGCTGGCGTGCAGCAGGGCGCTTTCCACCACCGGCGCCAGCGGCAGGGGTAGCACCTGTTGCAGGCTGGTCAGCAGGTTGGACAGCTCGAACTCGCTCAGGTCGCTGGAGCCCGGGTGCAGCGACAGCCGCGTGCTGTTATCGATCACGCCGTTGCGATGACACCAGGCCAGGAGCTCGATCAGTTCGCGGGCCCGCTTGAGCGGGGCGAAATCCGGCCATTCCTGGGCGTTCAAGCTGCCGTTGAACAAGGCCCACTGCAGCTCGTCGGGCGCCTCGGGACTGGGGCTTTGCACCAGGGTCAGGATGTCCTCGCCCAGGTCGGGGGCGATGCCCGGGTTGATAAATTCCACTTTGCCAGCCTTGCGCTCGAACGCCGCGTACAGGCGCCGCCCGAGAATGCCCAGGTCGCGGCTGTTAAGCGAGCTGACGGCTTGTTCGGTACGGGCGAATTCGGACAGGAAGCGGTAGCTGTAAGTCAGCTCGTTGACCAGGGCGCGGCGTTCGGCGCCGACCTGACGCACCTTCCATTGGCTGCGGCTGTCGAGCAGGGTCAGTTGGCGGTTGTCCCAGTTCCAGTCGGCGGTCAGGCGTTCGAGCAGCAGACGTTGCCAGCTTTTGCCACGTCCGCGGGGCGGAGGGATGCTGAGTTTCTTGCCGACCTTCAGGTACAGGCAGCGGCGGATCAGCTCCAGGCGCTCGGACTCGCCGCGCTTACCCAGGTACTCCTCCAGGCGACGGTAGACCACGGTGTAAGGGTCCAGCTCGTCCAGATCCAGGCTATTGGCATACACCGCCTGTTTGAAGCGCAGGCTCAAGCACTGCACGTCCGGGTGCTCGCTGGCATAGACCTCGGTCAGCAACAGCTTGAGCACCGACTTGTAGGGCGACTCGATGCCCTTGAACAGCTGCCACATGCCGGCGCCGAGAAACTCCCCCGGCGGGATCCGCGCGAGGTGACCGAGATCGAGCACGTCCTCGGCGCGGACGAAGCGCTTGCTCAACAAGGCCTGGGTGTAGGCCTGGTAGCGCGGTTCCTCGTACACCGGCACCAGCCACCAGAGCGGCGTGCGCCCGGCCAACCAGATCGCCGTGCGGTAGAACTCGTCGAGCAGCAGGTAGTGCTGGGTGGTGCCGCAGTCGTCCGAGGTCAGCAGCGCCTCGCGATCGCCGACGGTGAAGCGCACCGGGTCGATCAGGAAGCAATGCACCTCGGCGCCCAGGGTCGCCGCCCAGGCTTCCAGGTGCGTGCATTTTCTTTGCAGGTCGAGCAGTTCCTGGGGCGACAGGTCGGGGGCGTGGCAGACCCACAGGTCCATGTCGCTCTGCTCGGCCTGGGCCAGCGTGCCCAGGCTGCCCATCAGAAACAGGCCGTGAATCGGGCGCGGTGGGTTACTGCCGCGACGCGGCTTGTAGGCGAAGGAGCGGGTCAGGCGCTGTGCTTCGGCCAGCAGCGCTTCGTCCGGCTCGAAGCCCGACAGGCCGGCCGGGGTCTGAGCCGAAACATAGCCGGGCAGCAGGGGGTGATTGACGTGGAACAGCAGCGGCAGGAGCTTGAGCACCAGCTGTTGGCGCGTGGACAGGGCTTGCATGGCCCGCTCCAGGCGTCCGCTGTTGACCTTGAGGAAGCGCGCGCGCAGTTGCGCCATGACCTTGCGGTCGATGCCGTCTTCGAGATCGGGGCGGATTTCCTGGGTGCGCGTCATGGGGTCGTCACTGCGGGTGATTGCCCAAGAGTATCAGCCCGTACTGCGCGAAGGCAGCTGTCGCCGCGCCGCCGCCAGGAACGGCGACACGGCAAGCGGCCTCATGCAGGCTCTTGCACCGCCAGAACGGTCAACAGCGATTGCGCGTGCTTGGCGGCCTCCAGCCCCAGGCTGGTCAGGTAGCCACCGTCGGCCTGGGTGATCAGGCCCTTGTCATGCAGGCGCTGGGTGGCGTCGATGGCCTTGGGGGCGGCGACGTGATGAACCTTCAGACCCTCCTGGGTATTGGCCAGATTGAACAGTGCAAGGATTTCCAGTTCAGCAACCAGCTCGGGGGTAAAAGACATAATTGCTCCAGGCTCTACAAGGGATAAACCGTGGCGCTGTAAGCGACCAGTGCCCGGTGGACGCCCCGGCGTCATGTGGCCGCGGGGTTTTTGCAGTGTAGTCAGGTCCGGCCTGCCCTGTCGCGGCTCTTTGCGAGCGACCGGTCGGGGCGAATCTGCGGGTCACCCAGGCCTGTCAGGGAACCGGCGGCAGGTCCGGCAGGGCGCGCAGGGCCTGCTCGTACCAGGCGCCATCGAAGGGCCGGTCTTCGCGCAGCATGGCCTCGATCTCGTGCGCCAGCACCAGGGCCATCAGGTGCAGGATTTCCTCGCGCGGATAACCGACCAGGGTCAGCTTGTTCAGGGTGGCGCGCACGGCCGGCGGGCTGTCGGCCTCCAGCTGGTTTACGATGGCCTGGATCAGGGTCTGCTCGGCAAAGCTTTCATCGTTGTCGTCGTGTTCGCTCATGGGTGACCTGTGGAAAAGGTAAACAGGCGGCAAGTGTGCCATGGTCAAGGGCGCGGCTGTGACCCTGGCATTCAGTGCATCGATACTGCTGGGCGTCGTGTCGCGTTAAGGCTATGAAGTGTTATCGGTGCCCCTTTGGTTACTGCGTTGGAGAGTGCTCATGCTCAAGCTTCACGGATTTGCCGTCAGCAATTACTTCAATATGGTCAAGCTGGCGCTGCTGGAAAAAGGCCTGCCGTTCGAGGTGGTCCAGGTGTCGGGCAGCCAGGACGAGGCCTTTCTGGCCATCAGCCCGCGCGGCAAGGTGCCCGTTCTGCAAACGGAGCAGGGTTTCATCAGCGAAACCAGCGTGATCCTCGACTACCTTGAAGACAGCCAGGGCGGCAGGCCGCTGCTGCCCGCCGAACCCTTCGCCCGGGCCCAGGTACGGGCGTTGATGCGCGAAATCGAGCTGTATATCGAGTTGCCCGCCAGGGCCTGCTACCTCGAGGCGTTCTTTGGCGGACGGGTCGACGAGGCGATCAAGGCCAAGAGCAAGGCCGAGTTGCTGGCCGGGGTCGCCGCCCTCAAGCGTCATGGCCGCTTCGCCCCCTATGTGGCCGGCGACAGCCTGAGCCTGGCGGACCTGTATTTTCTCTACAGCCTGGACCTGGCCTGCGTGGTGGCGAAGAAACTCTTCGACCTGGACCTGCTGGCCGATTTCCCGGCGGCCAGCGCGCTGTTCGCCCTGTTCAAGCAGAACCCCCACGTGCAGCGCATTGCCGCGGACAAGGATACGGAAATGGCTGCCTTCCTGGCCAAGGTGCGCGCGGGTCGTTAAGCGCCGCTCAACGGGAGAGCCAGAGCCAGTTCCAGATGCCCGGCAGGTGGGCGTGCTGCGCGGTGTCCTTCAGGGTGCGGGCCAGAGCCGCCTGTTCCAGAGCCTCGTGCTGGTCGTAGAAGGGCTTGGTCGCCGTGGCCAGGCCGACGTCTGCGGCCACATCCAGCAGGATCTGCAGGTACTCCTGCATATGCCGGGCGGTGTAGGTATTGAGGTCGTGGAAGGTCACGATCACGGGAATCACCCCGTCCACCACGGGTAGCTCGTCGGCTCGGATCTGCCCGGCCACCCGGGCCAGCTGATCGCGCAGGTTGCTGCGCCGACGCAGGCTGCCGTTGATGCCCCAGATCTTGCCATCGTTGGCGCTCAGATCGGTCAGCAGCATCTCCAGGTCGTGGGCCTGGTAGGCGGCAAAGGTGCGGGCGTCGTAACTCCAGAAAGGCGGCCGCACCAGTTTGGGCGCGGCGCCGAGTACGGCGCTGAGATCGGCCACGCCGTCCTGCAGCGATTGCTCCAGCGCCAGGGGAGTCAATAGCCGATGGTTGGCATGCCCGGGGGTGGCGGTGTGAAAGCCCAGCAGATGGCCTTCACGCTGCTCGCGTCGCAGCAAGGCGCGTCCCTGGGCGCTGCCGCCAGCACCCGTCGCGCGGGTCTGCACGAAAAACAGCGCCTTGATCCCCGGTTGCACCGGGTTGCGCGCCAGGTCGTCGAGGATCGAACGGGTTGGGTTGGTCCCTAGGCTCGCGCTGGGGCCGTCGTCGAAACTCAGCAGAAAACGGATCGGTGCGACACTGGGTGAAATGGGTCGCGGCACTGGACTGGCGCAGCCGCCGAGCAGGAGCAGTGTCAGAAACAGGGTCAAGGCGCACGCCTGGCGATCCAGGGTGTGCCGGGTGCAGGCGCGAAGCAGTGCGGTGCGAGGAGTAGTGTTCACAAGGGTTCGTCGGGGCTGGTCCGCATATCCGCAGGCATGGATTCAGTACTGCGCGTGACCCTGAGCAGCGCCAGCAGATGCTGGATTTCGGCGCGAGAGTGTAAGCGACAAAAGCCGCTATCGGCACCTAATGCCTCTTTCACCGGCGGCGCCGCGCGATGGGCGGGGCGCCTGCCGATGCCCGGTCAACGACCGGCCAGCAGTTCCCGGCCGCGCACCACGGCGGCGCGTACCTGGTTGGGCGCGGTGCCACCGACATGGTCGCGGGCATTCACCGAGCCTTCCAGGGTGAGCACGGCGAACACCTCCTGCTCGATCTGGTCGCTGAACTGGCGCAGCTCCTCCAGGCTCATCTCGGCCAGGTCCTTGCCGCTCTGCACGCCGTATTTCACCGCATGGCCGACGATCTCGTGGCAGTCGCGAAACGGCAGGCCCTTGCGCACCAGGTAGTCGGCCAGGTCGGTGGCGGTGGAAAAGCCGCGCAGCGCCGCCTCGCGCATGACCGCGTGCCGGGGTTTGATCGCCGGGATCATGTCGGCGAAGGCGCGCAACGAGTCGCGCAAGGTATCGGCGGCGTCGAACAAGGGTTCCTTGTCTTCCTGGTTGTCCTTGTTATAGGCCAGGGGTTGGCCCTTCATCAGGGTCAACAGGCCCATCAGCGCGCCGAACACCCGGCCGCTCTTGCCACGCACCAGCTCCGGCACATCCGGGTTCTTCTTCTGCGGCATGATCGAGCTGCCGGTGCAAAAACGATCCGGCAAATCGATGAATTGAAACTGCGCGCTGGTCCAGAGCACCAGCTCTTCGGAGAAGCGCGACAGGTGCATCATGGCGATGCTGGCCGCGGCGCAGAATTCGATGGCGAAATCGCGATCCGAGACGCCGTCCAGGGAGTTGCCGCCCACGGCGTCGAAGCCCAGCAGCCGGGCCGTGACCTCGCGGCGGATCGGGTAGGTGGTGCCGGCGAGCGCCGCGCTGCCCAGGGGCATGCGGTTGGTGCGCTTGCGGCAATCGACCAGGCGTTCGTAATCGCGGCTGAGCATCTCGAACCAGGCCAGCAGGTGATGGCCGAAGGTCACGGGTTGCGCGGTCTGCAGATGGGTGAAGCCGGGCATGATGCTCTCGGCTTCGCGCTCGGCCTGCTCCAGCAGGCCCTGCTGCAGGCGGGTGATCTCGGCCAGGATCAGGTCGATTTCGTCGCGCAGCCACAGGCGGATATCGGTGGCGACCTGGTCGTTGCGCGAACGGCCGGTGTGCAGCTTCTTGCCGGTGACGCCGATGCGGTCGGTCAGCCGCGCCTCGATGTTCATGTGCACGTCTTCCAGGTCGACCCGCCAGTCGAACTGGCCGGCCTCGATCTCGCCCTGAATCTGCGTCAGGCCGTCGACGATGCTGTCGCGCTCGGCATCGGTCAGCACGCCGACCTGGGCCAGCATGGTCGCGTGGGCGATCGAGCCCATGATGTCGTGGCGGTACAGGCGCTGGTCGAAGGTCACCGAGGCGGTGAAGCGGGCGACGAAGGCGTCGACGGGTTCGCTGAAGCGGCCGCCCCAGGATTGGTTGGTCTGCTCAATGCTCATGGAATCGCTCGGCTGGTGCAGAAAAAAGGCGCAAATAACCGGTTGTTCGCCTGCGGCGACCGGCGCGTGGGACGCAGGGCGTCGATAATAACAGGGCCTGCCGGCAAAATCGCCGCGCCGGCAATGCCGGCTCCGTCACAGTTTCGAGGTCGGTCCTGCATTTGGGCACCTGATTTTGCCCGGCCGTGGCGCACTGCCTTGCCGTTCGTCGGGCTCACGCGGACACTGTTGCCATGCTAATCGACTGGTTCAAGACAAAAAGCGCGCCTGCGCCCACCGACGACTTCTTCCTGCCGGAACTGTGCCTGCCCGAGGCACTGTTGAGCATGGTGCTGCTCGCCGAATTGCTGGTGCTGGTGCTGGTGCTGTCCGAGCCCATGCAGCCGGGCTTCAACTGGGTGCGCCTGGCGCTGACTTCGTTGTTCGTGCAATGGATCGTGCTGCTGTCGGCCGCGCTGATGTGCCGACTGCGGCCGTTTCTGCGGCGCATGAGCACGCCCCTGGCGGGGATTTCCGGCTGCGCCATCGTGGTCGGCCTGACACTGCTGTGCACCGCCGTGGCGGATTTTTACCAGTTGGGCGGGCCCTTGCAGCGCACCGGAGAGGTCAACCTGTACCTGCGCCATGCCCTGATCGGCCTGATCATGTCGGCGCTGTTGCTGCGCTATTTCTACCTGCAGAGTCAGTGGCGCCAGCAACAACAGGCCGAGCTGCGGGCGCGCATCGAGTCCCTGCAGGCGCGCATCCGCCCGCATTTTCTGTTCAACAGCCTGAACAGCATTGCCAGCCTGGTGGCGAGCGACCCCTACAAGGCCGAGCAGGCGGTGCTGGACCTCTCCGATCTGTTCCGCGCCAGCCTGGCCAAGCCGGGCAGCCTGGTGCCCTGGCGCGACGAGCTGGAACTGGCCCAGCGTTACCTGTCCATCGAGCGCTATCGCCTGGGTGAGCGTTTGCAGCTGCAGTGGCAGGTGGAGGGGGTGCCGGACGACCTGCCGATTCCCCAGCTGACCTTGCAGCCGCTGCTGGAAAATGCCCTGATCTATGGCATTCAGCCGCGGATCGAGGGCGGGCTGGTGTGCGTAGAGGCCGACTACCGCAACGGGGTGTTTGAACTGTGCGTCAGCAGCCCCTACGAGGACAGCCTGGAAGCGCCGCCCTCACGGGGCACGCAGCAGGCATTGGTGAATATTGATGCACGACTCACGGCACTTTTCGGGTCGCGGGCGAGTCTCAGCGTCAATCGCCGTGACGGGCGGCACTTCACCTGTCTACGCTATCCATGTACGCGACTCACGCAGGAAGCCCGAGCACTATGAATGTCCTGATCGTTGATGACGAACCCCTGGCCCGCGAGCGCCTGAGCCGAATGCTCGGTGAACTCGAGGGTTACACTGTGCTGGAGCCCAGCGCCAGCAATGGCGAAGAGGCGTTGCAGCTGATCGACAGCCTGAAGCCCGACGTGGTGCTGCTCGATATCCGCATGCCTGGCCTGGACGGCCTGCAGGTGGCGGCCAAACTCTGCGAGCGCGATGCGCCGCCGGCGGTGATCTTCTGCACCGCCTATGATGAATTCGCCGTGGAAGCCTTCCAGGTCAGTGCCGTCGGTTACCTGGTCAAGCCGGTGCGCCAGGAAGCGCTGGTCGAGGCCTTGAAAAAAGCCGAGCGACCCAACCGGGTGCAGCTCGCCGCCCTGACCCGTCCCGTCCCGGACAACGGTGGCGGTCCGCGCAGCCATATCAGCGCGCGAACCCGCAAGGGCATCGAGCTGATTCCCCTGGACCAGGTGATCTTCTTTATCGCCGACCACAAGTACGTGACCCTGCGCCACGAGGGCGGCGAAGTGCTGCTGGACGAGCCGCTCAAGGCCCTGGAGGACGAATTTGGTGAGCGCTTCGTGCGCATCCACCGCAATTCCCTGGTCGCCCGCGAGCGCATCGAACGCCTGCAGCGCACCCCGCTCGGCCACTTCCAGCTGTTTCTCAAGGGCATGAACGGCGATGCCCTGACCGTCAGCCGTCGTCATGTGGCGGGTGTGCGCAAGCTGATGCACAACCTCTGACGGCCGTTCTAGAACGCCCGGCGTTCTTCCTCCGCGTGCAGCGTCTTCCTTGATCCCGGCCAAATCGGCCGGCGCGTCAATCCTGTTATCATCGCGGCAATTCGTCTTCCGGAATGGCCCATGAACCGCGAAATCCGCATTGCTACCCGCAAAAGTGCCTTGGCCCTGTGGCAGGCCGAACACGTCAAGGCGCGCCTGGAACAGGCCCACCCGGGGCTGCGCGTCAGCCTGGTGCCCATGGTCAGCCGCGGTGACAAGCTGCTCGACGCACCCCTGGCGAAAATCGGCGGCAAGGGCCTGTTCGTCAAGGAACTGGAAACCGCGCTGCTGGAGCAGGAGGCCGATATCGCCGTGCATTCCATGAAGGATGTGCCGATGGATTTCCCCGAAGGCCTGGGCCTGTACTGCATCTGCGAGCGCGAAGACCCGCGCGATGCCTTCGTCTCCAACGCCTACGCCAGCCTGGAGGCGCTACCGGCCGGCAGCGTGGTCGGCACCTCCAGCCTGCGCCGCCAGGCGCAGCTGCTGGCACGTCGACCCGATCTGAAAATCCAGTTCCTGCGCGGCAACGTCAATACCCGTCTGGCCAAACTGGATGCCGGCGAGTACGACGCTATTATCCTGGCCGCCGCCGGGCTGATCCGCCTGGGGTTTGCCGAGCGCATCCGCTCCAGTCTCAGCGTGCAGGACAGCCTGCCGGCCGGTGGCCAGGGGGCGGTGGGCATCGAGTGTCGCAGCGCCGACCCTGACATTCACGCCCTGTTGGCGCCCCTGCACCATGGCGACACTGCCCTGCGGGTGACGGCCGAGCGGGCTCTGAACAAGCACCTCAACGGCGGCTGCCAGGTACCGATCGCCTGCTACGCGGTACTCGAAGACGAGCACCTGTGGTTGCGCGGTCTGGTCGGCCAGCCGGACGGCGGCCTGCTGTTGCGGGCCGAGGCCCGTGGACCTTTGAGCGAGCCCCAGGCCCTGGGTGTGCAGGTGGCCGAAGCGCTGCTGGCTCAAGGCGCGGCCGCCATCCTGCAGGCGGTCTATGGCGAGGCTGGACAAGGGTGACAGGCGACGGTCTGACGGCCTGGCGCCTGCTGCTGACGCGGCCGGCCGAAGAGTGTCCGGCCCTGGCCTGCCAACTGGCAGAAGTCGGCGTCGCCAGCAGCAGCCTGCCGTTGCTGGTCATCGAGCCGTTGCCCGAAACCGCCGAGCAGGGCGCCACTTTCCGCGACCTGGATCGGTACTGCGCGGTGATCGCGGTGAGCAAGCCCGCCGCCCGCCTGGGGCTGGCGCTGCTCGACCGCTACCGGCCCCCGCCCCTGGCCGATCGACCCTGGTTCGCGGTGGGTGCGGCGACCGCGCAGATACTCGCCAACCACGGTGTGCAGGTCTTCCATCCGGAGACAGGGGAGGACAGCGAGGCCCTGCTGGCCCTGCCCGAACTGGCCGCCGCCTTGACCGCCCATGCGCCGCGGGTACTGATCCTGCGCGGAGAGGGCGGTCGCGAAGCCCTGGCCGAGTGCTTGCGCGGCCAGGGCGTTGTGGTCGACTATCTGACCCTTTATCGCAGGCAGCTGCCCGAGTACCCCAAGGACTGCCTGGTGCAGCGGATCCAGGCGGAACGCTTGAATGGCCTGGTGGTCAGCAGTGGGCAGGGCTTCGAGCACCTGCGGCGGCTGGCCGCCGAGGCCTGGCCGCAACTGGCCCGCTTGCCCCTGTTCGTACCCAGTGCCCGTGTAGCCGAGCTGGCACGAGCTGCCGGCGCCCAGGCAGTGGTGGACTGTCGTGGTGCAAGTGCCGCGGCCTTATTGGCGGCCCTGAGCCGTAACCCGCACCCTGATGCACCTCTGACGCAAAGGATGGATACGTGAGCGAAGCAACCCCCGGCGATGCCCGACCCGTACTCGATGCACCCCTTCCACCTCCCGTCACCCCCACCACGCCGCCGGCAGCCACGCCGGTCAAAGCCCGGGGCACGGGCCTGGCGTTGCTGGCCCTGGTGTTGGGTGCCGCTGCCCTGGCGCTGGCGGGCTGGGCCGCTTGGCAACTACGTGGCCTGGAAATGGGCGAGCGGCAACAGCTCGGTGAGCTGGAGGCGGTTCGCGCGCAGACCCGCACCCTGAGTGCCAGCGGGCAGCGCCTTGACGCGCGTCTGGCGCAGTTGCCTTCGGCCGAGGAGCTGGCCGATCGCCGGCGGTTGCTCGGTGACCTGCAGAGCGACCAACAACGCCTCAATCAACGTCTGGAAGGCGTGCTGGGCGCCAGTCGCCAGGCCTGGCGCCTGGCCGAAGCCGAGCATTTGCTGCGTCTGGCCAGCCTGCGCCTGTCTGCCCTGCAGGACGTCGACAGCGCCCGAGCCCTGGTGCAGGGTGCCGACCAAATTCTGCGCGATCAGGACGATCCGGCGGCTTTCGCCGCCCGTGAACAGCTGGCCAGGAGCCTGGCGGCGCTGCGCAGCGTCGACCAGCCGGACCGTACCGGGCTGTTTCTCCAGCTCGGTGCGTTGCGCGAGCAGGTTGCCGGGTTGAATGCCGCCACGCCGGCTTTCGTCGCTAAGGAAGAGGCCGCGGTCAGCGAGGGGCGTTGGGCGCGCTGGTGGCAGCAGATATCGGGTTTCGTGCGCATCGACTTCGATGCCGAGCAGAACATCCAGCCCCTGCTGACCGGGCAGAGCCTGAGCCAGGTGCGCCTGGCGCTGAGCCTGGCCCTGGAGCAGGCGCAGTGGGCGGTGCTCAACGGTGAGACCCAGGTGTACCGTCAGGCCCTGGTGCAAGCCCGCTCGGTGTTGGGCGAGCATTTCGATCTGGGCAATCCGCAGGTCCGTGCCCTGGGGACGCGCCTGGACGAGCTGGGCGAGTTGCCCGTTGCGGTCGACGCCCCGGACCTCGCCCCCGCGCTGAGTGCCGTGCAGGCCTATCTGCAGCGCCGCGAAACGTCTTCCGAGCCAGAACCGGCGCTGGACGCGGAGGACAGCCGCCCATGATGCGCGTCTTCCTGATCCTGCTGGCGGTGATCGCCGCCACGACGCTGCTGGGTTTGGCCATCGCCGAACAGTCCGGCTATGTACTGATCGCCTACAAGGGCTTTCGCTACGAGTCCAGCCTCTGGGTCGCCCTGGCCCTGGTGCTGTTGTTGGGGTTGCTGATCTATGGGGTGCGCCTGCTGGTGCGTGTGCTCGGCGCCTCGGGTGGCTGGGTCAACCCCTGGTCGCGGCGTCACCGCAACCGGCGCGCGCGCGTGGCGGCCCATCATGGTTTGCGTGACCTGGCCGAGGGGCAATGGGCGTCGGCCCTGCGTCATCTGCGTCGGGCCGCGCAGGCCGATCCGCAGCCGCTGGTGTACTACCTCGGCGCCGCCCGGGCGGCCAGCGAGCTGGGTGAAGTCGAGCAGAGCAACGAACTGCTGGAGCAGGCGCGGATTCTCGAGCCCACGGCCGAAGTGGCCATTGGTCTGACCCAGGCCCAGTTGCAGATGGACCGCGGCCATTCGGCCGAGGCCCTGCAGACCCTCGAAGCGTTGCACCGTCAGCAGCCGCGCCAGCGCCAGGTGCTCAGGCTGCAACAGCAGCTCTATGCCCAGCGGCAGGAGTGGTCGGGGCTGTGCAGGCTGTTGCCGGCGCTGCGCAAATACAAGGTCCTCGGCGAAGCCGAGCTTGGTGAACTGGAGCGCGGCGCCTGGGCGGCGGCGGTGCAGCAGGCCGGTCAGCAGGGCCTGAATCAGGGTGAAGCGGCCTTGCAGCCGTTGACCGAGCAATGGCAGCGGATACCCTCCGCGCTGCGCCACGCGCCCGAGCTGGTGCAACCCTATGCCGAGCAACTTCGCCTGCTGGGCGAGCCGGAGCAGGCCGAGACGGTGTTGCAGGCGGCGATCAAGCGTCACTATGACGCGCGCCTGGTCTACCTCTACGGCCGGGTCCGTGGCAGCGACCCCGCGCGGCAGCTACAGGCCGCTGAAGTCTGGCTCAAGGCCCATGCTCAGGACCCGGTGCTGCTGCTGACCCTGGGGCGCCTGTGCCTGCTCAACCAGCTGTGGGGCAAGGCGCGGGAATATTTCGAGGCCAGCCTGCGCTTTAATCGCAGCGCCGAAGCCTGCGCCGAGCTGGCCCGCCTGCTGGCCCGCCTGGGGGACATGGAGCGCAGCAACGCCTTGTTCCAGGAAGGCCTGCAGCTGCTCGACCAGGCCTTGCCCGGCTTGCCGCAACCGGCCCGGGCCGACCTCTGAGCGTCCGCTGAACCCGGCGCCGGATGCGCTGGGTGGCGACTGGCGGTGTTCTATCCGGTCAGGCGCCTTGAAAGCGGCGGGTGCTTTCCACTACCGTAGCGAACCTTCCCAGTCTCCTTCGGAACCGTTATGCCGCTGGCCAGCACGCGTTCGCTGTTTTTTCTCGCCTTTCTCACCAGCGTCGCCTTGATGGGCGTGGGTTTCTACCTGCAGTACGGGGTGGGGCTCGAGCCCTGCCCGCTGTGCATGGTGCAGCGCGCTTTCTTCGTGGCCTTCGGTGTGATCTGTCTGGTGGCGGCCTTGCATAACCCGGCTCGCGGCGGTCGGCGTGTCTATGCCGTATTGGCCTTGCTCATGGCCGCAGGCGGAGCGGCCACCGCCGGGCGTCAGGTCTGGTTGCAGAATATTCCGGCCGATCAGCTGCCGGCCTGTCTGCCGGGCCTGGACTACATGCTGGAGTCGGGTCAGCCGCTGTTGGAGATTATCGGCACTGTTTTGCACGGGTCCGCCGACTGCGCCGAGGTCAACTGGACCTTTCTGAGCATGAGCATTCCCGAGTGGAGCCTGCTGGCGTTCGTCGGCATGCTGGTATTCGGGCTGTTCCAGTTGCTGCGCCGGGGCTGAGGCGATGAGATTGCTGCGTACCGCCGGCCTGCTGCTCACCCTGATGCTGGTGGGCTGCAGCGGGCCCGCCATCGAGCACTATGCCGCCGAGCAACCGCGTCTGGAGCTGGCCGACTATTTCAAGGGCGAGCTTCAGGCCTGGGGCATGTTCCAGAACCGCTCGGGCGAGGTGGTCAAACGTTTCCAGGTGGTCATGACCGGCACGTGGCAGGATGACGATCACGGCGTGCTGGATGAGCGCTTCACCTACAGCGACGGCACCACCGAGCGCCGCGTCTGGACCCTGAAGCGCCAGGCCGACGGCACGTGGCGCGGCACCGCCGACGATGTGGTGGGCGAGGCCATCGGCGAGGTGGCCGGCAATGCCCTGCATTGGCGCTATGTCCTGCGGCTCAGGGTCGATGACGCCACCTACCTGGTCGATTTCGATGACTGGATGTACCTGCTGGACGACGGTGTAATGCTCAACCGTGCGCACATGTCCAAGTGGGGCGTGGGGTTGGGCGATGTGACCTTGAGCTTCTTCAAGCCAGTGCGTTCGGGCCTTGCCGATTAAACGCTCGTATGAATTTTTTCAGCGAGGCGCTTGAAGGGGATGCCAGGCGGGCATAATCTGGCCATCTGTTTGGTTCAAAGATGCCGTTTCGGCAGGCCCTTCCCCAGACCAGGTATGGTCTGATAAAAACCGTCTCGCAGTGGACGTAAACAGCATCATCGATAAGGGAAACGAGGTCATCATGCTCGAGAGTTGTCAGAACGCCCAGGAACGTTGGGGTGGCGTCCACCAGTTGATCGACCGCTGGTTGCTGGAACGTCACGAACTGGTTCGCGCCTACGACGTGCTCAATGACGCCTCCACGGCCCCATCGGCCGATACCCCCGAGCTGCAGAAATTCTGCGAGATCCTGCTCGACTATGTGTCGGCCGGGCATTTCGAGGTCTACGAACAGTTGACCAGCGAAGCCAAGGCCTTCGGCGATCAACGCGGCCTGGAACTGGCCAAGCAGATCTACCCGCGCATCGAGGCGATCACCGAGGTGGCGCTTGCCTTCAACGACCGCTGCGACACCCCGAGCAATCGCGACAGCGCGTCTTTGGGGGTCGAGCTCAAACGTCTGGGGCAATTGCTGCACGAGCGTTTCGAGCTGGAAGACTGCCTGATCGAGGTGCTGCACAACGCTCACCAGCAGGCCGCAGTCGCGACGGTTTAAACCGCCGCCTCCAGGCTTTGAGGTCCTGCCCGTTCAGGACCTCAGCGATGGCGAGCCGCTCCCGTTCGAACGCCGAGTGCGCATTCAGCGCCGATCACATCGTCCACGCCCATGGCATCTCTCGTCTGCCCCGTTACCTGCCAGCCCACCCACCTGCACACCGCCGTTAGCGCGGGCTCTGCAGCCACGCGCGGCTCCTCGAGCCTCTTACGGCCTCGCACCTTCGAACAGTATCTGGATGCGCTTCGGGCCTAGACCGCGGTATTACACGCGTGATGGCACCCGGTGATATTGTCGGGGTGGCGACCGCCGAGTCAGGCGTCTAGTATGGGCGTCCCCATGTCCGTCAGGAGACGCATTATGCCGGCCACCAAAAAAGCGGTTACCACCCCGCTGCACCTGTTGCAGCAGCTGTCCCACAGTTTGCTCGCACACCTGGAAAGCGCCTGTGCCCAGGCCCAGGCGGAGGCCGAAAAGCTCCTGGCCAAGCTGGAAAAACAGCGCGGCAAGGCTCAGGACAAACTGCACAGAACCCGCGGCAAACTGCAGGACGCGGCCCAGGCCGGCAAGGCCAAAGCGCAGGCCAAGGCCAAGGCTGCGGTAGCCGAACTTGAAGCCTTGCTCGACGGACTCAAGACCCGGCAGACCGAGACCCGTGATTATATCCAGCAGCTCAAGCGCGATGCCCAGGACAGCCTGAAGCTGGCTCAAGGCGTAAGTCGGGTGAAAGAGGCCGCCGGCAAGGCGCTCGAGACCCGGTTAAGCAAGGCCTCGACCAAGCCAGCGCCCGCTACCAAGCCCGCTGCTGCGCCGAGAAAAACCGCGAGCAAGGCCACTGAAACCGCCAAGGCGCCTGAGGGTGCGGCCAAGCCGGTCCGCAAGCCCGCCGCCAAGCCGGTCAGCAAAGCCGCTGCATCGACCACACCGGCCGCGGCGAAACCCGCTGCAGCCAAGGCCGCCGTGAAGAAGCCGCCTGTTGCCAAGGCCCCGGCCAAGCCTGCAGCCAAAGCAGCCTCGACGCCGGCAGCCAAGGCGACCGAGAAAGCAGTCGCCAAGGCCGCCGTGAAGAAGCCGCCTGTTGCCAAGGCTGCGGCCAAGCCCGCAGCCAAAGCAGCCTCGACGCTGGCGGCCAAGGCGCCCGAGAAAGCAGCCGCCAAGCCCGCCGCGAAAAAGCCTGCCGCCAGCGCGGTCACGCCTGCGGCTAAAACCGCCGCAAAACCGGCGGCCAAGCCGGCCGCCAAGCCGGCCGCCAAGCCTGCCGAAAAAGCGGCAGCCAAGCCCGCGGTGAAGAAGCCTGCCGCAGTGGCCCAAGCCAAGCCTGCCGCCTCGGTGACGCCGGCTACCCCCGCTGCCGAGACTACGCCCGCGCCGACCGGCGCGGTCTAGGTCGAGGCCAGGGCGGCGGCGCGCAGCACCCGCAGCGCCTCGTCGTCCACGCCGGGCGCCAGGCCTTCCAGCCAGGCGCCTGGCGATTCGCCTTCAACGGCTTCGCCGCGCTCGGGCCAGCTCCGGGTCGCGGCTTCCAAGCGTTGCAGCAGCCGCTGTTCCGCCTCCAGTTCAAGTCCTTTGATCTGCTCACGCAGGCGTTTGAGCTGCGGGTCGCTGGCAGCCGGGTTGCGCCAGCCTTGACGCAACCGGCGCAGGGGGGCGACCACCTCGGCCTGCCAGGGAGCGGCCAGGGCCTGCAGCAGCGCCAGGCGCTGTGCGTCGCAGCCGGCGTCGCGCCGCTCCAGCCAGGCGCCGCACAGCAGCAGGCAGACATCGGCGCCGCCCGCCTGCAGTCGCAGGCAGGCGTCTTCCACGCCCGGCTGGGCATAGAGGGTCTGGGCGAATCGCCAAAGGTCACTGGGCATGGTGCTATCCGGGCGAGGGGCAGGGGAAGCTGGTAGACTCCGCCGCCATTATGATCCGACTTCTAAACCTGACTTTACAGCGTGGCCCGCAACGTCTGCTAGAAGACGCCGAGCTGACCCTGCACCCCGGCCAGAAAGCCGGCCTGATCGGCGCCAATGGCGCCGGCAAGTCGACCCTGTTCGCCCTGCTGCTGGGGGACATGACCCCGGATGCCGGCGACTGCCTGTTGCCCGCCGACTGGCGCATCGCCCATATGCGCCAGGAGATCGAAACCCTCGAACGAATAGCCGTGGACTATGTGCTGGACGGCGACGTGCGCCTGCGCGAGGTGCAGCACGCGTTGGTTGCCGCGGAAGCGGCCCACGACGGCAATGCCCTGGCCCGCCTGCATGCGGAACTGGACAGCGCCGACGGCTACAGCGCCGACGCCCGGGCGCGCAAGCTGCTGGCCGGCCTGGGTTTCAGCAACGAGCAGATGGACAAGCCGGTCGGCGACTTTTCCGGTGGCTGGCGCATGCGCCTGAACCTGGCCCAGGCACTGATGTGTCCCTCGGACCTGCTGCTGCTCGATGAGCCGACCAACCACCTGGACCTGGATGCCATCCTCTGGCTGGAGGACTGGCTCAAGAGCTATCCCGGCACCCTGATCCTGATCTCCCACGACCGCGATTTTCTCGATGCCGTGGTCGACCATATCGTGCACCTGGACCAGCGTCGGCTGACGCTCTACCGCGGCGGTTACTCGGCCTTCGAGCGGGCCCGGGCCGAACGCCTGGCCCAGCAGCAGCAGGCTTACGACAAGCAGCAGGCGCAGCGCGCGCATATGGAAAAATACATCGCCCGGTTCAAGGCCCAGGCGACCAAGGCGCGCCAGGCCCAGAGCCGGATCAAGGCCCTGGAGCGCATGGAAGAGCTGTCGGCGGCCCATGTCGACTCGCCCTTCGACTTCACTTTCCGCGAGGCGGACAAGATTTCCAGCCCGCTGCTGGATCTCTCCGACGGCCGTCTGGGCTATGGCGAGCGCGCCGTGCTGGAGAAGGTCAAGCTGCAGCTGACCCCCGGTGCGCGCATCGGTCTGCTGGGCCCCAACGGCGCCGGCAAATCGACCCTGATCAAGACCCTGTCCGGCGAGCTGCAACCCCTGAGCGGGCGCCTGGTGCGCGGCGAGAATCTGGTGGTGGGCTATTTCGCCCAGCACCAGCTGGACTCCCTGGATGCCAAGGCCAGTCCGCTCTTGCACCTGCAGCGCCTGGCACCCACCGAGCGCGAACAGGCCCTGCGCGATTTTCTCGGCGGCTTCGATTTCCGCGGCGCGCGCCTGGACGAGCCGGTGCTGAATTTCTCCGGCGGCGAAAAGGCCCGCCTGGCCCTGGCCCTGATCGCCTGGGGCAAGCCCAACCTGCTGCTGCTCGATGAGCCGACCAACCACCTGGACCTGGAAATGCGCCTGGCCCTGACCATGGCGTTGCAGGAATTCGCTGGCGCGGTACTGGTGGTGTCCCACGACCGGCACCTGCTGAAAAGCACCACGGACGAGTTTCTGCTGGTGGCCGACGGGGTGATTCAGGACTTCGACGGCGATCTGGAAGACTACGCCCGCTGGCTGCTCGACTACCGGGTGCGCCACGCGCCGGTGGCCGTCGCCGGAGCGGCGGTCGACAAGACCGACAAAAAGGCCCAGCGCCAGGCCGCCGCGGTGCTGCGTCAGCAGCTGGCACCGCACAAGCGCGAGGCCGACCGCCTGGAGCGCGAGCTGGGCAGCCTGCACACGGCCCTGGCCGAGGTCGAGGCCCGCCTGGGCGACAGCACGATCTACGAGGCCGCGCGCAAGGACGAGCTGCGCATCCAGCTGGCCGAGCAGGCTCGCCTCAAGGTCCGCGAGGGCGAGCTGGAGGAGGCCTGGCTGGGCGCGCTGGAAGAGCTCGAGCGCATGCAGCAGGAACTCGAGGCCTTGTCCTGATCATGGACTGGCAGAATCTAACGTCACCCTTTACCGGGAGCTGGCTGGCGCCGTTGCTGCTGGGCGGCCAGGTCTTGCTGATCCTGCTGCTCGGTTACCTCGCGCAGCGCCTGGTGTCCCGCAGCCTCAGCCGCCTGGGCGAGCGCTACGGCCTGCCGGCGCAGCTGCTCATTCCGCTGCGCGGCGGCCTGCGCTGGCTGATCATGGGCAGCGCGCTGCTGCTGGTGCTGGAGCGCCTGGGCGTGTCCGCCATGGTGCTGTGGACGGCCTTTTCCGGCTTTGTCGCGGTCGCCGCGGTGGCCTTCTTCGCCCTCTGGAGCGTGCTGTCCAACCTGTTCTGCGCGGTGCTGATCTTCACCGTGGGTCCGTTCCAGATCGGCGATGTGGTGGAACTGGTGGACACCACCGACAAGCCTGGGGTCAAGGGCCGGGTCATCGCCATCAACCTGCTCTACACCACCTTGCTGGAACAGCACGAGGGCGGCAGCGAGACGACCATCCAGGTGCCCAATAATCTGTTTTTCCAACGCTCGGTGCGCCGTTGGCGTGGCAGCCAGCTGTTTCCGGATCGCTAGGGGGCGGGCTATGCTGCCGTCGTGATGTCGTCCGTTCTAGCCCTTGAGGTGCTGCCATGACGCTTGAAACCTGGTTGGCTTTTTTTTTGGCGTGCTGGGTCATCAGCCTGTCGCCCGGTGCCGGGGCCATTGCCTCGATGTCCTGCGGCCTGCAATACGGTTTCTGGCGCGGTTACTGGAACGCCCTGGGCCTGCAGCTGGGTCTGGTCCTGCAAATCGCGATTGTCGCGGCGGGGGTGGGCGCGGTGCTGTCCACTTCGGCGCTGGCCTTCAGCCTGATCAAGTGGTTCGGCGTCGCCTACCTGGTCTACCTGGCGATCGTCCAGTGGCGGGCGCTGCCCAGCGACCTGGCCGACCAGGCCGCGGAGCGGCCTTTGGGGCGGCCCCTGACCCTGGTGCTGCGCGGCTTTCTGGTCAACGCCAGCAACCCCAAGGCGGTGGTCTTCATGCTGGCGGTATTGCCGCAATTCATCGATCCGCACCGTCCGCTGCTGGAGCAGTACCTGATCATCGGCGCGACCATGGTGGCAGTCGACCTGATCGTCATGGCCGGTTACACCGGCCTGGCCTCGCGGGTGCTGCGGGTGCTACGCGCGCCCCACCAGCAGCGGCTGATGAACCGCTGCTTCGCGGTGCTGTTCGTCGCCGCGGCCGCCTTGCTGGCCACGGTACGTCGCGCGCCGGCGTGAGCCAGCTGTGATCCGCCGCTACGACAGCTGTTGTGCATATCCCTAGGCTGGGTGCTCCTTGTCGTGGAGCAATCACATGCCGTCTTCCCCGATCCAGGCCGGCACCTATGCCGGCAGTGCCGAGTTGGCCCTCGCCGTGGTCGCCCATCCCCCGCTGGAGCAGGCGTTGAGTGTCGCCTGCACCGAGCTGGGGGTGCGCGAAGCCTACCTGGCCGCGCTGCGCGACCCGGCCCTCGGCCCCCAACCGCGTCTGTTGCTGGCCGTCTCCGGTACCGATGCCAGGGTGCGTCAGTGCCTGGCGTCCCGGGTCGCCGTGCTGCTGCCGGAGGACCTGGCGCTGGACCTGATCGAGCTGGCGGACGACAGCCTGTCCGAGGCGGTCAGGCAGCGTTGCACGGCCTTTTTTCGCACCTGAGCGGCAGACGCGATAGGCTTGGCATTTATTGCCGGGGAGCGACCTTATATGCAGAAAATCCTGGTCAGCCGCTGCCTGCTCGGCCATCGGGTGCGCTACGACGGCGGCGCCCATGGGCCCTTCGACTTGCTGGGGCGCTGGCAGGCCGAAGGTCGCGTGGTCGGCCTGTGCCCGGAGGTGGCCGGCGGCCTGGGTACGCCCAGACCCGCCGCGGAAATTCCCGGAGGCCAGGGCGCCCTGGTGCTGGATGGGCTGTGTCCGGTCATGACAGTCGACGGCCAGGAGGTCAGCGCCGCCTTTCGCGCCGGTGCCGAACAGGCCCTGGCCCTGGTGCGCGCCCATGGCATCCGTCTGGCCGTGCTCAAGGCGCGCAGCCCTTCGTGCGGCAACCGGGAAAACTACGACGGCAGCTTTACCGGAACCAAGGTGCCGGGCGAGGGCGTCACCGCCGCCCTGCTCAGGCGCGCCGGGGTACAGGTGTTCAACGAGGAGGAGCTGGAGGCCGCGGTCTCGGCCCTGGCGCTGCTGGAGATCGAGGGCTGAAGGGCATCTGCGCCAAGGTCTATCCGGGCGGTCGGTACGATCCGCAGCGATAAAAAAAGGGAGGCCGAGGCCTCCCTTTTTTATCGCTGCGGCGTGACTAGAAGAGTACGCGGCTGCGGATGGTGCCGTGGACGTGCTGCAATTTTTCCAGGGCCAGGTCCGAGTAATCGGCGTCGACGTCTATCACCACGTAGCCGACCTTGTCGTTGGTCTGCAGGAACTGTCCGGCGATGTTGATACCGTTGTCGGCGAAGACCTTGTTGATCTCGCTCATCACCCCCGGCACGTTGGCGTGGATATGCAGCAGGCGGTGCTTGCCCGGGTGGGCCGGCAGCGCGACTTCGGGGAAGTTGACCGAGGACACCGAGGTGCCGTTGTCGCTGTACTTGACCAGCTTTTCCGCCACTTCCAGGCCGATATTGGCCTGGGCTTCGGCGGTGGAGCCGCCGATGTGCGGGGTCAGGATCACGTTGTCCAGGCCGCGCAGGGGGCTTTCGAATTCTTCGTCGTTGGAACGCGGCTCCACCGGGAACACGTCGATGGCGGCGCCGATCAGGTGCTGGTCCTTGATCGCGGCGGCCAGGTGATCCAGTTCGACCACGGTACCGCGGGCGGCGTTGATCAGGATGCTGCCCTTCTTCATCGCGCGGATTTCCTTCTCGCCCATCATCCACTGGGTGGAAGGCAGTTCCGGCACGTGCAGGGTGACGATATCGACCATGCCCAGCAGGTCGTGGAGCTTGCCGACCTGGGTGGCGTTGCCCAGAGGCAGCTTGGTGACCACGTCGTAGAAGAACACCTGCATGCCGAGGTTTTCCGCCAGCACCGAGAGCTGGGTGCCGATCGAGCCGTAGCCGACGATGCCCAACTTCTTGCCGCGGATCTCGAAGGAGTTGGCCGCGCTCTTGATCCAGCCGCCGCGGTGGCAGGAGGCGTTCTTCTCCGGGATGCCGCGCAGCAGCAGAATGGCCTCGGCCAGTACCAGCTCGGCCACCGAGCGGGTGTTGGAGAACGGTGCGTTGAACACCGCGATGCCGCGTTCGCGGGCCGCGTCCAGGTCGACCTGGTTGGTGCCGATGCAGAAGCAACCGACCGCCACCAGCTTCTTCGCGCAATCGAAGATTTCGTCGGTCAGCTGGGTGCGCGAGCGGATACCGATAAAGTGGGCATCGGCAATCTTTTCCTTGAGCTGGGCTTCGGGCAGCGAGCCGGTCAGGTACTCGATATTGCTGTAACCGGCGGCCTTCAGGGTGTCCACGGCGTTCTGGTGGACACCTTCGAGAAGAAGGAACTTGATCTTGCTCTTGTCGAGAGAGGTCTTGCTCATCTGCGTACCTGTAATCCCAGTAAAATGTCAGGGAAGCGGACAGCGCGGGCTGGCCGGACCGGCCGGGTGCCGGCCGCCTGGATCGGCCGGAGCGCACGATGCAGGGGGTGCGTATGCTAGCATACGAGCCCCGCGAAACACCCCTCCCTGGCCGATGAAGCGTGCTCAGGGTGACCATGAATCGTTTGAGAGTTCCCGAGATGACCAACCCTGCCTTGATCGAAGAACTGAAGACCCTGGTTGAGCCTGGCAAGGTGCTGACCGATGCCGATTCCCTGGTGACCTACGGCAAGGACTGGACCAAGCATTTCGCCCCGGCGCCCCTGGCCATCGCCTTTCCCAAGAGCATCGAGCAGGTCCAGGCCATCGTCCGCTGGGCCAACGAGCGCCAGGTGGCGCTGGTGCCTTCGGGCGGGCGCACCGGGCTGTCCGCCGCCGCGGTGGCGGCCAATGGCGAGGTGGTGGTGGCGTTCGACTATATGAACCAGATTCTCGATTTCAACGAATTTGATCGCACCGCCGTGTGCCAGCCGGGCGTGGTCACCGCGCAATTGCAGGCCTATGCCCAGGAGCAGGGGCTGTACTACCCCGTGGACTTCGCGTCGGCCGGCTCCAGCCAGCTGGGCGGCAATATCGGCACCAATGCCGGCGGGATCAAGGTCATCCGTTACGGCATGACCCGCAACTGGGTGGCGGGCCTCAAGGTGGTCACCGGCACCGGCGAGCTGCTGGAGCTGAACAAGGATCTGATCAAGAACGCCACGGGCTATGACCTGCGCCATTTGTTTATCGGCGCGGAAGGCACCCTGGGCTTCGTGGTCGAGGCCACCATGCGCCTGGATCGCGCGCCGCGGAACCTCACCGCCATGGTGCTGGGCGCCGCGGATTTCGATTCGATCATGCCGGTGCTGCACGCCTTTCAGGGCCAGCTGGACCTGACCGCTTTCGAGTTCTTCTCCGACAAGGCCCTGGCCAAGGTCCTGGCCCGGGGCGATGTGCCGGCACCGTTCGCCACCGACTGCCCCTTCTATGCGCTGCTGGAGTTCGAGGCCAGCACGGAGGAGGTGGCCAACCAGGCCCTGGCGACTTTCGAGCACTGCGTGGAACAGGGCTGGGTGCTGGACGGGGTGATGAGCCAGAGCGAGCAGCAGCTGCAGAACCTGTGGAAGCTGCGCGAATACATCTCCGAGACCATTTCCCACTGGACGCCCTACAAGAACGACATCTCGGTCACCGTGGCCCAGGTGCCGGCCTTTCTCCACGACATCGACGCCATAGTCGCCGAGCGCTACCCGGACTTCGAGATCATCTGGTTCGGTCATATCGGCGACGGCAACCTGCACCTGAATATCCTGAAACCCGAACACCTGTCCAAGGACGCGTTTTTCGCCATCTGCGCTGGGGTCAACACCCAGGTGTTCGAGACGGTGCAGAAGTACAACGGTTCGATCTCCGCCGAACACGGCGTCGGCATGACCAAGCGCGACTACCTGACCTACAGCCGTTCCCCCGCCGAGATCGCCTATATGAAGGCGATCAAGGCTGTGTTCGATCCCAATGGCATCATGAACCCGGGCAAGATCTTCCCGGTTTAAAGCGGCTGCGCTCGGCCTTCGCTCGCGATGCTTTCAGCGAGTTGATTAGATCTTGGTCGCAGCGACGGCCCGCCTGTAAAACGGCATGATCACCTGACTACCTCTCGCCGGCTCCCACAAGGCGCCGTGCACCGCATTCCCACAAGGAGTTGCCCATGAGTTACCAGCACCACTACAGCGACGGCACACCGATCCACTTCCCCATGGGCAAGGTGGTGTGTATCGGTCGCAACTACGCCGAACATGCCAAGGAACTGAACAATCCGGTGCCCAGCGAGCCCCTGCTGTTTATCAAGCCGGGCAGCTGCGTGGTGCCCCTGGAGGGCGGTTTCAGCATTCCCCAGGACCGTGGCGCGGTGCACTACGAGGCGGAAATCGCCGTGCTGATTGGCAAGCCGCTGTCGCCCACGCCGAGCGCGGAAGAGGTGCTGGACGCCATTTCCGGCTTCGCCCCGGCCCTGGACCTGACCCTGCGCGACCTGCAGGCCCGCCTCAAGGACAAGGGCTATCCCTGGGAAGTGGCCAAGTCCTTCGATGGCGCCTGCGTGCTGGCACCCTTCGTGCCCGGCGATGCGGTGCAGGACCTGACCGATCTGGGCATCCGCCTGAGCCTCAACGGCGAAGTCCGTCAGGACGGCAACAGCCGCGACATGCTCAATCCGATTCTGGCGATGATCCAGCATGTCTGCGGCCACTTCAGCTTGCAGGCCGGCGATGTGCTGCTGACGGGAACACCGGCGGGCGTCGGGCCTCTGAAGTCGGGCGACGAGCTGGTGCTGGAGTTGGTCGGCCACGGGCGTTTCGCCAGTCGCGTGAACTGATGCGACCCTAAGGGAACCCTTGGACAAGGATATCGGACGTGCCTGCGGGCGCTGCCCAACCGTCTTGTGACTCTACGCCGCGACTTCGTCCGGCGTGCATCCTCTGCCGAGCCCTGCCCATGCCTGCGTTCCCCCGTTGCCTGCTCCGCCCCCGTTGGCTGTTCGCCGCCTGCGTGCTGCTCGGGTCGACGGCGTTGATCCACGGCTTGCAATTGGATGCGCGCGCCCTGTTCTGGCTTCAGGAGGGCAGTTTGTCCGAAGAGGGGCGCGAGGCGAGCATCTGGCTCCCGGGTTACACGGCGGTGGTCCAGGCCAGGTCCCTGGCGGGTCTGGAAGGAGACGAAACGTCCGGCCTGAGTTTCAATCCGGTGACCGGCACCCTGTTCACCGTCACCGGCAAACACCCATTGCTAGTCGAGCTCAGCCTGGAGGGCGAGGTGCTGCGACGCATCGAGCTGATCGGTTTCGCCAACCCCGAGGGCGTCGAGGTGATGGGGGATGGGCGAATCTCGATCATTGACGAGCGCCGCCGCCAGCTCACCACCTTCGTGCTGCCGGATGGCGCCGAACGCATCGATGCCAGCGACCTGCCGCGCTTCGATCTGGGGCTGGACGAGACCGGCAACAAGGGGTTCGAGGGCATTGCCTGGGATGGGCGCCACCAGCGTCTGTTACTGGCCCACGAGCGCAACCCGCTGGGTCTGTTTAGCCTGCCGTTTCCCACGGCCGATGGCGCGGCGGGGCTGATGACCGCGCTGCCTGCCGGATCGCTGTTTATCCGCGACCTGTCCTCATTGGCCGTCGACCCGCGCACCGGCCACACCCTGCTGCTGTCCGACGAGTCGCGGTTGCTGCTGGAGGTGGACGAGCAGGGCGAGCCGGTCAGCTTTATCAGCCTGATCGGTGGGCTCAACGGCCTGGATCAGGCGATCAGGCAGGCCGAAGGCGTGGCCATGGATGGCGCGGGCAATATCTATGTGGTCGGCGAGCCGAACCTGTTCTACGTGTTCAGCAAGACCCCCTCCGTGACCGCGATCCCGCTGCTCAAGGTCGCGCCGCCCGCCCAGTAAACCGTGCCGATTCAGCTCGGGTTCAGCCACCGGGTATTAACTCCTTTCTCTTTTCATTGCCTGTGAGTGCGTCCGATGCGTTCCGTGTTGACCCTGAAACGCCTGTTGCTGGCCCTGCTGCTGGGCGTTTTGTTGGTGGCGGCCCTGGCCGGCCAGGAGTGGCGGCTGTTCGAACGCGGTTGGTTCGCCGTGCAGCAGTGGCGCCACGCCGCCCAGTGGCGCGAGCAGTCGATCTGGCTGCCGGACTACGAGGTGCAATTGGAGGGGCAGCCCCTTATGGGGTTGGACGATGACGTCTCGGCCCTGACCTACGATCCAGACCGCAACAGCCTGTTCAGCGTGACCAACCAGAAGCCTCGCTTGATCGAGCTGTCCCTGGACGGGCGGGTGCTGCGGCAGATCCCCCTGGTGGGTTTCGGCGATCCGGAGGCCATCGAGTACATCGGCCCGGGCCTGTACGTGATCGCCGACGAGCGCCTGCAGCGGCTGGTCAAGATCCGGGTGGATGAAACCACCCGGGTGATCGACGCGGCCCAGGCCCAGCAGCTGAGCCTGGGTATCGGCATGAACGGCAACAAGGGCTTCGAGGGACTGGCCTACGACACCCGCGGCGAGCGCCTGTTCGTGGCCAAGGAGCGCGACCCGGTGCGTATCTACGAGATCCACGGCTTTCCTCACACCGACCCGGACAAGCCCTTCGCCGTGCATGTGGTGGACGACGCCGAGCGCGACTCCGGGCTGTTCGTGCGCGACCTCTCCAGCCTGCAGTTCGATACGCGCAGCGGTCATTTGCTGGCCCTGTCCGACGAGTCGCAACTGATCATCGAGCTGGATGCTGAGGGCCGACCGATCAGCAGCCTGTCGCTGCGGCGTGGTCAGCATGGCCTGAAAAAGGCCGTGCCCCAGGCCGAGGGCCTGGCCATGGATAGAGACGGCACGCTGTACCTGGTCAGCGAACCCAACCTCTTCTATGTATTTCGCAAGGCGCCTGCGCCCTCGACCGACCAATAGCGGCCGGGGCACTGGCTTCAGGCCCGGCTGTCGAATCCCTGCAGCACGTTGACGGCATTGACGCCGATTTCCTCGACCGCATAGCCGCCCTCCATCACGAACAGGGTCTGCAGGCCCAGGGCACCTATGGCTTCGCCCATGCGCACGTAATCCGGGCTGTCCAGCTTGAACTGGGAAATCGGATCGTCCTTGTAGGTGTCCACGCCAAGGGAGACCACCAGGGCATCCGGGGCATAGGCCCGAATCTGCCGACAGGCATCCGCCAGCGCCAGGCTCCAGTTCGCCCAGCCGCTGCCAGCGGCCAGCGGATAGTTGAAGTTGAACCCGGCACCGACCCCGACGCCCTTCTCGTCGGCGAAGCCGAGGAAATAGGGGTACTCGGCGCGCGGGTCGCCATGGATCGAGGCGAACAGCACGTCGGCGCGGTCGTAGAAGATGTCCTGGGTGCCGTTGCCGTGGTGGTAGTCCACATCCAGCACCGCCACGCGCTTGGCGCCCAGGTCGAGCAGCGCCTGGGTGGCGATGGCGGCATTGTTCAGGTAGCAGTAACCGCCCATGTAGTCGGCGGCGGCGTGATGGCCCGGCGGACGGCAGAGCGAGAACGCCCCGCGCGCGCCCTTGCTCAATTCGGCCTGGCCGGTCAAGGCGACGTTGGCCGAACTGATAATGGCCTGCCAGGTGCCGGCGGTGATGGGTGCGCCGGCGTCGAAGGAGTAGTAGCCGAGCTTGCCGTCTATGTCCTCGGGTTCGATTTGGCGCAGGCGCCGGATGGGCCAAGTCATCGGCAGCATGTCGTGGCTGCGCCCCAGGGCCTGCCAATCGCGCCAGGCATGTTGCAGAAAGCGCAGAAAGCCTTCGCCGTGCACCCGGCGGATCGGCGCCAGGCCGAAGTCCAGGGGGCCGCGAACCTCGCCCAGGCCGACGCGCCTGGCGCGGGCCAGGACCATGTCGGCGCGGCTGGGCATCTCGAAGCAGGGGGTGAATTGGCCATCGATCAGTTCCACCTTGCCGTGGTGCAGGTGATGGTCGTCGCTGTAAATCGTCAGCATGCAGGACTCCTCAGGCGTCGCCCTGGACACCTGGGTCGTGGAGAGTAAGGGCGAGTCGGCTCGCCCCGGGACGGATTATTTCTTCAGTTTGGTCCAGACCGTGCTGCGCAGTTTCAGCGCCTTCGGCGAGCAGAGCTGGAAAGGCCGCAGGCGATCGAGCTTGTCCGCCGGGGTGTTGATGGCCGGGTCGTCGAACAGTTCTTTGTCCATGAATTTTTCCGCGCCGGCGATGGCGTTGTTGTACTTGGCGAAGTTGGAGGCGGCGGCGATGTTTTCCGGCTCCATCATCCAGTTGATGAAGACGTGGGCTTCCTCGACATGGGTCGCGCCCTTGGGAATGGCGAAGTTGTCGATAAAGGCCGCGATGCCTTCTTTCGGATAGACGTAGACCAGGCTGTCGCGCTGGGCATGGGCCCGGTGGAAGGCTCCGTTCCATTGCTGGTGCATGCTCACCTCGCCCGCGGCCATGCGTTCGATGGTGCCGTCGCTGTTGTACATGGCCAGCGCGGTTTTTTGCGCTAGCAGCAGGTCCTGGATTTTCTTCGCCTCTTTCGGGTCCTCGGTGCAAACATCGATGCCCAGGTAGCGCGCCGCGGGCGGATAGAGGTCATCCGGCGAATTGAGGGCGACCACCTTACCGCTCAGCTCGGGCGCCGGGTTGAAGAACGGGCCCCAGCTTTCCTCCAGCGTACCACCGGGCACCTTGGCCGAATCGTAGCTGTAGCCGGTGGTGCCCCACAGGTAGGGCGTGCTGTAGTCGTGGCCGGGATCGAAGGCCAGGGTCTGGAAGGTCGGGGTGAGGTTTTTCAGGTTCGGCAGCTTGCTCTTGTCGAATTTCTGCAGCAGGTCTTCCTGCACCATAATCTGGATGAAGCTGTCGGACGGCACCACCACGTCGTAGCTGCCGCCGCCGGCCTTGAGCTTGGCCAGCAGGGTTTCGTTGCTGTCGTAGGCGTCGAGACTGGCCTTGATGCCGGTATCGGCCTCGAATTTCTTCAGCAGCTCCGGCGGGAAATAATCCGACCAGTTGGCCAGGCTCAGGGTGCCGGCGGCCTGGGCCGTGCCCGTGAGGCCGAACGCGAACAGGACAGACAGTGCCAGCGGGGTGCGACGGATCATGGTCAAGCTCCTTGCGGGTCTGGGGTGCGGCAGGTGCCGCCGCGCGGTCAGGGTGTTTTTTTCTGGGACAAGAGGTACGACAGAGTGACGAACACTATGGAAATCAGCAGGATGATCGAGGAAATCGCATTGATCTTCGGCGAGATGCCCATGCGGATGGAGCTGAAGATATAGACCGGCAGGGTGGTCGAACCGGCCCCGGCGACGAAATAGGTGATGACGAAATCGTCCATGGAAATGATGAACGCCATCATCGCCCCGGCGAGGATGCCGGGTGCCAGCAGCGGGACACTGATCCGCCAGAAGATCCGCCAGGGCGTGGCATAGAGATCGGCCGCCGCTTCGTTGAGGGCCGGGTTCAGGCCCTGTAGGCGCGCGCGGATCGGCAGGTAGGCGAAGGGCGTGCAGAACACCACATGGGCGATCAGGATGGTGAACAGCGAGAGCTTCAGGCCGATAAAGGCCAGGAACATCAGGATCGCCACGGCGCAGACGATGTCGGGCACCAGCAGCGGCAGGCTGAGCACCCCGCCCATCAGCGTCTGGCCGCGAAACGCCCGCCCCTGCATCCCGAGCGCGGCCAGGGTGGCCAGCGCGGTGGAAATCAGGGTGGCCAGGCTGGCGATTATCAGCGAGTTCTTCGCCGCCCGGACGATTTCCGGGTCCTGGGCGACCACGGCGTACCACTTCAGGCTGAACCCGCCCCACAGGGTGGCGGACTGGCCGCCATTGAAGCTCAGGGCCACCAGCACGATGATCGGCAGGTAGAGGAACAGGAAGAACAGCCAGGCCACCGGTCGCGCGCCGGCGAAGCGCCAGAGGGGGTTGCGCGTGTTCATGGGCGGCTCCCGCCGGCGTCGGCCTTGAAGCGCAGGCCATGGATCAGCATCGCCAGCAGCACCAGGCTGAGCAGGGCGAAAGCCAGCGCGGCGCCGAACGGCCAGTTGTGCGAGCTGCCGAATTGCAGCTGGATCAGGTTGCCGATCATCAGGGCCTTACCGCCGCCCAGCAGCTCGGGAATGATGTAGTTGCCCAGGGCGGGGATAAACACCAGGATCAGCCCGGCGGCGATTCCCGGCATGGCCAGGGGCAGGATGATTCGCTTGAGCGCCTGAAAGTGGTTGGCGCCCAGGTCGAAAGCGGCCTCCACCAGGCGCCAGTCGAGTTTTTCCAGGCTGGTGTAGATCGGCAGCACCATAAAGGGTAGGAAGCTGTAGACCAGGCCGATGATCACCGCCGTGTCGGTGTAGAGCAGGCCCAGGGGCTGCTCGGTAAGGCCGGCGCCCTGCAGGCCGGCATCCACCAGGCCGCCGTTGCGCAGCAACAGGATCCAGGCATAGGTGCGCACCAGCAGGTTGGTCCAGAACGGCACCGTCACCAGGAACAGCAGCAGCTTGCGTTTGCGCTCGCTCTGCAGGGCCAGGTACAGCGCGGTCGGAAAACCGATCAGCAGGCAGGCGCCGGTGGTGGCGAGCGCGAGCAGCAGGGAGCGCTTGAAGATGGTCAGGTAATCGGCGTTGAACACCCAGCTGTCGTCCAGGTCGCGCTCGTAGAGGAAGTTGATATAGGCCTCGAGCGAGTACTGACCCCACTTCACGCCGCCGTAGTCGCCCGCCTGCAGGATCGAGACGAGAAACATGATGCCCAGCGGCATCAGCAGGAAGACCAGCAGGGTCAGCATCGCCGGAGCGGTCAGCAGCAGCCGGCGGTTGAGCTGGCGGCGTTCGGCCCGCGCCTGCAGGTTGCTCATTCGCAGAGCACCCGGATGGCGTGGGCCGGTACCCTGATCCGCACCCGGGCGCCGACGCGCTGGGGTTCGCGGGCACCTTCGTGGTTCTGCTGGCGCACGCGAAAGCCGGATTGGCCGGCGACCTTGAGCAGGTAAAGGGTGTCGGTGCCGATATAGACCACGTTCTCCACCTCGGCATCCAGCTCGCCGGTCTCGGCCAGGCTCACCCGCTCCGGGCGAATCGCCAGGGTCACCGAACCGGCGCGCGAGCTGGGGGCTTCGAGCATTTGTCCGTCGGCCAGGCGCAGCTGGCTGCCGGTCGCCACCGCCTCGAGAAAGTTGGTTTCGCCGATAAAGTCGGCCACCGCGCGGTTGGCCGGGGCTTCGTAGATTTCGCTGGGGGTGCCGATCTGCAGCACCTGGCCCTTGCTCATCACCGCGATGCGGTCGGACATGGCCAGGGCTTCCTCCTGGTCGTGGGTGACGAAGATAAAGGTGATGCCGGTTTCGCCTTGCAGGCGCTTGAGCTCGATCTGCATGTCCTTGCGCAGTTTCATGTCCAGGGCCGACAGCGACTCGTCGAGCAGCAGCACCTTGGGCCTATTGGCCAGGGCGCGGGCCAGGGCGATGCGTTGCTGCTGGCCGCCGGACAGCTGGTCGGCGCGGCGGCTGCCGACCTCTGGCAGTTTGACCAGGGCCAGCATCTGTTGCACGGTCGCGTCGATCTCGCGGCGCGCCAGGCCGCGCATTTCCAGGCCGAAGGCGATGTTCTGCGCCACCGACATATGCGGGAATAGCGCATAGCTCTGGAACACGGTGTTCACCGGCCGGCGAAACGGCGGCAGGTCCTGCATCGGCTCGCCGTACAGGCGGATGGAGCCGGCGCTGGGTTGCTCGAAGCCGGCGATCAGCCGCAGCAGGGTGGTCTTGCCGCAGCCGGAGGGGCCGAGCAGGGTGAAGAACTCGTTGGCGCGGATCTCCAGCGAGACGTCGTCGAGGGCCTTGACGCCCTTGCCCGGGTCGCCGAATTCCATGCTCAGGTGTTCGATGCTGATCGCGCTGGACATGCTGATAGTTAACTCTAACTAATTGTTATAGTTGGCTTTTCATGCAATTCGGGCGGGTCTCTCCAGCCTGCCTCGATTCTGGCAGCGTGCCGCGCGGGGCAGAACGATAGAACAGGACAAAAGGGGATAATCCAGGCCAAGTTGCACCGCGCCCGGGGTCGGTTCGTTCTCAGTTCGCCTTGATCCGCGCCAGGTGAGCCTCGATGCGCACGGGGATCCTCAGCGTCGGTACAGGCTGGGTGTCTGGCCGCTCCAGCGCAGGAAGGCGTGGCGGAAGCTGGCGGTTTCGCTGTAGCCCAGCTGCTCGGCGATCAGGTAGATCGGCAGGTCGGTCTGCAGCAGCAGCTGGCGCGCCTTGTCGTAGCGCACCTCGTCGAGCAGGCGCTGGTAGCTGGTGTTCATGCGCTGCAGGTGGCGGCGCAGGGTGCGCGCGCTGCGGTGCAGTTGGGCGGCGACCCGCTCCAGGCTGCTGGCTTCGCGCAGGTGGCTGCCCAGGTGCTGGCGGATCTGTTCGAGCACGTCGTGGCCGCTGTTCAGCTGGGCGTCCAGCTTCAGGCATTGTTGCACGCCATAGTGGCAGGTCACCGGGTCTGCCAGGGGCAAGGGACGATCGAGCAGCGCGGCGTTGAAGCACAGGGCGCCGCTGGGAGCACCGAAATCCACCGGGCAGCCGAGCTTGTCGGTGTAGGCCTGGGCGTGCAGCGGCCGGCGAAACGGGAGCTGCAGCCGGCGCGGGCGTACCGCCTCGCCTAGCAGGTCCTGGATCACCGTGAGCAGCGAGGTCAGGCACAGTTCGGTGTTGAACACCGTCAGCTCGGGGGCGTAGCGATAGCCGGTGGCAAGCAGGCGGGCCTCGTCGCCTTCCTGTTGCAGGCTCAGCTTGAAGTAGGTCCCGAGCAGCGCCGGATGGGCCAGGGCCAGTTCCAGCGCGTCGCGCAGGGTACGGCTGGCGAGCATGCTGTAGCCGAGCATGCCATAGGCCGATACATGCATGCGCAGGCCCAGTGACAGGCCCAGGGCCGGGTCGCGGGTGCACTGGATGGCGTTGGCGAAGACCCTCAGCTCCTGGGCGTGGCTGATCAGCTTGTCCGGGGTCGCCAGGTCGGCGCTGGTCAGGCCGCTGTCCTGCAACAAGCGCTGGCGCGCTACCGCGCTGAGGCTGGGTTGGCTCACCGCCAGGGCGATGGTGTGCAGGGTGGTCAGGGCACGCTCTTCCGGTAGTAATGGCAATCCCATGGGGCGTCTCTTTTGGTAGCGTTCAAGCGCGCGAATCGTCCCCGTGTGAGGCGATGGCGGACGGATAGGCGCCTGACTACCCCTGGCGCCCGCCGCCACGGCCTTGAGGCGGGGGCGAGCAGGGCATTTTCCGGTTCAGGCCGGTCTGGCATAAGCAAGAATAACGCCAGGCTGCGCAGAGCCGACGCTGTCCCGGTTCCGGCCGGCCCTGGAAGCCGGCAGTGATTCAATGGCCTGTTAAGGGCATAACCGGTCTGGCGGCCTTCGTCATGGGCGAAGCGGCTGTTGGCCTCGACGAACATCCCCAGCTGTGGGGTGATGGCCAGCCGCGCGCCCAGCTGGCATCCCGAGCCTGTTTTTAACGATGCATCGGCAACGCAGGTAGTTTTTCAATAGCCCGCTAGCGGCGCAGGGTCTTGACGCCTTCGGCGGTGCCCAGCAGCAGCAGGTCGGCCGGGCGGGCGGCGAACAGGCCGTTGCAGACCACGCCGACGATATTGTTGATCTGCGCCTCCAGGCCGCGGGCATCGACGATCTGCAGGTTATGCACGTCGAGAATCACATTGCCGTTGTCGGTCACCACCCCTTCACGGTAGACCGGGTCGCCGCCGAGCTTGACCAGCTCGCGGGCCACATGGCTGCGGGCCATGGGGATGACTTCCACCGGCAGCGGGAAGGCGCCGAGCAGGGGCACCAGCTTGCTGCCGTCGGCGATGCAGACGAAGGTCCTGGCCACCGCCGCGACGATCTTCTCCCGGGTCAGGGCCGCGCCGCCGCCCTTGATCAGTTCCAGGCGCTCGTTGCTTTCGTCGCAGCCGTCCACATAGAACTCCAGGTCGCCGACCGTGTTCAGCTCGTAGACCGCGATGCCGTGGCCCCTGAGACGGGCCGCGGTGGCGTCGGAGCTGGCCACGGCGCCGTCGAACGCCATCTTGTGCTGGGCCAGGGCGTCGATAAAGCAATTGGCGGTGGAACCGGTGCCCACGCCGATCACGCTCTTGCTGTCCAGCTGCGGGAGGATGAAGTCCATGGCGGCCTGGGCCACCGCCTGCTTGAGTTGATCCTGGGTCATGGTCTGCGCCTGAGAGGGAAAGCCGAAGGCGGCGATTATAGCCCCATGGGCGACCGGGAGAAGGGCGCGGGTCGGTCGAGCCGGGATTGCCGGTGGTCGCCCGGCGAAGCGCTGAGGTAGACTCACCGGTCCCTGCCCGCCCTCCTTGCCCAGAACGATCCGGACCGATGAAGCCTTCGATGCTCGAACAGTACGTCAAGATGATCCTGACCTCGCGCGTCTACGACGTGGCGATGGAAAGCCCCTTGCAAGTCGCCCCGCAGCTCTCCGAGCGCCTGGGCAACTCGATTCTGCTCAAGCGCGAGGACCTGCAGTCGGTCTATTCCTTCAAGATTCGCGGCGCCTACAACAAGCTGGCGCAGCTGACCGCCGAAGAGCTGGCCCGCGGCGTGGTCACGGCCTCGGCCGGCAACCATGCCCAGGGCCTGGCCCAGGCGGCCAAGGTGCTGGGCATCAAGGCGACCATCGTGATGCCGCGCACCACCCCGGAGATCAAGATCCAGGGCGTGCGCTCGCGCGGCGGCAAAGTGGTGCTGCATGGCGATTCCTTCCCCGAGGCGCTGGCCTATTCGCTGAAACTGGTGGACGAGAAGGGCTACGTCTATATCCACCCCTACGACGACCCCTACACCATCGCCGGCCAGGGCACGGTGGCCATGGAAATCCTGCGCCAGCACCCCGGCCGCCTGGATGCGATCTTCGTCCCGGTGGGCGGCGGCGGCCTGATCGCCGGCATCGCCGCCTACGTCAAATACCTGCGTCCGGAGATCAAGGTGATCGGCGTCGAACCGGACGACTCCAATTGCCTGCAGGCCGCCATGGCCGCCGGCGAGCGGGTGGTGTTGCCCTCGGTGGGGCTGTTCGCCGATGGCGTGGCGGTGGCGCAGATCGGCCAGCACACCTTCGCGGTCTGCAAGGACCATGTGGACGAGGTGATCACGGTCAGCACCGACGAGATCTGCGCGGCGATCAAGGACATCTACGACGACACCCGTTCGATCGCCGAGCCGTCCGGCGCCCTGGGCGTGGCCGGCATCAAGAAGTACATCGAGCGCGAGGGCTGCAGCGGCCAGGTGCTGGTGGCCATCGACTCGGGGGCCAACGTCAATTTCGACCGCCTGCGCCATGTCGCCGAGCGCGCCGAGCTGGGCGAGGGCCGCGAGGCGATCATCGCGGTGACCATCCCGGAGCAGCCCGGCAGCTTCAAGGCGTTTTGCGAGGCCATCGGCAAGCGCCAGATCACCGAATTCAACTACCGCTACCACAGCGAAAAAGAAGCGCACATCTTCGTCGGCGTGCAGACCCATCCGGACAACGACCCTCGCGAGCGGCTGCTCGGCCAGCTGCGCGACCAGGGATTTCCGGTGCAGGACCTGACCGACAACGAGCTGGCCAAGCTGCATATCCGCCATATGGTCGGCGGCCACGCGGTGGGCGTCAGCGACGAGCTGGTGTTCCGTTTCGAGTTTCCCGAGCGCCCCGGTGCCTTGTTCAATTTCCTGCAGAAACTGGGTGGGCGCTGGAACATCTCGCTCTTCCATTACCGCAACCATGGCGCAGCCGACGGCCGGGTCCTGGCCGGCTTGCAGGTGCCGGCGGCCGAGCGCCACCTGGTGCCGGCGGCCCTGGCGGAGATCGGCTACCCCTATTGGGACGAGACGGACAACCCGGCCTATCAGCTGTTTCTCGGCTAGGGCTGCCTGCCGGCTCTGGGGACGTACCCCTTCTTCTTACTTAAATCAACGACGAGCCTTGAGCGACCCATGGAGCATTATCCCCTGCTGAAAATGGCCCACATGCTGCCCGGCATCCTGCTGCTGGTCGGCCTGCTGGCGCATGTCTTGATGTTGTGGAAGGCGGCACGCGGCGGCGATGCGCTGGTGCTGCAACGCAAGCTCAAGCGCACCCGGCTGATCAGCCTGCCGGTGCTGGGCCTGTTGGCGCTGACGCTGCCGGTCAGTGGCTGGTGGCTGGTGCACCTGGCCGGCTGGCCCCTGGGGCAGACCTGGCTGCTGGTCAGCAGTGCGCTGTTCGGGGTGCTGGTGATCATCGGCCTGCTGCTGGCTGGCCGCCTGGGTGCCTGGCAGGCCCTGGGCGGCGCCCCGGCGCCGGCCCGTCTGTTGCGCTTCACCGCCGCCTATGCCGGGCTGATCCTGCTGCTGTTGCTGGCGATCATGGGCCTGATGGGCGCCAAGCCCGTTTAAGCGATGGGCCCTGGCGCCCTGTGGATCTAAGTAGGGTGGATGGCGCTGTTTCATCCACCATCGCTGTGGTGGATGGCTAAAGCGTCATCCACCCTACGCTTCAGCGCAGGGAGATCACCGGCCAGCCGCGCTGCTGGGCTTCGGCGCGCAGGCTCGGGTCGGGGTCCACGGCGAACGGCTGGCTGACCTGTTCGAGCAGCGGCAGGTCGTTGATCGAGTCGCTGTAGAAGTAACTGCCGGCCAGGTCCAGGCCGTTTTCCGCCAGCCAGCGGTTCAGGCGGGTGACCTTGCCGGCCTTGAAGCAGGGCACATCGGTGGTACGCCCGGTGTAGCGACCGTCCAGCATCTCGCACTCGGTGGCCAGCAGCGTCTCCACGCCCAGGCGCGCGGCGATGGGGCCGGTGACGAAGCGGTTGGTGGCGGTGATGATCAGCAGTTTGTCGCCGGCGGCGCGGTGCTCGGCCAGCAGCGCCTCGCCCTTGGCCAGGATGATCGGCTCGATGCAGTCGCGCATAAAGTCGCGGTGCCATTGCGCGAGCTGTTCCATGCTGCTGCTGCCGAGGATTTCCAGGCTGAAGTTCAGGTAGTCGGTGATGTTCAGGCTGCCGGCCAGGTAATCCTGGTAGAAGGCATCGTTGCGCGCCTTGTAGGCGATGCCGTCGAGAATGCCGCGCTCGCACAGGTAATCGCCCCAAGCGTGGTCGCTGTCACCGCCCAGCAGGGTGTTGTCGAGATCGAAGAGAGCCAAACGCACGGTAAGCAGCCTGTCGGTCGGTATCGGGGCGCCAGAATAGCGGCTTTTGCCGGTCATTCCCATTCCGCCGCAGGCCGCGTTGCTGCTGTCACGGCCTTTGTGGAACAATGCTGGAACATGGGTTTACAAGGTTGTGTGCCGTGATCGATTGCGAAGGTTTTCGCCCGAATGTCGGCATCATTCTGACCAATGATGTCGGCCAGGTGCTCTGGGCGCGCCGCATCAACCAGGATGCCTGGCAGTTTCCCCAGGGGGGTATCAATGACCACGAGTCGCCGGAAGAGGCGTTGTACCGCGAATTGAACGAAGAAGTGGGCCTGGATCAGCAGGATGTGCAGATTCTCGCCTGCACTCGCGGCTGGTTGCGTTATCGTCTGCCTCAACGTCTGGTGCGTACCCACAGCCAACCGCTGTGCATCGGCCAGAAACAGAAGTGGTTCCTGTTGCGCCTGACCTCCGACGAGCAGCGGGTGCGCATGGACCTGACCAGCAAACCGGAGTTCGACGGCTGGCGGTGGGTGAGTTACTGGTACCCGCTGGGCCAGGTGGTGACATTCAAGCGCGAAGTCTATCGCCGCGCCCTCAAGGAACTCGCTCCACGCCTGCTGGCGCGGGACTGACACTGATTAGAGCCGAGCCATGCTCAATACGCTGCGCAAGATCGTCCAGGAAGTAAATGCCGCCAAGGACCTCAAGGCGGCGCTGACGATCATCGTGCAGCGGGTCAAGGAAGCCATGGGCAGCCACGTCTGCTCGGTCTACCTGCTCGACCCGGAAACCAACCGCTTCGTGCTGATGGCCACCGACGGCCTGAACAAGCGCGCCATCGGCAAGGTCAGCATGGCGCCCAACGAAGGCCTGGTGGGCCTGGTGGGCACCCGCGAGGAACCGCTCAACCTCGAACACGCCTCCGAGCACCCGCGCTACCGTTACTTCGCCGAAACCGGGGAGGAGCGTTATGCCTCCTTCCTCGGCGCGCCGATCATCCACCACCGGCGGGTGGTCGGCGTGCTGGTGATCCAGCAGAAGGAGCGTCGCCAGTTCGACGAGGGCGAGGAAGCCTTCCTGGTCACCATGAGCGCGCAGCTGGCCGGGGTGATCGCCCATGCCGAGGCCACCGGTTCGATCCGTGGCCTGGGCAAGCAGGGCAAGGGTATCCAGGAAGCCAAGTTCGTCGGCGTGCCCGGTTCGCCCGGCGCCGCCGTGGGCACGGCGGTGGTGATGCTGCCGCCGGCGGACCTGGAGGTGGTGCCGGACAAGGCGGTCAAGGACATCGATGCGGAGCTGGTGCTGTTCAATACCGCCCTGGAGGGCGTGCGCAGCGACATGCGCACGCTGTCGGCCAAGCTGGCGACCCAGCTGCGCCCGGAAGAGCGTGCATTGTTCGACGTCTACCTGATGATGCTCGACGACGCGGCCCTGGGCAGCGAGGTGACCACGGTCATCAAGACCGGGCAATGGGCCCAGGGCGCGCTGCGCCAGGTGGTGGGCCACCACGTCAGCCGCTTCGAGCTGATGGACGATGCCTACCTGCGCGAACGCGCCTCGGACGTCAAGGACCTCGGCCGGCGCCTGCTGGCCTACCTGCAGCAGGCCCGCCAGCAGACCCTGGTCTATCCGGACAACTGCATCCTGGTCAGCGAGGAACTGTCGCCGGCCATGCTCGGCGAGGTGCCGGAAGGCAAGCTGGTCGGCCTGGTCTCGGTACTCGGCTCGGGCAACTCCCATGTGGCGATTTTCGCCCGGGCCATGGGCATTCCCACGGTGATGGGCGTGGTCGACCTGCCCTATTCGAAGATCGACGGCATCCAGCTGATCGTCGACGGCTTCCACGGCGAGGTCTACACCAACCCCAGCGAGATGCTGCGCAAGCAGTACAGCGAAATGGTGGAAGAAGAGCGCCAGCTGACCCAAGGCCTGGATGCGCTGCGCGAGCTGCCGTGCGAGACCCTGGACGGGCACCGCATGCCGCTGTGGGTCAACACCGGGCTGCTCGCCGATGTGAAGCGCGCCCAGGAACGCGGCGCCGAAGGCGTCGGCCTGTACCGCACCGAAGTACCCTTCATGATCAAGGACCGCTTCCCCAGCGAGAAGGAGCAGATGCTGATCTACCGCGAGCAGCTGGCCGCCTTCCACCCGCTGCCGGTGACCATGCGCAGCCTGGATATCGGCGGTGACAAGGCCCTGAGCTATTTCCCGATCAAGGAAGACAACCCTTTCCTCGGCTGGCGCGGCATCCGCGTGACCCTCGACCACCCGGAAATCTTCCTGGTGCAGACCCGCGCCATGCTCAAGGCCAGCGAGGGTTTGGACAACCTGCGCATCCTGCTGCCGATGATCTCCGGCACCCATGAGCTGGAAGAAGCCCTGCACCTGATCCACCGCGCCTGGGGCGAGGTGCGCGACGAGGGCACCGATGTGCCGCTGCCGCCGGTGGGGGTGATGATCGAAATCCCCGCGGCGGTTTACCAGGTGCGCGAACTGGCGCGCCAGGTGGACTTCCTTTCGGTCGGCTCCAACGACCTGACCCAGTACCTGTTGGCGGTGGACCGCAACAACCCGCGGGTCGCCGACCTCTACGACTTCCTCCATCCCGCGGTCTTGCACGCCTTGAAGCTGGTGGTCGACGGCGCCCATGCCGAAGGCAAGACCGTGAGCATCTGCGGCGAGATGGCCGGCGATCCCTCGGCCGCCGTGCTGCTGATGGCCATGGGGTTCGACAGCCTGTCGATGAACGCCACCAACCTGCCCAAGGTGAAATGGCTGTTGCGCCAGATCAGCCTGGGCAAGGCCAAGGAGCTGCTGGACCAGCTGATGACCATCGACAATCCCCAGGTGATCCACAGCTCCCTGCAGTTGGCCTTGCGCAACCTGGGCCTGAGCCGGGTGCTCAACCCCGCCGCCATCGTCCTGGCCTGAGGCGGGCATGCGCAGCCTGCCGCTGACCCTGCTCGGCCACCTGCGTCTTTCGGCCGCCAGCGCCCTGGTCTGTCATCAGCAACAGCTGTGGCTGGTGGCGGACGACGCCCTGTGCCTGCAGCACTACGACCTGCAGGGCCAATGGCGGGGCGAATGGCCGCTGCTGCCCGGCGAGCTGCCCGCGGATGCCAAGGCGCGCAAGAAGGTCAAGCCCGACTTCGAGGCCGTGGCGCTGCTGCCCGACGGCGCCTTGCTGGCCCTGGGGTCGGGCTCGACCCCGCGCCGCCGGCGCGGTTGCCGGGTACTCAATGGCGAGGTCCGGGTCATCGACCTGGCGCCGCTCTACCTGCACCTGGAAACGCAACTGCAGGAACTCAACCTGGAAGGCGCGGTGGTGCAGGGCCAGACCCTGCTGCTGGCCCAGCGCGGCAATGGCCAGGGCGGCGAAAATGCCCTGTTGGTGCTCGACTTACCTCAGGTGCTGCGCGACCTGGAAGCCGGCCAGTTGAGCTCGGCGGCCCTGCTGCGCAGCGTACCGCTGCAGCTGGGCCTGCTGGATGCTGTGCCGTTGAGCCTGACCGACCTGGCGTTGGCCCCCGATGGCCGGTTGTATTTCAGCGCGGCGGCGGAGGCCACCGACTCCAGCTACCTGGACGGCGATTGCGCCGGCAGCGTGCTGGGTTGCCTGGACGCCGATTTCGCCCTGGTCGGCCTGGCGCGCCTGGAACCCCGGGCGAAGATCGAAGGACTGGCCTTCGCCCCGGACGGCGGCCTGCTGCTGGTGGCCGACGCCGACGATCCTGCGGTGCCGGCACCGCTGTTTCGGCTGGAGTCGTCGGCGCTGGATTGAGTCGCGTCCAAGGCCAAGCTCGACTCAGCCGAGCAGGCCGTTCTGCCTGGCCAATTGCACCCAGCCCGGGTATTCGTTCATCAGCAGATCGTAGAGCGCCTCGTCGGGGTGTTCACCGGGCGAGCTGACCGAGAAGAAGTCGGCGTTATCGACCAGCCGACCCTCCAGGTCGTCGAGTTTTTCTAGAAAGGGAAAGTCGGACGCGCTGCCCGTGCTGGCGGAACCGCCGAAGAAACCACCCTTGCGGCCGCGGCCGATGCCCATGAACTGCCAGAAAATCGGCTCATTGCTAGACCAGCGCAGCTGCTGCTGGGTCACAGCCTGGTCGCTGGTGGTACCGTCGGTGATAAACATCACATAGACCGGCACCTGGGCCTTATGGGGCGTGGTGCGCGCGCCGCCGGCGCTGTCGGGAAAGTAGAAGCGGCGGATGGCCTGCATCGCCGCGCCGTAGCGGGTGTCGAACTCCAGTTTGTGGCGCTGGCTGATTTGCTGCACGTAGTCGCGGTTATTGCCCAGGCCCATGGGCTCGGGTTGGTGAACGTCCTTGCCGAACAGGAAGACATCGATCTCGCCGTCGTCGTCGAACTGGCAACCCAGGGCCAATACCCGCTCGGCAAAGGCCTGTACCTGGCCCGAATCGTACAGCTGAGACATGGAGGCCGAGATATCCAGGCATAGGCAGACCTTGGCGCGGTGAGCCGTCATGCCCTTCTTTTCCAGGGACACGGCAGCCTTCTTGACCAGGCTGATCAGGTGCGGGGCTTCCTTCTCCAGGCGCTTTTCCAGGTTGATACGCGCGGCGCTCTGCTGAGGGGCCGCGGCCGGCGCCGCGACTTCGCCGCCGAAATGCTCGACCAGCGCGGCCAGGCCGCCATTGAATCCCTGACCGGTGATCGCCACGCGCCATTGGCCGTCCTTGCGGTAGAGTTCCAGCAGCATCAGCGCGCGCTCGGCGGCGTAATCGCTGGCCTGCAGGTCGAAGCGTCCGGTTTCCAGTGGGCCGTCGAGCACACGCAGCGAGCCGCTGCTGAGCTGGCCGAGGGTGACGGGCGCATCCACCGTGGCGGTGATCACCAGGCGCTCGAGGCTGGCCGGCAGGCGCTGCAGGTCGAAGGCGAATACTGCTTCGCTACCGGGCAGCAGGCTGACGCCGCCGCAGGGGCTCGTGGGTTGGTTGAAGAAGGTCATGTAGCGTTCGTCAGCCAGCTTGCCGGCGCCATCCAGGCCGAAACAGGCGAAGTCTGGCGTGGTGCCACCGACACGGGCATCCAGGCCGATCTGAAAGCGCAGGTCTGGGCCGATCAGGTCGGTCAGGCGCAGGCGTTGTCCACGGGTGAGTTGCATGGCGAAATCCTTCTTGTTCAAGTCTTGGTCGGTTAAAACCCAGGCCGACAGTCTAGCCTGCCAGGACGGGCCGCTGAGCCTCGGCCAGCAGGGTTAGCGGTCTTCGAGCAGGGCACTGTCGCGCCGGCGCACGGCCGGTTCGCTCAAGCCGATATCTCCCAGCAGTTCGCCATGGGGGCCGTAGCTGCGTTCGACGATCTGCCGGGCGCCATCGGCCTGGACGATCAGCGCGGTACTGGCACGCGTGCCGTAGCTGCGGCTGGCGATAAACACGCTGGACAGCAGGATCTCGGTAGCCATGCCGACGCCGGTGTCCGGCAGGCTGGCGGCATCGGCCTGCTGAGGGTCGCTCAGCAGGTCGAGCAGGGCCCCTGGATGCGGTGCCGGCAGCTGGGCGGCGAGGGCGGCCTTGGCGCGCTGCACCTTCGGCCAGGGTGTGTCCAGCTGGGCATTGGAAAAGCCGTAAAGCCCGGCTGGCAGGCGCTGCGGCGTGCCTTCCCAGGAGTGATAGAACCACAACTCGTCGCGGTCGCCGGCCAGCAGGTTGAAACCGGCGTAGTCGTCGGCCCGTTGCGCCAACTCATGGAAGAAGGCTTCCGGGCTCAGGGCGCTGGTCAGGAACTGGGTCGGCAGCTCGCCGCGGGAGCGGCCGATGGGCGGGCGGCGAGGGTCGCGGATATTGGTCAGGGCGGCGAAGCGGCCATCGCGGCCCACGCCCAGCCAGGTGCCGCCGGCCTGCAGGTCGCGACCGGCGATCAAACCCGGCACGTCGTCCCAGGACGCCAGCCCCTGGGTCGGGCGGTCATAGAATTCGTCACGGTTGGCCGCCAGCAGCAGGGGCTGGGCATGATCGGGACGCCAGGCAAATACGATCAGACACATCGAGACCACTCCTTAAGTCGCCAGGCATCCGTGCGCGCCCTGGCATCCGATTTCGCTCCATGTGACGCGTCTGGCGCGCCCGTGCCAAGACTAACGCAAGCCTGGGCGTTTATTCGAGGACTGATCACCTCTGCGTAGGTGTTTGTGGCCGACGGTTGATGCGGCTTGCTCAATGGTAGAGGTCCACTGCAAGGGAATTGAGCGGCCTCTCCCGGGGTCGCTTTGTCGCCATCGGTGTGGAGCGCGGAGGGGCGCTTCCGGTACCATGCCGCTTCGCGTGTGGGGGCTCTTGATGGAATTTCTGCTGTATCTGCTGCTGGGTGCTTGCGCCGGCGTGCTGGCCGGGCTGTTCGGCGTCGGCGGTGGCCTGATCATCGTGCCGGTGCTGGTCTTCAGCTTCGGCGCCCAGGGGTTCGAGCCGGCGATACTGACGCACCTGGCCGTGGGCACTTCCCTGGCGACCATCATCTTTACCTCGATCAATGCCGTGCTGGAGCACCAGCGTAAGGGTGCGGTGCTCTGGGCGGTATTCGCCTGGATGACGGTGGGGATTCTGCTGGGCGCCGCGGCCGGCGCGCTGACCGCGGCGGCTATCAAGGGCCCCTTGTTGCAGAAGATCATCGGCGTGTTCGCCCTGTGCATCGCGCTGCAGATGGCCCTGGAGCTCAAGCCCAAGCCCGGCCGCGAGGTACCCGGCAAGTTCGGTCTGGCGGTTGCCGGGTCGTTTATCGGCTGGGCTTCGGCGATTTTCGGTATCGGCGGCGGCTCGCTCAGCGTGCCGTTTCTCACCTGGCGCAGCGTGCCGATGCAAAAGGCGGTGGCCACTTCTTCGGCCTGCGGCCTGCCGATCGCCCTGGCCAGCGCCCTGGGTTTCATGTTTACCGGTTGGAACGCGCCGCAGCTGCCGGCCTGGAGTTTGGGGTATATCTACCTGCCGGCCATGGTCGGGATCGCCCTGACCAGCATGTTTTTCGCCCGCTTTGGCGCGCGCCTGGCACACAAGTTGTCGCCTCGCCTGCTCAAGCGTCTATTCGCCCTGCTACTGCTGGTAGTGGGCGTGAATTTCCTGATCTAAGGAGTTTTTAATGTTGCCTTACCCGCAGATCAATCCGGTGGCCCTGGACCTGGGGCTGATCAAGATCCACTGGTACGGTTTGATGTACCTGATCGGCATCGGCGGCGCCTGGTGGCTGGCTTCGCGCCGGTTGCAGCGTTTCGATGCCACCTGGAGCCGCGAGAAACTCTCGGACCTGGTGTTCTGGGTGGCCATGGGCGTGATACTCGGCGGGCGCCTGGGCTATGTGCTGTTCTACGACCTGCAGGCCTACCTGAACGACCCCAGCCTGGTGCTGCAAGTGTGGAAGGGCGGCATGTCGTTCCATGGCGGGTTGCTCGGCGTGATGTTGGCCACCTGGTGGTTCGGCAAGCGCAACGGCAAGAGCTTCTTCGAGCTGATGGACTTTATCGCCCCCCTGGTGCCCATTGGCCTGGGTGCCGGCCGGGTCGGTAATTTTATCAACGCCGAGCTGTGGGGCAAGGCCACCGACCTGCCTTGGGCCATGGTTTTCCCCACCGACCCCGAACAGCTGGCCCGTCACCCGTCGCAGCTGTATCAGGTGGCCCTGGAAGGCTTCGCCCTGTTCGCCATTCTCTGGCTGTATTCGCGCAAGCCGCGGCCGACCATGGCCGTCTCGGGGATGTTCGCCCTGTGCTACGGGCTGTTCCGTTTTATCGTCGAGTTCGTCCGGGTGCCGGATGTCCAGCTCGGCTACCTGGCGGGCGGCTGGCTGACCATGGGCCAAATTCTCAGTCTGCCGATGATGCTCGGCGGCATCGCTCTTATCCTTTTCGCCTATCGCCGCCAGGCCGCCCATGGAGGTGCACGATGAAACAGTACCTGGACCTGATGCGCCTGGTGCGCGAGACCGGCACGGTCAAGGGCGACCGCACCGGCACTGGCACCTACAGCCTGTTCGGCCACCAGATGCGCTTCGACCTGGCCCAGGGCTTTCCCCTGGTGACCACCAAGAAGTGCCATTTGAAGTCCATCGTCCACGAGCTGCTGTGGTTCCTGCAGGGCGACACCAATATCAAGTACCTGCAGGACCATGGGGTTCGCATCTGGGATGAATGGGCCGACGAGAACGGCGACCTCGGCCCGGTCTACGGCTACCAGTGGCGCAACTGGCCGGCGCCCAACGGCGAGTCCATCGACCAGATCAGTCAGCTGATCGCCATGATCAAGCGCAACCCGGATTCGCGCCGGCTGATGGTATCGGCCTGGAACCCGGCGCTGGTCGAGCAGATGGCCCTGCCGCCCTGCCATGCCCTGTTCCAGTTCTACGTGGCCGACGGCAAGCTCAGCTGCCAGTTGTACCAGCGTTCGGCGGATATCTTCCTCGGCGTGCCATTCAATATCGCCAGCTATGCGCTGCTGACCCTGATGGTGGCCCAGGTCTGCGACCTGGCGCCGGGGGACTTCATCTGGACCGGCGGGGACTGCCATCTGTACGCCAACCACCTGGAACAGGCCGACCTGCAGCTGACCCGCGAGCCCTATCCGCTGCCGCGCATGCGGCTGAACCCGGTGGTCAAGGACCTGTTCGCCTTCCGCTTCGAGGATTTCGAGCTGCTGGACTACCAGGCCCATCCGCATATAAAGGCGCCGGTGGCGGTGTAGCCGCGGCTAGCAGGCCGTTGAAAAACTACCTACGTTTTTCAACGGCCTGCTACAGGCATGGGCGCAGCGCCATTCTGGAAGCAGCGCCCATAAAAAAACCCGCACTTGGCGGGTTTTTTATTAGGCGCTTAAAGCTTATACACCGACGCCGTGGGAGGCGGCTAACGGCTGCAGACCGCCGGCGAAGCCCTGGCCGATGGCCTTGAACTTCCACTCGTCGCCGTGGCGGTACAGCTCGCCGAAGATCATAGCGGTTTCGGTGGAGGCGTCTTCCGACAGGTCGTAGCGGGCGATTTCCTTGCCGTCGGTCTTGTTGACCACACGGATAAAGGCGTTGCTGACCTGGCCGAAGCTCTGCTTGCGGGCATCGGCGTCGTGGATGGTGACGGCGAAGACCAGCTTCTTCACGTCCGCGGCCAGGCCGTTGAGCTTGACGTTGACCTTCTCGTCGTCGCCGTCGCCGTCGCCGGTGCGGTTGTCGCCCAGGTGTTCGACGTTGCCGCAGGCCGAGGTCTTGTTGTTGTAGAAGATGAAGGACGCATCGGACAACACCTTGCCGTTCTCGCCAGTGATGAACACCGAGGCATCCAGGTCGAAGTCGGTGCCGTCGGTAACGCGTGCATCCCAGCCCAGGCCCACGGTGATTTCGTTGAGGCCGGGTGCTTCCTTGGACAGCGAGACGTTGCCGCCCTTGCTCAGACTGATAGCCATGTTCGTTTTCCCTTTAGTTGACTGCCGTTAAACAACAATGCCGTATTGATTGCACATGGCGGCCAGGCCGCCCGCGTAGCCCTGGCCCACGGCGCGGAATTTCCATTCGCCGTTGTGGCTGTAGAGCTCGCCGAAGACCATCGCCGTTTCGGTGGAATAGTCCTCGGCCAGGTCATACCGCACGATTTCCACATTCGACTCTTCGTTGACCACGCGGATAAAGGCGTTGGCCACCTGGCCGAAGTTCTGCTTGCGTGCAGCGGCATCGTGGATGGTGACCGTGATCACGATCTTTTCGATGCCTGCCGGAATCTTGCTCAGGTCGACTCGGAGGGTTTCGTCGTCGCCTTCGCCCTGCCCCGAACGGTTGTCGCCGGTGTGCTCCAGGGCACCTTCCGGCGAGCGCAGCTGGTTGTAGTAGATAAAGTCCGCGTCAGTGCGCACCTTGCCCTGGGCCGTCAGCATGAAGGCGCTGGCATCCAGGTCGAAATCGGTCCCGTCGGTGGCCCGTTCGTCCCAACCCAAGCCAATCAAAATGCGCTTGAGGCTCGGGTCGGTCTTGGACAGCGACAGGTTACCGCCTTTCTGCAGAGTAATCGCCATGAGAGGTCTCCTTATCCTCGATGGTTACTTTTCGCTGGCCTCATCCGGTTTTTCCGGAAACAGCACGCTGGCCACGATGCCGATCGCCAGCACCACCAGCACCACGATCAGGCTGGTATTGGCATCGATGGCATACCCGGTATGGAATATGTGGTCAGTTGCGTTGAGTGCAAGCTTGGCGGAGATAAAAAACAGCAAGGCGATAACTGCCTTCTCCAGGTGCACCAGGTAGCGCTTGAGGGCTTCGAGCACGAAGTACATGGTCCGCAGACCCAGGATGGCGAAGATCATCGCCGAGTAAACGATCAGCGGCTCGCGGCTAACGGCGATGATGGCCGGCACCGAGTCGAAGGCAAACATCACATCCGACACCTCGACCACGGCCACGCACAGCAGCAGCGGAGTGGCGAACCAGGCGCCCTTGGCCGCCAGGCTGATGCCGCCGTTGCCGGGCTTCCTCAGCTCGCCTTCGGCTTCCTTGCGCGAGATGAAGAAATTGTGGCCATGCAGCTTGGGCCAGACCGGGAACAGGCGCTGGGTGGCCCGGTAGGCGATATGGCCGGAATAGTCCTCGATCCCCTCGCTGTCGCCGCTGCTCTTGAGCATCATCACCGCGGTCCAGGCCACGACCACCGCGAACAGCACCTCGACCCAGGGGCCGAAGGCCAGCAGGCCGGTGCCGATGACCACGAAGATCAGGCGGAACACGATGGCGCCGATGATGCCCCAGTAGAGCACCCGGTGCCGCAGGTTGTCGGGGATGCTGAACCAGGAAAAGATCGCCATGAAGACGAACAGGTTGTCCACGCTCAGGACTTTCTCCAGGGCGTAGCCGGTCACGAACAGGCTGGCGACCTGGGAGCCGTGGGACACATAGAGAAAGCCGGCGAAGGCCATGGAAATGACCACCCAGAACACCGACCAGAGCGAGGCGTTGAGCAGGCTGATCGGCTTGTCACCCTTGTGGGTAAACAGGTCGATGGCCAGGGCCACGAGGGCCAGGCCGACGAAGACGGCGATGGTTAACGGCGGGAAGCCGATAGCGGTGCTTTCCAATTCAGATACTCACAAATCAAATTCAGAGGGAGACAGCCCGAGCTCGGTGCAGATGGCCCGGCAGGCCGCCTGCTCGCTGCTGTCGAAGTTACCGTCGGCATTGCCCACCGCGCAGCATACGCGCACCAGCAAGCGTGCCGCGTCGGTGTTGTTGCGCAGGCGACCGACCAGTTTCAAGGCTTCGGCGCGGCCGATGGACGCGTCGAATTCGAACTTGCCACAGATCTTGTTGAAGGTATCGATCACCAAGGTCAGGTCAAACACCTTGAGTTCGTCCGAATTCTGGATAAAACCGATCATTTTCTGTTTTTCGCTGGCGTTGATATCGCCATCGGCTGCCGATACCAAGGCGCAGCCGGCAACGACCGCTTCCATGAACTCGCGGTTCTTGAACTTGCCGATTTCTTCTGCCAGGCGCGTACGCGCCGCGGCGGTGTTGGTTTTGAGCCAGTTAAGCATGATGTTTTCCTCTAAGCGAAACGTATTAGTCCTTGGAACCGGCGGCCCAGCGCATGCCCCAGCCGAAGGCCTGGTCGACCTCCTGGTGACCCTTGAAATACCGCACCTGGCGCGACACCTTAACCGCGCCGCCGACGTTTTCCAGCAGGGCGATGGCGCACATGTTCATGTTATTGGTGCCCTCGCTCAGCTGCACCTCGATCGGCGGCTGGCCCGGCACATACAGGGTGATCACCCCGCCGGTATTGGACCAGTTGGGTGCTCCTTCGTAGATGAAGGCATAGATCAGGACGCGCTTGACCGCGTCCCACTGGCCGCCATTGATGCGCATCCATTCGCCGTCGCTGACCGCGCCGGTACGGTCGTCGCCCTTGAGTTCGATAAAGGGCGGGTGCTCGAAGCTGCCGAAGGCGTCGCCCAGGGCCTGCACCGCGCCCTTGCGGCCGTCCGCCAGCTCGAACAGGCAGCCGACGTCCAGGTCGATGCCGTTGCTGGCGCGGCCGAACAGCCCGGAGAGCAGGCCTTTGCTGGCCTGGGGTGTGCCGCGGTTCCAGTTCAGGTTGATGCGGATCTCGCCGAAGCCGCTGGCGGTCTTCTCCAGGCTGATACTGCTGCGCTGCTTGTCCAGGGTGATCTTGGTCAGGGAGACCGTACTTTTCGCCGGTGGCGCGGGGCTCGGTGCAGGGCTAGGCGAAGGAGCCGGTGCCGCGGCCGCTGGCGGGGGCGCCGGAGTCGGTTCCGCCGCCGCTACCGTGATGCCGAAGTGCTCGGCCAGGGGCTGCAGGCCGCCGGCGAAGCCCTGGGCGATGCAGCGGAATTTCCAGGCGCCCTGGCGACGGTAGAACTCACCGAGGATCAACGCGGTTTCCGCCATGCCCTGGGTGGGGATGGGCGCTTCTATAAGCACTGTGCCGGTCTGCTCGATGCTCAGGGCCAGGCTCTGCAGCGTGGCGAAGGTGGCGCGGTTCTCGTAGATGGTCGCGGTCAGGGCGATCTTCTCGATGGCCGGGTCCAGGCGCTCCAGGTCCAGGCTGAAGCTCACCTGGCCGGGGTTCGAGGCACTGAGCGTGACGCTGGTGTCGGCGCTGCTTTTTTGCCCATAGAAAATCATGTCCTGGTCGCCGCGCACCTTGCCCGCGGTGGTCAGCAGAAACGCCGAGACGTCGATATCGGCGCCCGCCACGCTGGTCGGGCTGAAACGCACAGTGGCGCTGAGTGTGCCGCTAGGCACGGACGCGTTGGCGCCCGGCGTCAGCAGACTCATGCCGGAATGGCCTGGGCGGCCAGGTTCAGCAGGTCCTGCACGGTGCGGCCGTTGGTCGGCGTGCCGATGGCGGTCATGTCCCAGCCGTTGGCGGTGCGCTTGAGCATGGCCATGACCACGCCGGTGTGCGAACCCTTGCCGGTCAGGTCGAAGCGGGCCAGTTCCTTGCGCGAGCCCAGGTCGACGAGGCGGCAATAGGCGTTGGCGACCTTGTCGAAGGTCTGGCCCTGGAAGGAGTTGACGGTGAAGACCAGGGTCTGCACGTTGGCCGGCAGGCGATCGAGGTCGACCTGGATGGTTTCGTCGTCGCCGTCGCCTTCACCGGTGCGGTTGTCGCCGGAGTGCTGGATGGCGCCATCGCGCGATTGCAGTTGCTGGAACCAGATATTGTCCAGTGGCTGCTTCTGGGCGTCAAAGAGGATGCAGGAGGCGTCGAGGTCGATGTCGCTGGCGCCGCCCAGCATTTTGCCGAAGAAGCCAGTGGGTTTTGCCGGATCCCAACCCAGGCCCATGCTGACCTTGCTCAGGCTGCTGCTTTGCTTTTCCAGGGAGATGGTCTGGTTTTTCGCGAGGGAGATGCTCATCGGTAGGAATCCGTGCCGTGGTTGGAAAGGGAACATCGGTGCCCGTGCCGGGGCTCTAGCCTGCGCCTGGAAGCGCCCTCAGCCGATAGGGGCCGGGCATGCCTGCAGGTGATCGCCGGTGAAGGACGATTCTGGCATAACGATGCGACTGATTCGCCTTCATTAGCCATACACTATTAAGATGGTAAATGATCCTCCGGGCGGGTAGCCAGCCGACCTTTTTCCGGATGTGTCTTACTTTGTTTGCCAACGCCCGACCCCGGGCCCGATTCTGCCGGCCAGCACCGGCGATAACTGCCCTGCGCCGGCCCTGCCGTACCTTTAAGGATAAAGATATGTGGTTCCTGGAAGGCCAATCCAGCCAGCGTGAAGTGATCGAAGCGGCCCGGCGCGTCCTGCCGGCCGCGGTCACGGTCTATGCCTCCCATCGCCAGCACCGCCCGGAAATCACCGGCATGGCCGACCAGGCCTGGCGCGAGCCGGCCGAGGACGCCGAGCGCATCCCCTGGGTCCTGGCCCGGGCCCGCGAACACGGCATCCGCGTGGTGCTGGCCGGGCGCGCGGGGCAGCTGTTCGAGCCGGCGCGTCAACAGTTCGAGGCGGCCGGTATCCAGCTGGTCACCGGCGCCCTGTCCCTGGCCTGCTTCGAGCGTGTCGACGACAAGGGCCTGTTCACCGCCGCGGCCCAGGCCGCGGGCCTGCGCTGCGCCGAATCCATCGTGGTCGAGTCGGCCGAGCAGCTGCAGACGGCCATCGACCGGCTGGCCGCCGACGGCCCGGTGTGCGTCAAACCCACTCACGGCATCTATGGCCAGGGTTTCTGGCGGCTGGAAGCGGATTGCGATCCCTTCGCCTGCTTCGCCAATCCCGATGCGCGCCGGGTGCACGCCCCGGCCTTTGTCGAGGCTTATGCCCGCGCGCGCAAGCTCAAGCCGCAGCTGGTGATGCGCTACCTGGCGGGCGAGGAGTGCTCGGTGGACATGGTCTGCGAGGCTGGTACGGTGGTGGCCTGGGTCGCGCGGCGCAAGGCTGGCACGGTGCAGCGCCTGGAGCGCGAGAGCCCGGCGGTGGACCTGGCCTTGGCGGCGGCGGCGTATTTCGGCTGTGACGGGATTGTCAACGTACAGACCCGCGAGGACGCGGAGGGCCTGCCCCATCTGCTGGAAATCAACCTGCGCCCCTCCGGCGGTATCGGTTACACGGCCCTGGCCGGGATCAACCTGCCGGGTATCTTCGCCACTCGCCGTCTCGGCTTGCCGGAGCCGGTCAGCGCCTGGCGCGACGGGGTGACGGTCAAAGCCATTACCACGCCAGTTGCCCTCCCGCCCGCCACCCAGGAATTGCACGGATGATCACCCTGACCCCGGGTGCCAATGCGCCCTTGGCCGATCAGCAGCAGTGCCGCTTGATCCTGGATCGTAGCGTCAGCGACGGCCTGTTGGGCGATTACGCCGGCCTGGCCCTGCTGCCGGTGGACGAGCGGCGCACGCCCCAGGGCGAGGTGGCGCTGATCCATCGCCCGGACACCGCCTGGCTCACCTGGCAGGGCCAGAAAGACGAGCTGAGTTGCAGCTGTACCCTGGCGCAACTGCCGCCGGCGGTGGAACGGGTGCTGGTGATTCTCTATGTGTTCCAGGCCATCGGCCCGTTGCAGCGCCTGGGCCGGGTGAGCCTGAAAGTCGATGCCGGCATCGAATACAGCCACGACCTGAGCGATTCGGGTGAGTCGGCCATGGTCCTGGCGGAGCTGTACCGGCGCCAAGGCCAGTGGAAGGTGCGTGCCCTGGCCGACGGTTCGGCCTACGGCCTGGCGGCGCTGGGCCGGCGCCTGGGCGTGGAGCTGGATGAGCGCCACCCCCAACGGCCCCAAGGCGGCGGTGCGGCGGCCGAGCGGCGCAGCTGCACCGGCACCGGCTTTGCCGTGTCTTCGCAACATATCCTTACCTGTGCCCATGTGATCGAAGGCGTCGACAGCCTTAGTATCGTCTCCTTCGATGGCCGTCACGGCGCCGAACTGGTGGTGATGGACAGCAAGAACGACCTGGCGCTGCTGCGCGTGCCCGATACCCGTGGCTTTCAGCCGGTGACCTTTCGCGAGGGACCGGGCTGCGAGCTGGGGGAGAATATCGTCACCCTGGGCTTTCCCCTGGCTGGCGTGGCCGGCGGCGGGGTGCAGGTGACCCAGGGCTGCGTGTCGGGGCTGTTCGGGCCGTTCGACGATGCCGGGCTGCTGCAGTTCACCGCGCCGATCCAGCCGGGGTCCAGCGGCGGTCCGGTGTTCGACCCCAGCGGTCTGGTGGCCGGGGTGGTGACCTCCTCGATGCGCGACACCCAGAACATGAATTTCGCGGTCAAGAGCGCCCTGGTGCTGGCTTTTCTCGAGGCCGCGGGGGTGCCGGTGGCCCGGGCCCGCCCTGAGCGGAGCATGACGACGCCGGAACTGATCCGTCAGGTGCAGGCGTCGTTGTGGCGAGTCGAAGCCAAGGTTCACTGAACGCCTGGGGGCCCAAGGGGCTCTGAGCTGATAGGCCGCTAGCGGCACTTACAAGGTTTAACTGGAGAGGGATATGAGCGTACTGAAGAAGATACTGGCTGCACTGGTCGTGCTGCTGGTGCTGGCCACGGGCGTCGCCCTGGACTACCTGCTGCCGCGCCACGAGGTGGTGCAGGTGACCGGGGTGGAGGTCAAGCGGGTCGATAAAGATGGCGTGATCAATGCGGAAAACCTGGCCGACGGCCCGACACGCGATGTCTATTACATCAACACTCAGCACCCGGATACCCAGGAAGTCAGGGTCTATCGCAACGAGGACACCGGCTGGGGCTTCCCCTGGCACTTCAAGTTCGACTCGGCCGATGTGCAGGCCCGGGCCCAGGGGTTGTCCCGCGATGCCGATCAACTGGCGCTGATCCGCTATTACGGCTGGCGCATCCAGATACTCTCGACATTCCCCAACCTGATCTCCATCGAGGCCACCACTAGCCGCGATGAGCCGTTCCCCTTGTTCAATACCCTGTTTCTGACGCTGCTGGCGGCGCTGCTGCTGTTTATCGGCTGGCGCGTGGCAAGCCTGTTGCGCACGCGCCGGGCCAACCGCGAGGTTGCGCAACGCTAGCCAGGGCTGCGCCCGAGGCCATCGCCACTTCTCGTCGACCCTGACCTGCCGCGGGCTCTGCTCGCGGCTGTTTTCGTTATGCTCTGCCTTGTTTCTTGCTGGTTTTGCGTGGAACCCCCATGACCGACGTTTCTCTCCCCCCTGATCGGCAGGTGCAGCTCGCCCGCGGACGCCTGGATGTGCAGGTCAGCCGTGCCAGCGAGGCGCCGGATGCCCTGTTCGGCTTCGCCGAGCGGCGCAACCCCAAGCGCGCCTTTCTGTTCGTCTCCAAGGTGCTGGGCCGGCATATCCCGGTGCGCCCGGCGCGCATGGCCGAGGCGTTCGGCGCCCTGGCCGCGCTGATTCCCGCCGACCTGCCGGGACCGGTGCTGGTGCTGGGCATGGCGGAAACCGCGGTGGGTCTGGGCGCCGGGGTGCAGCGCGAGCTGAGCCGGCGCCGCGACGACAGCGTCTACCTGACCAGCACCCGCCACCCGCTGGGCACGCCGCTGCTCTGCCGCTTCGAGGAAGAGCACAGCCACGCCAGCGCGCACCTGATGCACCTGCCCCAGGACCCGGAAACCCTGCGCCGGGTCATGCAGGCGCGCAGCCTGGTGCTGGTGGACGACGAGGCCAGCACCGGCAAGACCTTTATCAACCTGTACCGGGCGCTGCTGGAGGCGGGCCTGAGCCGGATCGAACAGGTGGTCACCGCGACCCTGACCGACTGGTCCGAAGGCGCGGTCAGCCAGGCCCTGGGGCCACACGCCCGCTCGGTGGCGCTGCTCGAGGGCCGTTACCAGTGGCATGCCGATCCTGACGCGCCGTTGCCGGACATGCCCAAGGTCGACAGCGTGGCCCGCGGCGACTGGCCCCTGCAGCCGGAAAACGACTGGGCGCGCCTGGGCGTGCGCAGCCACCGCGAGACCCTCAGCCGCCAGGTGCAGCTGCGTCCCGGCGAGCGGATCCTGGTGTTGGGCACCAGCGAGCATGTGTGGCGGCCCTTTCTGCTGGCCGAGGCCCTGGAGCAGCGCGGTGCCGACGTGCACTTTTCCTCCACCAGCCGCTCGCCCATCGCCCTGGGCCATGCGGTGCAGCACGCCCTGGCGTTTACCGACAACTATGGCCTGGGTATCGCCAACTTCCTGTATAACGTCGCCCCCGGTCAGTTCGACCGGGTGCTGCTGTGCAGCGAAACGCCGGCCGCGGCGGTCGATCCGCGGCTGGTCGCCGCCCTGAATGCCGAGGTGATAGTCGATGGCCCTTGAACGTCCGCTGGTATTCGTCGATCTGGACGACACCCTGTTCCAGAGCGCCCGCAAGCTCGACGCCGGCCCCTGGCGCGACGGCCCGCGGCACTCCGCGGCCCTGGATCTGCAGGGCGCGCCCATCGGCTTTATGCGTCCGGTGCAGAAGCAGTTCGTGGAATGGCTGCTGGCCAGCGCCGACGTGGTGCCAGTGACAGCGCGCAGCGTCGAGGCTTATCAGCGGGTGCAGCTGCCTTTCAGCCACGGCGCCATCTGCGCCCATGGCGGTGCGATGCTGACGCCCGAGGGTCAACTGGAGTCGACCTGGCACGCGCAGATGAGCGCGCGCCTGGCCGACCAGCAGGACAGCCTGCCGCTGCTCTGCGCGCAGGTGCTGGGCCTGGGCGAAGCGCTGGAAATTTCCCTGCGCGGTTGGGTGGTGGAGGAGGCCGGCCTGGCCAACTACGTGGTGATCAAGCACAACCAGGACGACGACGAAGTGCTGGCGCGGGTGCTGGCCGCCGTGCGCGCCCGCAACCCCCTGACGGGCCTGTACGTGCACCGCAACGGCAACAACCTGGCGTTTCTGCCCGAGTGCCTGCGCAAGCGCACGGCGGTGCAGGAGTGGATCCGCCGCGACCGGGCCCTGCATGGCGAGCGCCCGCTGCTGGGATTCGGCGACAGCCTGTCCGACCTGGGCTTTATGAGCGAGTGCGACTGGTGGGGCACGCCGACCCGCGGTCAGTTGGCCGACGCGGTGCTGGGCCTGGATGCCCAGGGAGGCGCCGGTGTCTGAGGCCCTGCGCAGCCTGCACGGCAGCTACCTGCCCGAGGACGTGGACTTTCTGCTGCAGCCGCTGCAGATCGAGATCACCTCGGCCGAGGAGAAGGAGCGGCTGATCCAGTCCCAGCAACGGCATTATTCCGAGATGATCGGCGCGGAAAACCCGCCCGGCGAGGTGCACCAGGCACTCTATGCCCAGGCCCTGGCGCAGAACGGCCAGCGCATGGCCGCGGACGTGGCCGCCCTGGCGGTCGCCCTGGACGCGCGCTTCGCCGGGCCGAGCATCGCCCTGGTGTCCTTCGTGCGCGCCGGCGCGCCCCTTGGTGCGCTGCTGCGCCGGGCGCTGGCCGAGCGGGGCCGCGCGGTGCGGCATTACGGCCTGAGCATCATCCGCGACCGCGGCCTGGACCGGGTCGCGCTGGACGCAGTGATCGCCCGCCATGGCGCGGCCAATATCGTCTTCGTCGACGGCTGGACCGGCAAGGGCGCCATCGCCGGGGAGCTGGCGCGCAGCCTGGGGGGCGACCCGCGCTTCGTCGGCGAGCCGCCGCTGGTGACCCTGGCCGACCCCTGTGGTCACGCCTGGCTCGCGCCCTCCAGCGACGACTGGCTGATTCCTTCGGGGATTCTCGGCGCCACGGTGTCGGGGCTGATCTCGCGGACCATCTGGACCGAGGACGGCGGCTACCACGGCTGCATGCAGTATGAGAATCTACGGCCTTATGATGTCACCCGCGCCTTTGTCGAGACAATCGATGGCCTGCGCCGGGGCCTGAGCGCTCCAGTGGCCGCCGCCCAGCCCTGGTCGACCGAACAGCGCCGGATGCTGCAGGCCAGCGCCCGGCAGACCATCGGCGACCTGGCGGCGCGGTTTGCCATCGACAACCCGAACCGCATCAAGCCGGGTATCGCCGAGGCCACCCGGGCCGTGCTGCGGCGGGTGCCGCACAGCGTGCTGGTACGCGCGCGGACCGACCAGGATGTGCAGTTGCTGCTGCACCTGGCCGCCCGCCTGGGCATTGAAGTCGAAGAAGCCGGCGCGGCCTTGGGGCCCTACCGGGCCGTCACCATCATCAAAAGGGTCCGCTAATGGACAAGCACTCGCCCTACGCACTGGGCGCCACGCTCTATATGCCCGCCACCCGCCAGGACCTGCTGGACGTGGTGTTCGGCCAGAAGATCATCGGTCTGCGCTCCCTGGTGGTGTGCCTGGAGGACGCGGTGGCCGAACTGGACGTCAACGTCGCGCTGCTCAACCTGCAGGGCCTGCTGGAGGCGATCGACGCCCGTGGCGGCCGTCCGGCCGGCGGGCCGCTGTTGTTCGTGCGCCCACGCACCTCGGAGATGGCGGCGCGGCTCAATGACTGGCCCTTGATCCGTCATGTCGACGGCTTCGTCCTGCCCAAGCTGGGCCTGAACAACCTGCGGGCCTGGGAAGTGGCGGTCGCCGCCTCGCACCTGTGTCTGATGCCGACCCTGGAAACCGCCGAGGTCTTCGACCCCGGCGCCATGAGTGAGCTGCGCGCCGCCCTGCTGGCTGGCGACGCCCGGCGGATCATCGCCCTGCGCATCGGCGGCAACGACCTGATGGGCTGCCTGGGCCTGCGCCGCAACCCGCGTACCACCCTATACAGTACGCCCATGAGCTATGTGATCGCCATGCTCAGCGGCATCATGGGCTCGGCCGGCTTCGCCCTGACCGGGCCGGTATTCGAGCAACTGGACGACCCCCACCTGCTGGAAGAAGAGCTGGCCCTGGACGTGGCCCACGGCCTGGTGGGCAAGACCGCGATTCACCCCCTGCAAATCCCGATCATCCACCGCGCCCTGCAGGTCTGCCCCCAGGATTTCGCGTCGGCGCGGCTGATCCTGCAGGACGAGGCCCCGGCGGTGTTCCAGTTCAACGGCAGCATGTGCGAGCCGGCGACCCACAGCAAATGGGCCCACGCCATCGTCGAACGCGCCCGCTGGCACGGTGTGCGCGGCGAGTCACCGGTGTGCGGCAGCGACCAGGACATACCGGTGCCCATCCGCGGCGTGGCGTGACGAGCGCCACTCACTCATCCGTCATACCCGCGCATGCGGCTATCCAGCTCCCGCCGCATCTGCTGAAAAGGCGCTAAGTCACCTGCAGCGTTGCGGCGAGCGCTTCGATCTGTTCCTGGCGCTCGGCCTGTTCCAGGCGCGGGCCGGGGTTGAGGGCCGACCATTCGGGGTGGGCGCGGGCCTTGTGCAGGGCCGGCGGCAGTTTGCCCTCGCGCCAACGCTGCTGCAGCGGTTCCTCGGCCGCCGGCACTTCCAGGGCGATGACGCCCAGGGCGGCGTGCCCACGGCTTTCCAGGGCACGCAGCAGTCGGCTCTGGCGCAGGGCCAGCAGGCGCAGCACGGCATCATCCACCGTCAGTTCGCGCTGGCCCTTGAGCTTGCCCAGCAGGCGTCCACCGTAACCGCGCAGGGTCTGGGCGCCGCCGCCGATCAGCGCGCCCATGAGCGTGGCCGCACCCAGGCTGATGCCGCCCACCAGCAGGTCCAGGCCCGCTCCGGCGGCGGCCCCGGCGGCCATGCCGCCGCCGACCTGGATGCCCAGCTGCCGGAGGGTTTCCGGATTGAACAGGTCGTCGCCCCAGCGCCCGTCGAGCAGCGGCAGGGCCTGGGCGCTGGCGTCCTCCTGGCGGAAGGCATACAGGCGCAACAGTGCCTCGACGCAGCGTTGTTCCCGCTGGCGAATGGTGGTGCGCAGCGCGTCGATGGCCGGCTGTTCCAGCGCCGCATCAGCCTCTACACGGCGCCGGCAGGCCGCGCAATCGAGCAGCAGCTCGGCGATCAACCGGACGCCGCCCTGGCGGCGGGCCTGTACCTGAGCCTCGTGATCGGCGATCAGCCGTTCCAGCTGGGGACGGGCGTGCTCCAGTAACAGCGCCAGGCTCTGGTACAGGCGCCGCTCGCCGTCCAGGGGCGGGGCCACGCTGTCGAAGCGGATCAGGGCATGCAGGCCCAGGCGGGCCAGGGCCTCGCGCCAGTCGGTTTCCCGGTGGTGGGCGCCGGCGACGAAATTCAGCACCGGCAGCAGCGGACGTCCGCACATGGCCAGTACCGCCAGCTCGTCGCGGTACTTGGCCAGTACCGGCTCGCGGGCGTCGATCACATAGAGGCCGGCGTCCGAAGCCAGCAGCTGGCGCAGCACCTTGGCCTCCTGCTCGAAGCGCTGGCGCGCTTCGGCGCTGTCGAGAAAGCGCGCCAGGCGCGCCGGGCCGTCCAGGCGCTCGCCGGGGCGCTCCAGGCGTTCCAGGTAGTCGAGCAGGGCGATGGCGTCTTCCAGGCCCGGAGTGTCGTACAGCTCCAGCAGGGCCTGGCCATCCACCGACAGCCGCGCGCCCTCCACATGCCGGGTGGTGCTGGGGCGGTGGGAGACCTCACCGAAACCAACATCGCGGGTCAGGGTGCGCAGCAGCGAGGTCTTGCCCACATTGGTGTGGCCGACCAGGGCGAGCTTCAGCGGGCGGTTCATCGCAGGCTCCGTAGGGGGGATGACGTTTTACCCATCCACCCATCACGAGGGTGGATGAAAAGGGCGTCATCCACCCTACGGTCACTCATGTCCCGTCTCCAGCCAGGCCAGCGGGGCGCTATCACGGTACGCCAGCTGCGCCCGCTCCAGCGCCGCGTGCCAGTCGCCCAAGCGCTCACTGTCCAGGCCCTCGCCGGGGGGCGGTGGCAGCAACCAGATGCGGGTGGAAGCACTGCTGCGCGCCAGCTCGGCGAGCAGCGCCAGGGTGCCGCGGTCCGGCGAGCGCCGGGGGTCGCAGGCGATCACCAGACGGGCCGGCGGGCAGCGGCTCAGTTGCTCAAGCAGCCGGCGGCGTTGTTCGCGGCTGTCGATCACCCCGGCATCGGCAATGCCCGCGGCCAAGGTCGGTGGCCAGGGGCGGTCCAGTTCCAGCCCCAACAGCACGGCGCCGGCACCCTCCAGGGCGGCATCGTCGGCGGCGGTCGTCGGCAGCTGCGCCGGCGCGGCATCGCTGATTCCCAGGCGCTCGCTGCCCGGTTGCAGGCGCTCGCGCAGCAGTTCGTAGTCGGGCAGGCCGCTGTCCAGTTGCAGGCGCGCGGTACCGCGGCGCCAGCGCCACAGACAGAGCAGCAGCAGCACCAGGCGCGGTAGCAGGCCG
>JAZKHB010000014.1:89625-152182 GCA_040385585.1 Pseudomonadota bacterium | reverse complement strand
GATGCGGGTTATTGATGTCCAGGGAGTCGTGGTAGAAGGCGGAGAGGGCGCCTACTACGCCGCACATGATGGCCATCGGGTGGGCATCGCGGCGGAAGCCGTTGAAAAAGTTCTTCAGCTGTTCGTGCACCATGGTGTGGTTCTTGATGGTGGTCACGAACTGGGCTTTCTGCGCGGCGGTCGGCAGTTCACCGTTGAGCAGCAGGAAGCAGGTTTCCAGGTAGTCGGATTGCTCTGCAAGCTGCTCGATCGGGTAACCGCGGTGCAACAGAATGCCCTGGTCGCCGTCGATATAGGTGATCTTCGACTCGCAGGAAGCGGTCGACATAAAGCCAGGGTCGAAAGTGAAGCGGCCGGTAGCGGTCAGGCCGCGCACATCCACTACGTCGGGACCTACGGTGCCGGTTAAAATGGGCAGCTCGACGGGCGCAACACCCTCGATGATCAACTGCGCTATTTTGTCAGCCATGTACGGCCTCCTATTTTATGCTCGGAATCATCAGACTACCCCCCACGCAGGGCCCGGCACACTATAGAGAGATAAATCCGAAAGTCAATTTGCGCGGGCCCAGGCGGCAAAGGGGTTCCAGGGCTGTTTATGAACTCGGGAGTGGGTCATTTACGCCATTTTAAGATGGCGCGCAATGCGCTCTTTGGGTCAGGTCCGTGGATTGTCATTAGTAACCTAACTGTTTATACTCTTCGACCGATCGCCAGGGGCTTTAGCGCCTGTCTTGGGCGGTCGTCACTCCTTGGGTGATGGGTACCTGACCAGTCCACTTCCCGACAACTTTGCCCTGATTGTTAGGGGCTCTCAAGTGTGAAAAAAAGCCGTGAAAAGCCAAAGACCTGTAAACCTCGACCTTAGGACTATCAAGCTTCCAATCACCGCTTACACGTCCATTCTTCACCGTGTCTCGGGTGTCATTCTCTTTGTCGGCCTTGCCATCATGCTTTATGCATTGGACAAGTCGCTGAACTCCGAAGAGGGATTCCAGCAGGTGAAGGCGTGTCTGACCAGTCCGCTGGCCAAGTTGGTGACCTGGGGTCTTCTGTCCGCGTTGCTCTATCACCTGGTGGCCGGTGTGCGCCATCTGATCATGGACTTGGGTATCGGCGAGACGCTGGAAGGCGGAAAGCTGGGCTCGCAAATCGTTCTCGCCGTTTCCGTGGCGCTGATCGTACTGGCAGGGGTGTGGATATGGTAACCAACGTCACGAACCTCTCCCGTTCGGGTCTCTACGACTGGATGGCGCAGCGGGTCTCCGCGGTCGTGCTGGCGGCTTACTTCATCTTTTTGCTGGGCTACCTTGCCGCCAGCCCGGGTCTTACTTACAGCGATTGGAGTGCACTGTTTTCGCACAACTGGATGCGCATCTTCAGCCTGTTGGCCTTGGTGGCCTTGAGCGCCCATGCCTGGGTCGGCATGTGGACCATCTCCACCGACTACCTGACGCCGATGGCGCTGGGCAAGTGGGCGACCGGCGTGCGTTTTCTGTTCCAGGCCGCGTGTGGCGTCGCCATGTTCGCGATGTTCGTCTGGGGCGTGCAGATTCTTTGGGGTATCTGATCCATGGCTAATATAAGTACGCTTTCCTTCGACGCCATCATCGTCGGGGGCGGCGGCGCCGGCATGCGCGCCGCACTGCAGTTGGCTCAAGGCGGCCACAAGACCGCCGTCGTCACCAAGGTCTTCCCGACCCGCTCGCACACCGTCTCCGCCCAGGGCGGTATCACCTGCGCCATCGCTTCGGCCGATCCGAACGATGACTGGCGCTGGCACATGTACGACACCGTCAAGGGGTCGGACTATATTGGCGACCAGGATGCCATCGAGTATATGTGCTCGGTCGGTCCTCAGGCGGTGTTCGAGCTGGAACACATGGGCCTGCCGTTCTCCCGCACCGAGCAGGGCCGCATCTACCAGCGCCCGTTCGGCGGCCAGTCGAAGGATTTCGGCAAGGGCGGCCAGGCGGCGCGTACCTGCGCGGCGGCCGACCGTACCGGTCACGCCTTGCTGCACACCCTGTACCAGGCCAACCTCAAGGCCAATACGGTATTCCTCAACGAGTGGTACGCGGTGGATCTGGTGAAGAACCAGGACGGCGTGATCGTCGGCATCATCGCTATCTGCATCGAAACCGGCGAGACCTCCTATATCCGCTCCAAGGCCACCGTGCTGGCCACCGGCGGCGCGGGTCGCATCTACGCCTCGACCACCAACGCCCTGATCAATACCGGTGATGGCGTCGGCATGGCCCTGCGTGCTGGCGTGCCGGTGCAGGACATCGAAATGTGGCAGTTCCACCCCACCGGCATCGCCGGCGCCGGTACCCTGGTGACCGAGGGTTGCCGCGGCGAAGGTGGTTACCTGATCAACAAGCACGGCGAGCGTTTTATGGAGCGCTATGCGCCCAATGCCAAGGACCTGGCCGGCCGCGACGTGGTGGCCCGTTCCATGGTCAAGGAAATCATCGCCGGCAACGGCTGTGGCCCGGATGGCGATCACGTGATGCTCAAGCTCGACCACCTGGGCGAGGAAGTGCTGCACAGCCGCCTGCCCGGTATCTGCGAGCTGTCCAAGACCTTCGCCCACGTCGACCCGGTCGTGGCGCCGATTCCCGTGGTGCCGACCTGTCATTACATGATGGGCGGCGTGGCCACCAATATCCACGGTCAAGCCATGACCCAGGATGCCGGCGGCAACGACGTGATCATCCCGGGCCTGTTCGCGGTCGGTGAAGTGGCCTGCGTCTCGGTACACGGTGCCAACCGTCTGGGCGGCAACTCCCTGCTCGATCTGGTGGTCTTCGGACGGGCGGCCGGTCTGCACCTGGAGAAAGCCCTCAAGGAAGGGGTCGAGTACCGTAATGCCAGCGACACCGATATCGATCAGGCGCTGAACCGTCTGAACAGCCTGAACACCCGTACTGCCGGCGAAGGCGTTGCCTCGCTGCGTAAGGAACTGCAGAACTGCATGCAGAACTACTTCGGCGTGTTCCGCACAGGCGAATACATGCAGAAGGGTATTGCCCAGTTGGCCGATCTGCGTCAGCGCATCACCAACGTCAAGATCGACGACAAGAGCCAGGCCTTCAACACCGCGCGCATCGAAGCGCTGGAGTTGCAGAACCTGTTGGAAGTGGCCGAAGCCACGGCCATTGCCGCCGAAGAACGCAAAGAGAGCCGCGGCGCCCATGCCCGCGAAGACTTCGAAGACCGTGATGACGAGAACTGGCTGTGCCATTCCCTGTACTTCCCGGGCGAGAAGCGCGTGAGCAAGCGCGCGGTGAACTTCGCGCCCAAGACCGTTCCGGTGTTTGAACCCATGATTCGGACTTATTGATTAGGGTGGCCGATATGTTGCAAGTCAGTGTGTATCGCTACAACCCCGATCAGGACAGCGCGCCGTCCATGCGCGACTTCCAGATCGATACCGGCGGCAAGGACCTGATGGTCCTGGACGTGCTGGCCTTGATCAAGGAGCAGGACCAGGGCTTCTCCTACCGGCGTTCCTGCCGCGAAGGTGTCTGCGGCTCCGACGGCATGAACATCAACGGCAAGAACGGCCTGGCCTGCATCACGCCGCTGTCGTCCGTGGTCAAGGGCAACAAGCTGGTGGTGCGTCCGCTCCCCGGCCTGCCGGTCATTCGTGACTTGGTGGTCGATATGAGCATCTTCTACAAGCAGTACGAGAAGGTGAAGCCCTTCCTGCAGAACGAGACGCCGGCTCCGGCCATCGAACGTCTGCAGACACCCGAGGATCGGGAAAAGCTCGATGGTCTGTACGAGTGCATCCTGTGCGCCTGCTGCTCGACTTCCTGCCCGTCCTTCTGGTGGAACCCGGACAAGTTCCTCGGTCCAGCTGCGTTGCTGCAGGCCTACCGTTTCCTGGCCGACAGCCGCGATACCAAGACCCAAGAGCGCCTGGCGGCTATGGATGACCCCTTCAGCGTGTTCCGTTGCCGCGGCATCATGAACTGCGTCAGTGTCTGCCCCAAGGGGCTGAATCCGACGAAAGCCATCGGCCATATACGCAACATGCTGCTGCAGAGCGCGACCTGATACCGTTTTAACTGCACTGCCCAGGGGACCGGATCAGCTTCCGGCCCCCTGGTTCTAGATCGGACCGCAGCTCACAAAGCCGCGGTTCTTATTTGAAAATTTGACGACCAGCAGGGGCATCCGGGCTGGTACCCGGACTATCTGCGGGATCTGAAGTGGCTTGACGCAAGTCGCTGGTCGAGGACTTGGTGCGAGCCCCTGCGGTGTCCACGCCGGTGGTGTCCCCTTACCGAGGGTGACCAAGCATGCAAGAAAGCGTGATGCAGCGCATGTGGGACAGTGCCCACCTATCCGGTGGTAACGCTGCCTACGTGGAAGAGCTCTACGAGCTCTACCTGCACGATCCCAACGCTGTGCCCGAACAGTGGCGCACCTACTTCCAGAAGTTGCCGGCCAACGGCAATGCGGCCACCGACGTCTCGCATTCCACGGTGCGCGATCACTTCGTGTTGCTGGCGAAAAACCAGCGCCGGGCGCAACCGGTGTCTGCCGGGAGCGTCAGCAGCGAGCACGAAAAGAAGCAGGTCGAAGTCCTTCGCCTGATTCAGGCCTATCGCATGCGTGGCCATCAGGCCTCTCAGCTCGACCCCCTGGGACTGTGGTTGCGTCCGGCACCGGCCGATCTGGCGATCCAGCACTACAGCCTCACCGATGGCGACCTGGATACCACGTTCCGTACCGGTGGGTTGTTTATCGGCAAGGAAGAGGCCACGCTGCGCGAGATACTCGAAGCCCTGCAGCAGACCTACTGCCGGACCATCGGCGCCGAGTTCACCCATATCGTCGATTCCGAACAGCGCAGCTGGTTCCAGCAGCGTCTGGAAAGCGTGCGTGGGCGTCCGAGCATTTCCGCCGATGTGCAGGATCACCTGCTGGAGCGCCTGACCGCCGCTGAGGGCCTGGAAAAATACCTGGGCACCAAGTACCCGGGGACCAAGCGTTTCGGTCTGGAAGGCGGCGAGAGCCTGATTCCGCTGCTGGACGAGCTGATCCAGCGCGCCGGCTCCTATGGCACCAAGGAAATCGTCATCGGCATGGCCCACCGTGGCCGCCTCAATGTGCTGGTCAACACCTTCGGCAAGAATCCGCGTGAGCTGTTCGACGAATTCGAGGGCAAGAAGCAAGCGGCCCTCGGTTCGGGCGACGTGAAATACCACCAGGGCTTTTCCTCGAACGTGATGACCGCGGGCGGCGAAGTGCACCTGGCCATGGCCTTCAACCCTTCCCACCTGGAAATCGTTTCGCCGGTGGTCGAGGGCTCGGTGCGCGCCCGTCAGGACCGTCGCAACGACAGCGTCGGCGACAAGGTACTGCCGGTTTCCCTGCACGGCGATGCCGCCTTCGCCGGGCAGGGCGTGGTCATGGAAACCTTCCAGATGTCCCAGACCCGGGGCTTCAAGACGGGTGGCACGATCCATATCGTGATCAACAACCAGGTCGGCTTCACCATCAGCAACCCGGAAGACTCGCGCTCCACCGAGTACTGCACGGACGTGGCGAAGATGATCCAGGCGCCGATCCTGCACGTGAACGGCGACGATCCGGAGGCCGTGCTGTTCGTCACCCAGCTGGCCATGGATTACCGCATGCAGTTCAAGCGCGATGTGGTGATCGACCTGGTCTGCTACCGCCGTCGCGGTCACAACGAGGCCGATGAACCCAGCGGCACCCAGCCGATGATGTACCAGCAGATCGCCAAGCAGCGCACTACCCGCGAGCTCTATGCCGAGTCGCTGATCCAGTCCAGCATCCTGAGCGACGAGCGCGTGCAGGAAAAGATGGACGAATACCGCAACGCCCTGGACAACGGCTTGCACGTGGTGAAAAGCCTGGTCAAGGAGCCGAACAAGGAGCTGTTCGTCGACTGGCGCCCGTACCTGGGCCATGCCTGGACCGCCCGTCACGACACCCGCTTCGACCTCAAGACCCTGCAGGAGCTGTCGAACAAGCTGCTGGAAACCCCGGATGGCTTCGTGGTGCAGCGCCAGGTCTCGAAGATTCTCGAAGACCGGCAGAAGATGAGCGCCGGTGGCTTGCCGATCAACTGGGGCTTCGCCGAGACCATGGCCTACGCCACCCTGTTGTTCGAGGGCCACCCCATCCGCCTGACCGGTCAGGACGTGGGGCGCGGTACCTTCTCCCACCGCCATGCGGTGCTGCACAACCAGAAGGACACCGGCAACTACGTGCCGCTCAAGCACCTGTACAACGGACAGCCGCGCTTCGACCTGTACGACTCGCTGCTCTCGGAAGAGGCGGTGCTGGCCTTCGAATACGGCTACTCCACCACCAAGCCCGACGCGTTGGTGATCTGGGAAGCCCAGTTCGGCGACTTCGCCAACGGTGCCCAGGTGGTGATCGACCAGTTCATCACCAGCGGCGAGCACAAGTGGGGCCGTCTGTGCGGCCTGACCATGCTGCTGCCCCACGGCTACGAAGGGCAGGGTCCTGAGCACTCCTCGGCGCGTCTGGAGCGTTTCCTGCAACTGAGCGCCGAGCACAATATCCAGGTGTGCGTGCCGACCACGCCGGCTCAGGTCTACCACATGCTGCGCCGGCAAGTGATACGTCCGCTGCGCAAGCCGCTGGTGGCCCTGACGCCCAAATCGTTGCTGCGCCATAAGCTGGCCATCTCGACCCTGGAAGACCTGGCCGACGGCTCCTTCCAGACCGTGATCCCGGAAATCGACGCGCTGGATGCGAAGAAAGTGACGCGCCTGGTGCTGTGCAGCGGCAAGGTCTATTACGACCTGCTGGACAAGCGTCGCAACGAGGGCCGCGACGACACCGCCATCGTGCGCATCGAGCAGCTCTATCCATTCCCCGAGGACGATCTGGCCGAGGTGCTGAGCGCTTACAAGAACCTCAAGCACATCGTCTGGTGTCAGGAAGAGCCGATGAACCAGGGCGCCTGGTATTGCAGCCAGCACCATATGCGCCGGGTGGCGACTGCCTACAAGAAGACCCTGTTCCTCGAGTATGCCGGCCGTGAAGGCTCGGCGGCACCGGCTTGCGGCTATGCCTCGATGCACGCCGAGCAACAGGAAAAGCTTCTGCAGGACGCCTTTACCGTTTAACGCCTCAGTACCGCAGGCGGCGCGCGCCGCCTCGTGAAAACCGAATTTAAGGAATTGCACAGCATGGCTATCGAGATCAAAGCCCCTACCTTCCCGGAATCGGTTGCCGATGGCACCGTTGCCACCTGGCACAAGAAGCCGGGCGATGCGGTCAAGCGTGACGACCTGATCGTCGACATCGAAACCGACAAGGTGGTGATGGAAGTCCTCGCCGAAGCCGATGGCGTTCTGGCCGACATCCTCAAGAACGAAGGCGACACCGTACTCAGTGGCGAACTGCTGGGCCGCCTCACCGCTGGCGGCGCGGCTGCCGTAGCATCGGCACCGGTTGCCGCGGCACCGGCTGCCCAAGCCGCGGCGCCTGCCGCCGCCGCCGAAGAGCTGATCCTCTCGCCCGCCGCGCGCAAGCTGGCCCAGGAAAACGGCATCGACGTCAACAGCATCGCCGCCAGCGGCAAGGGCGGCCGGGTGACCAAGGAAGACGTGGTCGCGGCCATCGAGGCCAAGCAGTCCGCTCCGGCTGCGGCCCCTGCGCCAGCGGCCAAGGCGGCTGCTCCGGCCGCCGCACCGGTGATCGCCGCCGGCGATCGGGTCGAGAAGCGCGTGCCGATGACCCGCCTGCGGGCCAAGGTCGCCGAACGTCTGGTCGAAGCCCAGTCGAACATGGCCATGCTGACCACCTTCAACGAAGTCGACATGACCGAAGTCATGGCGCTGCGGGCCAAGTACAAGGACCAGTTCGAGAAGTCCCACAACGGCGTACGCCTGGGCTTCATGTCGTTCTTCGTCAAGGCCTGCACCGAAGCGCTCAAACGCTTCCCGGCCGTCAACGCCTCGATCGACGGCACCGACATCGTCTACCACGGCTACTCCGACATCGGCGTGGCCGTGTCGAGCGACCGCGGCCTGGTGGTACCGGTGTTGCGCAATGCCGAGCAGATGAGCCTGGCCGAAATCGAAGGCGGCATCGCCGGCTTTGGCAAGAAAGCCAAAGACGGCAAGCTGACCATCGAAGACATGACCGGTGGTACCTTCACCATCACCAATGGCGGTACCTTCGGTTCGATGATGTCGACCCCGATCGTCAACCCGCCGCAGGCCGCCATCCTGGGGATGCACAACATCCTGCAGCGCCCGATGGCCATCAACGGTCAGGTGGTCATCCGGTCAATGATGTACCTGGCGCTGTCTTACGATCACCGCCTGATCGATGGCAAGGAAGCGGTCAGCTTCCTGGTGACCGTCAAGAACCTGCTGGAAGACCCGGCGCGTCTGTTGCTGGATATCTGACCCAGCCTCTCTTAACGGCGGTCCCCACAAGGGGCCGTCCGGTCTTATCCGATAAGGAACCGTTATGACCCAGAAATTCGACGTGGTAGTGATAGGGGCAGGCCCCGGCGGTTACGTGGCCGCCATTCGCGCCGCGCAGCTCGGTCTGAAGACCGCCTGCATCGAGAAGTACCAGGACAAGCAGGGCAAGGTCGCGCTGGGCGGCACCTGCTTGAACGTGGGGTGCATCCCGTCCAAGGCGCTGCTGGACAGCTCGTTCAAGTTCCACGAAGCCCAGCATGGCTTCGCGATCCACGGTATCCAGGTCAAGGATGTCGGCGTCGACGTGCCGGCCATGGTCGGGCGCAAGGATCAGATCGTCAAGAACCTCACCGGCGGCGTGGCCACCCTGTTCAAAGCCAACGGTGTGACCCTGCTGGAAGGCCACGGCAAGCTGCTGGCCAACCGTCAGGTCGAAGTCATCGGCACCGACGGCAAGAGCCAGCTCGTCGAAGCGACCAGCGTGATCATCGCCTCGGGCTCACGTCCGATCGATATCCCGCCGGCGCCGGTTAACCAGGACACCATCGTCGACTCCACCGGCGCCCTGGACTTCCTGGCCGTGCCGAAAAAGCTCTGCGTGATCGGTGCCGGCGTGATCGGTCTCGAGCTGGGCTCGGTCTGGGCCCGTCTGGGCGCCGAAGTGGTGGTGCTCGAGGCCCTGGACAAGTTCCTGCCGGCCGCCGACGAGCAGATCGCCAAGGAAGCCCTGAAGATCTTCAATAAACAGGGTCTGAACATCCGCCTGGGCGCGCGCGTTACCGGTTCGGACGTGAAGAAGAAGCAGGTCACCGTGCACTTCACCGATGCAGAAGGCGACCAGCAGATGGTCTTCGACAAGGTGATCGTCTCGGTCGGTCGTCGTCCGGTGACCACCGACCTTCTGGCATCCGACAGCGGCGTGGACCTGGACGAGCGTGGCTTTATCTTCGTCGACGGTCAGTGCCTGACCAGCGTGCCGGGCGTGTACGCCATCGGCGACGTGGTACGTGGCCCGATGTTGGCGCACAAGGCCTCTGAAGAGGGCGTAATGGTCGCCGAGCGTATCGCCGGTCACCAGGCCCAGATCAACTACGACCTGGTGCCCTCGGTGATTTACACCCACCCGGAAATCGCCTGGGTCGGCAAGACCGAGCAGCAGCTCAAGGCCGAAGGCGTGGCCGTCAACGTCGGCACCTTCCCCTTCGCGGCCAGCGGCCGGGCCATGGCGGCCAACGACACCGCGGGTCTGGTCAAGGTCATCGCCGATGCCAAGACCGACCGTGTGCTGGGCGTCCACGTGATCGGTCCGGCCGCGGCCGAACTGGTACAGCAGGGCGTGATCGGCATGGAGTTCGGCACCAGTGCCGAAGACCTGGGGATGATGGTGTTCTCGCACCCGACCATGTCCGAAGCGCTGCACGAAGCGGCCCTGGCCGTGAATGGCCACGCCATTCATATCGCCAACCGCAAGAAGCGCTAAGCGATAGGTTCCAGCCCGCGGCAGGTCGTGAGATCCGCCACGGGCTCGACGCAACAACAAGAACCACGGCAGGCGGCCCGCGTTCACTCCTTCAGGACGTGCGCGGAAGGCTCAGCCGGACTGTTTCATCGAAAACGGTCACAGGTGGCGCGGCAGTTTGCATGCAGCGCCGAATGCGCAATACCTAACGAAGACGGTAGATAAGCATGAATCTTCACGAGTATCAGGGTAAGCAACTGTTCGCCGAATACGGCCTGCCCGTATCCAAGGGCTACGCGGTGGACAACGCCGAAGCCGCCGCGGAAGCGTGCGACAAGATCGGTGGCAGCGAGTGGGTCGTCAAGGCCCAGGTCCATGCCGGCGGTCGCGGCAAGGCCGGTGGTGTGAAGCTGGTTCGCAACAAGGAAGATGCCAAGGCGTTCGCCCAGCAGTGGCTGGGCAAGCGTCTGGTGACCTACCAGACCGACGCCAACGGTCAGCCGGTCAACCAGATCCTGGTCGAGTCTTGCACCGATATCGCTAAAGAGCTGTACCTGGGCGCGGTCGTCGACCGTTCCAGCCGTCGTATCGTGTTCATGGCGTCCACCGAAGGCGGCGTGGACATCGAGAAGATCGCCCACGACAGCCCTGAGAAGATTCTCAAAGCCACTATCGACCCGCTGGTCGGCGCTCAGCCGTTCCAGGGCCGTGACCTGGCGTTCCAGCTGGGCCTGACCGGCGACCAGATCAAGCAGTTCACCCATATCTTTATGGGTCTGGCCAAGCTGTTCCAGGACTACGACCTGGCCCTGCTGGAAGTGAACCCGCTGGTGATCAAGGCCGACGGCAACCTGCATTGCCTGGACGCCAAGATCAACATCGATGCCAACGCCATGTATCGCCAGCCCAAGCTGCGCGCCATGCATGACCCGTCCCAGGACGATCCCCGTGAAGCCCATGCGGCCAAGTTCGAACTGAACTACGTGGCCCTGGAAGGCAACATCGGTTGCATGGTCAACGGCGCTGGCCTGGCCATGGGTACCATGGACATCGTCAACCTGCACGGCGGCAAACCGGCCAACTTCCTCGACGTGGGCGGCGGCGCGACCAAAGAGCGCGTGACCGAAGCCTTCAAGATCATTCTGTCCGACAGCAATGTCGCGGCCGTGCTGGTCAACATCTTCGGCGGCATCGTGCGCTGCGACATGATCGCAGAAGGCATCATCGGCGCGGTCAAGGAAGTCGGCGTGAAGATTCCGGTGGTGGTCCGTCTGGAAGGTAACAACGCCGAACTGGGCGCCAAGGTTCTGGCCGAGAGCGGTTTGAACATCATCGCGGCAACCAGCCTGACCGACGCTGCTCAGCAAGTCGTCAAAGCTGCGGAGGGCAAGTAATAATGAGCGTCCTGATCAATAAAGACACCAAGGTCATCTGCCAGGGTTTCACCGGTTCGCAGGGTACTTTCCACTCCGAGCAGGCCATCGCCTATGGCACTAAGATGGTCGGCGGCGTGACCCCGGGCAAGGGCGGTACCACCCACCTGAACCTGCCGGTGTTCAACACCGTGCGTGAAGCGGTCGAGCAGACTGGCGCCACCGCCAGCGTGATCTACGTACCGGCTCCGTTCTGCAAGGACTCGATCCTGGAAGCGGCCTTCGGCGGCATCAAGCTGATCGTCTGCATCACCGAAGGCATCGCCACCATCGACATGCTGGAAGCCAAGGTCAAGTGCGACGAGCTGGGTGTGGTCCTGATCGGGCCGAACTGCCCCGGCGTGATCACTCCGGGCGAATGCAAGATCGGCATCATGCCCGGTCACATTCACCTGCCGGGCAAAGTCGGTATCGTGTCGCGTTCCGGCACCCTGACTTACGAAGCCGTGAAGCAGACCACCGACGCCGGCTTCGGCCAGTCCACTTGCGTGGGCATCGGCGGCGACCCGATCCCGGGTTCGAACTTTATCGACATCCTGAAACTGTTCCAGGAAGACCCGAAGACCGAGGCGATCGTGATGATCGGCGAGATCGGCGGTTCGGCCGAAGAAGAGGCCGCGGCCTACATCAAGGCCCACGTGACCAAGCCAGTGGTGTCCTACATCGCGGGCGTCACCGCGCCACCCGGCAAGCGTATGGGTCACGCCGGTGCGATCATTTCCGGTGGTAAAGGCACCGCCGACGAGAAATTCGCAGCGCTGCAGGACGCCGGTGTGAAAACCGTGCGTTCGCTGGCCGACATCGGCAAGGCCCTGGCCGAGCTGACCGGTTGGGAAGTCAAGAACGCCTGAGGCGTGCCTTGACTTGAAAAAGCCACCTTAGGGTGGCTTTTTTTATGGGGTACAAGGATGTTACGAGGGGTCTTTTCCTCCCGGCCGTACGTTGCGCCTGGCTATAATCGAGGCCGTCTTGAAGGAGTTCGCATGTCCCTGATCGAGCCGTATTTGTTGAATCTGCTGGCGGTGCTGTGGTTTGTCATCTGCTGGGGCGGTTACAGCCGATATGCCGGCTGGAAGGCCCGCACCACCCCCTGCCTGGCCAGCGTGCTGCACCTGTATCGGGAAGACTGGATGCGCCGCATGCTGCTACGCGAGAACCGTATCGCCGACGCCAATGTGGTCGGCAATCTGGAGCGCAACGCGTCCTTTTTCGCCTCCAGCACCCTGATCATACTGGCCGGTATTCTCACCGTGCTCGGTGCGTCGGAGCGGGCGGTGTCGCTGCTGGCCGATATTCCCCTGGTGCAACAGGCCAGTCGCGGGTTGTCGGAAATCAAACTGCTGTGCCTGGCGATCGTCTTCGTCTACGCCTTCTTCACCTTCAGTTGGTGCATGCGTCAGTACAATTTTGCTGCCGTGCTGATCGGCTCCGCGCCCATGCTCGGCGAGCGCCACGTCACCGAACAGGAGCGCAAGGCCTTTGCAGCCCGCGCCGCCCGGGTGATCTCGATGGCCGCCAACCAGTTCAACTTCGGCCTGCGCGCCTATTACTTCGGCATGGCGACCCTGGCCTGGTTCGTTCACCCTGGACTGTTTATGCTGGTCAGCGCCGGCGTGGTACTGGTGCTGTACCGCCGCGAATTCCATTCCGATGTCCTGGAAGTGATGGTTTATACCCAGACGCCCGCGGCGGAGCCGCCCAAGGAGTAATGCCATGAGTGTGCCGTTCTGGTGCGTGTTTATCAGTGCGCTGTTGATCTTTATGGCCAAGGCACCGGTTGCCAAGGCGATGAAAGATGAGGCGGGGACCTACGACAACCACCATCCGCGGTCCCAGCAGGCCCGGCTGAGCGGTTTTGGCGCCCGAGCCCTGGCCGCCCACCTGAACAGTTTCGAGGCTTTTCCACTGTTCGCCGTCGGGGTATTGATGGCCCATGTAACCCAGACCCATGGGGCACTGGTGGATATCCTGGCTGTGACCTTCGTGGTCGCCCGGGTGCTGTACCTGCTCTGCTACTGGGCCGACCTGCATTGGCAGCGCAGTCTGGTATGGATTGTCGGACTGCTGTGCAGCTTGCTGCTGATGGTGACGCCCGCCTTGGCCTGACACGATCAGCCATACAGCAGGCTTAAAAATCCGGCCTGTAAACAACGAAGGAGGGCAGCCCCGCAAGGCTGACCTCCCTCGATTCGAACGTGAAGCCGGCTGTCAGGGATTGGTGGTGGCCGGAGCAGCGGGCGCAGCGGGTGTTGTAGCGTCCTCGCGCATTTCCTCGGCGCGTTTCTGTTCGGCCTCGGCTCGCTCACGAGCGGCCTTTTGGTTTTCTTCGGCGGCTTCGTTCATCGATTCCTGGGCATCCTGCACCGATTCACGGGCGTCCTGTGCCGATTCCTTTGCATCTTCCGCTTTGTTTTCTGAGGCCTTGTCGCAGGCGGCCAGACCAAGAGTGGCGGCCAAGAGCAAGGCATAGGCGAGAGGCTTCTGCATAAAATGAGTCTCCTATAAGTGATTACAGCAGCCAGTTCGAGCGGGATAGCGGCTTCAAAGTTCAGTTGTTCGCTCGCAGGGAAGAGCAACGAAAGTTCTGAAATCCCACTGTGACGGGGGCTTTACGCGATGCCAGGCGCCTTTTCCCTCGGAAATGGCCATCACCGACCCTGTCTTGGGTCATCGCAGCTTTAGACGCACGGGGCACACCTGCGCAGCGGTATGGGTCGACACATTTGCCGTAAACCCTCGACTCTTCGGTAGATTCGCGTCTCGCAGGTGCTTATCGTGGCGCCTGCCTGCTGTTCAGGTCTGGCATCCAGGGTAGCGTCTGGGCCATTATCGCCCTCGATTCCCGAGCAGACCGCGTCACTCCCCGTTGTCGCGAGCCCTCCTGACGGATCGATGCCGCACCGCGGTGGTTTTGATAAAAACATAACAAGGAAACCTGAATGGATGCGTTGTTGATCCTCGGCGGCCTGCTGCTGATCGTTGCCGGCCTGGTCTGGCTGGTCATGCTGGCCTTCGGTACCAGTTTGTTGTGGGGCATCGGCAGCCTGTTGCCACCCCTGACCCTGTTCTATGTGGTGGGGCATTGGCGGACTGCACGCAAAGCCGTGGTGGTCGGCGCCCTTGGTTTTATTCCCCTGGTGGTGGGTCTGACACTGTTGGCCAACCATGATGCGCAGCGCCTGGAGGCCATCCTCAGTTTGAACTGGCTCAAGACCGAGGTGCAGGAGCCGCCGCAACTGGCGATCCAGCTGAATGGCGAACTCAATGGCCGACCCTTTTTACCCCAGCAGGGCGAACTGATTAACGGCACCTTGAGTCTGCGCGAAGGATTGGATTTCTTTGCCAACCAGGAAATCAGCGTCCGCCTGCCTCAGCCGTCCACCGGACCGGTACAGGTCGATGTCTTGCCCCAGGATCGGGAGGGGACTCCGGAGATCGAAATCAGCTGGTTGCTGCCCGAGCAGGAGTTGCCCGAGGCACGCCGTTTGAGTCACGGCTATATCCTGCATTTGGATCTGCAACCCGTGGCTCCGAACCGCCTGGCGGGGGACTTCCATCTGGTGCTGCCGCCGCAGTTCAAGACCAACCTGAGTGGTAGGGTCGAGTTGTTCACCGACCGCCTGCGCTACCGTGATGGTCAGGTCGATACCCGCTTCGACTCCATGGACACCCTGACCCATGTGATCCAGGACTACCTGCAGCGTCGTTTCGCCAGCCGCCAGGTGCAGTTGGCCGGTTTGCCGCCACAAAGCTTTCCGGCCACCGAGCTGACGCTGGAGGTGCAGGCCCAGATCGATGGCCAGGCGCAACGTTTGCCCCTGCAGCTGAGCAAAACCGAGTTGCGCGGCTGGACGGTGCAGGCCGACCGCTTTCCAGCCTTGCCGGTGGAAACCACCGCCGTGGCCACGGCGGCGGTAGCGCCCGTGGAGCGGGTCAGCCGTCCGCTCGATCGCCGTCAGCGCTTCAGCCTGGAGCGCCTGTTGGCTAACCCCAGCCGCTACCAGGGACTGACCATTCGTCTGGTGAGCACGCGCGGCAGCACGGCCGAGGGGCGCTTCGACGGCGTGGATACCGAAGGTCGCGTGGTCATCCGCCGGCAGATGGGCGGGCAGGGCGAGGCCCGCTTCGAATTGCGCCCGGAAGAGATCGGTCACATCGAACTGCTGGAACCCTGAACAGCTAAGCCCTTGAAATCCTGACCCTTGCCCCCACTTGTAGGTTATCCGCCGCGATTCGCGGCTTATGCCATCAGCGTGGAGTTAGAAAACGATGAGTGTGGAGACTCAAAAAGAGACCCTGGGCTTCCAGACCGAGGTGAAGCAGCTGCTGCACCTCATGATCCATTCCTTGTATTCCAACAAAGAGATTTTCCTGCGCGAGCTGATCTCCAACGCTTCGGATGCAGCGGACAAGCTGCGTTTCGAAGCACTGGCCAAGCCTGAATTGTTGGAAGGCGGCGATGCCCTGCGTATCCGTGTCAGCTTCGACAAGGACGCCAAGACCGTCACCCTGGACGACAATGGCATCGGCATGAGCCGCGAGGATGCGATCACGCACCTGGGCACCATCGCCAAGTCCGGCACCGCCGACTTCATGAAACACTTGTCGGGCGACCAGAAGAAGGATTCGCACCTGATCGGTCAGTTCGGTGTGGGTTTCTACTCCGCGTTCATCGTCGCCGACCGGGTCGAAGTCTTCAGCCGCAGGGCCGGGGCGCCGGCCAGCGAAGGCGTGCACTGGTCCTCCAAGGGCGAGGGCGAGTTCGAAGTCGCCACGGTCGAGAAACCTGAGCGCGGCACCCGCATCGTGCTGCACCTGAAAGCCGGCGAAGACGAGTTCGCCGATGGCTGGCGACTGCGCAATATCATCAAGAAGTACTCCGACCATATCGCCCTGCCGATCGAGTTGCCCAAGGAACAGGCCGCCGCAGAAGGCGAGGACGCTCCGGCCCTCGAGTGGGAAACCGTCAACCGCGCCAGTGCGCTTTGGACCCGTCCGCGCACCGAGATCAAGGACGAGGAGTACCAGGAGTTCTACAAACACGTCGCCCACGATTTCGAGAACCCGCTGTCCTGGAGCCACAACAAGGTCGAGGGTAAGCTGGAATACACTTCCCTGCTCTATTTGCCGAGCCGCGCGCCCTTCGACCTGTACCAGCGCGAGGCGCCCAAGGGCCTGAAGCTCTATGTGCAGCGCGTGTTCGTCATGGACCAGGCCGACGAGTTCCTGCCCCTGTACCTGCGCTTCATCAAGGGTGTGGTGGACTCCAACGACCTGTCGCTGAACGTTTCCCGGGAAATCCTGCAGAAGGACCCGATCATCGACTCGATGAAATCGGCCCTGACCAAGCGCGTGCTGGACATGCTGGAGAAGCTGGCGAAGAACGAACCCGAGCAGTACAAGGGCTTCTGGAAGAACTTCGGCCAGGTGATCAAGGAAGGCCCGGCGGAAGACTTCGCCAATAAGGAGAAGATCGCCGGCCTGCTGCGTTTCGCCTCTAGCAGCGATGCCAGCGGCGAGCAGAGCGTGTCCCTGGCCGACTACCTGGGTCGGGTCAAGGACGGCCAGGACAAGATCTACTACCTGACCGGCGAATCCCATGCCCAGGTCAAGAACAGCCCGCACCTGGAAGTCTTCCGCAAGAAAGGCATCGAAGTGCTGCTGCTGACCGATCGCATCGACGAATGGTTGATGAGCTACCTGACCGAGTTTGATGGCAAGCAGCTGGTCGACGTGGCCCGTGGTGACCTGGACCTGGGCAAGCTGGACTCGGAAGAAGACAAGAAGGCTCAGGAAGAAATCGCCAAGACCAAGGAAGGCTTGGTCGAGCGCCTGAAAACCGCCCTGGGCGAGCAGGTGGCCGAGGTACGGGTGTCTCATCGTCTGACCGACTCGCCGGCCATCCTGGCCATCGGCGAACAGGACCTGGGCCTGCAGATGCGGCAGATACTCGAGGCCAGCGGGCAGAAGGTGCCGGACTCCAAGCCGATCTTCGAATTCAACCCGGCCCACCCGCTGATCGAGAAACTGGATGCCGAGCCGGACGAAGACCGTTTCGCCGACCTGTCGCATATCCTCTTCGACCAGGCCGCGCTGGCGGCCGGTGACAGCCTGAAGGACCCGGCGGCCTATGTGCAGCGGTTGAACAAGCTGCTGGTCGAACTCTCGGCCTGACACGCGTCGTAATGAAAAAAGCCCGCCGATGCGGGCTTTTTTCTTGGCTGATAATCCTCAGGCGCTAGTGTGGAAAGGCTAACCACTGGAACGGGAACAAGGTCGATGAAGACAGTATTTCTACCCCTGACATTGATGGGCCTGGTGGGCGTTGCCCAGGCGGCCGTGGTGGTCAAACCGGTCGCCTACCAGATCGACGGCGAGGCTTTCGAGGGCCGGCTGATCTACGACGATGCGGTCAAGACGCCGCGCCCGGGCCTGGTGATGGTGCCCAACTGGCTGGGTGTGACCGATGCGTCGGCAGAAAAGGCCGCACGGGCCGCCGGCGACAAGTACGTGGTCTTTATGGCCGATCTGTACGGCAAGGCGGTGCGTCCGAGCAATCCGGACGAAGCCAAGGCGGCGGCGACCGCCGTGCGCGGGGATCGGCCGCTAATGCGCAAGCGCGCCCAGGCCGCGGTGGAGGTGCTCAAGGCGCAGGGTAGCCAGGTTGCCCTGGACACCAGCAAGCTGGGTGCCATCGGGTTCTGTTTCGGGGGAGGGGCGGTGCTGGAGTTGGCTCGCTCGGGCGCCGATCTGAAGGGTTTCGTGTCCTTCCACGGCAATCTCGATACGCCCGATCCGGCGGATGCGCGGAATATAAAGGCGCCGGTGCTGGTGCTGCACGGGGCCGACGATCCGGCGGTACCCCAGGCTCAGGTCGAGGGTTTTATCGCCGAGATGAAGGCGGCGAAAACCGATTGGCAGCTGGTCAGCTACGGCGGGGCGGTGCATTCCTTTACCGACCCTTATGCCAAGGTGCCGGGACGCAACGAATACCATCCCGTGGCGGCGAAGCGCTCGTTCGAGGCGATGGACGCGTTGTTCGACGAAGTATTCGTCGAGTAGTCATCGCGCCGGGAAGCCCGCAGAGGGCTTCCCGGTTATGACCTTACATGCCTGGCAGTACGGCGATATCGATGATGCCATCGGGCAGGCCGGCGATATCGCCCAGGGGGGTCGGCTTGCCGCTGGCCAGGTCGAGGCTATGCAGCGTCTTGCCGGTCAGCAGGTACGCAGTGTTGCCGCCCTTGCCATCGCTGGCGATGTCCAGGGCAGTCATTTTCAGTCCTTCGGCAATCATGCCCACGGCTTGCTGCACGCCGTCGTTCGGCGGGTTTTGCAGCATCAGGTTGCCCGTGGCCAGGTCCAGGGTATAGAGCGCGGTGGCCTTGGTGCCGGCATAGGCATTGCTGTAGGCGCCTGCGCGCACCTCTGCGGTTTTCCCGGCATAGGGGCCGTCGGCGGCATAGGCGACCGTGCCATCGACCACTACTTCACCGGTTAGCACATTGACCCGAAAACTGGTGCCGTCGGCTGCCAGCATGCGCAGCTTGTCGGCCACCGGGTTGAAGTCGATCACCGCCTGGCCGCTGCCCGGCAGATTCTTGTTCAGCTTGGCGGCGAGGGTGGCGGCGCCGCTGGCCAGGTCCAGGGTGTAGAGCTGGTTGTCGGCCGCCAGGGCATAGAGCATGCCGTTGGCCGGGCGAACGTCGAAGCCGCGAAGCGCCGCGGGTGCCTTGGCCGCCATGCTGGCGGTGACTTTCAGGCTTTGCGTATCGATCTTGAACAACTGGCCGTCCGCGCCCAAGGCGAGCAGGTCGGCGGCGCTGGCTGCGCCGGTGCCCAGGCTGAGGGTGGCAAGGGCAAGCAGTTTGTTGAGGGTGTTCATAAGCGTCCTCTCATTGAACATCTAGCATCGATGCAGCGGGTGGGATGCCACCCCTGCAGGTGCCTCGACGAAACACCTGTTAGCTATACCCACGAGTGGCACCCTGGATGTCGCTGGCCGAAAATATTTTTTCGGCCAGCCGGGCGGGTGGCCTCAATGGGCCGAGGCGAGTACCGCGCGACCGATATACAGCACCTTGCCGCTTGGCCGGTCGTAGGGCGAGCCGCCGGCCGGCTCCAGGGTCAGTTCGAACAGCTGGCCGGCCTGCACCGCGCCGATCTGTTCGGCGGACAGGCTCAGGTCCCGCCCCGGTTTTACCAGGCCCAGGGAGCGCGGTCCGAGTTTCTTGTCGACCAGGGTCCAGAATTGCACCGAGCGGTCCGCGGGGATCCTGTCCTCGGACAAGGACTCCAGGCGCAGGTCGCCCTGGCGGTCGACATGCACCACCCAGCCGGGTTGCGCGGCTTCGCCAGGGGGCTGCAGCACGGCGGTGTAGCGGTCCGGCGCGCCATCCGGGCGCAGAACGGGCAGCAGGGCGACGATCAGTGCCATGGCCAGGGCCGCACTGGTCAGGCGCCAGGTACCGAGCGCGCTCCACCATGCCGGCCAACGAGCGGCATGTTTGATCCCAGGCGCAAGGCCCAGACTGTCTTGTATACGCGGCCAGAGGGTCGCCGACGGTGATGCAGGCGGTAGCTGCTCGCTCAGTTCGAGAAAATGCTGCTCCCATACCAAGGCCATGCGTGCGGCTTCAGGATCCTGTTCGATCAGATCGCGGACTTCGGCGGCCTGGTTTTCGTCGAGCAGGCCCAGCACATACTCGCCGATGAGGGCGCGGCGTTCCGCGGGTTCCAGGCTGATCATGGCTGCAGGCACTCCTGCAGGGCGCGCAAGCCGGCGCGGATACGGCCCTTGATGGTGCCCAGCGGGGTGCTCAGGCGCGAGGCGATCTGGTCATGGGTCAGGCCACGGTAGAAGGCCAGCAGGATCGGATGGCGGCGGGTTCGTTCCAAGCCTTGCAGGCAGCGGCGCAGTTGGGTTTTCTCGGCCTGCTGGTCCAGCAATTGGGCGGCCTGGGGACTGTCGTCTACCATCCGTTCGATAAAGTCGTCGTCAAGCTCCACCAATCGCCCGCGGCTGCGCAACTGATTGAGGGCGCGGTAGCGCAGGATGCTGTGCACCCAGGCACGGCCGCTGCCCAGGGTGCGCTGGAAGCGCTCGGCATTGCGCCAGATCTGCACGAAGGCGTCGTGCAGGCAGTCTTCGGCCTGATCGCGACGGCCGAGCAGGGTGATCGCAAGGCCCAGCATCTGAGATGCCTCCTGATGGTAGAGCGCCTGGAACGCCGCCGCATCGCGCCGGGCACAGGCCTCCAGGGCGGTCTCGTAATCGAACAGCGGATCCGGCATGCAAAGGTCCTGTGATTCCTGCTTCTACTGCTAAGGGTTATACCCCAAGGCGGGATGCGTGGATCATCGGGTTTGAAAAAATAGCTGCGCATCACCGGCACTTGGGTTGCATAAGGGGGGTGCGCAAGACCCGATGGCGCGAGGATGTGGGCTATCCATCAATGGGTGGCGTTTGGCGGGAGAAAGCATGAGGGTGGCGAGCGCTATCGCCGCGGCGGGCCTTGGCTGGGCAGGCCCGCACGGTATGTCGGGTGTTACTGGGTGAAGGCGCCCTGGGTCAGGCGTGTTTCGATGGTGACTTCGGCGGTGGTCATCAGGCGATGCAGCGGGCATCGGTCGGCCACGCGTTTCAGGGTGGCGCGCTGCATATCGTCCAGCACGCCCTTGAGGGTCAGTTCGACGCTGAGTGCATAACGGCCTTCCTTCTCCTGGCTGGAATCGTGGGTGACTTCCACGGTAACGCCGGTCAGCGGAATGTCGTGTTCCCGCGCGTAGTGCATCAGGGTCAGCGCCTTGCAGGCACCCAGCGCCGTGTCGTAATAGTCGTGGGGGTCGGGCGCCGCGCCTTCGCCGCCCAGGCTCTTGGGCAGGTCGGTGAGCATCTCGTGCTGCGCGTCGACCTGGATACGGTGGCGAAAACCTTCGCTGGATTCGGTGGTGATAGTGACAGGCATAGCGGTCCTCATGAGCGGGTGCTGCACAGTGCAGGTGTGAGTTATAGAGCTTGGAGACAGGCAAGTGTTCAGTGTTTCTGGTCATACCGGTCGCGGCGGGCGGGGTGCCTGCATGGCCCCGCTGAACCTGCCGCCCAGTGCCTGGGTCTATTGGGCTTCGTTTGTTTGGAGCAGTGCCCCTTGCGTTTTTTCAGTCGTCTTCTTGTTGGTGGGTTGGCCGCCTATACCCTGGCATCCTTGTCCGTGCAGGCACGGGATTATGACTACAGCGATGCCCATCTGCATTACGTGGATTTTTTCCAGGAAAGCGCCGGCATGGCGCCGCTGCTGGCCGCCATGGCGGCGGGGCGCATCGAACATGTGATGCTCTCGGGCATTCCGGTTGCGAAGAAATGGCATGAAGACGAACCCAAGCGGCCGCGTTACTACGCCGGGGACGATGCCCCGGCCTACTGGTACAGCGCCACCGATGTCTTGGTCGCCGCGGCGCTGAAGAAACTGCCAGCCGAGCAACGCCGACGTTTTCATCCCTTTCTTTCGGGCTTCAACCCCAACGACATGAATGCCGACGCACACATCCGGCGCATGCTCGAACTGGACCCTGAGCTGTGGCAGGGCATCGGTGAGATCTTTACCCGCCACGATGACCTGACGGCCCTGACCCAGGGGGACACGCCACGGGCGAACAACCAGGCCCTGGCCCGGGTATTCCATTTGGCCGCCGAGTTCGATCTGCCGGTGATGCTACATGCCAACATCACTTCCAAGCGCGAGAACAACCCCCTCTATCTGGCGGAAATCGAGGAGCCTCTGCGCAACCATCCCCATGTGCGGTTTATCTGGGCACACGCCGGCACCAGCATGGAAATTCATCGGCACCAGACCCAGCTGGATTTTCTGCTGCCGACCCTGGAGCGCATGCTGGAAGACTACCCCAACCTGTATATCGACCTGTCCTGGACCTTGCTGCGACCCTACCTGCTGGACAGGCAGGGCCGTCCCGATCCGCATTGGGTGGCGCTGGTCAGTCGCTACCCCGATCGTTTCATGCTGGGTTCCGATGTGGTGGGACGCTTCGACAGGGTGGGCGAGATCCTGCAAGGCTTCGAGCCCTTTCTCGACGCCTTGCCGGAGGCCGTGGCGCAGCAAGTGGCACGCGATAATTTCCTGGCCGTGCTGCCGCGCCGCGTGCAGGCCGAGGGCGGGCACTAAGGCGTCATCAGGCTGTCATGACGACGTCATAAGCTCGCGGCTTCTCATTCAAGGAGCCGGGCCATGCCCATCATTCGTTGGGGCGCACTCGGTGCGTTGTTGTTGCTGGCCGGTGTTGCCCAGGCCGAGGTCCGGATCGAAGGGCCTGTCGACTATGGCGTGTTCACCGGTACCTTCGAAGACCCTCAGCCGGGCGAGCGACTGCTGACCCGTGCCAACCAGCCGATCGAACGCAGCGACAGGGTGCCGGCCAAGCTGGGCACCAAGTTCGGCCTGCGCTACCGCCTGCAAGGCAAGACCGAGGGCGACACGCCCTTGACCCTGCTGTACCTGACGCCGGGCGTGATCACGCCGGACGGCAAACGTCACGACCGTTTCGAGGTGGTGCACAAACTGGTGCCTGACGCGCCGCTGGACGTGATGGCCTTCGAATTTACCGAGCCCCATGAAGTGGTGCCGGGCGAGTGGCATTTCATGCTGTTCCAGGGCGACCGCAAACTTGCCGAGCAGCGTTTCCAGGTGCGCTGAGACACTGCAATGGTAAAAGCCCGGGCCGGCGACGGTCCGGGCTTTTTATTGGCTCACGCTCAAGAACCGCGCGGCAGGGTCGATGGATGGGTCGTGTGCAGTGGCGTCCAGCCATTACCCAATATGCTGCTACGATTATCGAGGATTTAGACCCTCTGACGCAGACCCACGCCGCCCAGGCAAGGAACAGCTCCTATGCTGCTAAGAAATATCAATATCGCTCTTAGAGCCGCCCTGGGTTTCGGTGCGGTGGCCATGCTGGTGTTTCTGATGGGCAGCTTTGCCTTGCTGCAGATGGGGGCCATGCATGAGCAGGCGCTGGAGGTCGACGACCATTGGCTGCCCGCCTCGCTGACGCTGAACGAAATGGGCGAGGACATCCTGCGCGTGCGCGCCCTGACCCTGCGCCTGCTGCTCAACCGCGATCCCGAAGCCCAGCGTAGTACCGAGACCCGGATCAACCAGCTGAAAGCGTCGCTGGACAAGGCCCAGGGGCATTACGAAACGCTGCTGAAAGATCCCGAGGAAAAAGCGCTGTACCAACGCTTTAAAACCACAGAAGGCCTCTACCTCCAGCAGCAAGAGAAAGTCATGGCGCTTTCCCTCCAGGGCGCCCTTGAGGAGGCCAAGGTCATCGCGAGTGGTCCCTTGGGCGAGCGTGCGGATCAACTGGCGCTCGACCTAAAGGCCATGAGCGACATGAACCGCGCCGGCTCGACCGCCGCGGCAACGCATTCCGAAACCGTATTCGTCTCGTCGCGCAATTGGGTGATCGGCACTATCGCCTTGTCGATGCTGCTCACCATCGCCCTAGCCTTGCTGCTGACGCGCAGCATCGTCACCCCTCTGGACGAAGCGGTAAAGGTGGCGGAGGTGATCGCCTCGGGCAACCTGACCCAGAACATCCGGGCGGAAGGCCAGGACGAGCCCGCCCGACTTCTGGGTGCCTTGCGGAGCATGCAGCAGAGCTTGCGTAGCACCATCCAGAGCATCAAGGACTCGTCCACGCAACTGGCTTCAGCATCAGAAGAGCTGAGTGCCGTGACCGAGGATGCGACCCGTGGTCTGCACCAGCAGAACACTGAAATCGAGCAGGCGGCCACTGCGGTCAACGAGATGACCGCGGCGGTGGACGAGGTGGCGCGCAACGCGGTGACTACGTCCGCAGCCTCCCGCGAGTCTGACCAGACCGCCCGCCACGGTCGCGAGCAGGTGATCAAGACCGTGGATTCCATCGACCACCTGGCCCGTGACGTAACCAGCACCGCTACCGAGGTCGAGCAGCTTGCGGATAAGGTACGTGATATAAGCAAGGTGCTGGATGTGATCCGCTCGATCGCCGAGCAGACCAATCTGCTGGCCCTGAACGCGGCTATCGAAGCGGCCCGGGCCGGCGATGCCGGGCGCGGCTTTGCCGTGGTGGCGGACGAGGTGCGCGCCCTGGCCCACCGCACCCAGCAATCGACTCGGGAGATCGAGCAGATGGTCAGCGGCATCCAGCAGGGTACTGACAAGGCGGTCAGTGCCATGCAGAGCAGCAACGCACGCGCCCACGTTACCCTGGAAGTGGCCCAGGCCGCCGGCAAGGCCCTGGACCAGATCGCCGTGGCGATCGGCGAGATCAGCGAGCGCAATCTGGTGATCGCCAGCGCCTCGGAGCAGCAGGCCCAGGTGGTGCGAGAGGTCGACCGCAACCTGGTGAATATCCGCGATTTGGCCCTGCAAACCTCGGCCGGTGCCGACCAGACCAGCGCTTCCAGTCAGGCGCTGTCGCGACTGGCGATAGACCTCAATAACCTGGTGATGCGCTTTACCATCTAGCGGCATTTTCGCGAAAGACCCGGGTGCATGTCTCGCTGAACAGAGCTGTACATTCATCCTGGTCGCCTGTCGTGGCCGAATGCGATCCTGGCGTCGTTCTCGCACAGGCGAGAGCCCGGGATAGACCTTGCCTGCGAAGGTGTGACGGGGATGGCAAGTGCGAGCAGGACGAGCGAGCCCAGGAATCAGCGAGCGCACTCCAATGCGCAGCGCCGTTGGAAGGGGGGGGGCTTCGAGGCGCCACTTCAGAAATCCTCCACGCTCGAATGGGACGGCTGCCCACGAATTCGAACGCATCTGCATAAAAAACGGCGCCCTGGGGCGCCGTTTTTTATGCGGGGGCGATCAGCCCTGCCAGCGTTTGAGCACCAGGGTGGCATTGGTGCCACCGAAGCCGAAACTGTTGCTCATGACGGTGTTGAGGGTCACGTTTTCGCGGGTCTTCTGCACGATCGGCAGGTCGGCGACTTCCGGATCCAGTTCCTCGATATTGGCCGAGCCGGCAATGAAGTTGCCTTCCATCATCAGCATGCAATAGATCGCTTCGTGCACGCCGGCGGCACCCAGGGAGTGGCCGGACAGGCTCTTGGTGGAGCTCAGCGGTGGCGCCTTGTCGCCGAACACTTCACGCACGCCTTTCATTTCTGCGACGTCGCCCACTGGCGTGGAGGTGCCGTGGGTGTTCAGGTAGTCGATCGGGCCGTCGACCGTGGCCATGGCCTGCTGCATGCAGCGGATGGCACCCTCACCGCTCGGTGCGACCATGTCGTAGCCGTCCGAGGTGGCGCCGTAGCCGACGATTTCGGCATAGATTTTCGCGCCGCGCGCGAGGGCATGTTCCAGCTCTTCGACCACCACCATGCCGCCGCCGCCGGCGATGACGAAACCGTCACGCTTGGCGTCGTAGGCCCGCGAGGCCTTTTCCGGGGTTTCGTTGTACTGGCTGGAGAGCGCGCCCATGGCGTCGAACAGAAAGCTCTGGCTCCAGTGTTCCTCTTCGCCGCCACCGGCGAAGACCATGTCCTGCTTGCCCAGCTGGATCTGTTCCATGGCCGCGCCGATGCAGTGGGCGCTGGTGGCGCAGGCCGAGGAGATGGAGTAATTGACCCCCTTGATCTTGAACGGCGTGGCCAGGCAGGCCGATACCGTACTGCTCATGGTGCGGGTGACCCGGTAGGGCCCGACGCGCTTGACGCCTTTCTCGCGCAGGATATCCAGGGCTTCCATCTGGTTGAAGGTGGAGGCACCACCGGAACCTGCGATCAGGCCCACGCGCGGATTGGAAATGTCTTCTGCGCTGAGGCCGGCATCCTTGACTGCCTGCTCCATTGCCAAAAAGGCGAATGCCGCGGCATCGCCGACGAAGCGCTTGACCTTGCGGTCGATCAGGGCGTCCTGATCGATGTCGATGGAGCCCGATACCTGGCTGCGTAGCCCCATCTCGGCATATTCCGGATTGAAACGGATGCCCGCCTTGCCGGCACGCAGGTTGGCGGAAACGGTGTCTTTATCATTGCCCAGGCACGAAACGATACCCAGACCTGTGATCACGACGCGACGCATGAGGAGAATCCTTTAGAAACTGTCGGTAGAGGTGAACAGGCCGACACGCAAGCCTTCGGCACTGTAGATCTCGCGGCCATCGACGCTTACCGTGCCGTCGGCAATTGCCAGGACCAGGGAGCGGTTGATGGTGCGTTTGATCTGAATGTTGTAAGTCACTTTCTTGGCGGTGGGCAGCACTTGGCCGAAAAATTTCACTTCGCCCGAGCCCAGGGCCCGACCACGTCCTGGGTTGCCCTGCCAGCCCAGGTAGAACCCGACCAGCTGCCACATGGCGTCGAGCCCCAGGCAGCCCGGCATGACCGGATCGCCTTCGAAATGGCAGGCGAAGAACCACAGGTCGGGGTTGATATCGAGTTCAGCCACCAGCTCGCCCTTGCCGTACTTGCCGCCGGTCTCGCTGATATGGGTGATGCGGTCGATCATCAGCATGTTGGGGGCAGGCAGTTGCGCATTCCCCGGTCCGAATAGCTCGCCGCGGCTACAACGCAGCAGGTCTTCGTAGGTGAAGGCGTTTTGTTTGGTCATGCGAGCTCCTCAATAAGCCCCGTGGGGCAGGGCTGGGCGAATCATCCGGCGGCCTGCGAACCCTGAGTGTCAGCTGGCAGCCTAGTCATAGACTGTTGCGTTGTGGTGAAAGTCACAGCACAGCGAGTACAGCTGTGCACTGCATCGATCCGGCTGGCGGTAAGGACTGGACAGAACCCGCGATGCCGGCCGGTGCAGACGCTGGCGGTACTTTATCACGGCTGGTTGCGGGCCGAGGGCGGCGGGCCTAGCCAGCGTTCCAGGATCAGCAGCAGGTCGGCGCGTTTGAACGGCTTGGCCAGGTAATCGTTCATTCCGGCGACCAGACAGGCTTCACGGTCGCCCTGCAAGGCATTGGCGGTCAGGGCAATGATCGGCACCTGGGCATGGCCGGGCAGACGACGGATTTGCCGGGTCGCCTCGTAGCCGTCCATAAGCGGCAGGCGGCAATCCATCAGGATCGCGGCGAAGTGTTCGCGCTCGGCGTGGCGTACGGCCTGTACGCCATCGGTGGCCAGGCAGATACGGTAGCCCAAGCTGCGCAGCATGGCTTCGATCACGGTCTGGTTCACCGGATTGTCTTCCACCAACAGCAGGCTATGGCCGGTGCTCGCCGTGTCGCTCGCCACGATGGCAGGAGCCGGGGCGAGGGCCCGTGGACTGAAGGGCAGCGGCACTTCCAGGGTGAAGATCGAACCGCGGCCTTCCTGGCTCTCTGCACTCAGGGTGCCGCCCATGCGCTCGGCCAGGGTCCTGGCTATCGGCAGGCCCAGACCGGTGCCGCCGTAGCGCCGGGAAATCGAGCTGTCGGCTTGCTGGAAGGGATCGAACATGGGCTCCAGGCGTTCGTTGCTGATACCGATGCCGCTGTCGTGTACCGCGCATCTGAGCCATAGCACGTCCTTGTCCAGAGGCTGCCAGCGGACAATCACGCGGATGCCGCCTTGCTCGGTGAACTTCAATGAGTTGCCGATCAGGTTGACCAGTATCTGCCGGATGCGCGTTGGATCGCCCTGCACCTGCAGGCGCTCCAGGCCCGCCTGGGTATCCAGTTGCAGGGTCAGACCACGTTGCTGGGCACTGTGCTGGAAGGCCTGCAGCGAGCCCTGCAGCAGCTCCAGCATGTTGAAGTCGATACGCTCCATCTCAAGGGCGCCGCGTTCGATTCGCGAGAAGTCGAGAATGTCGTTGATCACCTTGAGCAGGTGTTCCGTGGACTCGGTGGCCAGGGCCGAGTATTCGGCCTGCTCGCGGGTCATCTCGGTGGTTTCCATCAACTGCAGCATGCCCAGCACGCCGTTCATGGGGGTGCGCAGCTCATGGCTCATCATCGCCAGGAAATCGGATTTGGCGCGGTTGGCCTGCTCGGCCTGCTCGCGGGTCTTGATCAGCGCGGCAATGGCTTGCTGCTGTTCGCTGCTGGCCTGTTTCAGGCCGCTGGCCAGGTTGTTGATATGCCGCGCCAGGTCGCCCAGTTCATCGTCGGCGACTTCCGGTAGCGGTCGGCGGTAGTCGCCGGCCTGAATGGCCTTGACCGCATGCGCCATGGCACTGATGGGTTGCGAAATGCGCCGCGCCAGTCCGCGGGCCAGCAGATACGTCAGCAGCAGGGCGAACAGGGCCAGGGCGATGGCCTTGATCAGGATTTCCTGCTGTCGGGTGTTGAAGGCGTCATTGGACATGCCCACCACTACCCGGCCCAGGTAGGTGTCGGCCGGCGGCAGGCCGCGTTCGCGGGCGGGTGGCAGAAAGTCGTTGTCCAGCGCGATGGGTTCCAGGCGGATGGGCGCATGGAACAGTTCGACCTGGGTGCCGTCCCGGTTATTGCCGCTGGGCTGTGCGACATACACGAGAATATTGTCCTCATGGTCGCGAACCTCGAGGAATCGCACATGGGAAGTGCTCAGGGTGGCTTCGAGCAAGTTGTTGAGCACCTGCAGATTGCCGGCTATCACCCCGTATTCGCTGGCCGGCGCCAGCTGGTTGGCGATCAGTTGACCGGTATGACTCAGCTCCTGGCGCAGGTCCTGTAACCGGGCATGGGTAAATAAACCGGTCAGCAATACGGTCAGCAGCAGGGCCGGCCCCAGGCTGATCAGCTGGGTACGGGTATGGATATCCCAACCTCGGCCCAGGCTCATGGAGTCTGTTCTCCTGCGCCCAGCAGGCGCGCCAGGTCAGTGTCATCGGCCAGGGGCAGGCCCAAGGCACGGGCCACCTGGCGGTTGCCGAGCACCTTGAAATGATGGGGGTAGAGGGTGCGCGGCCAGGCTTGTGGTGGCTGGTCGAGCAGACGCTCGAGTGTGGCCAGCCAGTCCTCCTGATCGCTGTAACTGCTGGCCAGGCTTCCGGCCTTGACGAAAGCGGCGCTGGGGCCCAGCAGCGCACGTTCCTGGGCGTAACTGGTGAGCAACAGGCCCTTGGCGGTCTGCGGGTTGTACAGCTCGGGGTCTTCCAGGCCGAGCAACAGGTCGCTGCCCTTGAGGAGCGACAGCAGCGGGCGGTTATCGCGGGTATCGCTCCAGGGCTGCTGGACGATGGTCATCCCCAGGGGGGCGGCTGCCTGCTGCAGTTCCTCGAGCAGGAACTGGCTGTCCTGACCGTAGAGCACGCCGATGCGGGTGGCCTGGGGCAGCAGCAGGCGCGCCAGGTGCAACTGGCGCGCCGGTGGCGGGTCGCTCCAGAGCAGGCTGAGACCCGAGGGGCGGGTATTCCCGAGGCGCTGCTGGGCCTGAACGCGGCTGATCCGCAGCAGCAGGGTCGGTGGGACATCGTCATTGGCCAGGTACCAGTCCAAGGCCCTGGCGCCGAACAGCACCAATCGGGTGTCGGCGCTCAGGGGCCTGGCCTCGGACAGCTTGTCCAGCGCCAGAAACCGTATCTGGTCCTGGGGCCTGCGCTCGGCCAGTGCCTGGCTGAAGGCGCGGGCCGCCGGGCTGTCTTCAGCGCCGAGTAGCACCGGCGCGGCAGCCAGCGGTGTGGTGAACCACAGCCCTGCGCAGAGCAGCAGGGGGGCCAGCACGGGTTTTCGGCTCATCCTTGAGGTTGGTAGGCCCATCCTAGAATTCGAGCTCCGCACTGACATAGACCTTATGACGCTCGTCGTAACGGTTGTCCTTCCAGGTCAGGGGTTGATCGTCCAGGCGTTGTTGCAACACCCCGGCCAGCTCAAGTTGCGCCTTGCCCAGGGACAGGCGCTTGGCCAGGCGCAGGTCCAGGCGCTCGAAGCGTTGTTCGTTGAGGGCGTCGGCCCCGTAATAGAACACCGCGCTGGACCAGCCGCGGCCCCAGTCGCGCAGCCAGCCCGCCGAGCCGCTGTGGCGAGCGGTCAGGCGCTGGTCCAGCACACTGCTGGCGTCGAAATTCACATAGGCATAGCTCAGGCGCAGGCGGTCGGCCGCGCCCAGCTGCCAGTCCAGCTGGGTCTCGGCGCCGGTAAAACGGATGCGGTTATCGTTGCTGGGCATGAAGTCGAGGATCTTCAAGGGCTCGCTGATCATCTGGGTGATTTCGTCATGGAACAGCTTGAAATCCACACCCAGCCCCAGACTTTCGAAATGCCCGTTATAACCCAGCTCCCGGGAGCGCATGATCTCCTGATCGAGGTCGCCGGGCCCGCGGACGCTGGCGAAGAAATAGGCCGTGCGCTGGCCGAAGGGAGCCGGCTCGAGGTTCTCGACCCTGTAGCTCCAGTCGGCGTTGTTCTCGAACATATCGGGGGAGCGCACCGACTCGGCATACACCGCGCGCAAGCCGTGGCGCGGGGTGATCAGGTAGTTCAAGGACAGGCGCGGGCTCAGCGAGCTGCCGCTCAGGCGGTCCTGTTCCAGCATGGCGCCACCCTGGAGCAGCCAGTGATCATCGATGCGCCATTCCAGATGGCCGAACAGTCGCCACAGCGAATTGTCCAGGGTCCCATTGAGAAAGGTCTCGGACTTGGCCTTGTCGTAGCGGTAGCTCAGGCCACTGACCAGACGCAGGCTGTCGGAGAGACTGTAAGTGTCCTGCAGCTCCAGGTCGTAGCGGGTTTCCTGAATATTCTGATTGATATCGCCGCATACCGGTTGCGCACCGCCGGCGAGCACCTGGCCCAGCACTGCATTGGCTATGTCCTGCTGCTGCGCGCTGCCGGGCGGCGGGCGCAGGCGCCCTTGGCGGATATTGCGCAGCAGCTGCTCGGTGTAGGTGGGGGAGAGGTCATAGAGTTGACCCAGTTGCGGGCTGAAGGCGATGGCGGCCTCGCAGGCCTGCCATTGCTGCTCGCGTTCCCAGTGCTGGGCCTGCAGTTGCACTTGCAGGCTGTGATCGGGATTGAGGTCCAAAGTCCAGCGGGCGGACCCGGCGTAATCATTGGCTTTCTGGTCGGAATTGCGCGCGCCCGGTACCCGGATGCCGAAAAACGACTGGTAGCTGTCGGGCCGTTGATTGCTGCCTTCCTTGGCCGCCAATTGCCATTCTAGGTGCTGGACATCGCTCAAGGCGTGACTGGTGGACAGGTTGAAGCGGTTCAAGCGTCGGCTGTCTCGGTAGTCGTCGCCCTGGGCCGTGCGGTCGAAACCGTCGTCGGCCATCCCCGACAACGACAGGCGCATATGGCTGTCGTCCCAGGCCAGACCCTGACTGGCATACCAATCCTGGATGCCGTTCTGGCCCTGGGTGGTTTTCAGCCGGGTGCCCTGACTGTCGGCCGGGCGACGGGTGAGGATATTGATCACGCCCATCAGGGCATTGGCGCCGTAACTGACGGTGTTCGGCCCGCGAAACACTTCGATGCGCTCGATGTCCTCGAGGGCCACCGGGATATCGCTCCAGTCCACGCTGGCCAGGCCCGGGCGGTATACCGAGCGCCCATCGACCAGTACCTGCAGGCGCCGCGCCTCGGTGACGTTGCTGCCATGGTAATTGGCGGTGGCCTGGTTGCCGTTGCGGTAGCCGATCATCATGCCGGGCACCAGGCGCAACAGCTCGGGGATGTCACGGGCGCCGCTGGCCCGGATCAGGGCACTGTCGAGTACCGTGATGCTGCCCGGCACAGCGGCTGGGGCCTGTTTAAGCCGGGTAGCGGTCAGCACTTGGGGCAATGCCTGCTCGTCGACGAACAGGTCATCGGCCAGCACAGGCGCAGCGCCCAGCAGGGCGAGCAGGGTCGAGGGCAATAGCGTGCGCAGACTCATGGGCAAACAGCCGCCGTGTTCACGAGTGGAGGACCGGCATGTTAACTGAGCCGCAGCACTTTGCCAGTCGTGGGCGGCTCAAGCGCGGACCTTTTTCCGATTTTCTGTATCAATGGCGCGTGCCCGCCACGAATTAGCCGCCCCAGCTACTGTTCGTCGGCCAGTGGCCCCCTATAATGCGGCACTCGTCTTCACAGCGGATCGGTCATGACTGAACAGCTTCCCATTGCGGTGCTCGGCGGCGGCAGCTTCGGTACCGCGATCGCCAATCTGCTGGCCGAAAACGGTCAGAGCGTGCATCAATGGATGCGTGATCCAGAGCAGGCCGAGGCGATCCGTAGCCGCCGGGAGAATCCGCGCTACCTCAAGGGGATCAAGATCCATCCCGCGGTGGCCCCGACCACCGATCTGCAGGCCACCCTGCAGGCCTGCGAGCTGGTGTTCGTCGCATTGCCCTCCAGTGCCCTGCGCAGCGTGCTGCAACCCCTGGCCGAGCGCCTGGCCGGCAAGTTGCTGGTCAGTTTGACCAAGGGCATCGAGGCCCAGAGCTTCAAGCTGATGAGCCAGATCCTCGAAGAAATCGCCCCCAAGGCGCGGATTGGTGTGCTGTCCGGGCCGAACCTGGCCCGGGAAGTGGCCGAGCATGCCCTGACCGCCACGGTCATCGCCAGCGAGGACGAGGCCCTGTGTCAGCAGGTGCAGGTCGCGCTGCATGGCCGCACCTTTCGTGTCTATGCCAGTGCCGACCGGTTCGGTGTGGAGCTGGGCGGGGCGCTGAAAAACGTCTACGCCATTATTGCCGGCATGGCCGTGGCCCTGCAGATGGGCGAGAACACCAAGAGCATGCTGATTACCCGCGCCCTGGCGGAAATGACCCGCTTCGCGGTGCACCTGGGCGCCAATCCCATGACCTTTCTCGGGCTGGCGGGGGTCGGCGACCTGATCGTCACCTGCTCCTCGGCCAAGAGCCGTAACTACCAGGTGGGCTTCGCCCTGGGCGAGGGGCTTAGCCTCGAGGCTGCCGTGACGCGCACCGGTGAGGTGGCCGAAGGGGTCAATACCCTTAAGGTCCTCAAGGCCAAGGCCGAAGCGCTGCAGGTCTATATGCCCCTGGTCGCCGGTTTGCATGCCATCTTGTTCGAAGGGCGTACCCTGGCCCAGGTAATCGAGGCCCTGATGCGGGCCGAGCCCAAAACCGACGTGGATTTCATTCCCGCCACCGGTTTTTGAGGGGCGGTCCAGACGCACTACACCGGGAGGTTGCGCTGCGCTGCGCGTAGGCATCCCGTTTTATCCAGCCATAAAGGAGAGTTTTCTGATGAGTGATCCCACACCGCAGCACGAATCCCTCGGCCTGCGCATCCTCTGGATGCTGTTGTTCGCCCTGGTCTGGCAGTTGGCCGAGTTGGTGCTGGCGGGTGTGGTACTGCTGCAGCTGGGTTATAGATTGTTCTACGGCGCGCCCGGCCCTAGCCTGCTGAGCTTCGGCGACAGCCTCTGTCAATACCTGGCACAGATCGGCCGTTTCGGCACCTTCAACAGCGACGAGAAGCCCTGGCCATTCGCCGACTGGCCCATCCCGCGCCCGCCCCAGGGTGAAACGCCCCACAGCGTGCCGCCAGCGCCGCACCCGGTGCGGGACGAAGAACCGCGCCTGTGAAGCTCTGGCTGCTGCGTCACGGCGAGGCCGAGTCGGAATTTCAGGCGTCCAGCGACGCTGCACGCGCCCTGACACCCCATGGGCGTCAGGAGGTCCAGCACAGCGCGGCACGGCTCCAGGGCCAGGACCTGACGGCGATACTGGTCAGCCCTTATGTGCGCGCTCAGCAGACCGCCGAGCTGGTCAGGCAGGTCCTGGGCTTTGCCGGGGCCATCGAGACGGTGCCCTGGCTGACCCCGGACAGCGATCCGCGCCAAGTGCTACGCCAGCTGGACAAGCGCGGCGGCGCTTCGGTACTGCTGGTCACCCATCAGCCCTTGGTGGGGCAACTGGTGGGCATACTGCTGCACGGTCACCGACAGTCTCCCGTGCCGATGCACACCGCCAGCCTGGCCGAGCTGGAAGGTGAGATGCCCTTTGCCGGGCTGATGAATTTGCGGGGCTTGTACCATCCCTCGGTCTGAGCCCCGGCCGCGCTGTTGCAGTTCCTTTCCTTTCGTTTATGGCTTTCGCCTCAATCAACCACGTCGAGCCTAGAGGCGGGCCGGTCGGCCTTGGCCTGGCGCGTGGCAGCGTCGCACTTGCGCCGACCGCGGCGCCGTGGAATATTAACCAAGCAAGTGCTTGGTTTGCTCGTGCGCGGGCCTACCCCAACAATAAAAACAGCGCTGTCAAAAGGAGTCCGCCCGTGATCGATGCCGCCTCGTTGCCGCTCGAAATCTTCTACGCCCGCGAAGTACGCCATCCGGACAAGGTCTACCTGGTCCAGCCGCTGGGCGGCGGTCGGTTGCAGGAATTGAGCTGGTCCGAGGTCGGCGACCAGGCCCGTCGCGCCGCCAACTGGCTGCGCAGCCAGGAACTGCCCGCGGGCAGTCGCATTGCCCTGATTTCGAAGAATTGCGCGCACTGGATCATTGCCGACCTGGCGATCTGGATGGCCGGGCATATTTCGGTGCCGTTGTACCCGAACCTGACCGCCGAGTCGGCGCGCCAGGTGCTGTTGCATTCCGAGGCGTGCCTGGCCTTTGTCGGCAAGCTGGACGAGTGGCCGACCATGGCCGGCGGCTTGCCGCAGGGGCTGCGCACCATCGCCTTGCCGTTGCACCCGGAAGGGGCCTTCGATTTCGCCTGGAGCGATCTGCTGGCCTGCACGCCGATCCGCGACAATCCATCGAGGGCGGCCGAGCAGTTGGCCACTATCATCTATACCTCCGGCACCACCGGCGTTCCGAAAGGCGTGATGCACAGCTTTGCCAACCTGGGTTTCGCCGCCAGCCGTGGCAAGCAGCTGTTCGGTGTGGGCGAAGACGACCGGGTACTGTCCTACCTGCCGCTGTGCCATGTGGCCGAGCGCATGTTCGTCGAGCTGTCCTCGCTCTATGGCGGCCAGACGGTGTATTTTGCCGAGAGCCTTGAGACCTTTCTGGTCGACCTGAAGCGGGCGCGCCCAACCGTGATGTTCGGGGTGCCGCGTATCTGGAGCAAATTCCAGATGGGGGTCTACGCCAAGACCTCGGCCAGCCGTCTGGACCTGATGCTCAAGCTGCCCGTGCTGGGACCGATCATTGGTCGTCGGCTGCTCGTCGCCCTGGGGCTGGATGCCGTGCGCTATGCCCTGTGCGGCGCGGCGCCGGTGCCCGAGGCGCTGTTGCTGTGGTACCGGCGCCTGGGCCTGGATGTGCTGGAGGTCTACGGCATGACCGAGAACTGCGGTTACTCCCATGTGTGTCGCCCGGGTCAACAACGCACCGGCTGGATCGGTCACGCCAGCCCCGATGTCGAGGTGCGCATCAGCGAGCAGGGCGAGGTACTGGTGCGCAGCCGGGCGACCATGCAGGGTTATTACAAGGACCTGGAAAAGACCGCCGAAACCCTGACCGAAGACGGTTACCTGCGCACCGGCGACAAGGGCGAACAGGACGCCGAGGGCAACCTGCGCCTGACTGGACGGATCAAGGAGATCTTCAAGACCAGCAAGGGCAAATACGTGGCCCCGGCACCCATCGAAAACCGCCTGGGCGAGCATGCGCGCATCGAGCAGGTCTGCGTCATCGGCGACGGCATGCCGCAACCCCTGGCCCTGTGCGTGCTGTCCGAGGCGGCCCGCCAGGACGCCGCTCGCGGAGGGCGTGCCGAACTGGATGCCAGCCTGCTCAAGCTGCTGCAAGAGGTCAATGCCGCGCTGGACAAGCACGAGCGCCTGTCGGGGCTGGTGCTGGTCCAAGAGGCCTGGGCGGTGGACAACGGTTTTCTGACGCCGACCCTGAAGATCAAGCGTGCGGTGGTGGAGGCCGCTTACGGTGCGCATTTCGAGGCCTGGAGCAACCACCGGGACGCCGTGCTCTGGCATGATTGAGGTTAGCCACCGCTTGGCAGACCGGTCTGCCGCCTGGCACGCGACCCTCATGAACCAATAAAGGAGAACGGCAATGGGCCTATGGCGCAGCACACCGGATTTGCAGCAGCTCAACGGGTTTATGCGCAACACCATCGGCGAGCAGCTGGATATTCGTTTCGAGGCCTTCGACGACGAGTCCCTGACCGCCAGCATGGTGGTCGATGCCCGTACCCATCAGCCCTATGGCCTGTTGCATGGCGGCGCCTCGGTGGTGTTGGCAGAAACCCTGGGCTCCACCGCCAGCCACCTGTGCATCGACAGCAGCCAGTATTACTGCGTCGGACTGGAGGTCAACGCCAACCACCTGCGCGGGCTGCGCAGCGGCCGGGTCACGGCCGTGGCACGGGCCGTGCACCTGGGCCGCACCACCCATGTCTGGGACATCCGCCTGAGCGGGGACGACGGCAAGCCCAGCTGCATATCGCGTCTGACCATGGCCATCGTGCCCCTGGGGCAGATGCCGGCCAAGGCCTGAGACGCTGTGGCCGCGACAGCGCGGCGCGCCATCGCTATAAGCGTGGCCGTATCGGCCTGATCCATGTCGGTTACAGAGGTTGTTGCAACGGGCGCCTTTGCGCACACTCGCTGCTGATCTCTTCAAGGTGGCCGTTATGTCGCAAGCGCTGTTCTTCGCCCACGCCAACGGGTTTCCATCGGCGACCTACGGCAAATTGTTCGATGCCCTGGCGCCCGACTACCGGGTGCAGCACCTGACGCAGCACGGCCATGATCCGCGTTTCCCGGTGGACGACAACTGGGGCAACCTGGTCGACGAACTGCTGCATCACCTGCAGGCCCTGGACGAGCCTGTCTGGGGCGTCGGCCATTCCCTGGGCGGAGTGCTGCATTACCATGCCGCCTTGCTGCACCCGGAGCTGTACCGCGGCGTGGTGATGCTCGACTCGCCGGTGCTGACCCGGGCGGATAAATGGGTGATCCGCGCGGCCAAGCGCTTCGGCTTTATCGACCGCATTACCCCGGCCGGCCGGACGGTGGGGCGCCGCGAGCGGTTCGCCGATCTGGACGAGGCGCGTCGCTATTTTGCCGGCAAGGCGCTGTTTCGCCGTTTCGATCCGGACTGCCTGGAGGCCTATGTCACCGCCGGCCTGCACGGCGATGGCGAGGGGCTGCGCCTGCGTTTCGACCCGGCCACCGAAATCAGTATCTACCGCAGCGTACCGCATACCAGTCCGGGGCGGCCGCAACAGCTCGAGGTGCCTCTGGCCATGGTGCGCGGCCGGCACAGCCGGGTGGTGCTGCCGCACCATGCCCATTTGGTACGTCGGGTGCCGCGTGGCGAATACCTGACCCTGCCTGGTGGCCATATGTTTCCCCTGGAACGCCCCCAGGCCACCGCCGACTTGCTCAAAAGCCTGTTCGCCCGCTGGGACGGCCGCCAGGAGGCCTGCGCATGAGCCGGGCTTTCGAGGAAGTGCGCCTGAGCCTGCCGCATATCGAGCTGGCGGCCCACCTGTATGGTCCGGAGGACGGCACGCCGGTGATTGCCTTGCATGGCTGGCTGGACAACGCCGCCAGCTTTGCCCGCCTGGCGCCCAAGCTGACGGGACTGCGCATCGTGGCCCTGGATTTCGCCGGCCATGGCCACTCCGAGCATCGTCCGGCTGGAGCCGGCTACGCGATCTGGGACTATGCCCTGGATGTGTTGCTGGTGGCCGAGCAGTTCGGCTGGCAGCGTTTCTCCCTGCTCGGCCATTCCATGGGCGCTATCGTCTCGGTGTTGCTGGCGGCGGCCTTGCCGGAGCGAATCGAGCGCCTGGCCTTGATCGACGGCCTGATGCCTTTTACCGGCGAGGCGGATACGGCGCCGGACAAGCTGGGCGAGGCGCTAAACGCGCACCTGGCCCTGGCCGGCAAGCACAAACCGGTGTATGCCCAGGTCGAGCAGGCGGTGAAGGCGCGGATGAAGGGAGTGGGCGCGGTAAGCCGCGAAGCCGCCGAGCTGCTGGCCCAGCGCGGCCTGATGCCGGTGCCGGGCGGCTATACCTGGCGCACCGACAGCCGCTTGACCCTGCCTTCGCCCCTGCGCCTGACCACGGCCCATGCCCAGGCGTTCGTACGGCGGCTGAGTTGTCCGGTCAGCTTGGTGCTGGCCGAGCACGGTCTGTTGCTCGCACAACCCAGTGCCGCGGCCTTGCTGGCCAATCTGCCCTTCGCGGTACAGGCCCTGGCCGGCGGGCATCACCTGCATCTGGACGAGGAAGTCGGCGCACAGTCGGTAGCAGACTGTTTCAATCGGTTTTTCGCAGCGCCTTGACTTGATCGGACCAACTGCACAGGCTGGATGAATTGTCAGTGCTACGCCAAGGAACTGCACCGCATGATCGACCTGTATACCGCCGCGACCCCCAACGGCCACAAGGTGTCCATCGCCCTCGAAGAACTGGGCCTGCCCTATAGCGTGCAGGCCCTGAGTTTCGACCGACAGGAGCAGAAGGCCCCGGCCTTTCTGCAGATCAATCCCAATGGCCGGATTCCGGCCATTGTCGACCGGGGCAATGATGATTTTGCCGTGTTCGAATCCGGCGCGATCCTGCTCTACCTGGCCGAGCAGACCGGCCAGCTGATGCCTGCGGACGCCAAGGGCCGCTCCCGCGTGATCCAGTGGCTGATGTTCCAGATGGGCGGGGTCGGCCCCATGCAGGGCCAGGCCAATGTGTTTTTTCGCTACTATCCGGAAAAACTCCAGGGGCCTATCGCACGCTATCAGAACGAGACCCGTCGCCTCTACGAGGTGCTGGAGCGACGCCTGGGCGAAGTCGAGTACCTGGCGGGCGATTACAGCATCGCCGATATCGCCACCTACCCCTGGGTACGGGTGCATGACTGGGCTGGGGTTTCTGTCGAGGGCCTGCCCCAGCTGCAGCGCTGGCTCGCCGCACTCGATGCGCGTCCCGCCGTGCAACGGGGCCTTCAGGTGCCCGGACGCCTGGAGGACAGCGAGAAGCTGGTAACCTCCGCCCAACGCATGCTGATGCGGTGAGTGGCCCCATGAAAACAGTCGTACTCGTTGCCGGGCTGCTGTTGGCCAGTGTCGCTGTCGGTGCCGCCGATATGCCGGGCAGTCGTGATCTGGAGTTCCTGCCGCGTTTCCCCCAGGCGCAGATCGTCGATTTTCGCGAAGTCGCCGTCCAGGAACGGGTCTACCCGCAAGGTTCGATCCGCCGCATCAGTGATCACGTGCGCTATGAGCGGCAGGTGGCTGCCCAGGGGCCGCTGACGATCCTGACCTATGGGTTGCCGCGCACCAGCGACGCGACCCACGTGTTCAACCACGCGCGGCAAGACCTGCAGGCTCAGGATGCCCAGCTGCTCTATTGGTGCCAGGGCCGCGAGTGCGGCTCCAGCAGCCTGTGGGCCAACACGGTGTTCGGTCAGGCCCGACTCTACGGGGTCGATGATCAGCAGGCTTATGCGTTGCTGCGCCTGGCCCCGCCGCGGGAGAACCAGTTGCTGGCGCTTTACAGCATCACCCGGGGCAATCGACAGGGCTACCTGCATGTCGAGCATCTGGTCGCCGACGCGCCGTTGGGCGATATCCTGCCGACCCCGGCGACCCTGCTGCGTCAGTTGCGCAGCAGCGGCGAGCTGAAGCTGCCCACGCAGGACGAGCCTACCGAGGCCTGGAGCACGTTGCTGGGGCGCAGCCTGATGCAGGACAGCAGCCTGCGTATCAGTCTCTCCGGGCCCAGGGCACAGGCCTGGCGCGAAGCGCTGATCGAGCAGGGCATCCGCGCCGGGCGGCTGGAACTGGAGACGGCCGGGCAATCATCGGGTCTGCGCGTGGAAGTGCTGCGCCAGTGAAAGAGGCGTTTGCGTCCGGGCAATAGGCTGTACGATTCGCCCGATTCGAATGTGAAGGTCTGGCTTGGCCAGCGTCTCTTACTCGTGGAACCGCTCGATGTTCAATAACGATCGTTTGCTGGCTCAGATTCTGCTACTGGCGCTGCTGGGTGCCTGCCTCTGGGTGTTGGCGCCGTTCGTCTCGGCGCTGTTCTGGGCAGCGGTGCTGGCCTTCGCCAGCTGGCCCTTGATGCGTCTGCTGACGCGTTGGCTAAAGGGTCGAGAAACGGCCGCGGCCGCCTTGCTCACCCTGGTCTGGATAGTGCTGATCGCCGGGCCCCTGGTGTGGCTGGGGTTCAACCTGGCCGACCATGTCCGCGATGTCACGGTGTTCCTCAAGACGGTGCAGGTCGACGGACTGCCGACGCCGCCGAGCTGGTTGGCTGGCATTCCCCTGGTGGGCGAGCGGTTGGTAGGCTGGTGGGAAACCGTCGACCAGCAGGGCGCGGCCCTGTTTGCCGCGGTCCGGCCTTACCTGGGGCAGGTCGGTAACTGGTTGCTGGCGCGCAGCGCGCAGATCGGTGGCGGCATGCTGGAACTGGCGCTGAGCCTGGTGCTGGTGTTCTTCTTCTACCGCGATGGCCCGCGCCTGGCGGCTTTTGTACTGGGCCTGTTGCAGCGCCTGATCGGCGAACGGGCCGAGCATTACCTGGCCCTGGTGTCCGGTACCGTAAGCCGGGTGGTCAACGGGGTGATCGGCACCGCCGCCGCCCAAGGCGTGTTGGGCCTGATCGGTTTCATGATCGCTGGCGTACCCGGCGCGCTGGTGCTGGGTATCCTCACCTTTATCCTCAGCCTGGTTCCCATGGGACCACCGCTGGTCTGGATTCCGGCTACCGTCTGGTTGTTTTGGCAAGGCGATTATGGCCTTTCGATATTCCTCGGCGTCTGGGGCATGTTTATAATCAGCGGCGTGGATAATGTGCTCAAGCCCTACCTGATCAGCCGCGGCGGCAACTTGCCGCTGGTGGTTGTATTGCTGGGGGTCTTCGGCGGGATTCTGGCATTTGGCTTTATGGGCCTGTTTCTCGGACCTACCTTGTTGGCCGTGGCCTACAGCCTGATCACCGACTGGGTTGCCGGTCACGGACCCGCACCTGTCTCCGAGGATAAACTCGGCTGAGTACTAAGCGCTGCACACACTTAACTAAAAATCATTAGAGTCTCGTTATGAAAAAGTCAGTAGGGATTGCTGTTGGCCTGGTTGTGGCCGCTGGGGTGGTCGGTACGGCAGGTGCCTGGTACACCGGCAACCAGCTGGAACCGTTTCTCAAGACCTCGATCGCCGAGAGCAATGAAGCCTTGAAAGCCCTGTTGCCGGGCACCGGCATCACGCCTTCGATGGAACTGGTTTCTTTCGAGAAAGGCCTGTTTACCAGTACCGCGCGCTACCGCCTCAAGGTCGTAGGCGCAGTGGGCGCAGACAAAACGCCGGTCGATGGCGAGCTGCTGTTCGTCGACCATATCGAGCACGGTCCTTTCCCAGTGTCGCGCGTGGCCAAGTTGCAGCTGATGCCGGTCATGGCCAAAAGCACCTTTGCACTGGAACCCTCTCCGCTGGTCGAGAAGTGGTTCGCTTTGGCCAAAGGCCAGTCGCCGCTGGTCGGTCAAAGCAGCCTGGGTTACAACAAGGACGTCAGCGGTAACCTGCAATTCCTGCCGCTGGAGTTTACCGAAGCGGATATGACCCTGACCTTTTCCGGTCTGGACATGGACTTCGAAGGCAGTCAGGACATGAAAGCCGCCAAGGTCGACGGCAACATGGACAGCCTGACCCTGGTCGGCAAGGACAACCTGCGTATCGAGTTCCAGGGGCTGAACCTGGCAAGCGATACCAAAGAGGGCAAATCCGGCCTGGGCCTGGGCAGCAGCGCGGTTTCGCTCAAGCTGATCAACGTACTGGCGCCCGAGCAGCAACCCGTCGTGGTCAAGGACGTTGCGATCAAGGGCAACCTGGGTGAAAACGCCGAAGGCGTATTCGGCAGCACGACCTACGACACCGGCATGATCAGCTACGCGGGCAAGGACATCGGCTCCCTGAAAATGGGCTACAGCGCGAAGAACCTGGACATCACAGCGGTCAAGGCCCTGGTCGATCTGTACAAGGAGATGCTGACCAATATCGACGCATCCACCTTCGACGCTAACAACCCCGACTTCGACCTGAGCGCCGAGCAGAAGGCCCAGCTGGAGACCACACTGGGCACCCTGCTGGCCGGCAAGCCGGTGGTGGCGCTGGATACCCTGACGCTGAAAACCGCCAATGGCGAAAGCCGTTTCAACCTGTCGGTGGGCCTGAGCAAGCCGAGCTCCTATGAGCTGCCGCCCCAGGCGCTGCTGATGGAAGGCCTCGCGAGCCTGGATGCGCGCCTGGTGGTGTCCAAGGCAATGATCAAGGACGTCATGCTGCTCAAGGACACCTTCGAGCCCAGCGGCGACCCAGCGGCGGCACAAGCTGAAGCCGAGCAAATGGCTGAAATGGCCGGCGGAATGGCGGTTGGCATGCAAATGGCCACCCTCGAGGGCAGCGATATCGTCGCCAACCTGAACTACGCCGCCGGCCAGGTCGACTTCAACGGCCGCAAAATGCCGGTCGAGGAATTCCTCGCCATGGCCATGGGCATGGTCCCGGGCGGTGCCGGTGGCATGACCGGTGCAGAGGAAGAAGCGGAAGGCGAGTCCTACGAGGAGACTGAAGAGGCTGAAGAGGCTGAATAATCCAGCTGGATAATCGGTCTTAGGTACCAGGCCCAGGCGCCGGGGGGTGGCAATCGCCCCTCGGCTCCTGGGCTTTTTCGTGGCCGATTTTCCTGCGATCGTGGGTCCATGGGAGGCGCTGTCCGCGGTGCGGATGCCAGGTCGCTGTGATGCCGTTCCACTACTTGGCGTCTAGGTCCGGTAGTGCGGTACTTCGCCGCGTCGGTGCGGGTAGGGATGTCATGCAGCAACTGTTGAACGAGATTCTGGACGAGGTCCGTCCGCTCCTGGGCCAGGGCAAGGTGGCCGATTACATTCCGGCGCTGGCCAAGGTGCCGGCGGCGCAGCTGGGTATTGCCGTGTACAGCAACGACGGCGAGTTGTACTGCGCGGGCGACGGTGCGCTGCCGTTCTCCATCCAGAGCATTTCCAAGGTCTTCAGCCTGGTGCAGGCCATTCAGCATTCCGGCGAGGACATCTGGCAGCGCCTGGGTCATGAGCCGTCCGGCCAGCCGTTCAATTCCCTGGTGCAGCTGGAACTGGAGCGCGGCATTCCGCGCAATCCCTTTATCAATGCCGGGGCCCTGGTGATCTGCGACATCAACCAGTCGCGTTTCGCCTCGCCGGCCCAGTCGCTGCGTGATTTCGTCCGGCGCCTGAGCGGCAACCCGCAGCTGAACTCGGACGAGCAGGTCGCCAATTCCGAATACCAGTACCGCGCGCGCAACGCGGCCATGGCGTACCTGATGCAGGCCTTCGGCAATTTCCATAACGATGTGGAAGCGGTACTGCGCAGCTATTTCCACCATTGCGCGCTGCGCATGAGCTGTGCCGATCTGGCTCGGGCCTTCAGCTTTCTCGCCAACCAGGGCCATTGCCTGCACAGCGGCGAGCAGGTCCTGAGCGCCCGTCAGGTCAAGCAGGTCAACGCGTTAATGGCCACCAGCGGCCTGTACGACGAGGCTGGCAACTTCGCCTTCCGCGTCGGTTTGCCGGGTAAGAGCGGGGTGGGCGGCGGGATCATCGCGGTGGTCCCGGAGCAGTTCACGGTTTGCGTCTGGTCGCCGGAGCTGAACCCTTCAGGCAATTCACTGGCGGGCATGGCCGCGTTGGAAAAGCTCTCGGCGCGCATCGGCTGGTCGGTGTTCTGAAACCCCTCGCTCAGCTGTTCTGCGCCTCGTACTTGTCCAGGGTGTCGCGGGCAATCTGCCGGCCCAGCTGGATCAGTTCCGGGGCCTTGTAGAATTCGAAGAAGCGGCACACCCGCTTGGGGACGTTGATCAGGACATCCGGCGGGTAGCCGGCGATCTTGTATTGGGCCAGGGAGGTCTGCATGACCTCGAAGCTCTGGTTGATCAGGTCCAGCAGCGAGGCGGGGCCCACCGCGTCGATGACCACCGAACCGCTGGCCGAGCGTGGCGCGGCTTCGCTGTCCACGGCTGCCAGTCGGGTGTGCGGGGTTTCGTCCAGCCAGGGGTCGGGCGCCAGGCTGCCGATACGTGCCTCCAGCAGCGCCACTTCGCCGCTGTCGCCGTCCTTGCGGCGAAACGGCAGGCGCGCGCCGAGGGAGTTCATCAGCAGGTCGAAACGGCCCTTGAAGGCGGCGGGGCGCTCGATGACTGGCAGGCTGTAGTGCTTGTGGCTGGTGGAGTTGAGGTTGACCGCGATGATCAGGTCGCAGTGGCTGGCGACCACCGGCACGATGGGCAGGGGGTTGAGCAAGCCGCCGTCGACCAGCATGCGGTTGCCCTGCATCACCGGGGTAAAGAGGCTGGGAATCGCCGCCGAGGCGCGCATGGCCTGGTGCAGGCAGCCCTCCTGGAACCAGATTTCCTGCTGGTTGGTCAGGTCGGTGGCGACCGCCGTGTAAGGAATGCGCAGGTCCTCGATATTCAGTTCGCCGACGATCTCGCGAATCTGCCCGAAGACTTTTTCGCCACGGATGGCGCCCAGGCGAAAGCTGACGTCGACCAGGCGCAACACGTCCAGGTAGTCCAGGCTCTCGATCCACTGCCGGTAGTGCGCCAGCTTGCCGGCGGCATAGATACCGCCCACCACGGCGCCCATGGAGCAGCCGGCGATGCAGGCGATGTCGTAACCGCGGGCCTCCAGTTCCTCGATCACGCCGATATGGGCATAGCCGCGGGCGCCGCCCGAACCCAGGACCAGGGCTATTCGTTTGCTCATGGGTTCCATCCTCGTGTCAAGCCCAGGTCGTTTGGCGTGACCATACGCGCGAGTCGGGCAAGCGCCAAGGCCGGGTTTTGCTAGAATCGCCGGCTGTTGTCGAATTCCGAGAGAAACCTAGCGATGAGCGAACCCATACGTCTGACCCAGTACAGCCACGGCGCGGGCTGTGGTTGCAAGATATCGCCCAAGGTCCTGGACGTGATCCTGGCCGGCAGCGGGGCTCAGCACCTGGACCCCAAGCTCTGGGTCGGCAACGCTTCGCGCGACGATGCGGCGGTCTACGCCCTGGACGACGAGCGCGGGGTGGTCTCCACCACCGATTTCTTCATGCCCATCGTCGATGACCCTTTCGACTTCGGCCGGATCGCCGCCACCAACGCCATCAGCGACATCTACGCCATGGGCGGCGACCCGCTGATGGCCATCGCCATTCTCGGCTGGCCGGTCAATGTGCTGGCCCCGGAAATCGCCCGCGAGGTGATCGCCGGCGGCCGGGCCATCTGCGACCAAGCGGGGATTCCCCTGGCCGGTGGGCACTCCATCGACGCGCCGGAGCCGATCTTCGGCCTGGCCGTCACCGGGGTGGTGCAAAAACGCCATATTAAGCGCAACGACAGGGCCACCGCAGGCTGCCGGCTCTACCTGACCAAGCCCCTGGGTATCGGCATTTTCACTACGGCGGAGAAGCAGGCCAAGCTGCGTCCCGAGGACATCGGTCGGGCGCGGGACTGGATGTGCACCCTGAACACCCCCGGCAGCCGTTTCGGCAAGCTGGCCGGGGTCATGGCCATGACCGATGTCACCGGCTTCGGTCTGCTCGGCCACCTGGTGGAAATGGCCGATGGCAGCCAGCTGACCGCGCGCCTGGAGTTCGCCGCGGTGCCGTCTCTGCCCGGGGTCGAGTACTACCTGGAGCGCGGCTGCGTGCCCGGCGGCACCCTGCGCAATTTCGACAGCTATGGCGAGAAGATCGCCCCGCTGCAGGCCCTGCACAAGCTGCTGCTGTGCGACCCGCAGACCAGCGGCGGCCTGCTGGTGGCGGTCGCGCCCGAGGGCGAGGCGGAGTTTCTGGCGGTGGCCGCCGAGCTGGGCCTGGAACTGGCGCCCATCGGCCAACTGCAGGCGCGACAGCGTTACGCCGTCGAGGTGGTCTGATGCGCGATGACACCCAGCAGTACCGCGAGCTGTTCCTCAACGACATCCCGATGATGGACATGCGCGCCCCGGTGGAGTTCGCCAAGGGCGCCTTCCCCGGCGTGTGCAGCCTGCCGCTGATGAGCGACAGCGAGCGCGAGCAGGTCGGCACCTGCTACAAGCGCAAGGGCCAGCAGGCCGCCATCGAACTGGGCCACCAGTTGGTTTCGGGCGCGACCAAGGCCGCGCGCCTCGAGGCCTGGGCCGCGTTCGCCAAGGCCCATCCCGAGGGGTACCTGTACTGCTTTCGCGGTGGCCTGCGCTCGCAGATCGTCCAACAGTGGCTCAAGCGCGAGGCGGGCATCGATTACCCGCGGGTGGTCGGTGGCTACAAGGCCATGCGCAGCTTTTTGCTGGCGACCACCGAGCAGGCGGTGACGCAGTGCGACTTCGTATTGGTGGGCGGGCTGACCGGTACCGGCAAGACCGAGGTGGTCGCCCAGCTGGACAACAGCCTGGACCTGGAAGGCCATGCCAATCACCGCGGTTCCAGCTTCGGCAAGCGCGCCACGCCGCAGCCCCCGCAGATCGCCTTCGAGAACGCGCTGGCCGTGGACATCCTGAAAAAGCGCGCGGTCGGTATGTCCCGATTCGTGCTGGAAGACGAAGGTCGCATCATCGGCCGCTGCTCCCTGCCGCTGGACCTGTACCAGGGCATGCAGGGCTATCCCCTGGTGTGGCTGGAGGACAGCCTGGACAGCCGGGTGGGGCGTATCCTCGAGGATTATGTGGTCAAGCTGTGCGCCGAGACCCTGGCCGTCGAAGGCGCGGAAACCGGCTTTGCCCTGTTCGCCGAGCGCCTGCAACAGAGCCTGAGCAATATCCTCAAGCGCCTGGGCGGCGAGCGTTACCAGCGCCTGGCGGTCCTGATGGAGCAGGCCCTGGCCGAACAGGCGCGCAGCGGCCAGGTGGAGCTGCACCGTGGCTGGATCCAGGCGCTGCTCAACGAATACTACGACCCCATGTACGCCTACCAACGCGACAGCAAGGCCTCGCGCATCGAGTTCGCCGGTGAGCAGGGCGCGGTGCTGGAGTACCTGCGCCAGCGCGGCCAGGTCTGACGCGGCTGCATCGGCTCATCCTGCAAATGTCTTCACCGGAGGATCAATCGCCATGCCGTATACCGATAGCCGCGGGCCGTTGGCGACGCGCGCGCCGGACATTCTGGCCCGCGACGAAGATTTCTGGGCCGCTATCGCCCAGGACTACGAGCAGGACCCGGGGCCGCTGCTCAATCTGGAGAATGGCTATTTTGGGCGCATGACCCGCAGCGTGCAGGCCGAGTACGTGCGGCAGATCGAGCGGGTCAACCGCGGCGGTTCCCGGTACGTGCGCGAGTGCTTCGATACGGATGAGCTCGAGCACATCCGCCAGACGCTGGCGGCGCACCTCGGGGTACCTGCCGACAGCATCGCCCTGACCCGTGGCGCCTCCGAGTCCCTGCAGGCGCTGATCCGCAATTACACCGCTCTGCAGCCCGGCGATCAGGTACTGGTCAGCGATCTGGAATACGACAGCGTGCAGAGCGCCATGGACTGGCTGGTGGGCAGCCGCGGCGTCGAACGGGTCAGCCTGGCGCATCGGCATCCGGCCAGCGCGGCCAGCCTGCTGGCCAGCTACCGCGAAACGTTCGACGCGCACCCGCGGCTCAAGCTGATGGCCCTGACCCATGTCAGCCACCGCACCGGCCTGGTGCTGCCGGTGCAGGCTATCGCCGCCGAAGCCGCGGCCCGGGGTATCGACCTGATTCTGGACGGTGCCCATGCTCTGGGTCAGCTGGATTTTTCCCTGGCGGGGCTGGGAGTGCCCTTTGCCGGTTTCAATCTGCACAAATGGCTGGGCGCCCCGCTGACCCTGGGCTTTATCCATATCGACCCACGGCACCTGGCCCGGATCGCCCCTGATATGGGGGATAGCCGCTACCCGGCCGATGATATTCGCGGCCGCGCGCCCTATGGCACGGCGAATATTCCGGCGCTGCTGACCCTGCCCATGGCCCTGCAGGAACACCTCGCCCTGGGCGGCGCGGCCGTCAAAGGCGCGCGGCTGCGTTACCTGCGCGATCTGTGGGTAGAGGCCGTACGCGGCTGCGCCGGTATCGAGGTGCTGACGCCCGACGAGCCGGGCTCCTATTGCGGCATTACCTCGCTGCGCTTTACCCGGCATGCCGACCAGCGGGCCATGGCCGAGCGTCTGCGCCTTGAGCAGGGGATTTTTACCGTGGTGCGCGACACCCGGGCCTGCGGCCCATGCATCCGCATCACGCCCGCCCTGACGACTTCGGCCGTCGAGATGCAACGCCTCGCCGCAGCGCTGCTCGAACTGCAATAGCGGTCCCGGGAGGCGGCGGCGTTCGGCCGATTTCGGCCCTCCAGGCACTAATGCCGACTAATGGCGTCTTAATATTCCTTTTGACGCCGCAGTCTTGCTTTTACCGAGGAGCGTTACCGATGAAAACCTGGATTGTATTGCCCATGCTGGCCCTGGTACTGGCCGGTTGTGCCGGTCGCACGGACTACCGCGCCAGCTGCGCCAATCAGCTCGACAGCGCCTGGCGCGAGCTGGATATCGCCAAGGTCGAAGGTTTTGCCGGCACCGTCAGCTATTCCAAGGCCCTGTCGCTGCTGACCGGGGCCAAGACCCAGCAGCAATTCGAAGCCTTCCGGGGTTGCGCGAGCAAGGCTGAAAAAGCCCGCTTCTATATCCGCGAGTCCCGCGCCGGTCGTTGATGACCTGCGGGGTTGGTTAAACCGGCCCCGGCGTTTGCGCCACGCGGTTAGCCGCTGCGATGGCATACTCGCCGTCCGAATTGGACGCGGAGCGCGCCATGCAGCTGGATTTCACCACGTTAAGCCCACGGGATGCCTACCACTGGATGACCGCCACGGTGACGCCCCGGCCCATTGCCTGGGTCTCGACCCTGTCGGCCGAGGGGGTGGCCAACCTGGCGCCGTTCAGCTTCTTCCAGGTGATCAGCGACGCACCGCCGACCCTGATGGTAAATGTCGGCCTGCGCAGCGACGGCGGCCTGAAGGACAGCCTGCGCAATGTGCAGGCCACCGGCGAGCTGGTGATCCAACTGGTCTCGGCCGCCCAGGCCGAGGCCATGAATGCCACCTCGGCCACGCTGCCCCATGGCGTCAGCGAGTTCGAGCACTGCGGCATTGCCAGCCAGGCCTCGCTGCGGGTTCGCCCACCGCGGGTGCTGGACGCGCCGGTGGCCTTCGAGTGCCGCCTGGCCCAGGTACAGCCTTATCCGGCGGATGCGCCCAGCTGCCACCTGATCTTCGCCGAGATCCTGCTGGCGCATATCGACGACCGGGTGCTCGACGCTCAGGGGCGCATCGATGCCGGCAAGCTGGATCTGGTCGGGCGTCTCGGCGGGACGGCCTACAGTCGCACCCAACAACGCTTCCACCTGCAACGGCCCAGCTAGCAGGCTGTTGAAAAACTACCTGCGTTGCCATCGCTGCGTTAAAAACAGGCTCAAAATGCTCATTTACAACTCGTAAACTCCGCTTTCTCGCCTGTTTTTGTCGGGGGCGCCTTGCCTTGCGCTGGCTGCCTCGCCAACGTTTTTCAACGGCCCAGCTAAGGGTTGTTCCAATAGCGATCGGGTTGCCCTCCGGGGGTAAAACGACGTCCACATAGCTAAAAACTCCACCATCGCGCTGCTGGCTTGCCGCCAGTAGCCTTGCCCTCCTATGTTGTCGTTTCACGGTGAGCGATGCGGGACGGGAGAGCCTATGTGGGATGCGATGCAGCGGCGTATGGCCAGTTTGAGCACGGCAACCAAGTTGATGCTCGGTTTTGGCGTGGTGCTGGCGCTGACCCTGGTGGTCGCCGCCAGCGGTTTTTCCGCGTTGCATGAAGTGGGCGCGCGCACCGCTTTGCTTGAACGGATGAGCGCCATCAATACCCAGGTTCTGCAGCTGCGCCAGGTCGAGCAGGCGTTCTCCCTCACGGGCGACAAGCAACAGCGCGAGCAGTTGCATGCGCAGGCGCAGGTCATCCTGCAAGACAGCGAATCGCTGAAGGCCGAGTTGCCAGCCAGCGAAGGCGAGGCCCTCAGCCAGGTCGAGGCGCTGCTCGCGCAATACACCCTCGCGTTCGATCGCTATGCCGACCTCACCGATAACATGAGCCTGTCGCTGGATGCAGCCAATTGGCTGGTCGTCAGCGCGGCCAATAGCCTCGATCTACTCAAGGATGGGCTGGCGGAAGATGGTCTTGATCTGCTCAAGAGCAGCCAGGGCGTCGATGGCGCCGACTCGGTTGTCCAGGCCGGGCAGATTGGTCGGGTGTACCAGCTGTTGCTGCAGGCGCTCGGTCAGGCCCGCGCGCGCCTCGAGCACAGCCGCAGCACCGGGGAGGCGAGCCAGGAGGACATTCGCGAAGCCAGCGACGCGCAAAAGCTCGCGGCCGAGTTGCGCGATGCGATGAACGACCCCGGTTATGCCTCGGTTCTGGTCGAAGTGATCGGCAATGTCGATTCCTTCAGTCAGCGGCTGCAGGAGTACACCGGCCTGTTGGTGCAGCAGCGCCGGGAACATGGCCATCTGGTCGAGCAGGCCGCGGCGATTCTCGAGCGGGTCGATCAGGCCTATGCCCTGCAAAAGACGCACATGCAGCAGCAATTGCAGCGCGGTACCGGGTTGATCCTGGTTGCCAGTGTATTGGCAATGGTGATCGGCTTGCTGGCCACGGTGTTGATCACCCTGCTGATCGTACGTCCGTTGAAGCAGGTAACCGCGCAGGCCAGACTGATTGCCGTCGGCGATCTGAGCACGCAGATCGAGGTGCGGCGCAGCGATGAAATTGGCCAGTTGTTCGCCGCGATGCAGGAGATGTCCAGCAACTTGCGCAGCATGGTCGGTCGGCTGCAGGCCGGTGTGATTCAGCTTTCCACTTCAGCCCAGGCACTGGCGACGGTTACCGAACAGACCCGCCAAGGGGTCGATAGTCAGAAAGAGGAGACCGAGCAGGTCGCCACCGCCATGAGCGAAATGACCGCCACCGTGCATGAGGTCGCGCGTAACGCCGAGGCGGCGGCAAGCTCGACCGGGCGCGCCGAGGAGTGCGTCGGCATTGGCGGCGCGGTGGTGCGTCAGACATTGGCGCGCATCAATCAGCTGGCGCTGGCGATGACCGGCACCACCCAGAGTGTCGAGCGCTTGAGCCAGGACACGCAGCGGATCGAGGCGATTCTGGATGTGATCAAGAGCGTTGCCGAACAGACCAACCTACTGGCCCTGAATGCGGCAATAGAAGCGGCCAGGGCGGGCGATCAAGGGCGAGGCTTCGCCGTGGTGGCCGACGAGGTGCGCGCACTGGCCAGGCGCACGCAGCAGTCCACCACGGAAATCGAAGGGCTGGTGACGCTGCTGCGCGATGGCGCGCGGCGTTCGGTGGACGCGATGCGCCAAATAGGCACGCGAGTGGACCAGGCGGTAACCGACGCCAATCAGACGGAGGGCGCGTTGGCCGATATCGCCGCGGCGGTGACCTTGATTTTCGAGATGAACCAGCAAATCGCCGCGGCGGCGGAAGAGCAGACCGCGGTGGCCGAGGAGATCAATCGCAGCGTGACTTCCATTCGCGCTATCTCCGATCAATCGGCGACGGCCATGCAGGCCTCCGCCGCTTCGAGCGCCCAACTCGCCGATCTGGGTCGCGAACTGCAAGCGATGGTCGGACATTTTCGCCTGTAAGCGGCCACGCCGGCTAACCGCCGAAGCGTCGAACCAACCATTTCTCCACCTCGATCAGCGACCACAGTCCAAGCTCGACCAGCAGGCAGCGGCCCCAGGCGAGTGCGGCAGCGCCGTGACCGGTGCCCAGGCGGTGAACGGCCACTGCGGCAGCGCCAGCAGCAGATGTGAGACTGCAACAGCAGGCCTTTGAGCGGTCCGCTACCGCGGCACGCCGTCACGAGCCTGCACGCAGGCTGCTTTCGGTACTGTCGAGTTGCTGCAGGCTGTGTTGCGCGCTGCGGGCATGCCAATCGCTGAGCCTGTCCTTGGCATTCTCCTGGTAGAAACAGGGCGCCCGCCTAGGCCTTCTGCTCCTGCCAATTCGTGGCTTGGATCAATACAAGAGGGGGCGGCCAGTTCACAAGTTTCGTCAGCAAAGGTTACCGAGGCTATGCCGTCGCGCTGCGCCGCAGTAGCATCGTGCCCCTGTCTTGAGGAGAGCGCCATGCGCACGAAATTGGATGCCGTTCTGCACGCCGTCAACCAGGTGCTGCTCGGCAAGGAACCCCAGGTGCGCCTGGCCCTGAGTTGCCTGCTGGCCCGTGGTCACCTGCTGATCGAAGACCTGCCCGGTATGGGCAAGACCACCCTCAGCCATGCCCTGGCCAAGGTGCTGGGCCTGAGCTTTCAGCGCATCCAGTTCACTTCCGACCTGCTGCCCGGCGACATTCTCGGCACCTCGGTGTTCGACAAGGACAGCGGATTGTTCGTCTTCCACCCCGGGCCGATCTTTGCCGAGCTGGTGCTGGCCGACGAGATCAACCGCGCCACGCCCAAGAGCCAGAGCGCGCTGTTGGAGGCCATGGAGGAGGGCCAGGTGACCATTGAGGGCGCCACCCGGCCACTGCCCGAGCCGTTCTTCGTGATCGCCACCCAGAACCCGGTCAGCCAGGGCGGCACCTTCGCCTTGCCGGAGTCCCAACTGGACCGTTTCCTGATGCGCCTCTCCCTGGGCTATCCGGGCAGGGCCGCGGAAAAGGCCCTGCTGCTCGGCGAGGCGCGGCGCAATTTGCTGCCGCGCCTGGAGCCGATGCTGGCGCCGGGCGAGCTGCTGGCCATTCAGGCGCAGATTCCCCTGGTGCGTGCCAGTGATGCCCTGGTGGATTATGTGCTGCGTTTGGTGGACGCCACCCGCAGCCAGCCGCAGTTCGCCTGCGGTCTGTCGCCGCGGGCCAGTCTTGCCCTGCTGGCGGCCGCCCGGGCCTGGGCCTTTATGGCCGGGCGCGACTATGTGATCCCGGAGGATGTGCAGGTGGTGCTGCCGGCCGTGGTCGGTCATCGGTTGCGCGAGCGCGCGGACCCGGCCGGGCATGGCGGCGGCTCGCTGGTGCAGTGGTTGCTGCGCGAGGTGCCGGCGCTTTGACGACGATGGGGCATGGCGCAGGCCGCTGCGCCGCTACGGGCCGCCTGCCATGTTGAGGGCCCTGTTCCAGACGCGCTGGAGCCGTTGGCTGAATCGACGCATACCCGCGGCCGCCCAGGTCCAGCTGACCCAACGCCGGATCTTTATCATTCCCACGCGGGTCGGCCTGGCATTTGCCGTGGCCCTGATACTCATGCTGCTGGCGGCCATCAACTACCAGAACAGCCTGGCCTACGGCCTGACCTTTCTGTTGGCTTCGGTGTTTATCCTGGCCATTCTGCACACCTACCGCAACCTGGCCGGGTTGATCCTCAAGGCCGGCGGTGGCGGGGCGGTATTTGTTGGCGAGCAGGCGCGTTTTCGCCTGCGCCTGGAAAGCGTCGGGCGTGCCCACCAGGCCATCGCCCTGGGCTGGCCGCCGGCCGAGCTGGAGTCCGTGGATGTGCCGGAGCAGGGCCAGATCGAATGCGAGCTGAGCCTGCCGGCGAACCGACGCGGCTGGCTGCGCCCGGGCCGGGTGAAGGTGGAGAGTCGTTTTCCCCTGGGTTTTCTGGTGGCCTGGAGCTGGGTCGATCTGCAGCAGGCGCTGCTGGTGTATCCGCGGCCCTTGCCGGGCGACTTGCCGGTGAGCAGGGGCGGACGCGAGGACGAAGAGGAGGGCGTGCAGGTGTTCGGCCCCGGCGTCGATGATTTCCAGGGGCTCAGGACCTACCAGGCGGGTGACTCCAAGCGGCGCCTGCACTGGAAAGCCTATTCCCGTGGTCAGGGCCTGCTGGTCAAGGATTTTGCCGCCCTGATCGGGCGCGACCTGTGCCTGGATTTCGAGGCCTTGGGTGGCGACTCGGAAGCGCGCCTGTCGCTGCTCTGCCACTGGGTGCTGCAGCTGTCCGAGCGCCAACAGCCTTTCGCCCTGCACCTGCCCGGCCTGCGCCTGGCCGCCGAGAGCGGCGAGCCCCACCGCGAGGCCTGCCTGCGTGCCCTGGCGCTGTTCGGGCAAACGTCATGAGCGCGGTCCAGCCCATCCCGCGCATCGCCCTGATCTGGCTACTGGTGGCCCAGGTGCTGGTGATCCTTCCGCACCTGATCCACTTGCCGCTGTGGATAATCCCGCTGTGGCTGGGCTGCGCGGCGTGGCGTATCCAGATCTTTCGCATGCGCGCCGGCTACCCCACCGCCTGGGTCAAGGCCGGCCTGGCACTGCTGGCCGGGAGCGGGGTGTTTCTGTCCCGGGGTAGCCTGATCGGGCTGGATGCCGGCGTGGTGCTGCTGATTGCCGCCTTCGTGCTGAAACTGGTGGAAATGCGCACCCGGCGCGATGCCCTGGTGCTGGTCTTTCTCGGCTTCTTCGCGGTGGTCACCGCCTACCTGTTCGACGACAGCATGCCCATGGCGCTGTTCAGCCTGCTGCCGGTCGCCGTGCTGCTGGCGGCGTTGATCGGCCTGCAGCAAAGCGGCTTTGCCGCGCGGCCCTGGCCTACCCTGCGCCTAAGTGGCGCCTTGATGCTGCAGGCGCTGCCCCTGATGCTTCTGCTGTTCGTGTTTTTCCCCCGCATGGGCCCCCTGTGGTCATTGCCCATTCCCAATAACAAGGGGATCAGTGGGCTGTCCGACAGCATGGCGCCGGGAGATATCGCCGAGCTGAGTCAGTCAGCCGAACTGGCCTTTCGCGCCAGTTTCCAGGGGGAGGTACCGCCGCGCAGTGCCCTGTACTGGCGAGCCCTGACCCTGGAGCGGTTCGACGGACGGCGTTGGTCGCAGTCCAGTGCGGCGCATTTTCCCCTTGCGCCGGTCTGGGAGAAGCGCGGCGAGGTGATTAGCTACAGCATCGTCATGCAGCCCAGCGAGCGGCCCTGGCTGTTTGCCCTGGATGTGGCCGAAACCAGCCTGGAGCGCAGCCGGCAGATGAGCGATTTTCGCCTGGAACGCGAACGTCCCGTGGATCGGGTGCTGAGCTACCAGGTCAGCTCCTGGCCCCAGGCCCTGCGCCAGCCCCAGGCGCCGGACATAATCCTGCGCGGCGCCTTGCAGCTGCCCGAGCGGGGCGACCCGCGCAGCCGCGCCTGGGCGGCCGAACTCAAGGCGCAGTACCCCGCGCCGCAGGCGCTGGTCGCCGCGCTGCTGCAGCATTTCAACCGCGAGCCCTTCGTCTATACCCTCAAGCCACCGGTGCTGGACGCCGACAGCATCGACGGTTTCCTGTTCGACACCCGTCGCGGCTTCTGCGCCCATTACGCCGGGGCCATGACCTTTGTCCTGCGTGCCGCCGGTATTCCGGCCCGGGTGGTCATGGGCTATCAGGGCGGGGAATTGAATCCGGCCGGCAACTATGTCCAGGTGCGCCAGTTCGATGCCCATGGCTGGGTCGAGTACTGGCAGCCGGGGGCCGGTTGGATCAGTGTCGATCCGACGTATCAGGTTGCCCCCGAGCGCATCGAGCAAGGACTGGAGCAGGCCCTGGCGGAGGAACAGAGCTTTCTGCAGGATTCGCCTTTTTCGCCGCTGCGCTATCGTCACCTGGGCTGGCTGAACCAGCTGCGCCTGAGCTGGGAAAACCTCAACTACAGCTGGGAGCGCTGGGTGCTGGGCTATCAGGCCGAGCAACAATTGGCGGTGTTCCAGCGCTGGTTCGGCGGCCTCGACCTGCGCGTGCTGGCCGGCGTACTGCTCGGAGGCGCGAGCCTGCTACTGGGACTGCTGGCCTTGGTGTTGTTCAAGCCCTGGCGCCGCGAGCGCGATGCGCAGCAACGGGTCTTTACGCGCTTCGAGCGGCTATTGGCGCGCCAGGGCCTGCAGCGTGCTGCGGGAGAGGGCGCGCGGGCCTTTGCCGTGCGTGCGGCGCGGGCCCTGCCGGCCCAGGCCGGCCCCATTCGCGCCTTCGCCGAAGCGTTCGAGGCCCAGCGCTACGCTGGTCGCTCCGGCTCGCCGGGCGATTTGCGCCCGTTGCTGCGTCAGCTGCGCCGTGCCTTGCCCTGGCGCTGGACCCGGGCCAGGCTCTGAGCCGCCTGGTTCGCTCGGCAAAGGCCGTTTGCGCCGCACGCTTGGCCTGATCGGCCTTTGGCGGCCTCGACGCTATCCCCTAAGATCACCCCATTCTTTTCGCTCGCGAGACAGACATGACTTTTTTAGAGTTGTTGCAGGCGGCGCGTACCACACCCGGCGTCGTGACAGTGCCGGCGCAGTGGGGGCAGGGCCGCGCCGGTTTCGGCGGGCTGGCGGCGGCCCTGGTGTACGAGGCGATGGCCGCCCAGGTGCCCGCCGGGCGACCGGTGCGTTCACTGGCCATCACCTTTGTCGGTCCCCTGGCGGTGGACACTGCGGTGAGCCTGGAGGCCCAGGTGCTGCGCGAGGGCAAGGCGGTCAGTCAGGTACAGGGCCGGGCGCTGCAGAACGGCCAGGTGGTGACCCTGGTACAGGGCAGCTTCGGCGCGCCTCGCGAGTCGGTGGTGCGGGTGTTGGCCGAGCCGGCACCCGCGATCACCCCGGCCGAACACTGCCAGGAACTGCCGTATATCCCCGGGGTAACCCCGGAGTTCACGCGTTTCCTGGCCATGCGCTGGGCCGAGGGCGGAATGCCTTTTACCGGTAATACCGCGCGTGAAATGGGCGGCTGGGTGCGCCTGCGCCCGGTCGACGGCCAGGTCGCCCAGCCGGTGGACGAGGCGCACTTGCTGGCCCTGGTCGATGCCTGGCCGCCGGTGGTGCTGGCCCATCTGAAAAAACCGGCGCCTGGAAGCTCGCTGACCTGGACCATCGAGTTCGTACAGCCCACGCCGGCCTTGACCACCCTGGACTGGTGCCAGTACCGCGCGGTGATCGAGCATGCCCAGGACGGTTACGGGCATATCGCCGCGACCCTGTGGACCGCCGACGGACAATTACTGGCGCTTAGCCGGCAGACCGTCGCGGTGTTCGGCTAACAGGCACCCGCAGGCCGGATCTGTTTTGATGCGATAGATGATTACTCACTGCTCGTTGTGAATCACCCGGAGTCGCGTCTCGTGCCGGGTCTGGCGTCAACATCGCTTCAGGTCCCGATTTTGGCTCGGCCGTGCGGGTAGTGTCACCAGGTCCTAGGCCATGCCGCGCCGTTCAGAGCTTGAGCTGGCGAATGGCCCTGTTCAGTTCGCCGGCCAGGGCCGTCAGGGCGACCCAGCCACGGGCATGGCTCTAGGCTGCGTTCTGGTTATCCGCCAGGCGCGGAATGTCGCCGGTGGCGAATGCCAACAGCTGCAGCCCCTTGGGCATGGCCTGATCGCTGGGCCGGGCGCTCAGCCACTGTGCCTGGGCGCTGGCCTGGGCCGCGTCCATCCGCACCTGACGCTCAAGGTGCAAGGCAAGGAGCACCAGCAGCACGGTGGTGACGAAGGCCACGGCGTTGACGGCCCAGAACTTATATTTCAGCAAAAAATCGCGAATCCAGCTGCCCATAAGTGAGGGCTTCGTGGTCTGGCAATAGGCCGCTATTGTTCTGCGGCCGACGGCCAGACCTCTTGACTCATATCAAGGCTGGGTCGCGACGCTACCGGTCCTCGGTCGGCTGGTCGCTTTCGAGCAGGATCGGCAGATCGAAGAATTGCCGGGCACAGGTCGTGCTGTGGGCCGCCAGGCACTCGAGGCTTTCGCCACGGTGCAGGGCCACCTCGCGCAGCACCTCGGGCAGGAAAGCCGGCTCGTTACGCCCGTTTTTCGGCTTGGGCCGCAGGGTCCGGGGCAGCAGAAAGGGGGCATCGCTTTCCAGCATCAGCCGGCCCTGGGGAATTTCGCGCACCAGGGGCTGCAGGTGGGTGCCGCGGCGCTCGTCGCAGATCCAACCGGTCAGGCCGATATGCAGGTCTTGATCGAGGTAGGCGAACAGCGCGCGCTTGTCCGCGGTAAAGCAATGCACCACCGCCGCCGGCAGCTGGTCACGGTAGTCGCGCAATATCTCCAGTAGGCGCCGGTCGGCCTCGCGCGCATGCAGGAACACCGGCAGCTGCAGCTCCACCGCGAGGGCCAGTTGGGCTTCCAGGGCTTTTTCCTGCTGCGGACGCGGGGAGAAGTCGCGGTCGAAATCCAGCCCGCATTCGCCCACCGCGCGCACTTCGGGTTCGCCCAGCAAGGCGCGCAGCACGGCCGTGCTGTCGCTGTTCCAGCTGCTGGCGTCGTGGGGGTGAACGCCGGCCGTGCTGAACAGGCGGGTGGCGCTTTCGTCCAGTTGGCGACACAGCCGCAAGGCTTGCTCGCTGCCGGCCAGGCTGGTGCCGGTCAGCACCAATTGGCAGACGCCGGCGGCTCGGGCGCGTTCGAGCACGGCGTCATGCTTTTGGTCGAAGCTTGCGTGTGTCAGATTGACGCCGATGTCGATGAGCTGCATGGTGCTACCTCGCGTGTCCGGCGGGCAGCATAACAGAGCCTCTTGTTTATCAATAATATCAATAACTACAACAAGTTAAGCTGCGTTTGCAGCCTGCAGCGGTGGATTCGGGCAGTCCTTTCAGGTCACTCCCGCTCTTTTGCGCGCGCGCCCGGCCTGGGTGCTGCCGTGGCGGCGCGGGTGCTGCTGATAGGCTGCCTGCTCGTGCCGCTGCCGGCGGCGGCGCGCTTGACCGGGCCGCCAGAAGCCCAGCCGGCCGTGGCCCGGGATCTGGCGCAGATCCGCGCCAGCGGCGTGCTGCGCATCCTGGTGAACCAGAGTCGCAACAGCTCGGGCGAGGTCAAGGGCCAGGCCATCGGCGTGGAATACCATCGCCTGCGGGCCTTCGAGCAGTACCTGAACCGCAACGCCCGCGATGGCCGCCGCCTGGTCCTGAAAATCATCCCCACCGCCAAGGACCAGCTGCTCGGTGCCTTGCTGCGCGGTGAAGGCGATCTGGTCGCGCCGGGCGAACTGCTGACGGTGCGCGGTGAACACAAGGTCAGTGCCAGCCGCGCGATCCGCAGCGATGTGCCGCTGGTGTTCGTGGGGCGCAAGGGTAACCGCACCTATGCGCGACTGGAGCAGTTGTCCGGGCGCAGCCTGGCCTTGCCGGCGGGCAGTGCCGCGGCCGCGGCCCTGGTCGGGATCAATAGCCAGCTGGCCGCGCGCAAGCTGGCGCCGATCGGCATCGAATGGGTGGACCCCAGTCTGGCGGTGGAGGACGTGCTCGAGATGGTCCAGGCCGGCATCCTGCCCTTTACCGCCGTCGAACTGCCCATTGCCGAGCGCTGGGCCAAGGTCATGCCCAAATTGCGCCTCGACCGCAACCTGGTGCTGGCCAACGATGGCGACCTGAGTTGGTTCGTCAGCCGCGACGCGCCCATGCTGCGGGCCAGCATCGACCGCTTCCTCAATGACTACCGCAGCCCAGACGATCAGGATGCGGTGTTCCAGCGGGTCTACCGTCGGCTGTACCGGGTGCACAATCCGCTTGGAAGAGCCGAGCGCCAGCGTCTGGAAAAGGTACGCGGGGTGCTGCAACGCCACGGGGAACAACAAGGCTTCGATTGGCTGACCCTGGCCGCGTTGGCCTACAAGGAATCGACCCTCAATCCGGCGGCCCGGGGGGCCGGCGGGGCAACCGGACTGATGCAGATCACCCCGGCGGCGGCGCGCAGTGTCGGGGTCGCTAATATCCAGGGCCTGGAGAACAATGTGCAGGCCAGCGCCCGTTACCTGGCGTCGATCCGGCGCATGTATTTCGCCAGTGCCCAGCTCAACGAGCGTGAGCGTCTGGCCTTCGTGCTGGCCGCCTACAACCTGGGGCCGCAACGGGTGCAGAGCCTGCGGGCCGAGGCCCGCAGGCGGGGCTTGAATGCCAATCAATGGTTCTTTCAGGTCGAGCGCATCGCCATGGAGCAGCTCGGCATGGGCGTGGTCAGCTACGTCAACAGCGTGAACAAGTACTACCTGGCCTACGACCGTGAGCGGCAGCAACTGGAGTTGGGCGGGCGCACGCTGAATGCCCGCAAGTGATCTATAAATTCGATATAAATTAGCGTTTATTTGCGGTTTTATTATCTTATTAATGATCTAAGCTAGCTTTATCGACCGATCAATAAGGACCGCTGCAGATGAACACCCTGATCAATACTGTTGTTTCGACCCGCGCCGGCTACGGCCTGACCCTGTTGCGCGTGATCGCTGGCCTGACGTTCGCCGCCCACGGCGCGCAGAAACTGTTCGGCTGGTTCGGTGGCTACGGTCTGGAAGGTGTCGGCCAGTGGATGGAGAGCATCGGACTGACCCCCGGCTATCAGCTGGCGCTGCTGTCCGGCAGTGCCGAGTTCTTCGGGGGCCTGGCGCTGATCGTCGGCCTGCTGGTACGTCCGGCGGCGGCGGCCCTGGCGGTGACCATGCTGGTGGCGATCTTCAGCGTGCACTGGGCCAATGGTTTCTTTATGAGCGCGAACGGCTACGAGTTCGCCCTGGCGCTGCTGGCCATTACCCTGGCCCTGGTGATCGAAGGCGCCGGCAAGCTGTCCCTGGACGGCCGTCTGGCCGGCTGATCACCGAACGGTTGCGAAGGCCTGCCTCGAGCGGGCCTTTTTTCGTTCAGGGGCTTTTGGGTGCGCGGGCGGTGGCCAGTTCCTGGGCGGCTTCCAGGCGCAGGCGTTCGCGCTCGTCGAAGCGTTCGGCGGCCAGCACGCTGATGGCGCTGGCCTTGTCGCTCGGGCTCAGCCCCGGGTTCGCCTCGATCTGCGCCTTGTCCTGGTGGTACTGGGCGATGCGTCGCTTCCAGCTGCTGCGCTGGCTGTCCAAGGCTTCGAGGCGCTCGGTGGCCTGGGCGCCGACCAGTTGCTGGCGCAGAGCGCGAATCTGGCTCGGCCCGCCCCCCTGGGCCTGCAACAGGGCGGTCTGGCTGCGCAGTTCGGCCTGCAGTTGCGGCAGAAGGCTGTCCTGCAGTTCGGCGGGCAGGCTGTCGCGCAGGCGGTCGACCGCTTCGGCTTTGGCCGCCGCATCCAGGCCGGGATCCTGCTGGATGGCCAGGCGCTCCAGGCTGAAGCGGTTGTAACCTTCCTCCTGGGCGAAGAAGGCCTGGTGCGCGTCGGTGCCGAATAGCCGGGCCCGCAGGGCGTGCACGGCGGCTTCGCGCTGGCGCAGGATGTCCAGGCTGTTGATCTGCGGCAGGTCGCGCTCGAGCAGCACCAGCTCCCGTTTGTAGCTCAGGTACTGCTCCAGCAGAAGCAGGGCCTGGCCCGCTGCCGGCTGCTGCAGCTGGCTGGCGATATAAGCCTCGAGTCGTTTCACGCTGGTTTTCAGCGGTTCCTCGCCGAGGGTGCTGAGAAAATAATCGAATATCCGGCGGATATCCTCCGTGACAAGCAGGTTGCCCGCGGCATCCAGGCGAAAGCGGCCATCGACCTGGGTGCCGTCGAACGAGCGCGGCAGGGGGGCGATCGCCGGCCGGGGCGCCGGGACTGAGGCGGTCGTGGCGCTGGATAAGGCTTGAGTCGCGGTCGCGGTTGTCGAATCCGGTAATGCGGAGGGCATGGGTGCCGCACTGTCCCGGGGCTCCAGGTACAGCAGCAGGGCCAGGCAAGCGGCGAAGGGCAGGGGGGCGAGCAACAGAAGCTTTTTCACGGGGTATTCACTGGGTAAAGGCTTGATTCGCCAGGACGTCGGGGCCCGCAGGCCCCGGCGCAGCCTTACAGACCGTCGTTCTTCAGGCGGTTGGCGTGCTGGCGGTAGACCGTAACGGGGTCGGTCTCGAACAGGCTGGTCAGGCCGAAGGTCTGGTTGACCTCGTCAAGGTGGTTCATGCGGTAATTGTCGCGGATCACCTTGCCCATATGCGAGCTGCAGCGGCCCACCAGGCCGTCGTTGGCTTCACCGTTGAAGGTCAGGGACGCGGCGCCGGTCAGCAGGTCGCTGACATCGAGGAAGTTGGTCAATGGGCTGGTGCCGCTCCAGGAGTAGTAGCGCACGCCGTTGACGCTGTAGGCGCCTTCGCCGCAGGCGCTGGTGGGAATGGCCTGGGGGTATTTGGCGTTGAACGCGGCCGCCCCGACGCTGTTGAGCGACTCCAGGCTGCCCAGGGCGTTCTGCGGCGAGGTGCTGCTGCTGCCGGAGAGGAAATTGATCAGGCTGCCCAGACCGTTGACTATGCCGGCCAGCAGCACTTCACCGGCAGAACCGGGCGGTACCTGGCGAATGAAGTCGGCGGTGGCCGAGCCCTTGTGCGGCGCGCCGACGCTGGTGGCCGAAGCGATCAGCTGCGGTCTGACGGCGGCGACGTAGCGGATGGTGGGGCCGCCGTGGCTGTGGCCGATCAGGTTGACCTTGGCCTTGCCGCTGATGGCGACGATGTCTTCCACCTGCTCCAGCAATTCCTCGCCCCGAGCCT